>JBBRYH010000004.1:0-151822 GCA_038237845.1 Bacteroidia bacterium
TAATAAAAATGAGAAGGTTGAGCTTAGAATTTAGTTCCGTTTTTTGCGATTTATCCATATAAGTTTCTGAAATATCCAAGTTTATTGAACCTATTGAAGTATAAATGCTGCTTGCTTTTCCACCAATTGAATAATAATTAAAAGTTGGATAATAATCAATCCCAATTCTGAAACGTTTATTCATACGATAATGTACGCCTACCAAAGCTCCGATTCCTATTTCAAATCCTCCTGGTATTGTTATTACAGTTTTTTCGGCAAGTAGAACTTGGTTGGTAGCATTATCACTTCTTTCTTTTGAATGGGACAGATTAATTGAATTATAGGATTGCAATGGGGCAACAAAACCGTAAGAAAGTCCAACTCGCTTATTATTAAATTCCCATGATATTTCCGGAACCAAAGAAAAAATTTTACTATTAAAAGTAAAGTAATCTATATCGTAAGAACTTCCACCCGATGCCGTATTTTCCCTTGTATCACCACTTCCTACAAGACGTTTTTGAGTATAATCAAATCGTAACTTAAGAGTATATTCTCTTTTTGTTTTCACTCCTAAAAATAGGCCAGTTGAAAAGCTTCGATCAATATTTTTTGGTGTTATGTATGGTTGCCCGTCTGTATATGTCGTTAGTGAGGGTATTACTTCAACATTACTGAATTGGAAACCAATAATCCAATGTGTCAAACTGTCGCTACCTTGAGCTTTTAAATTATTATCAAAAAAAGTTACTACAATTGAATAAATCGTAAATCGTATAATATTTTTAATCATGATTTTTTTCATTGGTTTTTCTGACTAAAATATTTAATCAAAGCATGGAATAGCTAAGTAAACCTAAGGCTATATCAAATCAAAATTTATTTAGTAGCAGAATTTCCTCCAATATTTCAGCCTCTCGGATTAAAACCGACAAATGTATTTTGGGCAAATGGTGTGAGAACGGTATTAACTCCAGCCCCTCTTCCCACAAATGTGTTCTCCACTCCGGGAGTTTGAAGAACGGTAAAGCCACTAATGCGATAGCCATTTCCGAATACAGTTGTGTTTACGTTGATGTTGTCTTGGACGTCGAGGCGGTAAGCGGGGGCTGTGAGACCAATGCTTAAAAAGCCAGGATTTGCAGAAGCGGTTCCGAGAATTGTCATGCGCTGAAATATTGGAGTCAGGTTCTAATAAATTATTACGGTCAATTTCAACGAAAAAAGGTGCTAGTCTTTCGACGTAACACCTTTTTTCAAAATAACTATTTCAAAAACTACTGTAAAACAATCTTCTTATTCGTGATTTCTTTTCCCTGAATCTGCAACGTATAAACACCTTTTGCTACTCCACTCAAATCAAGCGAAAATGCATTTGCACCGATTCCTGCATTATTTGATTGCTCAAACAACACACGTCCTGTTACGTCAATCACACGAATAACGATGGATTCAGTTGTAGGTGTCTGATAATACAACGTGAAAGTACCTGCAGTTGGATTAGGCCACATTCCCATTTGTGTTGCATTTGGATTGTGTTCGCCCATTCCAATGTTGGTGTTATTACAAGGAAGAACAGGACCAGCAATTTTTGTCATATTATCAAAGTCAATGTAACAAGCATAATTCACACTGTCGATAAATGGATTTCTATTTCCTTGCAAAGAATCGATAATGTCATTTTTTGCAATCTCACGTGCATCTGGTGGATCCATGTAATGCCATGTTTTCAAAAGATTCTGATCCTGACCATACATAATAGATGCGCTGATTGGATCAGGCAATCCCCAGTTTTGAGCAGTTGTATTATAAGACGTCGCCATGTAAAACATAGCTCTTGCTGCATCACCTTTTTGAGCATCGCGAGGTTCGTAAACAACTTGTCCTGCGGAATTGGTTCCGTATTTAGCTCCCATAAAGGTGCTGGTAACATTCGTTACTATTCCTAAAGGATAATTACTACGAACTGCATTTGCATTATTCTGATCTACAGGGAAGAAATTAAAATAATCGCTGTATTCAGGACCGCTTGTTGAAGGATAAGTAGCCATCCAACTGTGACAATAAGTATGTTCACGACTATAAGTTGTCCATGCAAATGGTTCTGTATAAACATACTCCTCACCTGAATAAACACAAGTAATCACTTTATCGCCATTTGAAGTATCGCGTGCCCAGAATTGTGTAATCATTCTTGGCCCATAATTACCGTAAAAATTATCAGTGTGTGGATTAATTAAAGCAGAAAGATCACTTACAAAAGTTGGAGCTGCTGTACTGATGGAATTATAATAATTAGCAGGTTGTAATGATCCTGAAGAAGTAATGTTTCCTGTCAAAGGTGCTGCGCCGTAATAATTCGTAAAAGGTGCGGCTCCATTATAAGAGAAAATTTCGAAGTAATAATTTTCACTTGCGCCAATAAAATTTGCCCAAAAAGAAGTTCCAGTACCCACATAAGCAACTTTACTATTTCCGATTTGATCACCAACCATATAATCAACACCATCAACAGGTAAATCTGTTGTGTTTGTGAAATCACGACGAACTACAATGTAACCGTTTGGAGCAGGACTTGCAGCTACCCAATTTAATTTGAATCGGTAGGACTTTACACTTGTGAAAGAAAGATTTGTTGGTGAAGCAGTAGGTTCAGTGACAAAATTCCCACCAATACCATTTAGGTTAATTACATAAGCTGCTTCATCCGCATCATTACTATTAATAGTGAGCACTGCAGTTCTTGTTCCAGCAACAGAAGGTGTGAAGTTTACAGTTAAAGGATTGTTGGAAAGCGCAGCTACAGTAGGAGGAAAAGATGCAACCGAAAAATCCGCAGCGTTTGGTCCAGAAATTACAGCACTTGAAATATTTAATGTGTTTGAAGTACCTTGATTTTCTACAGTGAAAACTTCGGGAGTCATGGTGCTTACAGGTGAATTAAAAGACGCAGTTCCATTTGATAAAATTGTATTTGAGCTGAACGTAATATTTATTTCCTGTTGTGGACCTGCAGGGCCAGCTAATAAATTCACATCATCTAATCCAACGTTACCACTTACTTTAAGTGTGTAGAAAAAACGAATGTAGTGCGAAGTAGCTGCTGGATTATCTGTGTATTGTGTGTAGGTTGGAGAAGCTAATTGCACATCAGTGAATGCATGAAGTGTTGTCCAGGTTGTTCCGTTTACAGATTCCTGAACATCGAAATTACCACCAACAAAACTATTTCCAGCAAGGTAATAGGAGAGCGCACCAGGAGCACCAGAAAAATAAATCTGTACCCAATCACCGGTACCATCTAATTTAGCAGCAGGAGGTGTGTTGCCGGAACCAGTATAATATCCAATTCCGTTCATTGACCAACCAGTTGGAAATGTAGTAGTAGGAAAACTCCAGGAAGTTGGAAGTGTTGTTTGCGCTGAAATTGCAAGGGATGCAAAAATCAGCATTGTAGTGAGGAAACGTTTCATTTTTTTGGGTCTTGTTAATTGGTTTTGAAAATCAGCACTGTTTTTGAAATCTTAAAAAGAGAATCGCATTCCGACATTCCATCGGCGTCCCATTCCCATATAAACTAAAGTTGTTGATGCATCGAAATTGCTTCCGTTTTGTCCATCGGAAATGTATTTTGTATTGAGCACATTATTGATTGTTAAATTGAAAGAAATTACAATCGGTCTTTTTAGATCTTCACCAACTGCTTCGCGAATTTCGTATCCTGCATTAAGATCTAACAATCCATAAGCAGGAATTTTCCATGATTCACGATCGCGATTATCTGAATAAACATTTCCGGTTGCATCTAAAATCTGCACAAGCGAAATCGGATCGAAGTTGGAATAAAAATTAGCGAAGTAAGTGTAACGTGGTTTGATGTAAAAACCTTTGAATGGGGAATAACGAACTGCTGCTCCGAACTGAGTTTGAGCAGCATCGCCGATGTGAATGTTTTTTGCACTGTAAACAATGGTGTCAACAAGAACATAATTAGCATCGTAAAGATTTACGGAACCTGCAGAATTTATTTTCCAGTCACCAACGGAACCGATTCCTTCTACTTGTATTTGTTTGGTCGGTTGCCAGTTGCAATCAAACTCAACTCCTTTTAAATTGGAATTCAATCCAAGAAGATCGTAGAAAAAGGTTCCATCAGGTGTTGTGAGTGTCGGATTAAATGAAGGCGCTTTGTTTTCCCAATTTGTATAATAGAGGTTGATATTATATGCAAAAGATGAATAACGAGATCCGAATCCTAATTCAATTGCTTTTACAATTTGATATTTTGTTGTAGGATATTCTTTATTGCTGTTATCAAAAACAGTATTAAATCGAGGAGCCATTTTCAAATAACCCACATTCATAAATACATTATAATGATCATCGATATTATAATTTACTCCTGTTTTTACAGTATAGCCGTTATAAGATTTCTTTTTTGTTTCAGCAGTTCTTGCATTATTTGAACTCCAAGCATATCCTACTGCATTCGGAATATAATAAGTCGGACCGCTTGGATTATCGATGATCGTTGTATCTCCAGAAGTAGAAATAGTAGCACCATTCATTGCCACGGCAGATTGTGATCCATTGGTATAATAGGTTTCATTGTATCCGACAATCATTGGAACAATTGAATCTCCTATGACAATATCCCGTTTTCTGAAATGATCCACTCTTTGATATTGTGTGAAGGAATATGATCCCGTAACAAATGCGCTCCATTTATCTTTTGAATATTCGGCTTGCGCAAAAAGCCCAGCCCAGTCAACATAACTGTCATTCCAATATCCTACTTTATCACCTACATGTTTTTTGTAATATTCAAAATTCGGATCGCCAGGGAAAGTTCCTCGTGGTTGATTCTGATTAGTAATAGTTGGCTCAACAAAATAATCTCCGCCAATTAAATCATACACTTTTCTATAATGCGTTCCTTTATAATGTCGCGCATCCAGACCAAGAAGAAAAGAAAGTTTATCATTTGGTTTGTAAGTAGCAGTTGTTACATCGCCAAACCAAATGTGATTATTCATGGAAGCAAGAAGAACTCGATTCGATTTATGTTCAGTTGTACTATACAATGCGTCGATTGTTGTTGTATTGGTATTGTAAACGGAGGTGAGATTTTGTTGTCCAGTCAAAGTATCGCGCGTTACTGATCCACTATAATTTGTACCGCCGCCATTGCCTACCGATAAATAAGCAACACTTGTTATTGTAAGTTTTTCATTGGGAGTATAATTCCAGGAAATATTATAAAGTGGTTTGTTGTAAAAATTCACACTCTGATTTAATCTTCCTGCTTGACCATCTCCATACACTAAAGTCCCCCAGTTTGGATTATAACGTAATCCACGTTCGCCTTGCGTCATTGTGGTGTAACCACTATTAGACGCATAAAGTGAATCAGCATTTATACCAAGCCCCTCAGCAAATTTGCGATCATAAATTCCAATCCATAAACGGTCACTGCGTTGAGCGTGTGATTGTGGTGCACCGTTCACACTAACACTGATCAAATGTTTATTAAATCTTTTCTGTATTTTTAAAAAGTAGGCCCATTGGTCATCCCAGGTTTGATCGGCCCAGCCGCTTCCTGTTCTTCTTGAACCTGCAAATGTTAAGCCCCAACCTTTTCCAAATTCTCCAGAATTATACATGCAGGAAATTTTTTGCATGCTATTATTTCCAAAGTCAGTTCGAACAACTAAATTTCTTTTACTGTCAATTCCTTTGGTCAAAACATTTATCGTACCGCCAACAGAAGGAATTGCAAGTTTTGATGCACCTAAGCCACGTTGAACTTGCATCGTGCGAGTAACATCCGAAAGACCTGACCAATTACTCCAATAGACTTGTCCGTTTTCCATGTCGTTCATTGGAACGCCATCGACCATGACACCAACGCTGCGCTGATCTGCGCCACGAATATTTACGCGAGAATCTCCTGCGCCACCACCTTGTTCAGTTGCATAAGCACCCGGAGTAGAATTCAAAAGCATAGTCACATCACGTGAACCGATTTCTTCGCGAATTTTTAATTCATTGATATTTGAAAATGCAACAGGCGTTTTACGATCAATAGCAACGTCTGCAACGATTTCAACTTCTTTTAATGTTTTGCTTCCAAGATTGAAATTGTGAATAATTGATTTTCCCGCAACTGTTATTGAAAAGGAATCGGGATCATAACCCGTGTAATTTACTTTGAGTAAATAGGTTCCGTCAGCAAGATTTAGTTTATAAGAACCATCAAGATCTGCTTGTGCATGATCTTTCCCTCCATCTACTACAACAATTGCGCCCACTAGTCCTTCTCCATTTGATCCATCACGAACAAAACCTGTTACAGTTTGCTGTGCATGAAGATTAATAGACGCAAGAACGAAAAGAAGGAATAAAGAAACTAATCTCATGAGGAAAAAGTAAGGAACTAAAAATTGTTGTCATAGAAATTTTCCATGACAACAATTTAAATTCAAATGAATTAGCGAATGCTGATTTTTGAAATAGTTTTTTGTCCGTTAACGAACTCCACTTGCATCAAATAAATGCCAGCAGGTTGTGCACTCAAATCAATTTCCTGATTGATGACAACAGAAGAGAAATTTGTAGTTGCGATCACTTCACCTAAAGCATTGAATATTGTTGTGCTTTTCATTGCAGAGGAAGAGCTGATTGCAAATGTTCCATTAGAAGGATTCGGATAAACAGAAACGAAACTTGTTTTGCTTACATCAACAATTCCTGAGGTGTTGCAAGTAGAAGTGTGCATGCCAAGATTGGTCCATGTATTTTGTGGAAGCGAGTCCCATTCTGTTGTTACATTAAATGCTGTTGGATTTACGAGTACACCACCAGTTACCGTTGACTTACGAATCAATGTGTGATTCAAAGTCCACCATGAACCTTGAGCATCTGTATAAGGGAAAACATCAGACCAACTTACACCAGGATCTTCACCGATTTTTCCGAAAATATCTATGAATGTACGAGGCGCAATAGTAGCAAGTACAATAGCATCATCACCATTAAAGAACATTACTGCAGTTCCAGTAGCATAAGGTGCAGGTCCAACCTGATCAGCCATTGCCATTAAAATAGGATCGCAGAAAGCACTGTTAGCATCAGGAGTAACTTGACCATTAGTAACCACCCAAACATCATGAGCAGCAATTGTTCCGGTCAGGTTAAAACTGTCAACAGGAGTTGCAGAACCATTAGAGAAACGAATCAATTTGTAATTTGAAAGTGCAATCGGACTTGCAGTCGGATTATAAATTTCAAGCGCTTTGCTGTGTGAAGAACCTTCAACATATTCAGAGAAGAAAAGTTGAGTACAGCTTGTTGTTTGTGCTTGGACAAGTGTCACTGAGCCTAACGAAAGGATCGCGAGTAAAAATTTTTTCATGTGATTGTGTGGTAACTGTGTGATCTTAATTATCAGTACTGGTTTCGGCGACAGTTCGCCTATAGGTTTTCAATACTGATTTGATGCGACAAAAGTAACCCGAAAACCAACTCAACGCAAGGTGCAACCTGCTGTTTGTGAATAAAATCAGATTTTGTTAATAGCCTGTTGATACCATTTTAACAGTTCGGCTGTCTATTCCATATTTAATGAGTGCGATTTGCAAAAAAGCATACTTTTGCACGTGTTTTTTAACAATTAATCAAGCAAAACCATGAGCAAAGGACCTATTTCAGGATTTATCGAACATCATTACAGACATTTTAATGCAGCAGCTTTAAAGGATGCGGCAAAAGGATACGAAACGCACCTATTAGAGGGTGGCAAAATGTTGGTTTCTCTGGCAGGTGCTATGAGCACTGCTGAATTAGGATTGTCGTTGGCAGAAATGATTCGTCAAGATAAAATTGCGATCATTTCCTGTACCGGTGCGAATCTCGAAGAGGATTTGATGAATCTTGTAGCTCATTCACATTATAAGCGTGTTCCAAATTACCGTGATCTAACTCCTCAAGATGAATGGGAGCTTTTGGAAAAAGGTTTGAATCGTGTAACTGACACTTGTATTCCTGAAGAAGAAGCTTTCCGTCGTTTGCAAAAACATATTGTTGAACTGTGGAAAGATGCGGATAAAAAAGGCGAACGTTATTTTCCGCATGAGTTCATGTATAAAATGATTTTAAGTGGTGTTTTAAAACAATACTATGAAATCGATCCAAAAAATTCATGGATGATTGCCGCAGCTGAAAAAAATCTTCCGATAATTTGTCCAGGTTGGGAAGATTCTACCATGGGAAATATTTTTGCTTCTTACGTAATTAAAGGAGAAATGAATCCAACCACCACAAAGGGTGGAATTGAATATATGGTGTGGTTGGCAGATTGGTACAGAAAAAATTCTTCCGGAAAAGGAGTTGGATTTTTTCAAATCGGTGGTGGAATCGCTGGAGATTTTCCGATTTGCGTAGTGCCCATGATGTATCAGGATTTGGAATGGCATGATGTTCCTTTCTGGTCTTATTTCTGTCAGGTTTCTGATTCTACGACTTCTTATGGATCTTATTCTGGTGCAGTCCCGAATGAAAAAATTACTTGGGGAAAGTTAGATATTAATACGCCGAAATTTATTGTGGAATCAGATGCAACGATTGTTGTGCCGCTGGTTTTTGCGTGGATTTTGGGATGGTAGTTTTAATTTTGAATTTTGAGTTCTGAATTTTGAATTGTGCGCTTTGTTTCGAATTAGAATTCGAACATTTTGAATTTTCATAATCACTTTGAAGGAGAATATAATTATGAAAATTCCCTTTTTGAAAAAAGGCACAAAACTTTACAGCATTATAAGATTAAAATGTCCAAGCTGTCAGGAGGGGAATTTATTTATTACAAGAAATCCGTATGATCTGAAAAGGTTTATTGATATGCCGGATAAATGTCCGGTTTGCGAACAGGATTTTAAAATTGAGCCGGGGTTTTACAGTGGAGCATTGTGGGTGAGTTTTCCGATTCTGGTTGTGCTTGTTATTCCGCTTTCATTCTATTTGATTTTTGACACCAAGCTTTCTGTCGGATTGGATTTTTTTATAATTGGCGCAATTGTCTTTGGATTGCAGCCCATCATTATGCGATTGAGTAGAGTAATTTGGATAAATGTATTTGTTCGTTATAAGGAATGATAGATTTTCCTAAATTCACATCGTGGCAAAAGTAAAACAAGCGACTATTGTAAAACTTCCATTCTGGCAAGACGATCGGAAAATGGCTTGGCTGTTTTTTGGCTTTGCATTTTTACTTTATGCACAAACGATTGGGTTTGATTATGCACTTGATGATGTTGCAGTAATCAGAAAAAATCTTTTTGTACAGGATGGATTTCATGGGATCAGCAAAATTCTTAGCACGTTTTATTGGGCTGGTGATCCTGATTTTGCAAATGCGAATGCGGGCTTGTTTCGTCCGATTTCAATGGTCATGTTTGCTGTGGAATGGCAATTGTTTCACGACAGTCCGCATGTGTTTCATTTTGTAAACGTATTGTTGTATGCGTTGGTGGCTTATCAACTCTATCGTTTACTTCGACAATTATTCGAAAACCAAAGTATTACATTTTCAATTCTTGTTTGTTCGCTTTGGATTGCACTTCCTATTCATGTGGAGGTAGTTGCGAATATTAAAAGTGCGGATGAGCTTCTTTCTGTTTTATTTTTTCTTTTGTCTTTCCGAAAATTATTGGGTTGGAGTGAAGATGGACAGATCAAATCGATTTTAATTTCTGCGGGATGGATGTTTTTAGCCTTGTTATCGAAAGAAGGTGCGGCATTATTTATTCCGGCAATGTTTATTGGTTTGATTTTATTCAGAGAGAAAACAATTAAGCAATTAATACAACCTATTTTGTTTTTTGTCGGGATTGGAATTGTTTGGATTGGTTGGCATTCTTGGGTAATTGGAAATGCTTCAACTGAAATGATCACTTATGATTATCGAAATAATGCTTTGCTTTCATGTCCTTCTTCGCTAGACAGAATAGGAACTGCTGTTGGAATGCAAGCGCGTTATTGGTTGAAAATGCTGGTGGGATATCCTTTGTCATATGATTATTCTTTTAATGAAATTCCAGTAGATGGATTCGGTTCTCTTTGGTCAATTGTTAGTCTGGTAGGAATTGCAGGCTCAATATTTGTTTGCGTGAAATATTTCAGAACACTACCAGTGGTTGTTTTTGGAATTTTATTTTACTTTATAAGTTTTGCTTTGACCAGTAATATTTTTTATTTAATCGGAACAACATTTGCAGAGCGATTGACCTTCGCACCATCGATTGGTTTCGCCATTATTATTTCTTGGTTGATATTAAAATTGACAAAAGGACTTGAAGTAAAAAAAATACATTCGCAAGCAGTTTATATTCTATTGCCGCTTTTATTAATTTATAGCATTCGTAGTTTTTCTAGAAGTCAGGATTGGGAATACGAATCCTATCTTTATTCGAATGATGCAGAACATGCCACTGGAAGTGCAAGAACACATTACAATCATGGTGTATTACTATTAGGAAATAGTACAGATGCAACCGATGAAATTCAGAAAAAGCAATTTTTGGATGAAGCGTATAACGAATTTATAACAGCAGTAACTATTGATTCAAAAGATTTTCAGTCGTGTTATAATTTAGGTGTTGTAGCTTACCGCAGAAAAAATTATTTAGAATCAATACAATGGTCCAAAAAAGTTTTGGAAATAAATGCACTAGATAATTCTGTTTTAACAAATCTCGGTGATGCTTATCGTGCAGCTGAGAAAAGGGATAGCGCAATTATTTGTTATAAAGCGGCCATTGACAAAAATAGTGCTACAGTCGATACGTGGATGAATTTGGGTTATACTGAACTTGTTGAGAAGGATACGAGTGCAGCATTGGAAGCATTTGAAGGTGCAGTAAAACTTAATCCAAAATATAGTATTGGATTTGATAAAATTGCAAATGTCTGCGGAATGAGTCGGCAATTCGAACGCTCAACAAAAGCATTCAATGAAATGTTGAAACTTAATCCCAATGATCCGAAGCCTTATTATATGATTCGAGCAAATTTCTTGGCTTTAGGCGATACTACAAGTGCTTTGAAGTATTATCAGGAATACCTGAATCACGGAGGGAAATAGAATCTTGTGATGAACGGTAATCTTTAAATCGATTCGTTTAATAACTTTGAACCATAAATAAATTAAATAAATATGAAATCAATTTTCAAGCTTGTTTTTGTTGGTCTTTTTTCGACACTGATTTTTAGTAGTTGTGGAAATAATGGAGCACAACAGGATGATAAAGTTTTTGTTAGTAAAGTGGATTCATTTCTTGTTTCTTATAATAATAAATGGAGAGAATTGAATATTGCTGCAAACGAAGGGCAATGGACATTACTTACACATCTAGTGAAGGGTGATACTGCATCAGAGAATAAAGCGAATCGTGATGGTGATAAGTTGGCTCAATTTTTAGGAAGTGCTGAAAATATTAAGATGACCCAAGAGTTTCTTGCAAAAAAAGACAAACTCAGTGCCATTCAAGTTGAACAACTCGAACACATTTTATATTTCGCTGGTGGAAGTCCACAAACTGTTAAAGAATTAGTTTCTAAAAAGATTGTTGCTGAAAATGAAGCTGGGAAATTACTTTATGAATTTGATTATAAATTAAATGGCAAATCGGTCACTACAAATGATATTGATGGAATTCTGGAAACAGAGTTGGATACTGTAAAACGTCTTGCAGCATGGGAATGTAGTAAAGAAGTAGGTAAAGGTTTGCACCAGCCACTCGAAAATTTGCGCGCACTTCGTAATGGTGTAGTACAAGGCTTAAACTACCATGATTATTTTTCCTATCAGGTTGCTGATTATGGAATGGAAGCAGATACCATGATGAAATTACTTCGTCAAATTAATGATGAAATTTATCCTTTGTATCGCGAACTACATACTTGGGCACGTTATGAACTTGCAAATAAATATCATTCGAAAAATGTTCCTGCTTATTTACCTGCGCAATGGTTGCCGAATCGTTGGGGACAGGATTGGAGCGATCTTGTTACGGTCGAAGGTGTTGATCTAGATAAAATTATTAAAGACAAAAAATACGATGCTACGTGGGTTGTAAAAGCTGCTGAAGATTATTATGTGAGTATGGGCTTCCCAAAATTACCAACAGTATTCTGGGAAAAATCTAGTTTATATCCAGTTCCACCAGATGCCGGTTATAAAAAGAATAATCACGCTTCTGCTTGGCATATGGATTTAGATCAGGATGTTCGTTCATTAATGAGTGTTGAGGCGAATGCTCATTGGTATGAAACTACACATCATGAACTAGGACATATTTATTATTATCTCTCCTACAGCAAACCAGAAGTTCCTTTTATTCTTCGCGAAGGTGCAAATCGTGCGTACCATGAAGCACTTGGAACCATGTTTGGAATGGCTGCAATGCAAAAACCATTTCTAGTTAATAAAGGATTTGTAAGTGCCGATTTGAAAACAGATTCTGTGCAGTCATTATTAAAAGAAGCATTACGTTATATTGTTGCTTTAAATTGGCAAGCAGGAACAATGAGTGAATTCGAATATGAACTCTATGCTAAAAATCTTCCTGCTGATCATTTCAACCAAAGATGGTGGGAAATTGTGAAACGTGAGCAGGGAATTATTCCTCCTTATTTCAGAAATGAAATGTATTGTGACCCTGCTACAAAAACACACATTATAGATGATCCTGCACAATATTATGATTATGCATTAGCAACTGTTCTTCAATTTCAGTTTCATGATTACATTGCAAAAAATATTCTACATCAGGACCCAAGAAATACTTGTTATTACGGAAATAAAGAAATCGGAAAATTCATTGGTGATATGATGAACGTTGGTGGAGTAGGTGATTGGAGAACATTACTAAAAGATAAAACCGGCTCTGATTTAACTGCAAAACCAATGATGGATTATTTTGCCCCCTTAATGAGTTACCTGAAAGAAGTAAATCAAGGTCGTGTGTATACACTACCTGAGAAGAGAGAACACTAAGTTATCGAATTCTAAAAAGTCCCTCGACAATTTTGTTGAGGGACTTTTTTTTATGCTGCAATATTTTCTATTTTCTTTGAGTGGTGGTCAATTAAAAAATTATCTAGACTCCCAAAGGCCTTGAGCATTTCTATAAGTTGCGGGTCGTTGCTATATTGATGTACTTTATTGCAAGATGAGAATTTCCAGTCAAAAGGAGATTCGACCAAACGATTTCGTATTGGTAAGAAATGCATTTTAGTGATTTCACCTTTCAAGTTATCGTTGTCCAATAAAATTCTTCTAAATCCTTTTGCAAAGATACTTCCTCTCCGGCCATATGATTTATTTATGGCCTTGGCATATCCATTTGTAAAATGACCAAATTTCGAATAAATAATTTTGTTAATCACAAGCCAATGCATTTCTTGTGGGAAGTCATTTTTAATTTTAACGAGCATAATATAGCAATCAGGCAAAAGACACCAGCTGATGAGCTGCCAAATTGAACTCATGTGTTCGTATTGTTTTCTAAGAAAATAATAATAGTTATCGTCTCGTTTGAAAATAATTTCGCCACCATTACTATGATTATAAATCAAATAATAATTTCCGCGAATGAAGAATGGTTTGTTTTTCATGACTATAATTGTTTTTCGCAAAAATATATTATCATGAAAAGTTAGTTGGACTTTAATTATTTATATCCGTTTGTAAATGGTTGTGGTCGCGATTGGGATTTGTTGGACTTTGAATGTCAAGTGTTTGTGGCAAACACCTGGAGGGTGTTAAACCTAGAGGGTTTAAGACCTCGAGCGTTTTAAAACCTCGAGGGTTTAAGACCTCGAGCATTTTAAACCTAGCAAGTTTGAGATTTCAAAGATTTAATTCAGTGCAATAAATAATGCTCTTCAAGCCAATTATAGGATTCCTAAAGTTTGAATGTGGTAAAATAATCTCAACTCAGAATTTCCAACTTTGCAAATTTCAACAATAATTGTTTTTGGCCAGTCACTTCGAATACCACCGTAGCTTTTGTATTCGGAAAATTTCCTTCCAATTGCGCTACTCTTCCTTTGCCAAATCGCTCATGTTGCACTGTCATCCCCACTTGTAAATCTTTCAAATGTGAATTGTCTAATGGTGCAGTCGTGACATTATTTGCTTTTACCAAATTTTTTCTTGGTGGTACAGTAGCCGTTTTTGCTATTGGGGTATCTGAATGTTTTGAAGGAAAAGATTTTTTTATTCCGAAGGTCGGTTCATTTAATGAGTCTTGATCTCCTCTTGCAGCGCTATTTGCCAGCTCGATGTATTTCTGATCGATTTCTTCAATAAATCGACTCGCCTCGCAGGAAGTTAGATTTCCCCAACGATAACGAGATGAAGAGTAGGTGATCGTTGCTCTTTTTTCAGCTCTTGTTAGTGCAACATAAAATAAACGACGTTCTTCTTCGAGATCAGATCTTGAATTTAAAGAGAGCGGACTAGGGAAAAGATTTTCTTCAACGCCAACAATAAATACATAGGGAAATTCAAGACCTTTTGCTGCATGGATTGTCATTAGGGAAACACGATCCATATCTTCTTCGTTTTCTTTTTTATCGGAATCGGTAAGAAGGGCAATGTCCTGCATGAATTGGTCAAGTGTGCGAAGTGGTGCTTCAGTTCCGTTTTCTTCTTCAATTATTAATGCTTTGCGTTCTATTTCTATTCTTTGTAATTCAGGATCGTTTTCGTTCAGGTCGATTGCAGGTATATTTTCACTGTCTGAAAATTCTTTCAGACCATTTAATAATTCTTGAACGTTTTCATGGCGACTCACACCTTCCGGTGTTTTATCAGAATACAATTCTCGTAAAAGACCAGATGTAGATGCAATTTGATTTCCTAATTCATATGCATTTTGAACTGGGAGCAGAACACTGAAGCTTTGGATCATGACGACGAAGTCCGTAATGCGTTGTGTTGTTCCAGCATTAATACCCAAATTTAAATCCGCAATATTTTCGCAGGCGGTAAATAGACTTATATCATTATCTCTTGCAGCAATTAGAATTTTTTCGAGCGAAGTGTCGCCGATTCCTCGCGCTGGGAAATTAATAACCCTTTTGAAAGCTTCTTCATCATGTTTGTTAATTGCAAGTCGATAATAGGCGAGGAGATCTTTGACCTCTTTGCGTTGATAAAAAGATAGCCCACCATAAATTCTATACTGAATTCCTTTTTTGCGAAGCGCTTCCTCCATCGATCTACTTTGTGCATTGGTGCGATATAAAATAGCGAAGTCGCGGTTATGCGCCATCTTATCCATTTTTGTATCATAAATACTTCTTGCTACAATTTGTCCTTCTTCGTTATCTGTATGTGCTTTAAGAATCTGAATAAGTTCCCCTTCAATATTTGAAGTCCATACATTCTTTTCCAACTGGTCACGATTGTGTTTGATAATCGCATTTGCAGCATGAACAAGATTTTGGGTGCTACGATAATTCTGTTCAAGTTTGAACGTATTCAAATCAGGATAATCACGTTCAAAGCTTAGAATATTTTGAATATTAGCACCGCGAAATCCATAAATAGATTGCGCATCATCTCCGACTACGCAAATATTCTGAAATTTTGCAGCAAGTTGTTTGACAATGACATATTGCGAGAAGTTGGTATCCTGATACTCATCCACCATTATAAAACGAAATTTGTCTTGGTATTTATTTAAAAGATCCGGATAATCTCTGAGCAGAACATTTGTATTGAAAAGTAAATCATCAAAGTCCATTGCTCCGGCTTTGAAGCAACGTTTGTGATACAAATCGTAGACGAGTCCGATTTTAGGTTTTCCGCTCATTCGATCTTCTTCGATTGCTTCTTTATTTTGCAAATAAACCTGAGCAGAAAGTAAATTATTTTTTGCAGACGAAATTCTTCCGAGTACTAAGGAAGGTTTATAAATTTTTTCATCAAGGCCCTGTTCTTTTAAAATAGTTCTGATAAGACTTTTTGAATCGTCTGTGTCGTAGATGGTGAAATTGGTAGGATAACCTAATCGAGTTGCTTCGGTTCTCAAAATACGAGCGAACACAGAGTGAAAAGTGCCCATCCAAAGATTTCTGGCTTCACTTTTAGAAACGATTCTTCCGATTCGATCCTTCATTTCGCGGGCAGCTTTATTCGTAAAGGTTAAGGAAAGGATATTAAACGGATCAACACCTTTGCGAACGAGATGTGCAACACGATAGGTAAGTACACGGGTTTTTCCAGAGCCGGCACCGGCAACAATCATCACCGGACCTTCCGTGCATTCTACGGCCTGTCTCTGTACTTCGTTGAGTTCGTCTAAATAGGAATTGTCCACAGAAAATATAAATAATGAGTAAAGAAAATTGAAAAGGGGAAGCGTATGCAAATTTACGGGTTTGCAAGTGAACAATACATATTGTGGAAAAGTGTTTTTTTAAATGTTATTTGGATTCGGCAGATTTTGAGTCTAATTACAATACCCTATTCGAATTCTCTTCTATCTGGATCCACAAGAACAATTGCTTCTTCAAATTTCGCTTCTGTAAGAATTTTTCCTGCAATACTTATATAGCCGAATTTATTTTTCACTTTATAAACTGCAAAGCCATTCAAGAAAGGGTGAAGCTCCTCGAATTGAGGAGAAATTATCTCCACTCCATTTAAATCAACTGCGCCAAACTTATTTCTTACTAAGACGCTTGCAATTCCTTTGAAATATATTCCTATGCTATCATATTTTATGGGAACAATTATCTTCCCTGTCGAATCAATGACACCATATTTGTTTTCTTTTACAATAGTACATCGACCATTAAAAAAGTAAATTCCTTTTGATGATTGAGGTGGAAATATTTCTTTTCCATTCAAAGCGTAACATCCATTCAGTCCGTCTTTCTCTACTGTGAAAAACGGTTTTTGTAAATGAAATACTTCATCGTAAATCGGTTCAAGAATAGTTTTTCCTGTGGAGTCAACCACACCAGCTTTCCCTTCAATCGTTTTTGTCTGATAATATCCTTCACCAAGATCAAAGAAAAAATCATACTCATTAGGAACAATCCACTTACCTGTTTTGTCTATCAATCCATATCGGTCATTGATACTTGCAATTGCGCGACCATGTTCAAAATCATCTGCAACATCCAAATCGGGTTCAATTACTCTTTTGCCGGTAGCGTCAAGAAATCCATACTTTCCATCTAAGGAACGACAACGTGCAAGTCCATTAAAGAAACGATACATTCCGGAACCAGGTCCTAAATCTTCTACGAGCACTTTGCCGGTTGGGTCTATAATTGAAACTTTACTGCCTACAGATACAATGGCTTTTTCTTCGTTGAAAGCTACTGCATAATCAAATTGAGGATTTATTACAACCGCCCCTTTTTTATTCGCATAGCCATATTTATTGTTTTGTTTAATTCTAAACATTTGTCCTCCATAAACTGGCATTTCATCAAAAATGTTTTTGGCTATTACATTTCCACTTGTATCCACAATTCCATATTCTCCTTTGCCAACAGGTTTTGTTCCTTGATTAACTAAATCAGTATCAGAATTAGCATTTGAATCTTGAAGGAATGTATAATAATAGCCGTTTGTAACATCATCAAATATGTCGTCATAAGAAGGTGTTATTATAATTTCACCATTGTGATTCACGATTCCTTTTTTAGTCTGACCACCACCTTCAATGAGGTTAAGCAGCATCGTTACTTCATCACTCGTATCATTTTGAATACATATGGCGCCAACACCAATCATTTCTTTGAAATCCTGCATGATAACCGGACAAACAATTTTTGCTTTGCTATTTACAATACCAAGTGAATTTCCTTTTTGAACAACACATAATTCACTAGTATAATAAAATACTTTACTAAACTGAGGTTTGATAATTTCTTTGCCATCACCAGTTGAAATAAATCCGAATAGTGAATCTTTAGCAGCGATCATGCACGAAGAACTAAAAGGAATGATGGAATCGTAAGTTGGTTTTATAATGAATTCTCCGTCTTTGTTAATCATTCCATATTTTCCATTTTCTTTTACGATTGCACTCCCTCTGATAAAAGACCAGGCATCCTGAAATTTCGGTTTGATCACATAGTCACCACTTTCGTCAATATATCCATATTTCCCATTTTCTTTTACGGCTGCACGGAATTTTCCATTGCCACAAGATGTACATATAAGTGCAAAAATGAAAGCAGACATTAAAATATTGAAACGCATGGAATTTGTGGAATTTGTTTCTTGATTATCACTAAAATATAGTTTAAATATAAACATTTGGTATCTATTGATTACTGAATAAGAAAAGTAAACAATTGAAATGCAGATACAAGTGTAGGTTAGGCCCTAGTGAGTTTTATCAAACTATAAATAATAAGATAAAAACTAATAATTCGTCCATTTAATTGTGTAAAAGGCAGTGTTTATCGCCATTCTTACCATGTTATTGGTTATTATTGTAGCTCACTATACAAAATAAAATCTGTTATGAAAAAAATATACATCCTTTTAACTGCTGTAATTGTTTCTTCTGGAATATTATTCGGACAGCAAACTACTACAGGAAATTTGTCCGAAGTAGCTCCGGGATTTAATTCTAATAATCCTATTCCAACTCCACAAACGCCATGGCAGCTTTTGTTCAGCTATGATATTACTGCTGGTGGTTCCGGCGCTGGTTATGCTGGTGTTGTTGCATTTGGTAGTGAATTTTGGGTTTCTCGTTGGGCAAATGATACAATTGCCAATTTTTCAATTACAGGAACATTAATTTCAAAATTTACTATACCTGGTGTAACAGGAGTTCGTTCTATGACAACTGATGGAACCTATATTTATGCTGGCGCAAATACAGCATCGATTTTTAAAATCGATCCAGTAACCAGAACTTTAGTAAGCACCATTGCAGTGAGCGGAGTTCCGAATGTTCGTTATTGTACTTATGATGCTTCTCTTCCAGGCTTTTGGGTTGGAACATATGCTACCGATTTTTCATTGGTAAATATGTCAGGAGTAATTCAATCTAGTGTATTGGCTACTAGTCATCTTTTAACAGCAACATACGGACTTGCACTTGATAATGTTTCTCCAAATGGACCGTTTTTATGGGCAGCGCACCAGACACAAAGCCCAAGCAACTTGGCTGATTTAATTCAGGTTAATGTTGCATCTGGAATGCAAACCGCAGTTATTCATAATGTGACTTCAGATATTGGTGTTGGTGGTGATCTTGCGGGAGGAATTTTTATTATTCCAACTCCACTTACGCTTATTGGTGTACTTCAGGCTACTCCAAGCAATCTTCTTTATTCTTATGATATTGCCGGACTTAGCAGTGCAAATGAAATTAACAATGAAGCTGCTTCTGTTTCAGCTTATCCAAATCCGTCAACAGGAATGGTAAATATTCATGTTAAACGTACAAACAACGATCCGATGGAAATTCAAATATTTGATGTGACTGGAAAAGTTGTATTTGAAAGCAATGAAGTTGGAATGAATAATTTAATAGACATCTCAGCTTTCACAGCAGGGATTTATTCTGTAACAGTTACGGGAAAAAATGGCGTTTATTCAACAGAGCTTGTAAAAAACTAATTTTATTTTCATTCTAAGAGGCTATTTCTATTATAGAAATGGCCTCTTTTTATTTCCCAATAGAAATTTCTGGATCATCGACATACATTAATTTGTCGTCGGTTTTAAGACATAAACAGAAGCATTCTTTGAGTTACAGACCTTTTATGGTTTAAAGTGCTGGTAAATGAAATGTTTTTTGACTTTCTTATGATCCAATTCATCACTTTTAATTACGGTTTCCATTTACAGAAGTCGAATTAATAAGTGCATCATCTAATTCCCCAAAAACCAAATCCCAATTACCAGCACAAGTTTTTTCATGAAGATTTGGACGGTCAACAACTAGATGTTTCCATCTTGCAAATTGTTTGGGATCTTGAAGCATATCTAAAAACTGACTGTACTTTTCGTAATTATTGAAAAAGTCACCTGCTAATAAATAGTGAACCAACGAAAAAGCAGTTTCGTAACCTTTATAGCTAGAATCTGCTGTTGAACTTACGGTTGATAAATTAAATGACTTTGGATCATAAAATATATTTACGAATTTCTCCACAAGGTTATAAGCTCCGTCAATATGCGTCTTGTTCTTTTGCATGGCCAACATTCCTTTTTCTTTTCCTTCCTTCATTAAAACGTCCAGCGATTCCGCAAATAATTTTGAACTGTTAATTCCCAAATAAACGCCGGATGCAAAGATCGGGTCCAAGAATTTTCCAGCGTCTCCCAACATTGCAAAATTATGCGAAAATGTTTTTTCAGCATAATAGGAAAAGTCTGAAACGGCAATCAAAGGTTGGGCAATACTTGCATTCTCAAGAATCTCTTGAGTTAATGTGCATGACTTTATTTCCTGCAAATAAAATTCCATTTGCCAGTTTTCATCCTTACCTTCTTTTTTAAGTTTCTCTTTTTGTTCTTTTAAATATTTTCGATTAATAACCAATCCAACACTTACTCGATCTTTTCCAACAGGCTGAATACCGAACCATCCACTTTTATTTTCTGGTAAGTAAGCAATCTGCAACAAACCAACATCAATGCCCTGTACATATTTTGCGCCTTTCCAATGGGTCAAAAATGCAATTCTATCTAATTCTTTGTAAATTTTTTTATCCCCAGAACGTTTTGCTAGAAAAGTATCTTGTCCACTTGCATCGATGAGAAATTTTCCAAAATATTTAGCAGAATTACCATCTCCCTCTAAAACATCTACTTCAACAATGCCATCCTGTCGATCCAAATTTGCAGATTCTACTTTCGAAAGCTCCTTAACTTCTGCACCTTCCATTCGCGCATGGTCCAGAAACATTTTGTCAAAATCAGCGCGAACAACATGAAATGATAAATAGGATTCATCTTCAATAACATTTCTGAAACACCAAGTAGAACTCGATTTGCCATCATGATTTGTAAATCGAACTCCAGGTTTCCTTACAAAACGTTTTTTCATTTCATCTAAGACACCTAATTCCTGAAAAAGAGGATAACAAAAAGGTAAAAGCGATTCACCAACATGCTGACGCGGAAATTTTTCGCGCTCCAACACCAAAACTGAATATCCTTTTCTTCTTAAATAAATTGCTGATGAAGAACCTGTTGGGCCACCACCAATAATAATGAAATCGTATAATTGATTTGACATTTGACTTCGTGTTTTACCGTTGATAATTTATAAAATATTTTTATTTTAAATAAATAGAATTCAACTTTTGATCAAAACTAAATTCTAGATGCAATTAGATTTCTTAGTACATCGTTTGGACCAGAATAAATTAGTGCAGCTTGAGCATCGGCTAATATTTCTCCTAAACCAAATTCTTTGGTAAAACCATTGGCACCATGCAACACTAGCGCTTCTTTCGCAACGGCATTTAAGGCTTCACTACTATAAATTTTTGCCTGTGCCGCCGCAACCGTAGCATCTTCTTTATTGTCGATCATCTTAGCAGCACGAAATGCTTGTAAACTACAAATTTCAGTTTGCAAATACATTTCTGCTAAACGAAATTGAACCCCCTGATGTTTTTCAATAAATCCTTCTCCGTGACTTCTTGCTTTTACGTATTCACGAGTCAATTGACATATTCGCTTCATAGTTCCTGTGTGCATAGAAGACATCACTGTTCTTTCCCAATTCATTGATTCTAAAAAAACCATTGCGCCCCCACCAACTTTACCAACAATATTTTCTTTTTCAACTTTCAAATCTAAAAAAAAGAGATCGGCTAAAGGTGATTCTTGTAATCCGTTTTTAAGAATTGACTTCCCACATTCAAAATGATGTTTTCCTTTTTCAAGTAGAAAGCAAGTGATTCCACCAAAGAATCCTTTTGAAATATCAGTTAAGGCATAAACAAGAATTCCATTGGCAATTGGAGCATTTGTACAGAATGTTTTTGAACCGTTTAGTACAAAATAATCTCCCTGCAGAATTGCAGTTGTCTTCATAGCAAAAGCATTACTACCCGAAACTGTTTCGGTCATAGCATTTGCTAGTATATAATTTCCATCTACAATTTGAGGTAAAATTTTATTTTTAAGTGCTATGTTTCCATGTTTTACCAATGGAATAACGCCTGCTAATAAATGAGCGGCCAAAGAAAAAACAAAACCTCCATTTCTGCAGCCTTCCGAAAATCCTTCAATCGAAATTGCTGTTTCCAGCGAATTTAGGCCGGGTCCGCCAAACTCAATTGGTATGTTACTTGCAATAAGACCTTGTGTTGCGCTCAGTTTCCATGATTCCTCAAATGAAAGTTGGGAACAGAGTTTTCCTGTAGTTATTGCAGCTTTTCGTAATTCAAGCTCTTTTTCACTGAAATTAAAATGCATATTTGTAGTAGACTAATGAATCTTGCCGCTCTAAGGTAATTCCTTGTCGGGATTTATTAGTAAATTCAAGTATAGATTTATTAACGAGATGAAGAATTATTTCCTTTCCCTCATTTTTTTGCTTCCATTTTCATTGCTTGGGCAGCTTGACAAACTTCAGCCCGGTATGAAGCAGACTGAATTTCATAAGAATTTCCCTACTGCAACAGAAGATTTGATTTCTATGACCTCCGTTATTTATAGAACCGATACTCTTCTTGGAATCATTGGTGAGTCACGTTATGTTGCTGTCAAGGACTCCGTAAATAAATATGGATTCAGATCTGTGCCGGCTTTGGGTCCAAATGAAGTCTTTCCAAAAGCAGATAGTGTTGAGTTTTTAAGACTCATTCGGGCTGCTGAAGAATTGACGGGTCATTATACAGATATTTTTGGTGTGCCTACTGTGCACGGTTATGTAAATCCACGAATAAAGGGTACAGGAAATTGTTTTGTTGCAAATTGGAAACGACCTGATGCCAACATCAGCATTATTGTTCACCAAGATTTTGTAGTTGATAATGTGATTAATGCCCCAGTAACAGATACGAAGGAAAAGAAGAAAAAGGGAGTTAATTATGTTCTAGAAATATTTGCAGAAGGGAAATGGACAAAACTCCGTATTGAATTTGAAATTGGAATTAATAAATTACAATTTCGTGCCCTAATGCCTGCGCTTGCTTCTCAAGTCAAAGATTTTCCGGAATGTTGGATGATGAAAGATTCTCTTGGTGGCAAAAGTGCTGAATGGCATTTTTGGTTTATTGAAAATATTTTGGCTGGATATTCTTATGATAGTTATGGTGGGGATGCTTATGGTGGAACAAATAAAGAGATGTATCCAGCATTTTTGAAAAAAGCAAAAATGTTTGTTGCGGAAGAAAAACGATCTTATGGTGATCCAACTTTACTACAGGAACCCCCTACAGATAATTATACTGAAATCAAGAAAATTCCAAATGCATTTTTCTATGACAATATTTATTATAATGCAGAATGGGAAATGGATAAAGGAAAGACTTTAGTAGTGCGTCTGCATGAAAATGGTGGTAAAGGAGAATCTTTTTTGCATCTAGAAGTGTACTTCGGTGCAAAAAAAGATTAGTTTTTTATTGTCCCAACTTTTTCAAATCAATTTTGCCGCTAGATGTTTTTGGAAGTGAATCAATGAAATAGATTTGATCCGGAATCATATAGGAGGGTAGAAAACTTAAACAATGTTCTTTAATAGCTATTACAGAAATTTCTGCTTTTGGCCGTAACGAAAGAAATCCAATAAGAATTGTAAAGTCATCTTGATCGCGATCAGAAATTATGGCTGCTTCCATCACATCGGGATGTTGCATTAAAACTGCTTCGACTTCTTCTGGTTCAATTCGGTACCCACGTTTTTTAATCATTCGATCCATACGACCAGTATAGGTATATTCATTTTTATGAATCGATTCAACATGGTCTCCAGTCCTGTAATAAGTTTTTCCATCTAACTCCCAAAAAATCTTCAAATCGAGATCAGGACGTTTCCAATACCCAATGGTAACATTTGGACCAGCAATTAATAATTCTCCTTCTTCTGAAACTTTCGCTTCCAGTTGGCCACAAACTTTGCCAATAGGATAAGGTTCTGTTCTTTGCTCATCAATTGGCTTAGGAATCTCAAACCAAGTACAAACATTAGTTTCTGTTGGCCCATATAAATTGTAAAATGAAACATGAGACCATTGCTTCATCAGTGCATGCAAATGTTGAACAGGGAAAATTTCTCCTGCGAAAAGTGTCATCCGTAAAGAGGAAAAATTATTTTTTTCAATTTTACCGAAATTCAATAATAGACTTAATAAACTTGGCGTGGTATAAATAATTGAAATGTTTTGTTTTGAAAGCTGCTCTGCTAATAAACGAGGATTTTTTGTGGTTCGTTCATCTACAAGAAACAAGGTGCCTCCACAAGCAAAACAAACATAAAGATCAAAGACAGAAAGATCAAAATGGAATGGAGCGATAGAGCTAAATCGATCTTTGTTGCTTATGGAAAAAGTTGCGAGACTCCAATCTGTGAAAGCAAGTGCATTTTCATGTGTAATACAAACGCCTTTTGGAGGCCCGGTTGAACCGGAAGTATAAAGTATAAAAGCTAAATCTTCCGAATGATTTTCGCCAGGTAAAAAAGTTATTGAAAGGGATTCATTTAGTGCTTTCGTCAAAAAAAGTTGCTGACATAGAATTTCAGAAGGAAAATCAGAAGTGTAAGCAATAAATGCATGAGGATCGAGATTCTGAAGAATTTGATTGAGTCTTTCTTTTGGTGTTTCAATGTCAATTGGAATATAAGCGGCTCCGCATTCTAAAGTTGCTAAGAAAATAGCAACAGTTGAAATTGATTTAGGAGCCATAATTGCAATCCGACTTCCTTTTACAATTCCATTCGCTTTGAAATATTTTAGGAAGTCATTGACAAGTTCTGAAAGTGCTTCATAAGTTATTTGTTCACCTGAGGCTAATGCAAGCGCAATATGTGATCCGTCTTTTTTTGCGGAATCAAAAAATAGATGTTGTAGACGTGAACTCACTTCATTTTGGATTGCACAAAACTGACTATTTTATTTATCGTGTCAAGATTATCCTGATCAACTTCATGCGCTTCAAATTCTACATTGAATTTTTCTTCAAGGTAACTCACTAGTTTTAGAGCAACAATAGAATCGATAATACGTGTAGAGATTAATGGACTTTCGTCTTTTAATTCTGCATTTTCAATTCCGGCATAAATATTATCAATTAAAAATGCTCGAACTGTTTGCCTGATTTCGTCTTGACTCATAATATTGATTTTTGGCTTATTTATTTTGTGGAAGATATAAAATGGAATTTGAATCAACAATCATTTTACGAAGAAAAGGGAATAAAGCATTCGCAATAATCTGATGCCCCTTTGCATTTGGATGGGTATCTTCATCAGAAACAGTAATGCTATGCACATCGCGTCCCGCAAAAATAATATCTAACTTTATAATTTCGAAACCTTCACTTTTTGCAATTCGCAAAGCTGTTTCCATTTCGCTATCCTCTCGTAAATCGCCGATAGCAGGGAAATATACCCAAACAGGTCGGATGTTGTTTTTGAGACAAACAGAAGCTATTTCATGATAAGCGAATTTCAAAAGACTATCAGCATAAACGGTAAGGCGATCGTACATTTCTACATTACACATTTTCCCTGGAACAATTCCTGATTTTCCAACAATGGATTTTAAATAGGAGAATTCAAGGTCCTTACCTGCTGAAACTAGTCCTAATAAATTATTAATCATGCGTTGCTTCTCCGAAGAATGACAAACATAAATGGCAGCTTCAGGATGATATTGAATAATAGAAGGAATAATTTTTGCAATTTGAAAAACATGATAACCTCCTACGCCCATATTAAATAGCTCACTGGGAATTTTTATTTTATTAAGCGAATCTTCAACGATTTGTTCATACGTTTCTCCATCCGCTACACCTGAACCCATTTCATAAGATCCGCCCAGCAGACATATTCTGTAAACTCCATTTGTTTTGATGAGTGAATATTCTTTATCTCTCATTCCAAAACTGTTTGTAGTAAAAGACTTTCCCTTAAATGTTGTATGAAAATCAGGCGTCAGAATTCTAGGCAATAATCCTTTTTGATTTTTATAAGCAAGATTTTCAAAATCATTTACTTCAGCTTTTTTGAATAAGGGTTGAATTTCCTGACTCATTTTCGGTGCCGTCAATAGCTGTTCATAATAACCTCTTTCAACAATCATTCGATCAGTAAGGTTTAATTGTGGCTCAACCATTTTGGATAGAGGCAATGAATATAAATGATTGCCATAATGATAATAGGATCCAACGCAAATTAAAATCATTAAAATGGCAAGACGACTTATTCCAGCAGGTGATATCAGAAAAAATTCAAACAATTTGGTTTTTGATGAAAGAAAAGAAATTATGCCACCTCCAAGAAAAAGGCCAATGATGGTTAATGCTAAATAACTTATTTCTTTTAAATTGAGTTTTGCAAATTTGTTAAGTATATAAACCCATTCCGTTAACGAAGAGGAAGTCCATAATGACCATAAAAAACTCATCGCAAAAAACATCCCAACAATTCCGATTCCGGAAAAGAAAGGGTGATCAGGCATTTTATTTTTAGATTGACTAAAGGCTCTTATAGAAACATAAGCAAGAATGATTCCGAAAAGCGTCCAATATAAAATGTCATTGGCGAGTAATGGAAAATATCCTTTTACCCAATACCATTGCCATCCATGCAATAACCAGGTCACAAAAAACATTACTAATACTGTAAACAATACAGCTTGTTTTTGTGGCCATTTTTTTAATTTAAATAATAATGGATAATAAAAAACGCGCCACATAAAATGTCGCCAATATAAATTAATGCGTCTCCATAAATCTCGAAAGTTTTTTACAAGAAAGAAGTTTTCAAATACTGGTGGAAGTTTGTAACCCAAGAAGGACAAAACTCCTGCAGAAAGACAAAATATTCCTGATAATCTTAAAATAAGTGCATAGCCAGAAAGCAAAAAACTCAATAATTCATACCAAGATTTCAACTCGTAAATAGATGGTGCGAAATAGAGATAAACAAATCGATAAAGTAACAAATGAAGAATTCCACGCAACATCCATGTCTTACCATTTTCAATTGACTCGCGTAAATCTTCTTCTTTGTGTTTGAAAAAAATCACAGGATCTACAATGGGAAATAGCGGAAAGAAAATATTCGGTAGCATGAATAGATAATTCAGGCGCATGAAGAAATCTGGTTTTATTTTAAAGAATGAGATTTCGTACAAGAGGAAAATGAATCGTAGCATAATCATTAACCCACCTAAGGCTATGGCTGTACTAGCAAATCCATTGTTACGGAAATATAATCGAGCAACAATTAAAAGGAGAAACAAAAAGGCAGCGACACAATTTCTTTTGATTTTAGTTGATAAATAAGTAATTGATACTGCAACGAGAATAATAAGAAATGCCCCTACTGCTAATAACGGGCCTGCCGTTAGTGAAAGTATGAGTAACGTCCAAAATGAAAATGCATATTTCCTAAGGTTGAATGGAATAATATTGTGAACGATAATTGCGCCAGCAATAAAAGGGAAATAGCGATCGAAGCCGGATAGATATTCAATTCGAAATAGATGAATGACAATTACAACAAGGGTCAAAACTACAGACATGCTAAACAGCGTTTGCCATTTATTTGTTGAGCTTGTATGCGTTGTTGTTTGATTCATTTAAAGATTATACAGTATAACCAAGTTTCAGAAAGAGTTGCTTCGTTTTTTCGCCTTGCAATAGATAATTTAAGTCTTCCTTACTTAAGTGATTTTTCCAATCGCCACTGATTCCTTTTCTGAAAAAATGTTCATCCTTGGTGGCTGAAGTTATTTCCTCCTTTTTTCTGAGATTACTGAAAGAGGCTGCGTCGAGAATTGCTTTTGAATTTTTCTTTGAATCAATATGGCAAAAGGAAAGAATCTTTTCTAATTCATTTTCAGAATTCGCTAAAAGATCCTCGTATTTAATAAACAATATTTTATCTGGATGCTTTTCTTTCCAATCGAGGGCCATTTGAACATGCCATTCCCAAGGACCAAAAGCATTTATTTGGTCGCCATGAATAAAATCCGAAATGGAATTGCGAATCAAATTTTTATTTTTCAAATAGAAATAGGAGGAAACAACAATATCACGATAATCTCTACAGATATAAATTGTTTTTGGATACAACGGAAAAAAAGTTTCGTGTGTTTTAATATAACGTGGAGAAGTTGAGTTTTCCAAAACAAAATTGTCGTCATAAATGGACGGCATAAGTTTTGAAAGGGAAGAAGGCGAAATTTCAGAATCAGGTGATAAGGCGTTGGCCAATAAATAACGAAGCCAAGTGTTCCCTGATTTTGGAAAAGAGGCGATGAAATAATCATGCTGAGTAATGCCCGCATTGGAAAGAAAACGTTTTCGTTTCTCCATTGCAACATAATATCTCAAGCCTTTAGCCATTTATTTAGTTGATTTAAGCTGATAACCCATTCCGCTAATCATAAAATTAATTTCATTTTCAATTTGAATGATTTCATCTGAGGAAAATTCTTTTTCAAAACGTGAAAGTTCTCCTTTATTAAAATTTTTAGTTTCTGATTTCTTTCTTGCAAATGAATCTACAATTTCAGGCAATAATTTTTCGAATTGATTCAAACCTAAAAATTGCAACACTTTCTTTAATTCATTTTCGGGATTTGTAAGCAAGTTTTCATAACGTACTTCCAAATAAGCACCAAATGCATTCCATGCAAGATATCTCGAGAAATGCATTTTTAATGGGGTATATAAATCTTCTTTGGTCATGTAAATGGCAAATGATTTATCCGCTGGAGTTTGTGCACCTTTCGTTCTGGCCTTACTACTATGATCTAATGCAGATAAAATTACATCTCTTGGATCACGAACAGAATAGTAAACCTTTGCAATTTTCATTCTGATAAGCATCCTAAGAAAAAAATCTGGCCCTGAATGTGTTTTTACTACAACACTTCCCGAAAATAAATTCAGAAAAAGTAAATAGCTTGTATTTAGGAACCCAAATCGATTGATAAATCCTTCAGGATATTTTTTGCGAAAATTAGTTTGTGCAGAACGTATACCCGATTGTCGGAGAATTTCTTCTGTGTACAGAAAAAGGAGGGTACTGGCCGATTTTGGAAATCCCGAACTAACTATGATCATGATTCTTCTGCCTTTCTAACAAATTTAACCGAAAAGCGTATTTTTAACGGTGAAATTGAAATTTGCGCATATAATTAATCCGTTTAATCCCGGAACTTCTGCAACTGAAGCGAAGATACAGGCTATTACCATAGAATGTATGCGTCGAGCGGCAAAGGAATATGATCCTGAGCAGGTCACATTTGTGAGTGCTCAATTTGAAGAAGATTTGAAGTTTGTACCTGAAGGATTTATTGCAACAGAAAACCTTCCTAGATCTATTAACGAAGTCTCAAAAATTATTGGGAAGAAGAAGCTCCCAATCCTTGCTGATATCATCCAACGACTCAAAAATTTCGAAGCTGATTATTATATCTATTCCAACACTGACATTTCTCCTTATCCAAATTTTTACACAGCGATTGCTCAACTCATTAATCAGTCGGGGGCAGATGCATTAATTGTAAACCGGAGACGATTGCCTACTTCTTTTATAGATAAAAATATAGAGGAAATGGTGCGCGAAAATGGATTACCCCATCCTGGTTATGATTGTTTTGTATTCAAAAAAACAATACTTCCGAAATTGGATCTTAAAAACGTAGCGGTCGGAATTCCCGGGATCGGATTTATGTTTGCGCACAATTTGTTTTTGAAAGCAGATTTGTGCAAGGTTTTATATAATGAAAAATTGACCTTTCACATCGGAATGGAAATAATAAAAGAATGGTCTTCGAAGGAAGAAGTGAATTTTCAACATCAGGAAATTATTTCTTTTCTGAATGAAAATCGCAAGCAATTTGATGTTTCTAAATTTCCAGGTTATCATTTGCCCTTTTTTAAACGCCATTATCGTTGGTTGATGAATCCTTTATTTCATTATCCTACGATGTTTAGAATCGACATGAAAAAACTTTTTGACGGACGAAAGATTGTTCGCGAGGAAGTGGGTGGCCTTGGCAGCTTTTCTGTTTATTCTCGTAATTTTGATGAAACGAAATGAAAACATCCTTTTCACATATTATAAATCCTGTTTCTGAAAAGGAAAATGCTGAATTGTATTCTGCTCAGAAAATTACTCTGGAATCCATTCATAAAAGCAGAAAAAATTTTATTGATAAAGGCAACGTTGAATTAATTGGCGTGGCATTTCCACAAGCTTTTGAAGTTTTAAATAATGAATTGGATAAGAAAGTAAACTTGGAACGTTCTGTTACTGATGTTCATCATTTTTCTGTACCAAGAAATCTTCCGCTGATTTATGATATTCTTGCAAAAGGTGTTGAGCAATCGTCTGGAGAATACATAATTTTTACAAATACGGATATTGCTTTAATGCCTGATTTTTATGAGGTAGCGGATTGGTATATTCAAAAAGGTCATGATGCGATTGTGATAAATAGGAGAGTGATTCCTAAAAAATTGATGACTGCGCCATTAGCTGTGATGCAAGCGCATGCGGGTTATATGCATACGGGCTACGATTGTTTTATTTTTAAAAAATCGCTTTTTTCTAAATTCATTCCTTCAAATGTTTGTATCGGAATTCCTCCTGCTGGGAATGATATTTTTTATAATCTATTCACATTTGCTGAAAATCCACTTTTGCTGACGGAACGGCATCTTACTTTTCATGTCGGTGTTGAACTGATAAAGAAGTGGGGCTCTAATGAATTTCTAAAATATAATTATCAGGAATTAAATTTCTTATTAAAAAAGTTGGAACCCAATATTGATATTGCAAAATTCCCAGGGGCAAACCTTTCATTTTTCAAACGTCATTTTAAATGGTTGATGAATCCAACTTTTAATTATCCGTTAATGATGAGGAGAGATTTTGCGAAATCAGGCAAACGAAAAAAGTTGAATCCTCCAGAAGTAAATCAGGCTTATGCAGAATGGCTGATTCCCAAAATAAATTTCAAGGACGACGAAGAATAAATTAAGTTTTGCGGATGTATTTGAACCATTGACGCATCACACCCAAAAATGGACCTGGTAATTTTTTCATCCAGGGATTTTTATCCAACTTTTTTTGAAGCGCCAGCAAAGATTGAACATTTGCAGCAATGTTTTTTTTCTCATTTACAAATCGAGGAAGTACTACATCAACAATCAGAATATATCTAAACTGATCTGTTTGATTCCATGCCGAATGTTGATGGGCATCGCAAAACACTAACCATTTTCCGTTTTCCCATGCTCGTGTTTCATCTTTTACTTTAATACCACAAGAAGGAAGTCCTGTTGGAATACTTAATCCCAAATGACAACGGGCAATCATGTTAGTATCGCCGAAATGAGGATGAATAGAAGTTTGTGGTGCAAGTCGGCTGATACCTGCACTTAGCATTCCAGGAATTGTTTTTAGAAATCGATTCAGTTCTGGACATGCATCACAATTATTTTTTTCTTCTTTTCCCCAGAAATAAAAGTTTACCACTTCCCATTTTCCTTTTTCACTAACTAATGAAGCATTAAAGTAAGGTTCTAATATATTATTTTTGGAACTGAGTAGTTTTTCAATCTCGCTTTTTATTACAGAAAACTTTGCCTCACTTTCCAAAATCCATTTCCATTCATCTGTAGGGAAAAATGCCGGTAAATCTCCAGTGAATTCTCCTCCTTTGTAAGAATACCAAGGTTTGAAAGAAAGAGTCGAACCTTTTTCAAATGATTCAATCATGCGTAGATAAGATTAAATCGTTTTTTTTGTTGAGGGTTCATCTGGTTGTGAATAGCAATGATATTTGCTTCCGATTCATCTTCTGGATACTCAATCAAAACCTGAAAAACATCAGTGTATTCAAGAACATAGGGCTGTCTAAATTTTCCTGCCTTTTCAAAATAACTTTCTTCTGTCAGGACATATTGCTGATTGTATTTTGATTCTTGACCTGGTAAAAGGGAATAGCCTAAATTTTTGTTGAATGCGATTGCTCGGGGATTGTCTTTTAAAACTTTTATAAAAGTTTTTTTCAAGTCGAGTAAAAAAGAAAGTTCTGTTAGCATAAGTGAAGCAGCCAGCGGAGCTTTTGTTTCTAACCACTTTCCATCCCAAATAAAAATTCCACCATTAGCAGTTTCTTTCAATTCCCAATTTACAGAAGACCCATAAATCATTCCGATTTGTTCGCCTTGAAATTCAATAATAAAATAATTGTTGAATTTATTATTGATTGATTGAAACCACTTCTCCTGCATTTCAGTAGTAATCTCATCTCTGAATTCCATGTACTGATTAATTTTTTCGGAATTCCTTTTCTCACGAACAAATTCAATATGCTCATGACGAAGTCGAATTAATTTTATGCCGAATCCACTTATAATCATTTCATCAATAATTTTAATAGCGGAAATGCATAATTCATATTATAAAATAGTGTCGATAGAGTAGGGCGGACGTCGACTCTGCAAGTGATAAATTTTATAAAGATATTGCCCGATAATTCCCATACAAAACATAAGCAGGCTGGTTGAAAAAAGAACAGTTACAATCAATGCAGTAAATCCTGGAGGTACATGAAGGATATAACGACGATACATAAAACGTCCTGCAAGAATAAAAGTTGTTATGGATGAAAATAATCCAATCCAAGTCATTAATTTAAGTGGAAGTGCTGTGTAATTAATCACAATGTCAAAATACATGATAATTAATCTTTTCATCGTAAATCCCGACTTACCCGATTTGCGAGGCTGATGCTCTACAGCAACAAAAGAAAATTTTGAAGTATACCAATGTAAAATCTCGTCAATGAAAATATGGGATTGATGCTTATGCAAAATTACTTTGTCTACAATATTCTTTTTCATCAAACGAAATGAACTCCCTACTCCATCATCTCCTACAAATACTTTTGTGCCTGTTTTTAAAACGGATGTGCCCGCATTTCTGACGACGCTGTGTTTTTTGGAGTTGTAGATTCCATAAACAACATCTGCTCCAGTTTCATTGTAGGAAGCAAGCAGTTTCGAAATTTCCGCAGGTGGATGTTGTAAATCATCATCCATTGTAAGAATAACATCACCAGTTGCAAAACTGAATCCGCACAAAATTGCGTTATGCTGCCCGAAATTTTTTGAAAGTCGAATTCCACGAATATGATCCGGAAATTTTATTTTTAATGCTTCTATTTTTTCCCAACTATTATCCTTGCTTCCATCATCAATGAGCATCAATTCGAATTTTTGTTGCTCCTTATTTAGTGTGCTTTGAATTAGTGCATGAAGTTCATCCAGCATTTCTGCGCTGTTATAAACTGGAATTACAATAGATAAAAGTTCTGGTTTCATAATTTATCCAATGAGTAGTAAGCCACCGTCCAAAGTAATATTAATTCCTGTAATCCATCTTGCTGCCGGTGAAAGAAGAAAAATTGCAGTATGAGCAACATCGGTTGGCAATCCAACTCCTAATGGATATTTCGAAACATGTTTATCCATATCTTCTTTTGACATTTCTATTTCTGCCTGATCATACATTGCAGTTTTTACCATTCCGGGAGAAATACAATTTGCGCGAATGCCTTGCACATATAATTCCAAAGCAAGCACTTTTACAAAGGATTCCAATGCGGCTTTTGATCCTGCATAGGTGGCTCCTCCCTTATGTGGATGCTGACCTGAAACAGATGAAAGAAAAATCAATGAAGCATCTTTATTTATTTTTTTCTGCTTAAGAAAACCCGAAGTCATTAGTACAGGCGACTCGTAATTCAACTTCATTGTCTCTTCCAACTTTTGCTGATCAAGAAATTTTATTGGAAAAGGTTTTACAATTCCGGCGCAATGCACCATGCCATCAAGACTAGGAATTGTCCTCGTAAGTTCGTCTCGTTCTTCTTGTTTTAATAAATCGGCAATGAAAATCTTGTGACCATTTCCTTTTAATTGACTTAAAGTATTTTTTAATTCTACTTCATTCCTTCCATTCAAAATAAGAGTTGCTCCCATTTCACTGGCACTGATTGCAACCTGCCTTCCAATACCCGAGGACGCCCCTGTTACAAGTATTGTTTTATTTTCTAAATGAAATGGAGTGATGCTCATGAATATGCTTTGTTAAATATACAACACCTCAGGACAAATAATTTTTTCTGTATCAAGGATAGCAGAAGCCCAAGATAGACCAACTCCGAATCCGGAAAGAAGTAATTTCTTTGGCGTCAAAGTCATTTGGTTTAATTGAGAAACAATGGTGAGTGGAATGGAAGCGGAACTCGTATTTCCAAATGCTCCTAATGAATATGGAACTTTTTCAACAGGAAGTTTTAGTTTTTTACGAATGGTTTCATTCATCAATAAATTCGCCTGATGGAAAATAAAATAATCTATTTGTTCCTCGGGAACTTCAGCATATTCCATCAACGTACGAATGTTAACAGGCGCTTCTCTAACCGAAAAGTTAAAAACATCAAGCCCATTTAACCACAAATTTCTGCGATGTCGTATAATTCCTTTTTCTGCTTCTTCATTCACAAATGTTTTTTCACTGATAGGATTTCTTAATCCTCCATCTGGTATGATTATAGCGTTAGCCCCACTTCCATCACTCTGTAAATTGAAAAAAGTTTTAGAAGTAGAATTAAATTCGATGGCAGTTGCAGTGCCAGCATCACCGAAAAGCGGCCAAGTACTTTTATCGGTTCTTGTAATTCCATGTGTTGAAATGTCTCCTGCAAGTAGAATCGCTTTTTTAAATCCACCTGTAGAAAGAAGAGAGGAAATAACAGAAAGTCCATAAACATAACCACTGCAACCTAACATGATATCCAATGCCGCTGTAGTTTTAGGAAGACCGAGTTTATGTTGAAGAATAACAGCAGAGGCAGGAAGAAAATGATCTGGTGACTGCGAAACAAAAATCAATAAATCAATTTCATTTTTGTCCCACTTTAATGTGTCAATAAGTTTTTCTGCTGCCTGTTGACAAAGATCAGCAGTTGTAATTCCAGGTGGAGCAATATGACGTGTTGAAATGCCAATTGTTTTGATTAATAATTTTTTTTCTGCCTCCGTTAAACGTTCGTAATCGAGATTATGCTCTTTCTCTTTAGGAACTGCTGCAGCAATTCCGCAAATTCTTGAACCGTTAACAGAAAAAATTGCCATCTCAGGTACGACTCGAAATTAGGTTGTAAATCTCCTGCACTGTACCGCATTTTCTTAAATCTTCACCAGTAAGCGTTACATCGTATTCGGTTTCGGATAATGCCATAAGAACCAATGCGTGCATTGAACTCCATTCTGGAATTTCTCTAAAATGAGTTTCTGGCTTTAAACTTCCGGGAACAATCCCATCTATTTCGCCTTCAATTTTGCTAATAAATAAAGTGATGTCTTCCATTTTATTAATTCGAAGAAATAATGTTTGTTCGATTATTTCAAATGTAACAATTTCTAGGAGTGTATACTTTCAGAATTTTGCAATTGTACCAGCCCAGGAAAGACCAACTCCAAATCCAGCTAAAACTACCTTCATTCCAGGTTTTAATCTTCCATTCTTTATAGACTCATTAATTGCAATTGGAATCGTAGCCTGAACAGTATTTCCGAATAGGTCCATACAATGCACAAACTTCTCTACTGGAATTCCTATTTTTTTACGAAGTGTTTCGTTCAAATAAACATTTGGTTGATGAAATATAAAAAGATCAATATCGTCTATGCTCATAGAAGCTTTTTCCAATAATTCCCGAATCATAGGAGGTACAACACGAACAGAAAAAAGAAAAACAGAAACGCCATCCATTTTAAATGAAGCTGGATTTGAATGATTCCCAAATTCATCTTTTTCATCTACGAATGAAGTCTCAGAAATAGGGGCACGCATAAATCCATCTTTGACAATTATTTTATCATAACCTTTCCCATCAGTTCCAAATACAAATGGACCAATGCCTCCTGAAGGATGGTTGGAAATCAATGAGGCCGATCCAGCATCTCCGAAAATAAATTTATCTGGTTTGTCGTCCATGTGAAAAAATCGTGTCAAGGAAGAAGAAGTTAATAAGAGTGCATTTCGCATTCCTGTTGTTTCCATTAAACCATTAATTACGGCTAGACTATATACATAACCACTGCAACCCAATCCAAGATCAAAAGCTGCACAGGATTTTGGTAAATCTAATTTCCCATGAATAACACAAGCCGTGGAAGGAGTATAATAATCGTGATCGTAAGAGCAATATACGAGAAGGTCAATTGTGCTTTTATCAATTTTGTTTTCTTCGATTAATTTTTCTGCAGCTGCTAATGCAAAATCAGAAGAAACCTCACCTTTTTCAGCAATAGATCTTTGAAGTACTCCAGTTTTTTCCAGACTTTTTCCAATTGAATCAGGGAATTCTTCAAAAAAATCCTGATTTGAATAGATTTTTTTTGGAAGGTGATAGTTCGTGGCCAAAATTTTTGAAGGCATAAAACAAAGATAGTCTAGAAAGTCAGTATTCTGAAACCTCAATTTCAACCTTAAAAGGCTCAAATAGTTGGTTTTAAGAAAAATTAGTTTCTGTTTTCGTCCGGTTTTATTCCAAATTCGTCGAAACCTTTGGAAATAGTGGGGTTTCAAGAAAAATAATTTTCATGACATGTTGTTTATATTGAAGATTTTGTACCTTTGCCCTCCCCAAAAACCGGACGGGGGTGTCTAATATTATCGAAAACAACTGACTATCAACAAACTGTAAAGTTCTCATGCCAACGATTAATCAGCTCGTACGCAAAGGCCGAATCAAGATAACCAACAAGAGTAAATCTGCTGGCTTGAATAGCTGTCCACAAAAGCGTGGTATTTGCACTCGTGTGTATACAACTACACCGAAAAAGCCAAATTCTGCGCTTCGCAAAGTTGCCAAAGTACGTTTGACCAATAAACTAGAGGTTATAGCATACATTCCTGGTGAAGGACACAACCTTCAGGAACACTCAATTGTTCTTGTTCGTGGTGGTCGTGTAAAAGATCTTCCTGGGGTTCGTTATCATATCGTTCGAGGTGCACTCGATACAGCCGGTGTTGAAGGACGTAACCAACGTCGTTCTAAATACGGAACCAAAAAAGCAAAAGCAGGCGCAGCTAAAGCAGCAGCCAAAAAATAATATTACTTAAAGTTAAACTCTCACTAAAATGAGAAAAGCCAGAGCAAAAAAACGCCCACTTCTTCCTGATCCGAAATTTTCGGACATCTTGGTTACACGTTTCGTGAACAGTTTGATGTATCAGGGAAAAAAATCTACTGCATATATCCTTTTTTATGATGCGATTGAAATCGTTCAGAAAAAAGCTGATGCTGATGGATTAGAAACTTGGAAAAAAGCATTGACCAATGTTACTCCTAATGTTGAGGTTCGTAGCCGCCGTGTTGGTGGAGCTACTTTCCAGATTCCACAGGAAATTCGTCCTGAGCGTCGTACCGCTCTTGGAATGAAATGGTTGATCAGTTATTCTCGTGTCCGCAATGAAAAATCAATGGCTGCTCGTTTAGCTGCTGAAATCGTTGCTGCTGCAAAAGAAGAGGGTGCTGCATTTAAAAAGAAAGAAGACACACATAGAATGGCAGAAGCAAACAAAGCTTATGCTCACTTCCGTCTGTAATAACATAGGAGCAAGAGAAATATAATGAGCGATTTAGCATATACAAGAAACATTGGGATTGCAGCCCACATCGATGCAGGTAAAACTACCTGCACCGAGCGTGTATTATATTATTCCGGTGTAAACCACAAAATTGGAGAAGTTCATGATGGAGCTGCTACAATGGACTGGATGGTACAGGAGCAAGAGCGTGGTATAACCATCACTTCTGCTGCTACTACTTGCTTCTGGAAATATCGTAACAATAATTACAAGGTTAATATTATTGATACACCGGGTCACGTTGATTTTACTGTTGAAGTAAATCGTTCACTTAGAGTATTAGACGGTTTGGTATTCCTTTTCTCTTCAGTTGATGGTGTTGAACCTCAATCTGAAACGAACTGGCGCCTTGCTGATAACTACATGGTTACTCGAATTGGTTTCGTTAATAAGATGGACCGTGCGGGAGCTGATTTTTTAAATGTTGTAAAACAAGTTAAAGAAGTTCTTGGTGGTAATCCAGTTCCACTTCAATTGCCAATTGGTGCTGAAGAAAATTTCAAAGGCGTTGTTGATTTGATCAATAATCGTGGAATCGTTTGGAATGAACATGATCAGGGAATGACTTTTACTGAAGTCCCGATTCCTGAAGATATGATTGCTGATGTTGCTGAGTGGAGAGAAAAATTGCTTGAGTCTGTTTCTGAATTTGATGATAGTTTGATGGAGAAATTCTTCGAAAATCCTGATTCTATTACAGAACAAGAAATTCTTACTGCTCTTCGTAAAGCTTGCATTGCAAATAAAATTGTTCCAATGGTTTGTGGTTCTGCCTTTAAAAACAAGGGCGTACAAACTATGTTGGATTATGTTATGGAATTGATGCCTTCTCCAATGGATAAGCGCGCAACCATTGGCACTAATCCTGATACTGGAGAAGAAGTTTCTCGCAAACCGGATGTAAATGAGCCTTTCACTGCTCTTGCATTCAAAATTGCAACCGATCCATTCGTTGGACGTTTAGCATATTTCCGTGCTTACTCTGGACGTCTTGATTCAGGTTCATACGTATTGAATACTCGTTCTGGTAACAAGGAACGTATCTCGCGCATATTCCAAATGCATGCTAACAAACAAAATCAGGTTCCATTTATTGAAGCTGGTGATATTGGTGCTGCAGTAGGATTCAAAGACATTAAAACAGGTGATACACTTTGCGCGGAAGATCATCCGATCGTTCTTGAGGCAATGAATTTCCCTGAGCCGGTTATTGGAATTGCAATTGAACCTAAAACTCAAGTTGATCTTGATAAGCTCGGTATTGCATTGTCAAAACTTGCTGAAGAAGATCCTACGTTCCGTGTTCGAACTGATGAGGAAAACGCACAAACTATTATTTCTGGAATGGGTGAGCTTCACCTTGAAATTATTGTAGATCGCCTTCGTCGTGAGTTTAAAGTTGAAGTAAATCAAGGTGCGCCTCAGGTTAACTTTAAAGAAGCATTTACTGGAACTGTTGAGCACCGTGAAGTTTATAAAAAACAAACTGGTGGTCGTGGTAAATTTGCTGATATCAAATTCACTGTGTCTCCTGTAGATGCTGATTTTGTTATTGATGCAAAAAATGGCGGATTACAATTTGTAAATGAAATCAGCGGAGGTAATATCCCTCGCGAATTTATACCTGCGATTGAAAAAGGATTCCGTGCATCCATGGTAAATGGTGTACTTGCTGGATACCCTGTTCAAACAATGAAAATCGTTTTAACTGATGGTTCATATCACGATGTGGATTCTGATGCGCTTTCTTTCGAGATTTGTGCAAAATCTGCTTACCGTGAGGCGTTGCCAAAAGCAAAACCTGTTCTTCTTGAACCAATCATGAAAGTTGAAGTTCTAACACCTGAGCAAAACATGGGTGATGTTGTAGGTGACTTGAATAAACGTCGTGGCCAAATTGAAGGAATGGATTCTCGTAATGGAATTCAAGTTGTTAAGGCTAAAGTTCCATTATCTGAAATGTTTGGATATGTAACTCAGCTAAGAACTATCACTTCTGGTCGTGCATCATCTACAATGGAATTTGATCATTATGCTGAAGCTCCTAAGAGTACGGCAGAAGAAGTAATTGCAAAAGCAAACGGAAAAAAAACACAAAAAGCATAACCACGTTCTTTTAATTAAATAGTATAATGAGCCAGAAAATCCGCATCAAATTGAAATCGTACGACTACAACTTAGTTGATAAGTCTGCCGAGAAAATTGTTAAGACTGTAAAAAGTACAGGTGCTGTTGTAAGCGGACCTATTCCGTTACCAACACACAAACGTATTTTCACAGTATTGCGTTCCCCTCACGTTAACAAAAAAGCACGTGAGCAATTCCAGCTCTGCAGCTACAAACGTCTTCTTGACATTTATAGCTCAACTTCTAAAACGGTTGATGCATTGATGAAACTTGAATTACCTAGCGGAGTTGAAGTTGAAATCAAAGTTCCATAGTCAGAAGATTTTTAAATTAGTAAACAACAATTCACACATACAATGTCAGGCTTAATTGGTAAAAAAATCGGAATGACCAGCATCTTTGGTGCCAATGGTAAGTATGTACCATGCACAGTAGTGGAGGCAGGTCCTTGCGTAGTAACGCAAGTAAAAACCAAGGAGAAAGACGGATACGAATCTCTCCAGCTCGCTTTTGACGAGAAAAAAGAAAAGAACACATCAAAATCAATGCTAGGACATTTCGCAAAGGCAAATACAACGCCTAAAAGAAAACTAGCTGAGTTTGATAGTTTCACAGAAGAAAAAAGCAAAGGTGATGTTATCACTGTTGAACTTTTTACCGAAGGAGAATCCGTTGATGTAACAGGAATTTCCAAAGGAAAAGGTTTTCAAGGTGTTGTAAAACGTCATGGATTTTCTGGAGTAGGTGGACAAACACACGGTCAGCATGATCGTCAACGTGCTCCTGGTTCATTAGGAAACTCTTCTTACGCTTCACGTGTAATTCCAGGTATGAGAATGGCTGGTCGCACTGGTGGAAACACAGTTAAAGTTCAAAATTTAACGATCCTTAAAGTTATGCCGGAGAAAAACCTTTTGATTATCAAAGGTTCTATCGCTGGAGCTAAAGGTTCTTACGTCCTGATCCAAAAATAACATGGAACTCGCAATACATAAAACAGACGGAAAAGCAACGTCGAAGAAAATTAAGCTTGATGAATCAGTTTTCGGAATTGAGCCGAATGATCACGCTATATATCTTGATGTTAAACAATATCTTGCCGCTCAGCGCCAGGGTACAAGCAAATCCAAAGAGCGTGCGGAAATTCACCGTACTACTAAGAAGTTAAAAAGACAAAAAGGTACCGGTGGTGCTCGTGCTGGTAGCATGAAATCTCCTTTGTTTCGCGGTGGTGGAACAGTTTTCGGACCGAAACCACGTGATTACGATATGAAACTGAATAAAAAAGTGAAAGCACTTGCTCGTAAGTCTGCACTTTCTTATAAGGCTAAAGAAAATAACATCATCGTTCTCGAAGATTTTAATTTCGAATCTCCTAAAACTAGTCAGTATACAAAATTGTTATCCGATCTTAAGGTTGCTGACAAAAAAACACTGCTTATTCTAGGCGAACTAAATAAGAATATTTATTTGTCATCACGCAATTTATCACGCGCGAAAGTTGTTACGATTTCAGAATTGACAACTTACGATATCCTTCACGCTGGTAATATTCTGTTTTCAGAAAGTTCGGTGGCAACCATTCAAAACCTGCTTAAGAACTAAGCCATGAACGTTCTAATTAAACCAATCATCACCGAAAAAATGACATCTGGCGCAGATAAAAATCCGCGTTATGGTTTCGTAGTAGATACAAACGCAAACAAATTGCAAATCAAAACTGCAGTTGAAAAAATGTATGGCGTCACTGTTGCATCTGTTAATACGATGAATTATATCGGCAAAGTTCGTTCACGTTTCACACGTGCCGGAATGCAAGTCGGCATCGCAAATCGTCACAAAAAAGCTGTCGTGACACTCAAACAGGGAGACCTGATTGATTTTTACAGCAATCTCTGATAATTAATAAACCTATAGAGAGAAATGGCACTTAAAAAATTCCGTCCGCTTACGCCCGGACAACGACACAGGACAAATGTTACCAATGGTGACATTACTTCATCGACACCTGAAAAAAGTTTGTTAGCACCGATTTCAAAAACCGGTGGTCGCAACAACACAGGAAAAATGACCATGCGCTATATCGGCGGTGGACACAAACGCATGTATCGTATTATCGATTTCAAACGCGATAAATTTGATATTCCTGCTGTTGTAAAAACAATTGAGTATGATCCTAACAGAACAGCACGTATTGCTTTGCTCGTATATTCTGATGGAGAAAAAAGATATATCATTGCTCCAAACGGATTGAAAGTTGGAATGAAAATCATGTCAGGTAAAAAAGCAATTCCTGAAGTAGGTAATGCACTTTTCCTTTCTGATATTCCATTAGGAACAATTATTCATAATATTGAATTGCGTCCAGGACAAGGTGCAAAGATTTCTCGTTCTGCGGGTTCTTTCGCTCAACTAAGCGCTCGTGAAGGACGTTTTGTTACACTTCGTTTGCCTTCTGGCGAAACTCGCAGTGTACTTGTAACATGTTTGGCTACAATCGGAACAGTTTCCAATTCAGATCATAACCTGCAAAGCGATGGAAAAGCTGGTCGTAACCGTTGGTTAGGCCGTCGTCCACGGACACGTCCAGTGGCGATGAATCCAGTCGATCACCCAATGGGTGGAGGTGAAGGTCGCGCTTCTGGTGGACACCCACGTTCACGTTCAGGTAAAAAATCAAAAGGATTGAAAACACGTTCTTTGAAGAAAGCTTCAAATAAGTATATCATTGAACGACGTAAAAAATAATTAAAAAAAGAAAATGGCACGTTCACTGAAAAAAGGTCCATTCGTGGAACCAAGTCTGGAGAAGAAAATCGTTAACATGAATGCTGGTGGTAAAAAAGCTGCTATCAAAACTTGGTCACGACGTTCTATGATTACTCCTGATTTCGTAGGTCACACATTCGCAGTACATAATGGAAATAAATTTATTCCTGTGTACGTAACTGAAAACATGGTTGGTCATCGTTTAGGAGAATTTGCTCCAACACGTACCTTCCGTGGTCACTCAGGAAATAAAGACAAGGCTACCGGAGCCAAAAAATAATTGATTCTAACGACAAGATAATATGTCACGCAGAAAAGAACTTGTAGCGAACGAACGCAAAGAAGCGATGAAGACCACTTACATCGCGCGCCTTCGCAACGTACCAACATCACCACGCAAAATGCGTTTGGTTGCAGATATTATTCGTGGAAAGGAAGTATTCAAAGCTTTGAATATTCTTCGTTTCACTGACAAAGAAGCAGCTGGCCGTCTTGAGAAACTTCTCCGTTCTGCGATTGCTAACTATGAAAAAAAGTCAGGTAGTACTGCACAAGCTGATGAACTTTTCATAAAAACTATCATGGTTGATAGTGGAGCAATGCTGAAAAGAATTTCACCTGCACCGCAAGGTCGCGCACACCGAATTCATAAGCGTTCCAATCACGTAACGCTCATTCTTGATCAAGTTACCAACGCATAAAAATCACAATAGAAATAAGCACCTAATGGGACAAAAAGCAAATCCAATCGGCAACAGGCTGGGAATCGTACGAGGTTGGGAATCCAACTGGTACGGCGGCAAACATTATGCTGACAAATTGGTGGAAGATGAAAAGATCCGCAATTACTTGAAAGCTCGTCTTGCAAAAGGCAGTATTTCTAAAATTGTGATCGAACGCACCATGAAACTTATCACAGTTACTGTTCATACTGCACGTCCCGGTATCATTATCGGAAAAGGTGGTAAGGAAGTAGATAAGTTAAAAGAAGAGATCAAAAAACTTACTAAGAAAGAAGTTCAGATCAATATTTTTGAAATCAAACGTCCTGAATTAGATGCACGTCTTGTTGCAGATAGTATAGCACGTCAAATTGAAGGTCGTATTTCTTTCCGTCGTGCAGTGAAGATGTCTATTGCTTCAACCATGAGAATGGGTGCCGAAGGAATTAAAGTAAAATGTTCAGGTCGTTTGGCTGGTGCGGAGATCGCTCGAGTTGAAGGATATCACGAAGGACGAGTTCCACTTCATACATTACGTGCCGATATTGATTATGCCCTTGCAGAAGCACATACTTCTTATGGACGTATTGGAATAAAAGTGTGGATTATGAAAGGTGAACTTTACGGTAAAATTGATCTTTCTCCAAATGCAGCAGCTGCTGTTCGTGAGAAAAAAGCTCCAGCAAATGCGGGTGCAGGCCGAGGAAACCGTCAACGTCGAAATAACAATAGTAACAATACCCGCCGCGAAGGTGGTGGAAACGATAGTAAATAAAATAAGGACGGTTTAGTCCGGCCCTCTATAAAGTAAAAAATCATGTTACAGCCGAAAAGAACGAAATACAGAAAGATGCACAAAATGAAGATCCGTGGCAAAGCTACGCGCGGAACCCAACTTTCATTTGGATCTTTTGGTATCAAAGCAATTGAAGAATGCTGGATGACCGGCAAACAAATCGAAGCAGCTCGTGTTGCAATGACCCGTTTCTTGAAACGTGAAGGTCAGGTTTGGATCCGTGTATTTCCTGATAAGCCTATTACCAACAAACCTGCTGAGGTTCGTATGGGAAAAGGAAAAGGAGCTCCTGAATATTGGGTTGCGGTTGTAAAATCCGGAACTGTTTTATTCGAAGCAGAAGGAATTCCAATGGAAACTGCAAAAGAGGCTCTGCGTCTTGCTGCTCAGAAACTTCCTATTGCAACAAAATTTATCGTACGCAACGATTATTCAGCTGATAACGCATAAAATTACCTAGCGATGAAACAGAAAGATATTACACAAATGTCAGTGAGTGAAATTCATGAAAAACTCAACGAAGAAAAAAGTTCGTTAGTAAAACTTGAACTTAACCATACCGTGTCGCCTATCGAGAACCCTTTGAAAATTCGTAGCACACGACGTGCAATTGCTCGCTTTCAAACCGAGCTACGCAAACGCGAAATCGAAAGCACTAAAAACTGATTGTTCGCAAACAGAACAACACACATAAAAAATGGAACAGACCATCAATCGTAGTGACCGCAAAGAAAAAACAGGAACTGTTATCAGTAACAAGATGACAAAATCAATCGTAGTTTCTGTTGAACGTAAGGTAAAACACGAGAAATACGGAAAATTCGTAAAGAAGACGTCAACCTTCATGGCGCACGATGAAAAAAACGAATGTAAAATCGGCGATACAGTTCGTATCATGGAAACTCGTCCGATGAGCAAAAGCAAATGCTGGCGCCTCGTTGAAATCGTTGAACGCGCGAAATAATTTTTTGACGAATTAGTAAACAAAAAGAAAAATGATCCAACAGGAATCCAGGCTATCAGTAGCCGACAATAGCGGAGCTAAAGAAGTACTTTGTATTCGTGTACTTGGTGGTACAAGAAAACATTATGCTTCTATCGGCGACAAAATAGTTGTAACGGTAAAACACGCGCTTCCTTCTGGCAATACCAAAAAAGGTACTGTTTCGAAAGCAATTGTTGTTCGTACTCGTAAAGAAATTCGTCGCGCAGACGGTTCTTATATTCGTTTCGATGACAACGCTTGTGTGTTATTGAATGCGCAAGATGAACTTCGCGGAACACGTATTTTCGGACCGGTTGCTCGCGAACTTCGCGACACAAACTATACAAAGATTATTTCACTGGCACCAGAAGTGCTTTAATTCTTACAGTGCAAGATGAGCAAGTTCAAAATTAAAAAAGGCGACACAGTAGTAGTGATTTCAGGCGCACATAAAGACGCTGAAACTCGCCGTAAAGTAGTTTCTATTGACACTACTTCAAGTCGTGCTACCTTAGAAGGTATATCTGTCAAAAAACATACAAAGCCTTCTGCAAAACATCCGCAAGGTGGAATTGTGGATATGCCTGCAACAATTCATATTTCAAACCTTATGCTGGTTGGCCCAGACGGAAAACCAACTCGTGTTGGTCGTCGTTTGGATGAAAAAACTGGCAAACTAGAACGTTACTCCAAAAAATCTCAGGAGGCAATAAAATAATCATGGCTACTGCAACTTACACACCAAGAATGAAAAAGCATTACCGCGAACTAGTTGTTCCGGCATTGCAGAAGAAATTTAATTATAGCAGCCCAATGCAGGTTCCTCGTTTGGAGAAAATCTGTATCAATCAGGGTGTCGGTGACGCTGTTGCTGATAAAAAACTGATTGAGGGTGCTCTTAAGGAAATGGCTACAATTACAGGACAAAAAGCTGTAGCTACCATTTCTCGTAAGGATATTTCCAATTTCAAACTTCGTAAAGGAGTTGCAATTGGGGTAAAAATCACACTCAGAGGTGATAAAATGTATGAATTTCTGGATCGTTTGATCGCTGCTTCATTGCCTCGAATTCGCGATTTCCGAGGAATTAATGCTAAAGGATTTGATGGACGTGGAAACTATACACTTGGTATTACAGAGCAAATCATCTTCCCGGAGATTGATATTGACAAGGTAAACAAGATCATGGGTATGGATATCACATTCGTTACAACAACCGATTCTGACGAGGAGTCTCATGCTCTTTTAGCAGAATTTGGATTACCATTCAAGAAATAAGAAAAAAATAACTATCTTCGCACCCCGTTTAGGGAAAAGACATGGCAAAAGAATCAATGAAGGCCCGTGAAGTGAAGCGTCAAAAATTAGTTGACCGCTATGCTGAAAAACGTGCCACACTAAAAAAAGAAGGAAAATGGATGGAATTAGCACAGTTGCCACGCAACTCTTCTAAAGTCCGCCTTCGCAATCGTTGTAAACTAACAGGACGTCCTCGCGGATATAATCGCCAGTTCGGACTTTGTCGCAACATGTTCCGTGAACTTGCATTAAATGGCAAAATTCCCGGAGTAACAAAATCAAGTTGGTAAGCACGACCAGCGACATACGCAAGTAATTGCGTTTTGTATAATTATCCTGCGTGCGGGGTAAAATATAAAACAGTTAAAATGACTGATACTATTTCCGATTACCTGACTCGCGTCAGAAATGCTATTAAAGCGAATCACCGTGTTGTTGAAGTTCCTGCTTCCGGCATGAAGAAAGAGATCACAAAGATCCTTTTTGAAAAAGGTTATATCCTGAACTATAAGTTTGATGACGCTGTGAATGCACAGGGTGTTATCAAAATTGCTCTCAAATACCATCCGGTTACAAAGCAATCTGCTATCCGTGGTTTGTTGCGTATTTCTAAGCCTGGTCTGCGTAAATATTCTGGCGTTGACAGAATTCCTCGTGTACTTAATGGTCTTGGAATTGCAATTGTTTCTACGTCAAAAGGAATTATGACTGACAAAGAAGCACGCAAAGAAAATGTTGGTGGAGAAGTAGTTTGTTTTGTTTACTAAACGCATCTGAAGAAGAAATCATGTCACGTATAGGAAAATTACCAATCGAATTGCCAAAAGGAGTTGAAGTAACTATCAGCGATAAAAACGTTGTTACCGTGAAAGGCCCTAAAGGTGAACTAAAACGCACGCTGGATCCTTCAATCACCGTTACAAACGATGCTGGAGTTTTAACGCTAACACGTCCTACTGAGCAAAAACGTCATAAGGCACTTCACGGTTTATATCGTGCATTGATCAATAACATGGTCACTGGTGTTTCAACTGGATATAAGTCCGAGCAGGAATTGGTCGGTGTTGGTTATCGTGCTATTGCAAAAGGACAACAATTGGAGTTAACCCTTGGTTATTCACACAACATTATTTTTGAATTACCAACTGCGATAAAATTAACTACAACTGCAGATAAAGGACAGAATCCAAGAATCATCATGGAATGTTCGGACAATGAACTTTTAGGTTTGGTTAGTGCAAAGATTCGTTCTTTGAGGAAGCCTGAACCATACAAAGGAAAAGGTATTAAATATGTTGGTGAAATACTTCGCCGCAAAGCAGGTAAATCAGCTGGTAAATAATTAAAAAAGGTCTGACAATCCGATAACGGAAATCCGGCAAAAACCGGATCATAAAGACAAAAAGAAAATGGCAATTACAAAAAACGAAAGAAGAACCCGCATTAAGATGCGAATCCGCAAACGCCTTACAGGTGTTGCTGAAGCACCACGCCTTTGCGTTTTCCGCTCGAACAAAGAAATTTATGCCCAGATCATCGATGATGTAAAAGGCGTAACTGTAACCGCTGCTTCATCTCGCGATAAAGGGCTTAACGGAAAAAAAGTAAATAAAACTGAACAAGCTAAACTTGTTGGAGAAGCAATTGCGAAAAAAGCTACTGCAGCGGGCATTGCTGCTGTCGTGTTTGATCGTGGAGGTTATCTATACCATGGCCGTGTAAAAGCATTGGCTGATGGTGCACGTGAAGCAGGTCTTAAATTCTAACAAAAATTCTCACTAAGAGATAACCATAAGAAAAATGGCAGACGTCAACGTAAAAAGAGTTAAATCAAGCGATATCGAGCTTAAGGATAAATTGGTAGCGGTTAATCGTGTAACCAAAGTAACCAAAGGTGGACGCGCTTTTACATTTACTGCAATTGTTGTTGTAGGAAATGAAAAAGGTGTTGTTGGATATGGACTTGGAAAAGCAAAAGAGGTTTCAAACGCAATTACAAAGGCGATTGATGACGCAAAAAAGAACTTGGTAAAAGTTTCTATCGTAAATGGAACTGTGCCTCACGCACAAGAAGGAAAATTCGGTGGATCCCTTGTATTCTTAAAGCCAGCTTCTCATGGTACCGGTGTAATTGCAGGTGGTGCTATGCGTGCCGTTCTTGAGAGCGTCGGAATTACAGATGTACTTGCTAAAAGCAAAGGTTCTTCGAACCCACATAACGTAGTTAAAGCAACAATGGATGCACTTATGCATATGCGCGATGCATTCGCTGTAGCTCAACAACGTGGAATTACAATGGATAAAGTATTCAACGGTTAATAATTACAATCATGGCCAAGGTCAGAATCACACAGATCAAAAGCAAAATAGATTACCCTGCATACCAGAAGCAAACATTACTTGCTCTTGGAATTAGAAAGATGCACGGATCTGTTGAGAAAGAAGCAACACCACAAATTATGGGAATGTGCGCAGCAGTACATCACCTGGTAAAAGTGGAAAATATTTAATAATACTAATAGAAAAAGCAATGAACTTATCCAGCCTACAACCGGCAAAAGGTTCTATTAAAAAAGACGGCAAACGTCTTGGTCGCGGACAGGGATCAGGAAAAGGCGGCACGGCTTCTAAAGGACATAAAGGTGCGCAATCGCGTTCTGGTTATTCTTCTAAACGTGGTTTTGAAGGCGGTCAAATGCCACTTCAACGTCGTTTACCAAAATTCGGATTTACGAATATTAATCGTAAAGAATTTAAAGGAATTAACCTTGATGCAATTCAGCTTTTAATTGAAAAGAAAAAACTTTCTGTAATTGATATCGCTGCACTTATTGCTAATGGTTTAGTCTCTAAAACCGATAAGGTAAAGATTCTAGGTCGTGGGGAATTGAAAGGTAAAGTAGAAGTAAAAGTTCACGCATTCTCAGCAACAGCAAAAGCAGCAATCGAATCGCAAGGCGGTTCGGCTACAACGCTATAATATGAAGAAGTTCTTAGGGACCATACGAAATATTTTTGCAATCGAAGAATTGCGTCAGCGTATATTGTATACGCTCGGATTCCTCCTGATCTATCGTCTTGGAAGTTATATCGTACTTCCTGGAGTTGATCCTGCAAAACTCGCGGCATCGCACAATAGTGATGAAGGTATTCTTCAACTCATTAATATTTTTGCAGGAGGAGCTTTCTCTCGTGCATCTATTTTTGCGTTGGGTATTATGCCTTATATCTCCGCATCTATTATTCTCCAACTTTTAACCATGGCGCTTCCGCACTTCCAGCGTTTGCAGCGTGAAGGAGAATCAGGACGAAAAAAAATAAATCAATATACACGTTACCTAACTGTTGCAATTACAGCAATGCAGGCTGTCGGCTATCTTGCTTCTCAAGTTCAAGGTAAAGCTGGTGTAGTTGCTGATGCTGGAACGTTTTGGTGGTTTCAATCAGTTCTCGTTCTTGTAACAGGTACAGTATTTGTAATGTGGCTTGGAGAAAAAATTACAGATAAAGGAATTGGAAATGGTATTTCATTGATTATCATGATCGGTATTGTTGCTCGTCTTCCTTTTGCTATTAGTTCTGAATTTGGTTCACGCCTTGAATCTTCTGGTGGTGGACTTATCATGTTCCTTGTTGAACTTGCTGTACTCTTAATGGTAATTGTAGGTTGTATTCTACTTGTTCAAGGAACACGTCGAATTCCAATTCATTTTGCAAAACGAGTTGTTGGAAATCGTCAATATGGTGGACAACGTAATTATATTCCATTAAAAGTTAATGCATCTGGTGTAATGCCAATCATTTTTGCACAGGCTATTGTAATGATTCCAATTCAACTTGCAGGTTTCGCAAATAAAGGCGGAGAAGCTAGTTGGTTCGTTCGCGAATTCGGAAATCACTATGGTATTTGGTACAACCTTGCATCTTCTCTTTTGATTATTGTTTTTACTTATTTCTATACTGCGATTACTGTTAATCCAAACATGATGGCAGAAGAAATGAAGCGTAATGAAGGTTATATTCCAGGCGTTAAGCCAGGAAAGAAAACAGCAGAATATATTGACCAGGTAATGTCAAGAATTACACTTCCAGGAGCTGTTATGCTTGCGTTTGTGGCTATTCTTCCAGCAATTGTTATTCACTTCGGTGTTTCAAACGAATTTGCACAGTTTTACGGTGGAACAAGTATCCTCATCCTTGTAGGTGTTGTACTTGATACACTTCAACAAATTGAAAGTTATCTCTTAATGCGTCATTACGATGGACTGATGAAGTCTGGCCGTATAAAGGGTCGTTCAACTGTAGGTGGTATGCAAGGAGTAAGTGCATAGTACTATCGATTGATATGATTCACTATAAGACTAAAGAAGAGATAGAGTTAGTACGATTGAGTTCTTTACTTGTTGGCAGAACCCTCGCAGCTGTAGCACGGGAAATAAAACCCGGAATTACAACTGCAGCTATTGATAAAATAGCAGAGACGTTTATCATGGACAATGGCGGTAAGCCTGCGTTCAAAGGCTATCGCGGATTCCCTGGAACACTTTGCATGTCACCTAATGCACAGGTTGTACACGGAATGCCTGGAAAATATGTTCTTCAAGAAGGAGATATTATTTCGGTCGATTGCGGAGTCGTGATGAATGGATTTTATGGCGACTCAGCTTTTACTTTTCCTATAGGAGAAGTTAAACCTGAAATTCTGAAGTTATTACGTGTAACAAAAGAGAGTCTTTACAAAGGACTTGAAAAAGCTGTTGCAGGAAATAGAATTGGAGATATCAGTGAAGCTGTTCAATCACATGCAGAGAAAAATGGTTTCTCAATTGTGCGCGAATTAGTTGGGCATGGAGTTGGTAAACATTTGCATGAAGAACCTGAAGTACCTAATTATGGTAAGAAGGGTAGTGGTCCGAAACTCGCAGAAGGACTTGTTATTGCAATCGAACCGATGGTAAACATGGGTAAGAAAAACATTAAACAAGATCGTGACGGATGGACAATTACGACCAGCGATGGTTTGCCTTCAGCGCATTTTGAACACACTGTTGCGATTGGAAATCAAGCGGTAGATATTCTGTCATCGTTCGAAGAAATCGAACAGATATTAAAAGATAAAAAACAGGACTTCTGGAATCAGGAGAACTAAAAAAGATAAATGGCAAAAACACCAAGTATAGAGCAGGACGGAACAATCCTCGAATCACTTTCTAATGCGATGTTTCGCGTGGAGCTCGAGAATGGTCACGTTATTACTGCTCACATCTCCGGAAAGATGAGAATGCATTATATCAAAATTCTGCCAGGAGATAAAGTGAAGGTTGAAATTTCACCTTATGATTTAACAAAGGGAAGAATTTCTTACCGTTATAAATAAAGAACAAAACCGGTAAACCGGTAAACGATTAATAACAACGAAAATGAAAGTTAGAACATCGATAAAGAAAAGAAGCCCGGAGTGCATCGTTGTACGACGCAAGGGTCGTCTTTATGTGATCAACAAAAAGAACCCGAAATACAAGCAACGTCAGAAAAACTGATTTGCTTTTCGGTCACGGATTAATGAACTATAACACGGCACCATAAATGGCACGTATTGCTGGTATCGATTTACCAAAAAACAAAAGAGGCGTAATAGGTCTAACCTATATCTTCGGCGTAGGCCGCAGCACAGCCCAAAAAATTCTAACTGAAGCTGGTATCGATTGGGATATTAAAGTTTCTGAATGGAATGATGATCAACTCGGAAAGATCAGAACACTCATCGGCGATAAAGTAAAAGTCGAAGGTGCTCTACGTTCTGAAGTACAGTTGCACATCAAACGTCTAATGGACATTGGAAGCTACCGTGGCATTCGTCACCGTGTGGGATTGCCGGTTCGTGGACAAACAACTAAGAACAATTCGCGTACCCGTAAAGGAAAACGCAAAACTGTTGCCAATAAGAAAAAGGTAACCAAATAAAAACCATTCGCTGAACTGAAACTTCAACACTTCAGGGCGAATACTGAAAACAAGTTATGGCTAAACAAGCAGCTACTACAACAGGCAAAGGTGCCGCGGCAAAGACTCCCGCAAAAAAACGAGTTGTTAAAGTTGAGGCAGTTGGTGAAGCACACATCAATGCAACCTTCAACAATATTATTATCACACTAACCAACATGACCGGTCAGACCATTTCTTGGTCAAGTGCAGGTAAAATGGGTTTCCGTGGTTCTAAGAAAAACACTCCATACGCAGCGCAAACTGCGTCTTCTGATGCAGCGAAAGTTGCTTTTGAATCTGGACTTCGTAAAGTAAAAGTTTATGTTAAAGGTCCGGGCGCAGGTCGTGAATCTGCAATTCGTACACTTAACCAAGCTGGAATCGAAGTTACTGAGATCATCGATTTAACTCCAATTCCTCACAACGGTTGTCGTCCACCAAAACGTCGCCGCGTATAATTTTTCAATCAGCAATCACTAATTCAAGCATAAATAACAGATGGCAAGATACATCGGTCCAAAATCAAAAATCGCCCGCAAATTCAAGGAACCAATTTTCGGTCCTGATAAGGCGTTAGAAAAGAAAGCATACCCTCCAGGACAACATGGTCCTAACGCTAAGCGCGCTAAGAAATCGGAATATGCTGTTCAGTTAACAGAAAAACAAAAGGTGAAATATACTTATGGCATTTTAGAAAAACAGTTCGCGCTGATTTTCGATCGTGCTTCACGTTCAAAAGGAATCACTGGTGAAGTTCTTCTTCAGTTGATCGAAGCTCGTCTTGATAACGTTGTTTATCGTATGGGAATTTCTCCATCACGTTCCGGAGCACGTCAATTGGTTTCTCATCGTCACATTACCGTAAATGGTGAAGTGGTAAACATTCCTTCTTACACACTTGAACCAGGTGATGTAATCGGAGTGCGTGAAAAATCAAAATCTTTGGAATCTATTTCTGGATCTATTGGAGCTGGAAGTCAGTATCCATGGATTGAATTTAATCCAACTGCACTTGAAGGTAAGTTTGTAAGTTTTCCTGAGCGTTCCCAGATTCCTGAGAATTTCAAGGAGCAACTTATCGTCGAGTTGTATTCAAAATAATAATTGAAAAGTGCCGGGCAGGGGCCATAACGCCTGCTGATGTTATTAACGTTTCTAACGAACAAGCATATACTACAATGGGCATATTAGCATTCCAGAAACCCGATAAAGTGATAATGATTCAGTCAAGTGAAACTGATGGACTTTTCGAATTCCGTCCACTTGAGCCAGGATATGGTATCACAATCGGTAATGCACTCCGTCGTATTCTACTTTCATCCTTAGAGGGATATGCAATCACCACACTTCGTCTTGAAGGTGTTGAGCATGAATTCTCTACTATCAAGGGTGTAATGGAAGATGTAACTGAAATCGTCCTCAACCTAAAACAAGTACGTTTCAAACGTCAGATAGAATCGACCGACAGTGAGAAAGTAGTTGTAAATATTACAGGAAAAACTCAGCTTACTGCAGGCGATATCGGAAAATTCACATCTGGTTTCCAGGTTTTGAATCCTGATTTCGTGATCTGCAACATGGAAGCAAGTGTGAAACTTAAAATCGAATTGACCATTGAAAAAGGTCGCGGTTATGTTCCTGCTGATGAAAATAAACCAGTAAATGCTCCAATCGGATTAATTCCAATTGATGCAATTTATACTCCGATCCGTAATGTAAAATATGCAGTAGAAAACTACCGTGTTGAACAAAAAACAGATTACGAGAAATTGGTTCTTGAAATTGTTACTGACGGATCTATTCATCCTAAAGAAGCGTTGAAAGAAGCAGCAAAAATTCTTATTCATCACTTCATGTTATTCTCCGATGACAAGATTACTCTTGACACCGTTGAAAAAGCATCTACTGAAGAATTTGATGAGGATTCTTTACACATGCGTCAATTGCTAAAAACAAAACTTGTTGACATGGACCTTTCTGTTCGTGCACTCAATTGTCTTAAAGCAGCTGATGTAGAAACGCTCGGAGATCTTGTTTCATTCAACAAGAATGACCTTTTGAAGTTCCGTAACTTCGGTAAAAAATCACTTACTGAATTGGAAGAACTTGTAGCAGCTAAAGGACTTCAGTTCGGAATGAACGTTGCTAAATACAAATTGGATCGCGATTAATAAAAATAGAGTCGTGATGACTCGAGATTGAATTAAGTCGCGAAAGTTTGCGACTCAACAAAAAAGAAAATGAGACACGGAAATAAAAATAATAACCTTAAGCGTACAAAAGCACACCGCGAGTCGATGTTGTCGAACATGGCGTGCTCTTTGATCATTCACAAACGTATCAATACAACGCTTGCTAAGGCAAAAGTTCTTCGCTCTTACATTGAGCCATTAATTACACGTTCTAAGCCTGTAACAACGAAAGTTGAAGACACGCACAACCGTCGTGTAGTTTTCAGTTATTTGGCTGATAAAGCTGCAGTAACCGAACTCTTCAAAGAAATTGGACCAAAAGTCGCTGATCGTCCGGGTGGATATGTTCGTATTATTCGATACAGCATCAGCACTAAGCCAGGCGTAAACGCAAAACGTCGTATGGACAATGCTGATATGGCGATGATCGAATTAGTAGATTATAACGAATTGATGCTAAATACAAAAGGTGACGCTAAGAAGGCTAAAACTACACGTAGAGGCCGTGCGAAAACCAAAACAGCAGAAGGAACAGGAACAACTGAAACAAAGACCGAAGAAAAAGGTGAATAAATTGTCAGCAAGTTCATTTCAACACAAAAAAGGGATATGGTATTTTTGCCACATCCCTTTTTTCTTTCCTAAAACCTAAAAAAACACTGTGGACGAGAAAGAGTCAAAATCACAACGCGCAAAATACGTCGCACTTCCTCCTGCAATATTATTGCTGGAAGACGGAACTGTTTTTCATGGTAAGGCTTCGGGAGCAATCGGAACTACTACTGGAGAAATTTGTTTTAATACTGGCATGTCGGGTTATCAGGAAATTTTTACTGATCCTTCTTACTACGGACAGATTCTCATTTCTACCAATGTTCATATTGGGAACTATGGAATAAAAAACGAAGAAGTAGAATCTGAATCGATAAAAATTTCAGGGCATGTTTGTAAAAAATTCTCTGATGTTTATTCTCGCCCACAAGCGCATAAATCGATTAAGGAATATTTTATTGAAGAAAAATTAGTTGGTATTTGTGAGGTGGATACACGTGCAATCGTTCGTCACATACGTAGTAAAGGCGCAATGAATGCAATTATCTCTAGTGATAATTTGGACATTGATTCTTTAAAAGCACAATTGAAAAAAGTTCCTTCCATGGCCGGACTGGAGCTTTCTTCAAAAGTTTCTACAACCAAAGCCTATACTTCTGGAGATTCAAATGCTGCATTTAAAGTTGCAATTTTTGATACAGGGTTAAAGAAAAATATTGTACGTTGTTTAGTTGATCGTGGTTGTCATGTTAAAGTTTTCCCAATGAAAACTTCTGCACAAGAGATGTTGGCATGGGGGCCTGATGGATTTTTGATTTCAAATGGTCCGGGAGATCCTGGTGTGATGAAAGACGAAGTAGAGACAGTAAAACAAATTATTAATAGCGGCACACCTACTTTCGGAATTTGTCTAGGGCAACAATTGATTGCTCAGGCATTTGGAATTTCAACTTACAAAATGTTCAACGGACATCGCGGAATAAATCATCCTGTGAAAAATCTGATTACAGGAAAAAGTGAAATTACTTCCCAAAATCATGGTTTCTCAGTGAAGGAAGAAGATGTAAAAAACAATCCGGACATTGAAATTACACATATCAATCTTAACGATAAAACGATTGAAGGAATTCGTCATAAAGTGAAGAAAGTTTTTTGTGTGCAATATCATCCTGAAGCTTCACCGGGTCCGCATGATTCACGTTATCTTTTTGATGATTTTGTGAAAATGATGGCGTCAGTGAAAAAACCGGTTAATGCGTAAATAAAAAAAGGATTGTCGTTTGTCATTATTCAAATAAAAAAATATTTGTAAAAAGTGATATCGCCGATTTCCGACAATTGACAATATTTTATTTTTCTCAATAATAAAAAGCACTTCCTTATGAGTTTCATCGCACAAATTCACGCACGTCAGATTCTTGATTCGCGAGGCAATCCTACTATAGAAGTTGATGTTATTACTTCCACCGGAACGCTTGGTCGTGCTGCTGTCCCATCTGGTGCTTCTACGGGTACACATGAGGCAGTTGAATTACGCGATGGTGATGTAAAAGTTTACATGGGCAAAGGCGTTTTGAAGGCAGTGAATAATGTGAATACTGTAATACGTGAAGAATTGAATGGAATGTACATTTTTGATCAGGCACAAATTGATGCGAAAATGATTGCGTTGGATGGAACACCAAACAAAGCAAACTTAGGAGCGAATGCAATTCTTGGTGTTTCACTTGCTTGTGCAAAAGCAGCTGCTGAAGAATTAGGTCAACCTGTTTATCGTTACATCGGCGGCGTGAATGCAAATTTGTTGCCGATTCCTATGATGAATATTTTGAACGGCGGTGCGCATGCTGATAACGGAATCGATTTTCAAGAATTTATGGTGATGCCGGTTGGTGCAAATTCTTTCAGCGAAGGTTTGCGAATGGGAACTGAAGTTTTTCATCACTTGAAAAAAGTTTTAAAGGACAAAGGTTATGCAACTAATGTGGGAGATGAAGGTGGATTTGCGCCTAATATTAAAAGCAATGAAGAAGCAATTGAATATGTTTTGCGCGCAATAGAAAACGCAGGTTACAAAGCAGGAGATGATATTTTTATTGCAATGGATGCTGCAGCTTCGGAATTTTATGATGCCAAAAGCAAAACTTATATTTTTAAAAAATCAGACGGAAAAAAATTGAGTAGTGATGAAATGGTTGGTTATTGGAAAACCTGGTCCGAAAAATATCCGATAATTTCAATTGAGGATGGTTTTGCAGAAGATGATTGGGATGGATGGGCAAAAATCACAAAAGAAATCGGAGGAAAAGTTCAAATTGTAGGTGATGATCTTTTCGTAACCAATACCGAAAGACTTTCAAAAGGAATTGCAAATGGTGTTGCCAATTCTATCCTGGTAAAAGTGAATCAGATTGGTTCTTTGACAGAAACTATAGAAGCGGTGCAAATGGCGCAAATGAATTCGTATACTAGCGTTATGAGCCACCGTTCGGGTGAAACTGAAGATACTATGATTGCTGATTTGGCAGTTGCCTTAAGTTGCGGACAGATTAAAACAGGATCGGCTTCCCGTTCTGACAGGATTGCGAAATACAATCAATTGTTGCGCATTGAGGAGTCTTTGGGTGGTTCTGCTAGGTATTTAGGGAAGCAGTTTAAGTTTGTGCGTTAAGGGGCACTTTGGGGAATTTATTTTAGAATATAGGATGTTCCTTTTCTTCCTTTTTGCGTGAACGATAGTAATGTAAAGCCCGAAGTGCGATTGGTATAGGGTGGACGGACGTGAAATGGATAGCGTTTTCCGCTCCGAAGGAGTCCCTTCAGGATAGGACACGCCCAAAAATAATTGTATTGTAATCTCACTTTTCATCTCAAAAACTTCCTAATTTAGAGGCACAGCATTTTATTGAATTTATGCTGGACAAACGCTGTAGAAAAAAGAAAATATGGATACGCTCAAGAACAAATTTATTGAGAAAGCAAAGCCGATGGCGGCTGAAGTGAAAGCAATCATCAAAGAACATGGTGATGTAAAACTTGGTGAATATACAGTTGCGCAAGTTTATCAAGGAATGAAATCCATGGTTGGACTTGTTACTGAAACTTCAAAGTTAGATCCGGAGGAAGGAATTCGTTTTCGTGGATTTACTATTCCGGAATTGCGAGAGAAACTTCCTAAGGCACCGAATGGAACTGAACCATTACCTGAAGGAATTTTTTGGTTGATGCTCACCGGAGATCTTCCAACAAAAGAAGAAGTTTATGCATTAGGAAATGATTGGGCACGTCGTGCAATTGTCCCTAAGCATGTTTTTGATACACTTGAAAAACTTCCTGCAGCTACGCATCCAATGACAATGTTTAGTATTGCTGTGATGGCGATGCAAACAGAATCTCTTTTTGCAAAAGCGTACAAGGAGGGAATGAATAAAAAAGATTATTGGGATTACACGTACGAAGATTCAATGAATCTCATTGCGCGTTTGCCACGTGTTGCTGCTTATATCTATCGCAAGAAATATAAAAATGATGTGCACATTGAACCAGATCCGAAATTGGATTGGGCTGCTAACATTGCACACATGATGGGCTTTGATGAATTTGATGTGAAGCGTTTGATGCGTTTGTACATGACGATTCACGTAGACCATGAAGGAGGAAACGTTTCTGCACATACAACTCACTTAGTTGGTTCTGCATTGAGCGATCCTTATTTAGCATTTGCTGCTGGAATGAATGGTCTTGCTGGCCCATTGCACGGATTAGCAAATCAGGAAGTGATTGCATGGATTTTGAAAATGCGTGAGGAGATTGGCGCTGAACTTCCGACCGAACAACAGATTGCAGATTATATTCACAAAACACTTACAGAAGGACGAGTTGTTCCTGGTTATGGTCACGCTGTTCTTCGTAAAACAGATCCGCGTTTTGCTGCACAACAAGATTTTTATACCCGTTATATCAAAGAAGTAAAGGGTGTTGATCCGCTTTGCGAAATTGTTCAGATGATTTACAAAGTTGCTCCACCTATTTTGGAGTCGACTGGAAAAATTAAAAATCCTTGGCCTAACGTTGACGCGCATTCTGGTGCATTGTTAATGCATTTCGGAATTACTGAATTTGATTTCTATACAGTGTTGTTCGGCGTTTCTCGCTCACTTGGAGTTCTTGCTTCTCTGGTTTGGGATCGTGCATTAGGATCGCCTATTGAGCGTCCAGGTTCGATTACAACTGAAGGAATTAAGAAGAAGTTGGGTTTGGTGAAAGCATAGTAAAAAAGCAAAAAATATAATTCCTGTTTCTTACTGACACTTCGGTAGAGACAGGAATTTTTATTAAAAGACACAAGATAGGATTGTAATCAAAGAGTTGAATTTCTATTTACAACGGAAGAAAAGGGTGCGATAAAAAATGCTAAGCAACAAAGCGAAGAAGAAGGTCAAGCCGATGAAGAGGATAGGGAAGAAGAAGTAAAGTTTGTTGTTGGTGTTTCACTGGAAATTTGTTAGTTCATTATAAAGGATAATATGTATTCGAATCTTCTACGCGCGAATAACATTTCTCAAATTAATCTAAAACTAAGAAACCTTTCCCGATTTGAGAAAGGTTTCTTAGTTTTTACAAATCAAAATGTGGATTTAAAACCTCTAAGTAAATCGCTTGGCCCCAATTATTTTTTCTCGTCTCGCAAAAAATACCCCGTACTTCTTCCTCCTGCTTCATCTTTCCGAAGAATCTTTTTATTCAACAAATCATTGATGTCTCGTAGTGCGGTATCTGCAGAACATTTTGCAATTTTCGCCCACTTGGTAGAAGTGAGCTTTCCAGTAAAACCATCAAAGAGCATATTAATTAGCATACGTTGGCGTTCATTTATTTTTTTATGCGCATTCTTATCCCAAAAATGAGTTTTGCTAAGCACAGCTTGCATCACTTTATCCGTATCATCAAGTGCATGATCGAGGCAATTTAGAAACCACTTTATCCATTCGGTGATATCGAGATTTCCTTTTTGGGTTTTTTCTAAGATCTCATAATAAGATTTTCGCTTTAAACGTATTTGCGCTGACATACTATAAAAACGTTGTGCATCGCCATCCGCTTTTGCAAGTAACATATCCGCAAGCGCACGTGCGATTCTCCCATTACCGTCATCAAAAGGATGGACCGTCACAAACCAAAAATGCGCTACAGCAGATTTTAAAACGGGATCAGAATATTCATTTACATTAAACCATTTTATAAATGCAAACATTTCTTCTTCCAGACGATCGGCGTTCGGTGCTTCATAATGAACTTTTTCTTTTCCCATCGCACCTGAAACCACTTGCATTGGCCCTTTTTTATTGTCGCGCCATTTACCCACTTTTATTTTATGCAAACCACTTCTTCCAGATGGAAATAAGGAGGATTGCCATCCGCATAAGCGATTTTTGCTTAAAGGTTTTTTGAAATTCTGCGTTGCGTCAAGCATCATTTCTACTACACCATCTACATTTCTATCGGAAGGAATTAATCCTGCCACTTTCATTCCTAGATGTCGAGCAATGGATGAACGTACTTGATCAGGATTAAGAACTTCTCCTTCTATTTCTGTTGATTTTAATACATCGGATGTTAAGGTTTGCAGTATCGCTTCATTTCTCAATGGAAATCCCAACATTTTCATACTGCCATGCAGTCGTCCTTGCTTATGGCGTACACTCGCCAAAAGCGGCAGCAGCTCTTCATGTTTCCATGTGAATTGTGGCCATTTAGTAAGTTGATGTACATATCGTGGCATATATTCTCCGCAATTATGCGGTAAATATACGGTTTATTCTCCGCATCCACAATTTATTCTCCGCAAATATGCGGAGATTAGGAGGCTTATTCTCCGCATGAAGCGGTTAATCCAGTTTAAGGAATAAGCAATTTGAGATTGGTCATTGGTCATTATTCACCACCACTCTCCATACTCATCGCTTCAGTCCCTACCACAATTCCATTCGCCACAAAACAATCCATCTTATTCTCCAATTGAACTATAGTATAAGCCTGCACGTTTTCTTTAACTTTTTCAATAGAAACTAATTTTGCATCTCCTGAAAACCCTTCCATGCTCAGATCTTTATTTGTGTAACAAAAATCGCCCACTTTGATTTTCTTTACTTCTTTCAACATTAAAATTCTTTTTGTCATTTCCGGTTCGCTGGAGCACCAACCTTTATCTTTTATCCAGATCGGATGATCTGCTGAAACAATAATGGAAAGTGTATCGAAGATTTGGATACCATTGCGGAATAAAGAACCGAATTTCAGTTTCACAAAGCCGGCATGTTCTGTCTGAAATGTTTTCAGCACTCGAGATCGTACATATTTGTTGGTATTCCTGTCAAACGCGAGGACCGTATCTCCAGCTTGTAAAAGTTCGATGAGTTTGACTTTTCCATTGGACATTTCGACCAATGTTCCCTGTGAAAGGCAGCATCCTTCGTGTTCAATGTTTTTGGATAACTCTTTATTATGCAAAAAAGAAAATAGGAGTACTGATCCAACAATTATTAGTGGTAATAGTAAATAAGTTCTTTTTATCATACGAACAAATATAGTCAAGGACGGACTGGAAACCGAAATACGACCTTTTAGCACTAATTGGGGTGTTTTTCTGTCCCTTTCTGAAGCTTCACGATTATCATAATAGTTCCTTTATTAACTTTGCGTTACATGAAAATAACCCGCCTTTCCCTTTTGCTTTTGATTCTATTTCCGGCAATAATTTTTGCTCAGAATACAATTACACATCCTAATCTTGATAATTATACTCCTGCTCGTTCTAACGGACCACTTCCTAAAGAATTTCTGATTTCTACTGCTGAAAAAGCGGCAAAGGATAATGAAAAAATTGATGGAGGAACGGATAAAAAAATGCGCGATGCACAAGAACAATTTTATCTGCAGACCAATTATTCTGTTGATCAAATGCGTTTCAGTGGTGAAGTTTTAGTGAACGATACGTTTAGTATTTATATCAATCGTGTTGCGGACTCTTTATTACTGAAGCAGGATCCGGAACTTCGACATAAACTTAAATTTTATATTCTTCGTTCACCGGTAGTAAATGCATTTACCACCGATCAAGGTGCAATTTTTGTGACCATGGGATTGCTTACCCGATTACACAATGAATCAGAACTTGCTTTTGTTCTTGCGCATGAAGTAATTCACTTTAAACGCAATCACGTACTGACGGGATATGTAGAAGGAGTGAAAGCGAAAGAAGGTGTTGGTCAATATGACCAAACTACTTTTGAAAATCGCTTCCTTAAGCGCCACCGTTATTCGCGTGCATATGAATCACAAGCAGATGAGGAAGGATTTGAATTATTGATGAATTCAAATTACGATCCGCATGCAGGAATTGCGGCATTTGATATTCTTGCTTTAGCGGATGCGCCGTTTAGTGATACTGCTTTTACAAAATCATTTTTCGAAACAGATTATCTTCGTTTTCCATCAAAGTTTTATGTGGATACGATTAAAGCCATCAAGCCGGAGAACGAAGATCAGGATGATGATCTGGCAACACATCCGAGTGTATTTAAAAGAAGAAAAGTAATTGTAAGAAAGTTCGGAAAACTTGGAGCCGATACACTTGGTGCTAAATATCTAGTTTCCGAAAGTATGTTCTGGAAAGTAAAAGCAATGTCACGCTTCGAGGAAGTTGCGGAACATACTGCAGTGGGCGAATATACTGAGGCTATCTATTCGGATTATGCAGAACAAAAATATTATCCGAATAATCATTATTTAGATCGGGAAATGATTCGCGCCATGTATGTGAGTGTAATTAAAAAAAACAGACAGTATAATTATTCCGATCTATCTTCAATGTTAGCGTCCATATTTGCTACATCAGAAGATGACAACACAAAGCCGATAGGTAATCAGGGACGATTGAAAGCTTTCATTAACAAAAGCGATGCAACGGGTTGGAATGTGGCTGCTTTAAGTTATGCCTGGAAGGCGCATGTGCTTTTTCCTGATGACAAAGACATTACCTATTGGACGCAAGGACTGTTTCGTGAATTGGCTGTGAAGAATGAATTACGAATGGTTGATTTTCAGAAATCAGACAGTTTGTTTTTAGTCATTGGAAATAAAGCCTTAGCAGATTCAACAATCTCCAAGAAAATTATTGGGAATTCTCCTGCCGATCGTTTTCAAGCTGGTATTGATAAACTTGATCGTGATTCGCTAGAACATATAAAATACTGGAATTTTGCCTTTGTAAATGAGTTGAAGGATTCTTCTTTTGTTCAAATGTTTCGTGCTGCAGAAATGTATGCTGATAGTCTTGAAATTGTAGATTCTTTATGGGCAGAAAAAGGATATAAGGAGAAAAGAAAAATAAAAGATGCTGCATCGGAAAGATTTGTGGGACCGCAAGGTTTGTCAAAAGTGGTAGCAGTAAATCCAATTTATGTTGCGTACGATGATACAGGAGATTATGAAGAAATAGATGTAAAAACTTCTTTAGCAGGATATGATGTGTTGGTTGAGAATATGAAGATGAGCGCTACTCAACTCGGTTTGGATTTACAGGTTTTGGATCGCGACAATATGGACACTGGAACGGTTGAACGTTTTAATGATTTGTTGTCTGTTAGTGAATGGTTTGATCAGCGACAAGATTATAGTGATAATCAGATTTTGCCTTATCCGCAGGAGAGCATGAAAGCATTGGCAACAAAATACGGAACAGATTATTTTATGTGGTCTGCCTATTTAACTTATAAATCAAAACGGCAAGGTACAGTTTTAAGAGTACTGTCGCTTGTAGCCTTACCGCTTGCTCCTCATATCATTTACCATTTGCTTACGCCAAAAGAAGATGTGTATTACATCGCAATTGTGTATGATGTTAGAAGTGGGAAACCTGTTTTTGTTCAACGTACCGAAATGACAAATCAAAAAGCTACTCCAGCAAGAATGAAACTTCATGTTTTTGATTTGATGCGAGTTTTGTCTGACCCTAAAAAATCTGCGAAATGAAAAAATATAGTTTAGTCTTCATTTTATTTTTTGTTGTAGCTATACTGAATGCTGCTCCGGGTAGAGGTGGTTATATGGGACATCGAATTATTCTTAACGGAGAATTTGCATATTCACCCTGTTTCAATTCTGCCAATGCTTTTTTTACAAAATACAATGCGCAGTATGGGGTAAATTTTGGTGTAATTGTCGGTCGCCGTTCACAGCTGAATGTGAATTATAATATGTGGAATATTGGCAACAATGAATTTTATCACGAATCATTTGTTTCTGCAGATAAATTGAAAGGGCATGAATTCGGACTTACACTAAAAAAATTCAATAAGGGTAGAGGTGGAATAGCGCCAATTGGAAAATATTACGAGTTCGGATTGAGCTACGCTCATAATGATTTTGTTGCTAGTTCAGAAAATCCAGATGTTATTCAGAATTATCCTGAAAATGTAAAATTCGGATCTGATATTGTTCTTGTTCATCTAGCCTATGGAACGCAAATGGTTTTTTGGGATCATTTGATCGCCAATACAGGAGTTCGATTTGGAACACCTTTGATGGAAATGAATCAAACAGGAATCGGTCATCCAGATTTCATTTCTACACGTATGCGCTACAAAGAATTGTTCAGCGTTTTCTTTGGTGTAGGAATTTTACTTTAGTCTTCCACGCGATTTCGAAATAAAATCCTGCAATTTTTTTACATTCCTCTTTCTTCTTCAGTAACAGGTTTTCCGTCAGCTTTAGGTTTTTTGATTTTATGCATTTTTACAAAAAGCTTGGAATAGAACGAGCTTGTATTTTCAGATTCCTTTCCTCTATTTTTAAATGCATGATCAACGGTGATGACTTCACCCGTCTTAAGATCGAGAACTGCAACATCGTAAGTCATATTGTTTCTTGGAATGAAGCCACGAATAGCAGGTACTATTGCAAGACAGGTAACGCCAAACCAAAAAGGATGTTGTATTTTTTTACGATACTCTGTTTCTACACCGGTAAACATTACGTAACGAGTTCCATATTTCGTAATGATAGAATCTACTTGTGGTTGGTTATTTAAGGTTGTTGCAAATCCACCACTCCCGTGTTGCATACGTTCGTAAAACCATTCATTCAGAATTGCGAGATCTGAAAAAGTATCTCCATCGAGACTGTCCATACCAAATGCGGAAAGCATGACGAGGTCAAGTCCTGTGGCAGCAGCTTGTGTTTTAATAGTTGTACCAAGATTCTGTTGTCCTTTTTCACTTATCGTAAAATCTTGTTCTGACTGTTGCTTTCTTTTTAGTTGATTATACATTTCGTAATCTGGCGACACCACAATTACCTTTTGAATTCCGAACCCATAATTTTCATTTTCCTTTATTGCAGCAGCGCGCTCTTTTTTTGTGGCGTTATCAAGCCATGAAGCGTTATCTCTAGTAGAAACCAAACTAGCTCTATGGTCAGTATAATATTTGAATTGATTTACAAATTCTGAATCTTTAAGCATTTCCACAAATGCAAATTTCGTGAATCGCTCTTTTTGAGAATTGAGACGGAATTTATCCATTCGCGAATATTTTGAATCACCTATTTCACCTGTTTCAGCTACTCGAACAAGTGAATCTTTTGTGAATTGTTCTTTTGCTTCACTTGGAGTACTTGTAGAAAAATAACTTAAGTGAAGATTCTGTTTATTGACAAGCATTTTGAATAAACTATCACATAATGATTTTTGCAATTGATCGGAAGGGTCTTTTTTATGAACTTGCCAGTTGTAAGATAATGCAAGTACGGTTAATTCATCGGGTTCGATTTCATGAAACAAATGATAAAGTTGCTGTTGTTGGCCTGGATAATCTTTGAAATCCGGGATATGGTAATAGCCTCCTCTGTTCAGCGCAGAATAACGACCAGCACTCGCACCGAAATCATACATCAGATAGGGATTATAATAAGACCCACCGCTTGATGTTTGATTATATGCCGCGATTTCATAGAGCGAATGACCGATTATTTTTTGAAGGTAAATATCATTCGGATGTTTTTGTAAAAGCATATACGAAGAGTAGATAGCGCCAGGGTAATTCCGCTCAAGCATGTAAAGTCGACAAATTTCATAACGCGAATTTTCTCTTACAGAAAGAAAGTTGTCTTTTGAAACTACAAATAAATGTGTGCCTGCATTTTTTACTGTATCCACTTCTGTCATCAGCGCCATGCGACGTTTTCTTACGTTTGGGTGCGTAGAGTTTTTGTCTTCGTAATTATCATCAGAATAAATTGGATCCACTTCCTTTAGAAAATATCCCGCAGGTATCGTCATGTAGGAATTGTTGAAAAATGTAGTGTCAAAAGGAATATCATCGAAGGGTAAATCAGAATAATCTAAAACATCAAACGAACGAAGGGCTTCCTTTACGCTATAGGGAGATTTTTTATAAAGTTCAAATCCCAATTGATCTGCCTCAAGTTCCTGTTCTTGGTTGTATGAATAATAGGAGGATAATAATTGATAAGATGGTGTTGTAGAACTATGTTCTTTCAATTCCTCGCGATTCAAATATCCTTTGAGCATGTGGCCCTGACGATAATGCGTGATTTCATGAGAAAGGATAAAGGCTAATTGCGCTTCATTGTCGAGTTGTGCCAACAAACCTATCGTGATTAGAATATTTCCTGTTGCAGAAGTATAAGCATTCGGATCTGGCGATTTATAAACGTAAAAATGCAGCTTGTGCAGCGTGGCAGTATCGTCTTTCAAAAGAATTGCAGCGACTTGGCTTACATAAAGGCTCAATGAATCATTAAATAAAACAATACCACTGATCATTCGTTGTTGCGCAAAATAGCTCATTTCGCGAATGAATGCTTCCTCCTTCTCGTCAACAGCATTGCCTTGAGCATTTCGTTTCCCAAGTTCTGTATTAATTGAAAGGTGACTCGGCTCATAAAAAAATGCCGGTACTTTTCCATTGGGTTCTAAGGGGACATGTGATTGCCCAAAAGAAGAGGTTATAAAAAGAAAGTAGAAACAAGCAAGAAATATAGGGCGCATAATAGTGATACTTGTGGTAAATAGAGATACCTAAGTTACGAAGCAGAAAGGGATTATTAATTACGAAATCAGGATTAAGAATGAAAGAATGTTAAAAATACATGCTTTCAAGTATTATCACTTAATTGATTCTAATGAACCACCTTTTGAAAACAAACGTTCAATTTGCTTTTCTATTGTTGGATCCTTTTTCAAAACTGGTGCATGGTGCGGTTTAATCCTTGCATCAATAATCAGCGGACCTTTACATCCCCAATGTTTATGTGTAGTGAAAGAATTCACCCCATAAATATCCTGAGCAGGATTACTTCGTGTAAATGTTGCCCATAAAAAATTATTCAAAGTTGCAGCCACAAATTGCGGCTCGTCGCAAATGATCATTAGTTGAAAACCGGAAAGTTCAGTTGATGAAAGTGAATCGCTTAATTGATTCATTTCTTTTTCTGCCGCTTCGTAAGTTGTAAATTGTTTCGCTTTCAAACTCAAAATTCCAGGAAGAACAAATTTTGGATTTTCAAATCCATCAGGCAAATTTAAATCGGGAATGATATTGGATAAAGTTCTTCGTGCATTACCTGTAGCTGCGAAAACTACCTTACTACCTATGTTCAATCCATTTCCACTATAGTCAAGCGTATCAATACTTGTGTTGGTGTAAAAGTGAACATCATTCGTTAAGTCTATTCGCTCCAATAGGTGCTTAAAAAATTCGGGAATATTTTCACTGTCTAATTCTGCATTATCATTTTCTGAACCAATAAATAAATATTTAGCTAGCGATAATTGTCCCGATCCTAAAATATGATTCGCAATAGTCAATAATTCTGCCGGCCGTTTATTTTCTAAATAGGGAGTGTAACGTTCTCTTCCAATTGCCAACAAAAGCGGATGAACTCCTGCTGCATCTACTGCATTCACACTTTTTAATCCAGGTATTTCAGCTTGAATTCCTTTTCCAGCAAGATCATGAATCATCCAGCCGAAACTTGTGTCTTCCTGAGGCGGTCGGCCAACAACTGTAAAGGGCCAGATTGCATTTTCTTTGTGCCAAACTTTATGCACGCGCATCAATGGAAAATTATGCTGTAAACTATAATAACCTAGATGATCTCCAAAAGGGCCTTCCAGTTTATTTTCTCCGGGATAAATTTCTCCTGTGATTACAAAGTCAGCATCTGTAGCAATACAAAATCCTTCTTCATCATAATCGTATCTTATTTTTCTATTGCCCAAAACTCCTGCAAAACTCATTTCGGATAATCCTTCCGGTAATGGCATCACGGCGCCAAATGGGAGGGAGGGTGGGCCGCCAATAAATATGGAAACTTTTAGAGGTTTGCCTTTTGCATTCGCTTTCGTTTGGTGAACTCCAATTCCGCGATGTAATTGATAATGCAAACCGATTTCTTTATCAAGTTCGTATTCGTTTCCCGTTAGTTGTATTCTATACATTCCAAGATTAGAATGTATTATTCCGGGTTGATCAATATCTTCTGTATAAACAGCAGGAAGTGTTACAAATGCTCCACCATCATTTGGCCAATGTTTTATTAAGGGAAGTTCGGAAATTTTAGTTTGGAAATCCATCACCGGTTTTTCCAAGCCAGCTTTTTTGGGAATGGATTTTAATCCAGCAAATAAAGCATTTGCATTTTTGAAAGGATGCCGTATGGCATTCATCGGATCGGATTTAATTGCGATCAGACTTTTTACATTTTCAATTGCATCACGAAAAATAAATTGTGACCGTTCCTTTGTTCCGAAAATATTTGATGCAGCTCTGAATTTACATCCTTTTACATTTTCAAAAAGTAAGGCAGGACCACCTGCTTCAAAAACTCTCAAGTGAATGGCAGCCATTTCCAAATTTGGATCAACTTCTTCTTTTACACGAATCAGATGTCCGTGCTTTTCAAGATCTAGTAAACATTCTTCTAGACTGCTATAAGCCATAATATGCAAAGTTATTCTTAAAGTTCTGATATAATGGTTTTACTCTGCATCATATTTTTTCTAATTTAGCTTTTTAACTTATTGAATAAAATCCAAGCTTATTTTAATCCTTGTCATTTGCTCCGTAATACTGAATGGACAGCAGATGGCTATTGATAGTCTAAAGAAAATTCTTCCGCAGAAATGTGAGGATTCTATCCGATTCAACCGGCTTATGGCACTGGCCAAATATGAAATGTTTTTAGATCCTGCTGAAAGCATGCTTCATGCCCGTGAGGCAAACCAACTTGCCAATAAATCAGGTGATTTACGTAAACAAGGAAAGTCAATAATTAGCATTGGAAATGCATTTTTAATAGGCTTTCAGAATCCTGATTCTGCACGCAAATACTATGTTAATGGGCTTCAAATTGCAAAAAAATGCAATGATAAATTGATTGAAGCAAATGCATTAAATAATCTTGGGAATACTTATAAGTTGCAAAATAAACTAAGTGATGCCCAGGATTATTATGAAGAGGCACTTGCTATAAGAGAACAGATTGGTGATTCATCTGGTATCGCTGCTACTTTAAGTAATCTGGGATCTGTATTTCAACAAAGATGTGACTTCAAAAAGGCAATCGAATTTTATTATCGTGCTCTTCCAATAAAAGAACGGGAAGGAAATCAGACTGCTATTGTAAACACGCTAGTCAACGTGGCAAATGCTTATGTCGATATGAATAAGCCTGAAATGGCAATTGAGGTCTTGGATCGGGTGCAGAAAATTGATAGAGAAATAGGAAACGATCGTTCTCTGGCACTGACTTATAATACAAAAGGGATCGCATATTTCGAATTGGAAAACTACGATAAGGCATTGGAATGTTATCTGGAATCCCAACGTATTCGAAAAGAATTGAAAGACACTTCAGGCCTCGCAGAAACCTATAATAATATTGGAAATGTATATTATGTGCTTAAAAATAAAGAACTAGCTCTTTTAAATTATCGCATTGCCATTGCATTTTCTAAAAATTCCGATCAGGGACAAGGCCTAGAGTACCTTTGTAATTTTGCTGTTGGATTAGGACTTGCAGGAAAAATTGATTCTGCATTTGTCATTCTTGAAAAGGCGAAAATGTTGAGTGCCAATTATGGTACACCTACCAGCCGACTTGCTGTGCTTGGCGCTTATATAGACGTTTATGAAACTACTGGTCAATATAAAGAAGCATTAAATTTTTTAAAACAGCGAACTGAATTAAACGACTCTATTTTTAAAAATGGTAGTATTGAACAATTAAATGAACTTGAAATAAAATATCAATCGGCCAAAAAACAGAAAGAGATTGAAATGCTTGAGAAAAAGCAAGAGATTACTGAAAAGGATCGGGAAAGAGATCGACTTATTTTATATGCCATGATGGGTGGTTCTTTGTTATTAATTATTGTAATTATGGTTGTAATTAGAAGTAATAATCAAAGAAAGAAAGCCAACGGTTTACTTGAGAAACAAAATGTAACCATTGCAGAAAAAAACAAAGATATAACTGACAGTATTAATTATGCTCTAAGAATTCAGAAATCGGTATTACCCGATGAAAAAATTCTAAAAAATGCAGTGAGTGAATATTTTATTTTCAATCAGTCAAGAGATGTTGTAAGTGGCGATTTTTTCTGGCTTGCTGAAAAGGAGGGAAAACTATATGCTGCTGTTGCAGATTGTACGGGCCATGGAGTTCCAGGTGCCCTAGTTTCTGTTGTTGGAATTAATCTCCTCAATAAAATAATTGAACAACCAGGCACTCCTTCTCCTTCTGTGATACTTGAATTATTGCATAAGATGGTCATTCAGGCTTTAAATAAAGATGCTGAAATTCGAGAGTCAAATGACGGAATGGATATTGCTTTAGTTTGTATCGATAAAAAAAGAACTAAAATAATTTTTTGCGGAGCTGGTCGACCACTTTATTATGCCGAGAATAATAAAGTGAAAGTGTTAAAAGGAGATCGATATGCTATTGCCGGAGAAAAGAAAGAAACGGATCCGCCTTTTGCTGAACAGGAGATTTCACTTACTGAGGGAATGTGTTTTTATATGACTTCAGATGGCTTTGTAGATCAATTCGGAGAAGCTACTGGTAAGAAATATCTTTCAAAACGCTTCCAAGATTTATTACAAAAGTCAGAATCTTTGCCAATGGACGAACAATCAAAACAGATTGGAAAAGAATTCTCAGATTGGAAAGGAAAAGTCGAACAAGTGGACGATGTAATGGTGCTTGGATTCCGAATTTAAGAAAAACAGATTCAGTTTTATTCCATTACCTTCTACATATCTTTTTAAAATCACAATTCTTACAGACAGAAATTTCTTCCGTCTGGACAAATGATTTGTCATTATTAAATAAATCTGCTAGTAATTCAAAAAGCGCTTTTTCAAAATGAATCAATGAATTTTCTTTGATTAAATCACCTTCTGGAGTAGAAACAGTTAGAAAACCACTACTTAATTTTCTGAAAGAAATTATCCCAGAAGAAATTGGAAGTGTATTCCCTGTTGATCTTGAATAAAGCCATGCGTACATAAGCAATTGAAAACTTTTGCCAATTTTTGTATTGCTAATAATTTCATTCCAATCTTTAACTTTTAATTCAGATGGAATCGTTTGGCCGGTCTTATAATCAATAAGCGTTATTTGATCGTCTGTTTTATCAATTCTGTCAGCCTGACCTTTTAACTTTATTGATTTGTCGTTTATGCTTACACTAAATTCCAAAGTAGTTTCTAATTCACTAACTGCGGCGATTTTAGATTTATCTTTTGGGAGATTTTTCTTTTCATTTTTGAAATAATCTTCAAGATAACGGACGGCAATTTTTTTGGCAAGAAGGTTTTTTCCATAGGAAGATTCTTCCAAAGAAAAGAAATTCGCAAATGAAGCATCGACAGAATGATTTACCTTTTTCAATGCATTGTCAAAAAAATCCTGACTTAATAATTGTCCTAAATGGGGTCTGTAAATTTCATCCAGAGATTTATGGATGATGGTTCCAAGCGTGTGTGTTTCAATGGTTTCTTCCACCTCTTCTTGTTCTCTCAAGTGTGCAACATAATGGAAATAAAACTTAAGACTACAATCTCTATAAGTATTCAAAAGAGAAGGTGAAAGTCCTTTCTGAGCAAGCTCATTCATTTTTGAAAGGATACTATCTGTTTTTGAAATGCGAATAACATCTGCTTCCAAATTGGTTTCAGGATTTCCTGCATCAAAAACTACTTCTGTAATTTTTGTTTTTTTATTGGCAACAGGCAATTCATAAAGTAACTGCGTTACAAACCTGCTTTTTTCACGGTTTCCAAAAAGTTCCTGGTCAGTGTTGTGTACAATAAAAATATTTTTTGCTCTTTGTAACAGTCGATAGAAATGATATCCGGAAACAGCGTCTTTATCATCCCAAACTGGCATATTAAAATATTTTCTTAGATCATAAACGATGAAGGAATGTTGTGTTTTGCCTGAAGGAATTATATTTTCATTTGCTGATAGCAAAATCACATTTTCAAAATCAAGTGTTCTGGTTTCTAAAACCCCCATAATCTGCAAACCGGAAAGAGGTTCTCCTTCAAATGGAAGAGTAGAAGAAGAAAGTTGTTGTTCAATAAGGGCTTTTAGTGTGGATACATCACTGGCAATATTCCATTTCTCATGAAGCGTTGCAGCCCGCGAAATAATCAAATGGATCTGATACAAATATTCCAATTCGATATTAAGGCTTTGTTCGTTCTCCTTTGAAGTGCTTGAGAAAACCGGACGAAGAATTTCGACCATTGCCTTTAGACCTTCAAGAGCTGAAGGAATATCTGTCCATGGTTTTAGAAAAGTATGGATAGGTGCAAATTGTTCTTTTAAGAATGGAAAATAATTTTCCATTTGAACTGGGGAAGCAAAAATGATATTTTTAGTAGAGATACGTTCTGTTAGTTTTTCAGCTAGCCCTGAGGCGGCAAAAAGTTGCTTGATGTAGGGATGTCGAAATAAACGAGTAAGGTCGGCATGATAAAATTTTTGTTCTCTTTTGCCTTCACGTAATGCCGTTTTTACTTTGAATCGATCTGCATTTAGATGTAATTGAAATAAGGCATTCACTAAAGAAGCAATTGGTGTGTTTCGTAATGGAAACCCCATCGTGATATTAATGTTATTTGCTTCCTTTGGCAGCGCATGCAATAACGGGATGAGTAAAGTTTCATCTGCTAATACAATAGCAGTTTGTGGGGAGTACCTATTATCTTTTGGTAACGTCTCCAGAAAATGCGAAGCGGCTTTAGCTTGAGAAACCATTCGCGCAACACCTACTACAGTAATATTTTTTTCATCAGTTGAAAATCGATCTTCAATATGTTCAAATACCAAGCTATTTAGATTGGCAGGTTTGAAATAATCTTTTTTATATCTTCTTAAAAATCGGCCAGCTTCATTTGCAGTATTTTCTATATAATAGCGATCAGCATCCCAAAGTATATCGGCAAGATTGTTTTGTCTTAAACTTGCAATTATTTTTTCTTCAGCAGCTGTTAATGCATTAAAACCTGCAAAAATTATTTTTTGCCAATTTTTCCCTTTAAGAAGTTCTTGTATGTTTTCAGCAACTATTCTATAAGCCAATCCAGGATAGGCCAGTTTCTCTGCAAGTAAGGCTTCCTTATATTTTTTATACCAATGACCAATTGAGGCCCAGAAATGCAAATATTGTTTTTGAAAATCAGTAAGTGAAGTTGCATTTAAACTCCACTCTTCAATTCCCTTTATGTCACTTAGATTTCCAAAAAGCTTTTCTGTGTCGGCGAGATAAGCATCTGTTTCATTAAAATCTGCGAGTAGGGTTGGAGCCCATTTGCAAAATAATTCAAAAGGTTCTGCCTTTTCTTTTTCCGATGCTTTATACACTGCATAAAAAATATAAAGCTGTTCAGCAGCGTCGGCTTTTTTTAAACCAGAGAGGTCCCAAATAAAATCTTCAATCGAAAAAATAGCAGGAGCCCATAGCGGTTGTTTTGAATGGTCTGAGAAATGTTGTTTTAGAAAAAGACCCGCCCTTCGGTTCGGCAAAACAACACATAAGTCGTCAATTTTTTCTCCATAAGAAGAAAAAATAAAATCACTTACCTTATGAAGAAATACTTTCATAAATCACTATTGGACTAATCTAATGCAAATTTAAGTTTAAACTCCAATGTTCAGGTCTTTTAAAATCAGAGAAAGAATTTGATTTTTGTTTCCTGTTTGCACTGCAAGCATTTACCTTTAGATCCTGATATTATGTCAAACAAAGTGACTCAATTTCCTCAATACAGACGGTATTTAAATGGCCGTAACTATTTTTGCTTTTTCAGCTTGAATCAATTCGAAGAAATTCGTGGTCTTGGCTCGAAATGGATCGTAGAAACCCAAGATGTAAAAATACTGCCAGACAGAAATCTTGTTCAGGACTTACTTTTTGATTATGCCAGAATTGCAGAAGAAATAAGTGCAGAATCCTATGCAAGTGTCCGCTTAATGGCTATTTAAGCTTACCGTTCTATCAGCCAAATAACCACTTCCTCCAATTGTCTACCGTTCCCTAATCAGCATGAACTTACGGAGCTTATCGCCGTATTATTGGAAAGGTAAACATCTGAAATACATTAAAAAGGAATAATATCAGGTTTTAAATACGGGCGGCAAACACGGGATCCAGAAACAATTCCCCATAGGAACCCCTACAATGTAAGAATCCTGCTCTCCCCAAGAGTGGGATTTTTCATTATTTATTCCTCCTGATCCGGCGTAGTTCCCCACCCGTCAAATTCACAATCATATTGATAGCCGAACTCACACATTTCCGTCGCCCAAGCTACTATGCTCTTCTCAGAAATGGCAATTTTATCTGACCAGCCTGTCAGAAGAAATAAGTTAGAAATTCCTGATGCTTTGCCATATTCAACTGAATATTTACGGCGCTTTAGAAAGTCGGAAAATTCTTTGGCCTTGCCTGCTGTATTCGTATAAAAGAAAAATTCTAATCGAAGGAATTCAGATGGCTTTTCTTCAAGATGTCGCAACGTTTCTAAGGTTTCAGGAACTATTCTCGTTTGTCTTTCAAGACTTTCCTCAAATTTTTCTACCGAAACAAATTGTTTCGGTGCACCGGCGGACTGCAAAAGATCTTCTATTCCCATTCGACAAATGATTGAGCTAAAGATAATTTTTTTGAATTATAAAATGCTTTTTGTTTTCAGGAGAATTAGAGCGAACTTGCAATTGCTAATAAATATATACGCTATGAAATTATTTTACACTTTTGTTATTACACTTTTTGTTTCCCTTGAGATGAATGCTCAATGCGCAAGCACAACTAATATTTATTTGTTTAATTATGCAGGCAAAAGCTACGAAATAGTTAAGGAAGTAAAAAACTGGACGAATGCATCAGCGTGTGCTGTTGCTCGAGGCGGATATTTGGTTCAAATAAATACTGCCGCGGAAGACAGTGTAGTTTATAATGCGATTACAGTTGGAGCAGCTGTTTCCAGTACCTACGCTTCGGCTGCTGATGGGGGTGGAATAGCTTATGTTTGGATCGGCGCAACGGACCGTCAAACGGAAGGAACATGGTTGTGGGATGGTGATTATAATAATACAGGAACAAATTTTTGGACTGGCCAAGGAAGTGCTGGAGCAGGAACAGGTGCAGCAATTGGGGGCAATTATGTTAATTGGGGTGGAACCAGTTTAGGAACAGCAGAAGAGCCGGATGATTATATCGGGATTCAGGACTGTGGTGCAATTGGTCTCAATACATGGCCACATGGAATTGCCGGAGAATGGAATGATATTTCAGGACTCAACAATATGTATTACGTAATTGAATATGATACCTTATTAGGAATCATTGATAATGAACAGAAATTTCAATCAATAATTTATCCGAACCCATCAGGTGATTTGATCACGATCAGCGGAGCTAATTCAAATAATCAATTCAGTTCTTGTAAAGTAATGAATCAAATGGGAGCAATGATTCTCTCCGAAGAAAATGTAAATGCGAGCTCTATTACATTAAATGTTTCTGAATATTCTGAAGGAATTTATTATGCAATAATTTTCTTTTCTGATGGAATCTCTGAAACTAGAAAAATTTCTGTAGTGAAATAGTGGAGAAAAATCGCTGTCAATTATTTTTTCTTTTTCGAAATTTCAACCTTAGAAATTCCTGGATATGAAGGGTTTTTCATTACGAGAATTCCGTCATAGGAATAGGTTTCATTCAGGTCGGCCTCTGCAACCAATTCATAGCCCTGCGAAGAAAGTAACGCTTTGCATTGCTGATGAAGCTCGTTGCTATGTGTTGAAATAAATAAATAGCCGATCCTTTTTTCTTCAAGTAATTTTTTGCTTCCTTTCAACATTGCGAATTCAAATGTTTGAATGTCAGAATGCAATATGTCAATAAATGGGATGTGATTTTGACGGCAAAAAATGTCGGGAGAAATAATGCGTTCAATTTTGTTTTCCTTTTCTCCAGCACCAAGATGGAAAAAATTTCCATCAAGATTGTTTAATTGAAAATTTTTTTTGCCGGCATATAAATTTTTCAATTCAGGCTCCAACATATAAGCGGATGATCCGGGAAAAGTTTTTAAAAACCAAATAGAGTAGAAGGACCAGTAAGCTCCCAATTCTATAATAGTTTTTTTTCCTGAAGGCAATGATTTTAATACGAGATCAAATATTTTCTCTTCTTGTGGTTCATGCACACCTCCATTAAGCATTAACATTTTTAAAATGGGAAGTCCATAATAACTTAACGGATCAATCATTATTCCGTTATGCATATATAAAATCTCATCCTTGAATTTTCCGGCTTCAGGAACTCGCTGAATGTCTTCGTTGTCGGGGCAATTGATTACGTCAGAAATTCGTTCCTCCCATTCTTTCTTCTGAACAAAAGGCAAATCTGCAAGTAAATCTGTTTTGTTGTTCAACTTCTGAAGAAGATCAGCTTTTTCTTTTCTGATTTTGAAGGAATGATAAATAGGAAATACTGCAGGTGAAAAAGCAATCGAACGAGCAATATTTTTCAAAAATCCCATTGCACAAATATTACTATTTTAATTCAGTTATGAAATGATTCGAAATTATTTGCTGCAAACGTATTCCTACAAAAGAACAGCTTTCATGGACATATTAGCTTTTACATAGTCGACGCAATAAGCGCTTTTTTTCAGAAAATCAGAAAACTCTTTTGATTTTTCCGCCGTGTTGTTGTAGAAGAAAATCTTCGATTCTCATGATGCTAATATAATACATTAAATCAAATTTCATTTGTTCTGAGTGGAGCCTGCTTATTGATTTGTGAATTGTATGTTGAAGTGTGAATAATGTAAGTTCTTTAAATATTTATGTACAAAAGAGTGTGGACAATTCGAACACCTTTGCTCAGAGAAAAAAAACGTAAAAAAATTGAAATGAAAAAAATAACTGTACTCATTCTTACACTATTGAATATTTGCACTTTGCCTGCAATTATTAGCGCCCAAACTGCTGGTAATCTTGTTATGAACGGATCATTCGAAAATACTTCTAATAAAAAAGTTCACGGTTGGGGCGAATATTACAAAGCTGATTCCATTTCGAGCTCGAACAATACCACTACTGATTTGTATAGCAGCAATTCTTGTGATAAAGATTTTGGAGTTCCGCAGAATTACATGGGCAATCAGGGAAGCAGAGAAGGAAATAATTATGCAGGTATAATTGCCTACATGGGAGATGAAGTCGGAATTTTTAAAACAAAACCTGGTTATCAACAATACAGCGAATATATTCAAATGGTTTTTACAGAACCTTTAGTTGCTGGAAAATCCTACCTCATTAAATTCTATGCAAGTCTGGCAGAGCGCAGTGCATATGCCGTTTCCGGTCTTGGAATTTATATTTCAAACGAAAAAACCGATGTTAGTGATAATGCTTTTCTGGATGTAACACCTGATGTCATCGCTGTAGAGATAATTAAAGGAACAGAATGGACAACTTTCGAAGGGACTTATGTTGCATTTGGTGGTGAACGTTTTTTGACCCTAGGTTGCTTTAATAAGTATATGGAAGTTGAGAAAGTAGTTGCGCCGAATACAAATAATTCACGCAAAGCATATTATTTTATTGATGACGTTAGTGTTGTTCCGCAAGTCATTCCGGTAGAAGATATTACTTCCATCCTTGCAGGATCTTGTTTTCGCTTGAATAATCTGAATTTCGAAACAGACAAAGCAGTAATACTTGATGGCTCATTTAATGAATTGGACTCGCTAGTTAGATTTCTTAAAAAATATCCATATCTCGTCGTATTTGTGGATGGCCATACCGACAAAACTGGAACTGACGCGCACAATGATAAATTATCGGAAGATCGTGCAACATCAGTGAAAAACTACCTTACTTCAAAAGGTATAAATGAGCAAAGATTGAAAGTGCGAGCTTATGGGGAATCTGCCCCGATTGATATGAGCTCCGATAATAGTCAGGCAAATCGCCGTGTGGAAATTACAATTTGTGCGTCAATTACAAGTCCGCACACAAAATAATAATAAAGAATTTTAATACAAATCCCATCTCCTACTGCAAAGTAAAAGATGGGATTTGTTTTTGTGCATTGATTACTGCGACCAATAGAAATTTTCGTAAATATTATTATTTCATCCTTACTAATTTCGTTGTTGAAAATTCGAAAGAAAGGGAGAACAGTATTCCTTCCCTTGAGCTCTTCCGATTTGGAAAAATCGAAAATAGAATTGGCACTGAGAAAATGTTTCTGATTTAAGTTGATACATTTCTATTTACTAAAGGGAGCTAGTCGCTTCAGGAGAAGAAGGAGACCTTACTGCTGCAAACGACTTCCGACAAAATGTACAGCTTTCATTGACATTGCTGCTTTTACAAAATTTACAAAAAGTGGATGTGGATTATCTACCGTGCTTTTATATTCAGGATGAAACTGAACACCAATAAACCAAGGATGATCTTTCAATTCAACAATTTCAACAAGTCCACCTTCAGGATTTATTCCTGTGGCTTTCATTCCAGCCTTTTCAAAATCGGCAAGGTATTCGTTGTTGAATTCATACCGATGGCGATGACGTTCGTAAATGGTATGTTTGCCATAAACAGCAAATGCATTTGTACCTTCGGAAAGCTGACAAGGATATGCACCTAAACGCATGGTTCCGCCTTTATGCGTAACTTTTTTCTGTGCTTCCAGTAAATCGATAACAGGGAAAGCTGTATTTGCATCCATTTCTGTAGAATGGGCAGCTTTCATATTTAAAACATTACGAGCAAATTCAATTACGGCACATTGCATACCTAAACAAATTCCGAAGAAAGGAACTTTCTCTTCTCGAGCAAAACGTATTGCTGCAATTTTCCCTTCAATTCCACGATGTCCAAATCCAGGAGCAACTAATATTCCACTTAATCCGGAAAGTTTTTGTTTTACGTTTTCTTCTGTAATACTTTCTGAATGAATCCAAGTAAGATTTACTTTGCAATCATTCATAACTCCTGAATGGATAAATGCTTCAGCAATGGATTTATAAGAATCTTTTAATTCAATATATTTTCCAACTAGTCCGATGTTAACTTCATTTTTAGGATTGTAAAGTGTATTTACAAATTTTTCCCAATGAGCAAGGTTAGATGGTTTATCGGTAGGAAGTCCAAGTTTATTTAAAACAACTTCATCGAGTTTTTCTTTTTCCATCAACATCGGAACTTCATAGATACTTTGTGCATCACGAGCTTCGATTACGGCATTGGTTTCTACGTTACAGAAAAGTGCAACCTTCCGTTTCAAATCTGAACTCAATGGGTGTTCTGTACGACAAACTAAAACGTCTGCAGTAACCCCGAATTCTTGAAGAAGTTTAACAGAATGTTGTGTTGGTTTTGTTTTTAATTCGCCTGATGCAGCTAAATATGGAACAAGCGTTAAGTGAACTACCATTACATCCTTTGGCATTTCCCATCTCAACTGACGAACAGCCTCCACATAAGGCAAGGATTCAATATCTCCAACTGTTCCCCCAATTTCAGTAATAATCACTTGATATTGGCCGGTATTTCCAAGTAAACGAATGCGATGTTTTATTTCGTCTGTGATATGAGGAATAACCTGAACGGTTTTACCTAGATAATCGCCGCGACGTTCTTTTTCAATAACAGTTTTATAAATTCTTCCAGTTGTGACATTGTTCGCTTGTGAAGTAGGAACATTGAGAAAACGCTCATAATGCCCTAAATCCAGATCAGTTTCTGCACCGTCATCGGTCACATAACATTCACCATGTTCATAGGGATTCAATGTGCCTGGATCCACATTAATATAAGGATCAAGCTTTTGAATGGTAACGGTATAACCTCTGGATTGTAGAATCTTAGCCAAAGAGGCGGAGACAATACCTTTACCTAAAGAAGAGGAAACACCCCCGGTTACGAAGACGTATTTTGTGGACGACATAGGAAGAATTAGGATAACTAACCGGGATACAAAGGTAGCGAACTGCTTTCAGTAGTAAGTAGTCGCTGGTCAGTTATTTTTTAAATAATTCAAGATAAGTAGGCCCAATAAGATTGAGACCTTAATCGAAATGGGTTAAAATCCCCAATTCACACTTAAACTCGGCATAATCGGAAGTTGATCGACTCGTTTGTAAGCAATTCGGTCAAAATAGAATATGTTTCTTCGGTTGTAAGCGTTCGTTACACTAAAGGCAACCTCCAATTTATTCGTAGCTGAGAATTCCCAAATCCTTTTAATTGTAGCATCCAATCTGGAATAGGATGGTAATTGATGAGAATTTAATTTACCATAAAGAATCCCGAGTTGGCCATTCTGTGTGGTATAATCGGTTGTTATATTATCAAAAGTCAGGTTTTCGTAAAAACCACTGGTTGGGGTAAATGGGAAACCTGTACCGAAATTCCAACGTGCATCCACTTCCCAATTATCCTTTTTTCCGAAAATATAAGATGCCACAAGATTGATGTTATGTCGACGATCGAAATTTGGTCGATAGGTTTGAAGACCATCCCAACGTGTTACAAATCCAAGGGAATAAACTGCCCAGAAATATATTTTTTTGTACTCGTATTTGGCAAGAAAATCTACTCCATATGCTTTTCCTGTTTCGATAATGAAATCTTTTTTAAGCATATCTGGAATAGAAGCATGTGCTTGATCATCTTCATAAAGCTTATTTCTATTCAGATTAGTTAGTTGTCTGAAATCTTTCAAATAACCTTCCAGATTGAATGTGATTTCACCCCACTTCTGTGTAGAATCAATCGGCGTATATTCAAAACCAAAAATGTAATGATTAGCTTTTTGCAAGCGTGATGTTATATCATGTACTTTGCCTTTTTCATCAACAAAAGTGGAAGGGATATTATCACTTCCTGAAAGGAAACCATAAAATAAATTTACAACATCACGATCCGATGTAGCACTTAATAAATTCTGAGAATACATACCTGTCGAACCTTTGATTCGAAGATGATTATTGATGTTGTATTTAAAGCCAAGTCGAGGTTCAGGAGAAATTTCAGCGAGTGTTGCATAATATTGAACGCGGAATCCCGGCTCTAAAACAAGTGTTCTGTTTGTAGTTGAGTCTTTTTTACCACCAATATTGCCGGAAATCCATTTGTATTTAATATAGGCACTCATCTCTGTTGTATTTTCAAGCTGTTCAATCGTACGATGAACTGCATTTTCAAAAGAGAAATTTGTTTTGAATCCTAATACTTCAATTCCATAATTCACGACGTTTTTACGCTGGAAATATGTAAAGTTCAGACCAAGATTAAATCCATCAACCTCACTAGTTCTTGGGTTGTAGAAATCTTCCTTCATTCCAATATTATATTTTGAATAGGCGAAGTTTCCTTTAATCAATGTCGTTGAACTTCCTGGAACTACTTGGAAATTACTTCCAAAACCAGCAGACTTCCATCCTAAATCTGCTGCGCCTTTATAACGGGCAACAGTATCATTAAAAAGAAAACCGAATACGTTTAGTTTGCTGCCATTAATGCTGTTAAAAGCAATTTTTCCGTAATAATCTGAGAAGTTAAAAGGTAAGCCTGCAGGTTTGCCATCAGCAAGTGTATCGCTATTTGCATAACCGTAAAATAATTTGGAAGTCTGAGTCAAATAAGAAGTTTTGGCCGACAATACATAGGTAATAGAACCATGTGTTTCAAGGCTATCAGGTCTAAGAAGCGGACCTTCCACCATCAACTTTGCTCCAAAAGGACTCACGGTTACTTTTCCGCCGAAATGTTTTCTGTTTCCATCACGAGTAGTAATATCCATAATGGATGAAACTCTTCCGCCATAATCCGCACTGAATCCACCAGTATAGACATCAAGATTTTTTATGATGTCAGTATCAAAAACGGAAAACAATCCAATGGAATGAAATGGATTATAAATAATCATTCCATCCAACAAAACTTTATTCTGAACCGGTGTTCCTCCGCGTATATAAAGTTGTCCGCCTTGGTCTCCTGTACTTACTACACCTGGCAATACTTGTACCGACTGCGCAATATCTGCAACACCTCCAATGGCTACAACTCGATTGATATCTTTTGAATCCATGGTGCTTTTTCCAACTCCAGGATTTTCCTGATCATCCTGATGTTGAGCAGAAATTTCAACAACAGCCATTTCTCTGGTTTTCAAAACAATGTTATGCGTAATGATATCTCCCGCATTAACTGTAATTACAAATTTACTTGGGGCATAACTTCCTTGTTGAGAAACCAAAGTATAAGTACCAGCAGGGATTTTGGTCAATGAATAAAATCCATTTACATCGCTTTGAACACCCATGGTAGTTCCTTCGAGATAAACGAGTGCAAATATCACTGCTTCACCACTTGATTCAGTGTTGACAGTTCCTCTAATTGTTGCTGTTTGCGCTGTGGCAAAAAAGCTGATACACAAGGCAGCAAAAACGCAGGTAAATTTTCTTAACATGTGCTATGTTTTGTATTGGCAGTTTAGGTCAGGATCGGGCAAAAGTAAGAGTAATGTGTAATCAAAAGTCAAGGTATTGACAGACGGCACAAATTCTCGTGTATAAGGTCACTTTTTAACAATATTCGGTTCTAAACCGACATGTCCATTACCTTTTTAAATTCTTCATCCGTAATAGGCATAACTGAAAGTCGGCCAATTCTAATTAGAGGCATATTTTTAAGGTCTTTTTCTTCCTTCATTTTGGCAAGCGTTACCGGCTTTTTTAAGGCTTTGAAGGGTTTTAAATTTACACATGACCAAGTATCATCCTCTGCTGTGGGATCTGCATAAGCCTCTTTCGAAATCTTTCCGATTCCTACTATTTCCAATCCAACATTACTATGATAAAAAAGTACTTGGTCACCTTTTTTCATTGCACGAAGATGCAGTCGAGCAGCATAATTTCTTACGCCTGTCCATTGGGTTTCCCCTTCTTTTACAAATTGTTGCCACGAATAAACTGTTGGTTCCGATTTAACCAGCCAATATGCCATATTCAATTTAATTAGTCAACGAAGATCGGTTTTTTTATAGGGATAACATAAACGGATAAGTAAAAGAAATAATCGAACATTAAGTTTATCTTTTATATTTGTGTAGGCAACAAATGAATACCGATTTATGAAAATTGATTCTACGAGACATACCCCTTTGGTTGTTATTGACGAAAAGGAAGGTTCTGTGATTATTGCCGGCGTTTCAATTCCTGAAAATGCTTATGTTTTTTTCAGACCTCTTGAGGAATATATTGAGGCGCTTGATCCAGAGCAGACGAAAGCTTTCAAATTTACATTTCGATTAGAATATATGAATACGCTTTCTTCAAAAGCATTTCTTGATTATATGCGAATTGTAAAAGACCTTAAGCAAATTCCAATTACTGTTACTTGGGAATATTATTCAGACGACGAGGAAATGCGTGATCATGGCGAAACTTTTTCTGAAATTGTAGATATTCCTTTTTCCTATGCTTCTGTAGATCCATCTACACGTACTCCTGGGAAAAAGTAAACGATTAGTGTAAAATTTTCCAGATTAATTCTTTCATCAAGGCACCATCGTCTGCGCTTGCGTTGTCAATTCCTTTGGATCGTAAATCATATTCTCGCAAATATCCTGCGATGGCTTTTAATTTTTGCATTGGATAATGTTTAGCAGCAGCGATATAATCATTGACAAAAAAAGGATGTACCCCTAATGCTCTTGCGGCTGATTCTTTTGATTTATCTTCTAAGCCGTGGTAACGCAAAAGTTTTACAAAAAAAGAATTCAAGGATGCAATAGTTAGCACTAACGGATGTTCCTTAGAATTTGCTGCGAAATAATTCACAATTCTATTTGCTTTTACAACATCGCGTTTGGTGAGTGCATCATTTAATTCAAACGTATTAAAGTCTTTACTGATGCCAATGTTCATTTGAATATGATCAGGCGTAATTTCAGTCCCTGGCGGAAGATTGATCATCAGCTTATCCAATTCATTACTGATTTTTCCTAAATCGGTTCCTAAATATTCGGTCAATAATTGAGAAGACTTTGGACTTACCGTATATTTTTTTTCTTTCAAATAGGAATTAATCCAATCTGGAATTTTATTCTCATACAATTTTTTAGATTCAAAGAGAATTCCTTTTTTGGCAACCGTCTTTGGAAAAGATTTTCGCTTGTCAAGGGTTTTGTACTTGTAGCAGATAACAAGAATGGTTGATTCAAGTGGATTGCTGATATAACTATCAAGTTCCTCAATGTTTCGAATGTTTTGAGCTTCTTTAACAATGATGACCATTTTGTCAGACATCATCGGATACCGTTTTGCTTCTCCAATAATTGTTCCTACATCCGTATCTCTTCCGTATAAAACAGTCTGATTAAATTCGCGTTCTGCTTCATCAAGAATTTTTTTCTCAATGAAATCAGAAATCTTGTCAATAAAATAAGGTTCTTCTCCTGATAGAAAATAAACGGGTTTGTAAATTTTCTTCTTCAGATCAGAAATAATGTCGAGATATTCCACGGCGTAAAAATAGGAACGATTTACGAAGTATGAATTACGATTTGTAACGTTGTTTGAAATTATTGAAAGAAATTCTTGATTTGCGTTTTAATTGGGGATTCAAAATCCACAAATCAAAATTATTTCTAATTCTTTTGTTGAGATTCATTTCCACCACCACCACTTGATTTATGTCCTCCGCCAGAAAAATGAATTCCCAAAATGCCATGTTTTATTCCACCAGTTTTTCCACCACCTTTTTTGCGGCGCTTCATTTCATCTTTTCGATGTTGGTAAGCCGCTTTTTCAGGACCGCTATGAAGACTTTTTTTGCCCTTGTGCATTTTCTTCGGCGTGTTGTATTTGCCGATCTCAGGATTTAATCCTGAACAGGGTTTCTCCGTTTTACAAGCGATAAAAGTGAGTAAAAAAACGAAAGTTAGGCAACGAAGGAGATGGTGCATTAAAAGTCTACGGGATTAGGAGATCCCAAGATCGAATATTTTTTGAAAACTAAAAAAACTCTTTTTCAACAGTCCTGAAAAATGAGATATTGAACTGTTAGAATCTATATCATCTAAGGGAAAAAGTTAGAATAATAGATGCTTAACTGTTAATCCATTATTAATAAGTTCATTCAATGAATCGATGCCAATTTGTAAATGCTCTTTAACAAAATCTTGCGTGACAATTTTGTCGCTTTCTTCCGTTTTTACACCTTCAGGAACCATTGGTTGATCTGACACTAAAAGTAATGCACCAGTTGATATTTCATTGTGAAAACCAACTGAAAATATAGTAGCAGTTTCCATATCTATTGCCATGGCTCGAGTTGACTTAAGATATTCTTTAAAATCATGATCATGTTCCCAAACTCTACGGTTGGTAGTATAAACTGTACCTGTCCAATAATCTTTATTGTGATTTCGAATAGTTGTTGAAATTGCTTTTTGTAAACTGAATGCCGGTAGTGCAGGAACCTCTGGAGGGAAATAATCATTACTAGTACCTTCTCCTCTAATTGCTGCAATAGGAAGAATTAAATCTCCGATCTGGTTTTTCTTTTTAAGACCACCACATTTTCCAAGAAATAAAACACCTTTTGGATGAATCGCGCTTAATAAATCCATCACAGTTGCAGCCGTCGCGCTTCCCATTCCAAAATTAATAATTGAAATTCCATTGGCATGAGCACTTGACATGGGCTTATCTCTCCCTTTAATTTCAACGTTATTCCATGCTGCAAACATAGTAACGTAATTACTGAAGTTGGTCAATAAAATATATTCACCCCATTCCTTTAAAGGAATGCCTGTATATCTTGGAAGCCAGTTAGCAACAATATCTTGTTTCGTTTTCATATAAAATGTATTAAGAAAAGTAGTCCGCTGATGTGGATTCCATTTCTTGGACAAAGATATGAAAAGGAGATGCTAGGCCTTGAATTATATTTCCATTTTATAAATGAACTTCATTGTCAAAATAATGTTAGTATTTTTGAAGATATGCCTCTTCCTAAGTTAAATTTCCCTTCCTTTCATTTCAAATTACGTGAAAACGAATCACGACAGGAAATTTTTGATGAAGTGAGGAGAAAATGGGTGATACTTACACCTGAAGAATGGGTAAGGCAACATACGTTGAAATGGTTAATAGAAGAGAAAGGTTATCCGGCTTCATTGTTGGCGATCGAAAAAGCTATTCAAGTAAATGGACTTACAAAACGTTGCGACATTGTGGCATTTAATACCAAAGCGGAAGCTATTTTGGTGGTAGAGTGTAAGTCGAATGACGTTAATATTTCCCAAGCAGTTTTTGATCAGGCAGCACGATATAATATGACCTTAAATGTGGATTTGTTTTTGTTGACAAATGGGATTAATCATTTTTGTTGCAAAGCAGATCATACTGCTCAGTCCTATGTCTTTTTGAAGGAGCTTCCGAATTATCATTTCCAAAATGAATAAATTCCCCTTCCAAATTCTTCAGATAAGATTTCCAATTCTTTTGGTGCTTTTTTTTGTGTTTTATTCTTGCACAAATTTGAAACGAAGTAAAAATGACTTAATGGTTTTTAAAACCCAAGCCACTTCAAATACATTCACAGCTAGCGACGAAAAGAAAACAGTCGTAATTTATTCCAACAGATTGTTGAAACTCGGAATTGAGAAGGAAGATATTTCAATACGGTCCTCAGCTAGAGATTTCACCATTGAAATTAAGCATTCGAAAAAATATAGCCTTTTAGTTGATGGAATTAAAGCATGTTTGATAACAGAAGCCCATTTTGCATTTTGGGAGACATATTCGCAAAGTGAAGCGGGACAATGTTTACGAAATGCATATGGAGGTCAGGATAAATTCAGACATTTCCTGGCATTATTTGATACGACAAGTTTTAATACAACTATATCAAATCATAACGCTTGTCTTTTCGGGTATGCAAAAACGGAAAATATTCCAGCAGTAAATGCCATTATCGATTCTCTACAACATTTGCAGCTTTTGCCTTTCGATATTCGTTTTAAATGGAAAACTAAATCTCTAAAAGAAAAAGAAGGTTTGGCAGAATATGTTGTTTTAAAAGCAGCAATTAATGGGGAGGGGCGAATGGATAAACCAACTATTCTTGAAGCAAAAGTTGCGACAAACAAATACAATAGTTCAGTTGAAATTTTGATACAAATGGATTCTTCAGCAACAGTAGAATGGGCAAAAATGACGAAGGCAAACATAAATCGTACTATCGCTATGGTTTATGACGATGAGGTATTTGCTTATCCAACTGTAATGTCAGAAATAACTGAAGGAAGGAGCAATATCACAGGGGTTTTTACTAAAGAAGAGGCCCAACAAATGGTTTATTATTTAACAGATCAGCCCCTTCCATCTGCCATGAAATTTCAATATTGAACGGTATTGTCAGATTAGTGTCATAATCAGCTATTCCTTGTTTGATTTTCAACAACTTATTATTACATTCGTTACACCTAATTTTCTTCAAAACAACCGACCTACCTAATCAATCTACATGAAAAGGATTTTTACAATTGCACTGGCTACAGTGTTCGCTGCGAATTTATCTGCTAGAGTTAATTCTACTAACGGAAATTCCCATTCTTTACCTGCTCAAAAATATACCCCTACTACAAAATTGCAGTCAGATGAGTATATGCAGAATACATTAATCATCAAGGTGCTTCCTGAATTCAGAGAAAAATGTACCAATGAAATGATTAATATTCCTTCTGTTGTAGATTTCTTTACGATGGTTGGAATGGATAATTTGAAAAAGATTTATCCAAATCATAAAGCGCCATTAACTCCGCTCAATAAATGGGGTGCTCCAATGATTGATCTTACCCTGATTTATGAAGTTCATTTTACAAGCGGAATTAACATGGAAAGCGCAATTGGAAAATTATATAATCAAGGCTTTTTTGAATTTGTAGAGCCACATTATATTCCGAAAATCGATTTTACTCCAAACGATCCGAAATCTGCAAATAACACTACCAATAATGGTCAGTATCATTTGTATAAAACAGCTTGTGCTGGTACTGGTACAACAGGATGGGATATCAGTACAGGAAGTACTTCAACAACTATTGGTATTGTTGATACCGGTACAGAATTAACACATAGTGATTTGATGAATCAAATTCAGCACAATCTTGCTGATCCGATTGGCGGCGGTGATAATGATGGTGATGGATATATTGATAATTATAATGGTTGGGATGTTGCTATGAATGACAACGATCCAACTTGGCAGGGAAATGCACATGGTGTAGCTGTTAGTGGTGATGCAGATGAACAATGTAATAATAGTGTTGGGGCTTGTGGTACTGGTTATAATTGCAGATTTCTTCCTGTAAAAATTGCGGATGCTTCTGGTGCATTAACAGCTTCCTATGAAGGAATTACATATGCTGCTGATCATGGATGTTCTGTAATTAATTGTTCATGGGGTGGATTAGGTGGAGGTGCTTACGGACAAGGCATTATTGATTATGCAACAAATAATCAAGACGCTTTAGTGATTTGTGCTGCTGGAAATAATGGAAATGATGAAGAATTTTTTCCTGCTGCTTATGATAAAGTATTAAGTGTTGCAGCTACAACAAGTACTGATGCAATTGCTGGTTTTACAAATTATAATTACACTGTTGACATTTGTTCTCCTGGCAATAATATCAATGCTACATGGACTTCAAATTCTTATGCACAGAATAGCGGAACATCAATGGCATCTCCTGTTTGTGCAGGAATTGCAGCAATTGTTCGCTCGTATTTCCCTACTTATAATGCACTTCAGGTTGCACAGCGTTTGAAAAATACTGCGGATAATATTTATGCTATTGCTCCAAATAATCAAGCTATTTATGTTGACAAATTAGGAACAGGACGAGTTAATTTATATCGTGCACTTACAGATCCTAATGGGCCTTCTATCATTTATTCAAATATTACTTATAATGATATGAATGATCAGACGTTTGTTGCAAACGACACTTTACGTATCACAGGAGATTTCACAAATTATCTTGGTGCAGCAACAAATCTTAATGCAACACTTTCTGTAGTTGTAGGTGGTACTTATGTTACCATTCAAGATGGAACAACAAATGTTGGGGCGCTTGCTACAATGGGTGTTGCCAATCATAATGCAGATCCTTTTAAAGTAAAAATTCTTCCAACTGCACCAGTCAATCAGCAGATCGTTTTCAAATTAACAATGGTAGATGGTACTTATTCTGTAAATCAATATTTCTCAGTTATCGTGAATGTAGATTATATCAACATTACGGTAAATGATGTTTGGACAACCATCACCAGTAAAGGATTGATTGGTTATAATACTACAGGCCAACTTCAGGGATTAGGATTTGATTATTTGAATGCAGGATCATTAATGTATGAATCCAGTTTAATGATTGGTTCTACAGCTGCAAATACCAATGATATGGTACGAGGTGCAGTTGCAGGTAACACTGATGCAGATTTCGCCTCTTTCAATGCAGTTCGTCAAACCATTCCTGCAATAGTTTCTGATTTTGATGTGGACGGAAGATTTAAAGATAATGTATCAACCACTCCTCTTCCTGTAACTGTTCATCACAAAGCCTTTGCTTGGAGCACAGCGCCGCACCGTAAATATGTTATTGTAAAATATACTATTCTGAATACAGGTGCATCGTCAATTTCAAATTTGTATGCAGGTATTTTCTCAGATTGGGATATTGATGCAGCAACGTATGGCTTAAATCGTACAGGATTTGATGCAAGCTTAAGAATGGGATATGCATTTTGTACTAATGCTTCCGGAAAATATTGTGGAATCAAATTGCTAACGACTTCTGCTCCAGTAAATCATTACGCTATCGATAACGTTACTGGTGGTGCCGGCGGTATGGATATTACTGACGGTTATTCACAAGCAGAGAAATATACAAGTATGTCAACAAGTCGCGTTGTTGCAGGTGCTACAGGCGGTGGAGCAGATATTTGTGATGTCGTTTCCAGCGGACCATTTACAGTTGCAGCAAATGATTCAATTGTAGTTGCATTCGCATTAATAGCAGGTGATGATCTAACAGATCTTCAAGCAAGTGCTGCTGATGCGCAGGTAATGTGGGATGGAATTCCAACAGGATATGTAACGGTTGAAAATGTTGGTTCTGCAATTATTAATGCTTTCCCAAATCCTACCTCTGGTTCTACTGAAATTCAATATAACATTGCAGAAGCAGGCTATTCTGAAATTCGTATTCTTGATGCAACAGGAAGATTAGTAAGGACACTAGGAGCTGGAGATAAGAGTAAAGGCAATTATAGCGTTCAACTAGAAACTGCAAACCTAACAGAAGGAATGTATTTGATTCAACTCCTGACTGAAAAAGGAACTATAACCAGAAAGTTGATCGTTTCTAAATAATTTATACCACTTGAGCCGCCTTTCTATATCAGAAAGGCGGCTTTTTTATTCTTAGATGGGAAGGATACTTTTTAAACCAAAACATAATACTTGTCTTAAATCTCCTTCTTATTTGTATTTTTGTAGAAACAAATTATTAAAATGGATATCAGTAATATTATTTCAATGTCCGGCATGCCCGGTTTATTCAAAGTAATCGCACAATCAAAAAATGGTGTGATAGTAGAGTCATTAATTGATAAAAAACGTTTTCCTGCTTTTTCTTCAAATCGCATCAGCACACTGGAAGATATTAGCATTTATACTACAGGTGAAGATCTTCCTTTGAAAGAGGTTTACAAAAAAGTTTTTGAGAAAGAAAACGGCGGACCTTGTATTGATGCTAAGGCATCAGATGAAAAAACATTGCGTGCTTACCTTGAGACTGTAATACCTGAGTATGATAAAGAACGCGTTCATATTTCTGATTTGCGAAAACTTTTCACATGGTATAATATTCTTCAGAAAGCAGGTTTATTAAACGCTGCTGAGCCAGAAGAAAAAGAAGGCGATAAAAAATTGAACCTGGACAAAAACAATCTTAATCCAGCACAGAAAAAAGAAGTTGTGAAAAAACAGGAAACGAAATCCAATGCACCTAAAGTTAAGGCACAAGGAATTCGTAAATCTGGAGTTGCATAAGTTATTTTCATTTCCCCTAAATGAATGTAGTAAAGTCTTTACCCGAAAATCAGCTGAAAAGAAATTTCCTTACTGGGGAAATTTCTTTTGAGCATTGGGATGGACTTGAGAAATGGTTCAAAAACCTTTCGGAACGAGAAATTAATTCGCCAAATGAATTAATGCAATGGCTTCGCGATTACAGTGAACTTGATGCTGTATTTGATGAGGAAATGGCGTGGCGTTATATCAGATCTACTTGTGATACAACGAATGCTGCTTATGAAAAAGCGTATGATTTTTTTGTAAGTGAAATTGAACCTAAAGCAGCACCTTGGTTTCAAGAATTAAATTCAAAACTGGATAAATGCAGTTTTAAAAACTCGCTTGATCCGAAAGTTTATGCCGTTTATCTTCGAACGATTCATAATGATATCGCCATTTATCGCGAGAAAAATATTCCTTTGTTTACAGAGATTGATCGGCTGAAACAGGAATACGGAAAGATGTCGGGCGATATGACTGTTGAAATGGAAGGGAAAGAAATTACCATTCAACAAACCTCAAATTATTTTAAGAATACAAATCGCGCTATTCGAAAAGAAGCTTTCGAAAAAATATGGAATTGTCGATTAAACAATAAATTGAAATTCGACAATCTATTTGATGAACTCTGTTTGCTACGTCAACAAGTAGCTGCGAATGCCGGGTTTGAAAACTTCAGAGATTATAGTTTTACTTCACTTGGTAGATTTGATTATACGAAGGAAGATTGTTTTGATTTTCATAAATCAGTGTCGGAGGAAGTTGTTCCTTTTCTAGAGGAAATAGAATCAAAAAGAAAAGAAAAACTAGGCTATGAAAAATTATTCCCTTATGATCTTGATGTAGATATTAGTGGAAAACCTGCGTTGAAACCATTTTTGAATGGAGAAGACCTCGTTAACAAAACGATAGCTTGTTTGAAAGCAGTTCGACCAGCATACGCTGATTATATTTCAATCATGCGAAGTATGGGCCATTTTGATTTGGATTCACGAAAAGGAAAAGCTCCAGGCGGATATAATTATTCACTTTCGGAAACTGGTGTTCCTTTTATTTTTATGAATTCGGTCGGATCACAACGTGATGTTATTACGATGGTTCACGAAGCAGGACATGCTATTCATTCTTTCCTCGAAAATACTTTGCCTTTAACTAATTTGAAAAATCCTCCATCTGAAGTTTGTGAATTGGCTAGTATGTCAATGGAATTGATTTCAATGGAGCATTGGAATGTTTTTTATCCTGATGCAGATGATTTAAAACGTGCAAGACGCGATCAATTAGAAAAAGTTTTAGGCACACTTCCTTGGGTGGCAACTGTAGACGAATTTCAACATTGGATATACGAAAACAAAAATCATTCCCACGAAGCGCGTTCTGAAGCTTGGAGTTCCATTATGTCAAAGCAAGAACCGAATGTAGTTTGTTGGGATGGATTCGAAGAAGTACAGAAAAACAATTGGCAGAAACAATTACATATTTTTGAAGTTCCGTTTTATTATATCGAATATGGAATGGCACAACTTGGTGCGATTGCTGTTTGGAGAAATTATTTAAAAGATCCTGAACAGGCTTTGAACGGTTATGAAGCAGCTTTGAAATTGGGTTACACAAAACCAATCGGAGAAATTTATAACGCAGCAGGAATTAAATTTGATTTTTCGCAAGCCTATGTACACGAACTTGTTGAATTTGTAAAACAACAAATCGAAGCAATTCACTAATTACAATCATTAAATTATGCCAATGATTTCTCCACCAATAGCAGGTAGTTACGATCCTTACTTTGATACTTATATCAGCAAGGTTAATGGGAAAGATCCAATAAAACTTTTAGCAGCATTAGTGCTTGATTTCAAAGCTTTACTATCAGAAGTCCCTGATGAATTAGAAAATTTTCGTTACGCAGAAGGAAAGTGGTCAGTGAAAGAGGTTGTTGGACACATGGTGGATACAGAACGCATCATGTGTTACAGAGCGCTATGTGTTGCGCGAGGAGAACAAAACTCACTACCAGGTTTTGATGAAAATTCCTACGTAACAACAGCAAATTTCAGTTCTCGTGAATTGTATGATCTCAGTCATGAGTTCGGTGCAGTGCGTGAAGCAACACTTTCATTTTTCAAAAAAATAAGCGAAGAAGATCTGGATCGAAAAGGAATTGCAAATAATAAACCAGTTAGTGCAAGAACAATTCTATATATTATTGTGGGTCATCAATTGCATCATATGGCTGTGCTAAAAGAAAAATATTTACAGGATATACTTTAATTCCAAATTAAATTAATTCTCTGTTTGATATTTTGTTGAAGCGATAAATAAATCCAAAACTCGCTGCAGCTAATCCAAGAATAAATCCAAACCAAACTCCTTGAACTCCCAAATTTAATTGTGTGCAAAAGTACCAACTAGAAGGTAATCCTATTACCCAGTAAGCACCAAAAGCAATAAATCCGGGAACGATAGTGTCTTTTAATCCACGCAAAGCTCCTTGTGCTGTAACTTGTGCGCCATCAAATAATTGAAAAGCTGCTGCTATGAATAAAAGTGGTGCAGCATATTTTAAAACTTCAGGATCCGTATTAAATACTGATGTCAATTTGTAACGGAAGAGGATGAAAATGATGGCAGCAATTAACATAAAACCAACGGAAAAAATAATCGCACTGAATCCAGCTCTGAGTAATCCAATTTTGTCTTTTAGACCAAGAAAATGTCCAACGCGAATTGTTGCAGCTGCACCAAGACCACTGGAAACCATATAAGTCATTGCAGCTAATCCCATCGAAACTCTATGCGCGGCTAATTGAGGTGTACCCGGAATAAATAAGGTTGGAACGCTGAAAGCCGCAACTTCTAAAACAAACATTAACCCAGAAGGAATTCCGATCCTCAATTGTTCTTTGATAGGTTGCCAGGATAAATTTCGAAATGAAAACGCAGTTCGATATTCCCTGTATCGTGGGACAAAATAAATATATGAAAGCATAGTAACAGCCATACAACATCTTGAAATAAATGTTGCCCAGCATGCCCCCATTACTCCGAGTTGCGGAAATCCACCTTTTCCAAATACCAAAAAATAATTCAAAATAATATTCATAGCATTTGCTCCAATGGTGATAAACATGGCAGCTTTGGTGTTAGACATTCCTTCGGCAAATTGTTTACAGGTGAAAAATAAACTCAAAGGAATCATCGATAACATCGTCACATTCAAATAGCGAATTGCAAGATCTGAAACTTCTGTTGGTCTGTTTGTATAATGAAGTAGGGGAGCAAGAAAAAATAAAACAGCAAACAAAACAATGGAAGCCGTAAAATTCTGGACAAACGCATGTCGCAAATGCGTAATAATTTTTTCTTTTTTATTTTGAGCAGCTGCTTCTGCAACAATTGGCGTTAGTCCGTAGGAAATGCCAATTAACAAAACAAGAATAGTAATGTATAAAGCTCCCGATAAACTTACAGCTGCCTGCCCGGTTGTCTTTTCAGGCAACTGCCCGATAAAAAAATTATCAGCAAGATCTACTGCGATATGGCCAACATTACTCAGGCAAACCGGTAAGGCAAGAAAAAAGGTTTGACCGAAATGTTTCTTCCAACTGAGCGCCATCATATTTTCACAGCAAAGATAGCTTCAGGTTGCTTACAGAACAGCGCAGTTCGTAAGGTTCATCATCTACGAAATAGTACTAAATATTGCCTTTTGAAACTGACTTAATGATATGATAATCAGTCAGATATGATGGGTGATTTTTACCAGCGTAAATAGGAGTGAAATATTCGTTATTTTTATGAGAACAAGCTCAGAAGCAGGCTTTTGTCCCTGGCAAATGCCGACAAATTTTCAAAATCCTGTGGAGCACCTGTAGCAAAATGAAGAAACTATTATTGGTATTGGTTTTGGGATTCGTAACAACTGCAGTTGTTGCTCAGACTCCTTCGTCCAGAACCCAATCCGTGTCTTCCGCTCAGTGGGATCAATTAAAAAGAGATGGTAAACTGAATACTGGTTTATATGTAATGCGAACCAATCAAAATCCAGTTCCTCTTCAAACCATTGTTCAACCTCCTACAACACCGCAAACTGTTCCTGCAAATTGTAATTGCATGATTCCGATTGATGCAACTTTTCAGATTGCACCTTTTCAAGCGGCAACTCCTCCCGATTATAGAAATGATGATGGTTCAACTCCCGCAATAAATTTGCCCTTCGTTTTTTGTTTCTATGGTCAGATTCAGAGTCAGGTTTATATAAACAATAATGGAAATGTTTCTTTCGGGTCTTCTTATGGAACTTTTTCCTCTGCATCTTTTCCGAGTAATTTATATGCAATGATTGCGCCCTTCTGGGCAGATATTGATACTAGAAATGTTGCAAGTGGAGTTGTTTATTATAAAATGACACCAACAGCAATGATTATTCATTGGCAAACTGTGGGTTATTATAGTCAGCACGTTGATAAATTAAATGACTTCCAATTAATTCTTACTGACGGAACAGATCCTCTTTTGCCTGCAGGAAGTAATGTTGCATTTTGTTATGGCGATATGCAATGGACTACAGGTGATGCTTCTTTAGGTGTAAATGGTTTTGGTGGAACTCCAAGTACGGTTGGTGCAAACATGGGTGACGGAATAAATTATATTCAGATCGGAACCTTTGACGCAGCAGGAACAAATTACAACGGACCGTTTGGTTTGCCTTCTCAGATTTCTTGGTTGGATAACAAACAATTTTTTCTTGACGTTTGTTCTACCGGCGGTGGAGGAAATCTTCCTCCGATTATGAATGCAGCATTAGTGTGCGATACATTAACAATCTGTGTTGGCGATACACTTCCTATTACTGCACAATTTCTTTCACCAGAAAATAATCAGTTAACCACTGTTACTGCTACTTCTGTTTCAACTGGCTTAACAACTTTATTAAGTACTCCAGGAAATCCCGGAACTTATGCGGGTATGTTTGTCGGTCTTACTTCGAATATCGGGTATAATACTATTGTTTTATCGGGAACAGATAATGGCGTTCCTGTACAAACCACAACAGGAAATATTATTATTCACGTAATTCCTGGACCTACAGCAATATTTACAAGCATCGGTGTTTGTCCGGGTTCATCAATGTTATTTACTGACAATTCACTTAGCGTTAATGGTTCGATCACAACTTACCATTGGGATTTTGGAATGCCTGCATTGACAAATGATACTTCTAATCTCAGTGGACCATCTTATATTTATAACAACTCAGGAAATTATCTAGTGACTTTGTTAGTTGTAGATTCTTTAGGATGCAAAGACACTGCTCAACAAAATGTAACAGTTTATGAATTACCACAAGTTGGTTTGAGTGGCGGACCTACTTCTGGATGCGCACCTTTGTGTGTTAATTTTACTGATCTTTCAACCGTACAGAATAGTGCACCGGCACATTGGTTATGGAATTTTGGCGATGGCAGTACCGATACACTTCAAAATCCAGCTTATTGTTATCCGGTAAATGGAGTTTATTCCGTAATTCTTACAGTAACATCAGCGCAAGGATGTGTTGCTACTGATTCACTTCATAATTACATTCATGTAATTCCTGGACCAATCGCTGCCTTTAGTTTCAGTCCGCAACCTGCAACGATGTTGGATCCTACAATTAATTTCACAGATCAATCCGCTCCAAGTGGCGGTCAATGGTATTGGGATTTTGGAACAGGTGGAGACACTTCTGTTTTACAAAATCCGATTTTTGTTTATCCAGATACAGGTCGTTTTGTAGTTACAATGATTGTTGCTACTGCCAATGGTTCATGTCCTGATACAGCTTATGCAACGGTGGTAATTTCACCTGAACTTTTAATTTGGATTCCGAATGCGTTTACGCCAAACAACGATCAGCGAAATGATATTTTCCTTCCTGTATTTAGTGATCCTTTTTACATCACAAAATATAGTATGATGATTTTTGATCGTTGGGGAAATCTAATCTTTGATACTGCTGATCCATTTATGGGTTGGGATGGAAGAACAAAGAGTGCACGGGCTGAAATTGATACTTACGTTTTCCGGATAAATGTGACAGGCACTGATGGTATAAATCATCGTTATGTGGGTCATGTAAATCTTATTCGATAATAATTCGGATGGTATCTTTGCATATTTTTCGCGTTATAGTATCAACAGAGAATTCCAGAATGAAACTTTCCGTAAATATTTTCCTGGTTTTTATTTCGTTGTGTTCATTTTCTATTTTGAATGCTCAGGTTATTCCGCCAACGCATACGATTGAATATCAGAAAATGAAACAGATGGGGAAGTTGCCTCCTGGGCCGCTAATCATTCGTAACAAGGATACAGTCATGATGGAAATGCAGGCTAAAGTTCAATCGCCTCCAGCTCATCCAGCGAGTGTTGTTTGTTCTTGTATGATTCCCATTGATGCATCTTTCTCGGTAGTTCCAATGGCATTCTATACGGCTCCCGATTATCGTAACGATGATGGATCAAGTGCTTCCATTTCTTTTCCGTTTAATTTTTGTTTTTATGGTGTAAACAGAACGGATTGTTATATCAATAACAATGGAAATATTTCTTTTGATGCAGCATACGGCACATTCACCGCAAATTCTTTTCCCGATCCTAACTTTATTATGATCGCTCCCTTTTGGGGAGATGTAGATACGCGTGATCCATTAAGTGGCTTGGTGTATTATAAGATAACTCCAACTTACATGGTGGTTCGTTGGCAAACGGTTGGTTATTTTAATGCCTATTCGGATAAATTAAATGATTTTCAATTAATCATAACTAATGGATCTGATCCTATTTTACCAATGGGAAATAACGTTTCGTTTTGTTATGGTGATATGCAATGGACAACTGGTGATGCATCGAATGGTGTGAATGGTTTTGGTGGTTCACCTGCAACAGTGGGGGTGAATCGTGGAAATGGTGTGGACTATATTCAGATTGGACAATTTGATCAGCCAGGCACAACTTATGATGGCCCATTTGGAAATCCTGATCAGGTAAGTTGGTTGGATAATCAAACTTTTTATTTTGATGTATGTAATAATGGTTCAGGAAATAATCTGCCGCCGATTATTAATTCTGCGGAGGTTTGTGATACGCTTGTATTGTGTATTGGAGATACGACAACAATTTCTGCAACATTTCTTTCTCCAGAGCAAGGTCAAAATACAACACCAACCATTACAGGAAGTGTTTTAGGTTTGAGTACCACCATGACTACAATTGGTAATCCTGCAGTAGTTTCAGCTACGCTTGTTGCGAATGCTGCGAATGCTGGTTTTAATTTAATTACAATTACTGGAACAGATAATGGTACTCCTCCGGCGCAGACAATTGCCACGGTTGTTGTAAATATTATTGCTTCACCTGCAATTAACTTTACAATGTCGCCACCACCTCCAACACCTTTTGGAACGTTGATCACTTTTACAGATAATACGCCAGGAGCAACTGCTTGGTTCTGGGATTTCGGTGATGGAAATACTTCTACGATTCAAAATCCAACACATACTTATACGCATGATAGTTTGTATACGGTTATGTTGACGGTAAGTGTCGGTACAAGCTGTGATGCGACTTTGTCACATACTTATCTTGTAAATACGGACTATAGTATAATTGCACCGAATGTTGTTACGCCGAATGGAGATGGGAAAAATGATGAATTATTTTTTCAGCATCTTTCCGATTATCCGAATTCAAGTTTGAATGTCTATAATCGTTGGGGAAATTTAATTTATTCAAGTACTGATTATCAAAATGATTGGAAGCCGAATGTGGTTGATGGAACTTATTATTATGTGTTGATAGCTCCGGGAGCAGAAAAACCTTTAACAGGATTTTTTGAAGTGATTAAAGGGAAATAAGAAATCCTATTTCAAAACTTCAATCTCAACATCAACTTCGCCTCTGTCTTCGTATTTTTATCAATCTCTGTTAATGATCCTGCACTGATCACTTGCTGATTGTAATAGAAGGTTTGAGAAATACGGAAAAACAATTCCATCTTTCTTGAAATATCCCAATTCACTAATAAATAAACTCTGGAACCTTTGTAATAATAAGCAGGAACAGAAAAAGTATTCGGCATATCATTTTCGAAAGCATAAATAGCTGCATTGTAACTATCGGTTTGAAATAATGCATAACGACCGGAAAAAGAAATTGGACTTCCTAATTTCTTAAAAGATATTTCCTGCCAGATGACAAAACCATTTTCTGCTTTTTTATTGGATTGATGATATTGAGAATATTCTACACGATTACGAAGACGAATGGAACTTCCCAATGGATATTGAATATTAAAGCGCCAATTGTCCTGCGTTAAAGGAATAATATAATCAATCGCAACTTCATCGTCTCCTGCATTTACCATTTTGTCGCGATGGCGATAACGGAAATACATATCTGTTTTTTTATCAGGCGTGTAATTTAATTGACAAAGAATATCGGTTCCTGAAGAAGGAGCATCAATCTGATAACGTAGCCAAGGAAAGAAATAATGATCGACATAAGCGCTGAATGTAAATCGGCGAATAGGTTTTGCCATCATTCCGAAATAAACACCGCGCTCATTTGCAGGATTTGTTCCTTCTGAAAATGCGCTGGCATATAAATTCTGAAAGTCGCGACCGAGCCAACGGGTGTGAATTGTAAAAGCCAAACGTGGATCCACACTTACAAGTACACCATTTATAAATGCCATTCCACCATTTGCACTTCTTGATTCTTCACCGAAGAAATGGAAATTATGAAAACTAAAATCGTAATCGGCACCGATAACTGTATTTGATTTTGCAGAAAATTCAAATTGATTATAAAGGGAAAGACTGCGATTTAAATCGGCACTATAGTCCACATGCATTCCAGTTACTCCGACTTGCAATTTTTTCCCTTTGTAAGCGACATTCCCTCCGTAAATTGTTTCAGTGATGGCATGACGATCAGCAATTTCGGCAGGCGTGGTGTGTAATCCAGTTATCTGCAAGCTGCTTATTTCAAGTATTTCCAGATTTTTTCCTCCTGTAGTATCGGAAACAGAAATATTTCCATCGCGTTTTTTTCTTGAAGCAAAAACGGATGTTTCAAATTTTCCGAAACGAAGGGTTGTAGCAGCGCCGCGTAAAAATTTATTTTCATCCACAGAAGTATACGGGCGAATACCCATTGCATTTTTCTTGGTGTTTAATGTCATTGACGTTTTTCCAAAAGAATAACCGGTCCATGCAGTTAGTCCTTGTCCGAAACTTACCTGGTAATCGCCAAGCACTGCTGATTTTACGATGCCGATATTTCTAATACATAAATGAGCGGAATAATAATCGAATCCATTTTTCTGAGTTCCTTTAAAGAATTCTTCACCCGGATCTTTATCTGCAGTGATTCCTGCGTTAATAAAAGTGCTATAGGTAAAAAGATAACGTGCATATAAATGATCAGGAGAACCGAGATACCGCGAATTTGGACTTGCAGCCAGTGAAGCGCTATCTATTGGAGCATATCCTTTCTGGTCTTCAAGAATTCTTTGTTCTCTTATAATGATTTCATTTTTACCATTCTTCATCATTTCAGCAAAAGAGAAATGACCGGCATTAGTGTTGTCAGTTACTTTTACGTAAGGAAATATTTTTTCGATAGTAACAGGATCGAACCCATCAATGGTTTGTAATTCGTAAATATTTAAAAGTGATCCGAAACGCGTGCGATGAGTGAGGAGATTTTCTATCTGTATATCTGAAAGCAAAAGAAAATCCTGAAGTTCTTCTCTTGTCGCGTTATTTAAATTGAGCGGATGTTCAGAATAATATTTCAGATTTTCAACGAGTGTTGTTAAATCGGCAGATTCATTTCCAAGATTTTCTGAAAGATCTTCGACTTGTTGATTTAAAGGATTGTCGACAAATGCAGAATCTTTTTTAGGAATGGTGTCTGTTTGTGCGAAGCAATTTGTAGCAGCAAGAAAAATAATCAACAAGGAGAAGACGATTTTTTTTGCGTGAGTGATAGAAGTGAAAAGCCCGGACGAAGGAGGACTTGTAACGTATAGCGCGACCTGAAAGGGCACGCCAGCATAATTTTTAAAATTTAAGTTCTTCCGATTCATTCAAAACCGTATTGTAATCCAACAGAAGGAGAAAAACCAAGTTGCGAATGGAAAGTAGAAGCAATATCCAAGCGAAGTTTTTTCATGATGATACCAAATCCAAATGCCATTAAACCAGGATTGGATGCAACGCCGGCGCGTAAATAAAAATTTGGTATTGGACGATATTCCATACCACCGCGAATGACGGGTTTAAAATCCACATCTTTTTCTGCTTCGATAGAAATGAAAACTTTGTCGGAAAAACTATATAATGTTCCTAAGCGCATGATAGTAGGAAGGCGTTCATCCATTCTGGATTTTAATCGGCTACGTGTTGGATTATACATATGAAAACCGATGGTAAGATTTTTTACAGGAATTGCAATCAATCCGAATTCACCGGTGACAGTAGAGGACGAACCGTAATTTTCTGCGATGTGTGTATTGAAATAATTAAGTTGAAGAGAAGCGGCAAATTTTGGTCCGAACATTTTAGAGAATCCAAAACCTGCTTTTGTTTCAGAATATAATTTTCCTAATCCAAGAGAAGTTACTTCCAGATTAAAAGTTCCAGCTTTGGTTGGCATAGCTGCAGCAAATGCTTTCATTCCAAGATCGTTTACAAGGAAACGACTTTCATAAAATGCGCCAGCTTGAAAACTTTTGATGAAGGCAAGGCCCGCCTGATTATTTTGTGCATTCCATAAATCGCCAGTTAAGGCAGTGCCACATCCTGCCATGCCTAATGAACGTGCGCCGACGGGAGGATTATCGCCAGCATTTGCAGACGAGAAAATGAGAACAAAAACAGGAAGGAGTAGCTTTTTCATCAGAACCTAAAAGTAGCTTGGAAAGTGCGGAAAAACAAGCGTCTGTTTGTAAGTCATTTGATATTAACAAAATCATATTATGACTGAATAAAATTGATATCTTGACTCTCTAAAGATTGGATGAAGAACTGTATTATTAATGATTAAGAAGCCGAATTTTCACATTTTATTACTAAGCATGATGTTGTTATCAGGGCTTAGGGTGATGGCGCAACAAAGCAGGCAAGATTCCCTCTTAAGTCAAATTAAGTTGAAAACTGAAGACACGAATAAGGTAAATTCCTATAATGCTTTAGCGAGCTTATTTGTAAATAATAATCCCGATACATGCATTTATTTTGCAAAAAAGGGAACGGAACTTTCGCTAAAATTGAATTTCAATAAGGGGAAAGCGGAAGGTTTTCTTTATATGGGAATGGCGCAATCGAATATTGGCAAATGGAATGAAGCAATGCATTCACTTTCGGTTGCTTTAGAAATAGCTAAACAAAGAAATGATGCTTTTTACGAGGCGAAAATTTATACGAATATTGGAAATTTATTTACGGACGAAGGACGATATCCGGAAGCACTGAACAGTCATTTTACTGCATTGAAAATTAGAGAATCGTTGAAGATAGAAGACAAAAAAGGTGTTGCAGGCAGTTTGACCAATATTGGTGTAGTTTATAGATTACAGGGAAATTATAATGAAGCACTGACCTATTATTCCAGGGCACTGCGAATAAAGCTGGCTATAGAGGATAAAAAAGGCATTGCAAATTTGTATACCAATATTGGTAATTTATATATGCTACAGCTGGAATATGAAAAGGCTTTACGAAGTTATAAATCGTCATTAGAAATGTATCAAGCTTTGAATGATACAAGAGGCATTTCAGCTTGCTATAACAATATTGGATCTGTTTATAGTCATACAGGAGAATACGCGGAAGCACTTAACTATTTTCTCAAATATCTTGAAATAAAGATAGCTTCCAGTGATAAAATAGGAATAGCAGGTGCTTATTTAAATATTGGAAATGTTTTATATCTGCAGAAGAAAAATGAAAAGGCCCAGGAATATTTTCAAAAAGCAAAAGTACTTTCAGAGGAGGTTGGTTCGTCCGAATATTTGCGCGATATTTATTTTAGTCTTTCAAAATTGGATAGTGCAGTTGGAAATTTTAAAAGTGCTCTTTCAAATTATCATTTGTATGTTCAGTTTAGAGATAGTTTAAATAATGATGAGAATCTTAAAAAATCTGTGCGGACACAAATGCAATATGATTTTGATAAACAAAGCACAACAGATTCTATTAGCAATGTGGAAAAAATTAAACAGGATAATTTAAAACACGAACATGAAATTCAGCAACAAAAGACATATACGTACGTTGGCGTTGGAGGATTTCTTTTGATGGTATTAGTTGCAGGAGTTTCTTTTCGTGCGTTTCGTCAAAAGCAAAAAGCGAACGCAATTATTTCACACCAGAAAGCATTGATGGAAGAAAAGCAAAAGGAAATTCTTGACAGTATTCATTATGCTAAAAGAATTCAGGAATCGCTTTTGCCTTCTGTAAAATATATTCAGAAGAATATTGAAAGGCTCAAAAATCAAAATTAAATTTAGGAAACATTTGCTTTTCTATCGTCCTTCCGGTTATTTTTTAGCCCAAAAATTAAACAAGGAAATCCACCATTTTCGTGGATGGATGCGTGATTGTTTTCTTATTAATTATTCCTTATTAATTATTCCTTATTAATTATTTGCATTTTCTTTTTCTGTTGCTTTGTCACTTTTTGTTTGCCCAAAAAGTAACCAAAAAAGGCCCCACGAAAACCGACCTTTTCATTTGTATACTCGGGCTCTCACACTATTTGCTACAAATGAAAAGGTCCGCACTTTTCGTGGACGTCCGCACCCTTTTTTCTTATTTAATTAAATACTGCTTTTGGAATGCTAGAAATGCGCTTCAATATATTTCTTCGCTTCGTCTTGTGAAAGAATTGCAAAAGTCCGATATCTATAATGCACATCAATAATTTCGTCAATCGCTTCAATCACCAATTCCTTATTTTCCCAGTTCTTCAAGTCAGCAATTACTGTTTCAAGACAACCCTTTTTATAGGCAATTTGTCCGAGAACATGAATTAATGTATTTCTTACTCTTGAAGTTTTGTCGTGTTGAAGTTTTTTTAAGAGTGGGAGAATATCCTCTGGATGTGTTCGTCCTCTTAATTCAATCCCATGGCATATTTCTCTTCTGATTTCATTATCAGGATGCGAAAGGTATTTTTTTGCGAATTTCAGAATTGGTTTCGGATTTTTCTCTCCTGCTTTTTTCATTGATCCAATTACCGCATTTCTTACCGAATGATGATCATCAAATAATCCTGCGTCGAATAATTTTTCTACTGTTTCAAAATCCTGCATTGCTATTTCTCCAGCGGCATTGATAACCGATTGGCGAACTTTTGGATTTTTATCTTCAAATAATGAATTAATTATTTTAAGCAAGAGGCGGTGGTGAACTTTAAATTCCTTGTAGATCTTGCCGATTGCTATGTATGCAACCTTGCGGATGTAAGTGTCTTCATTGGAAAAATGACGATGAATATTTCTGGAATTACCTTTTTTAATATCGGCGAGAATCTCATTATTGATTTTGAGTGTTAATTTTACCCGGATATCTTTTGTAAGGGAATAAAAAGTCATGGACATAGATTACTTGGGTAAAAATAATGAGATATTATTTGTTTAAACAGTGAAAAACCATTTTTATGAATTATTTTTGCCTACTTAAAAACCAAAACTATGCAAGCCAAAGTCAGTATCATTATGGGAAGTACTTCGGATATGCCTGTTATGCAGGAAGCCGCAAAAATCCTTGATCAGTTTGAAATTCCTTTTGAAATAAATGCACTTTCTGCGCATCGTGTTCCTGAGCAGGTTATGGAATTTGCTAAGGGAGCGCATAAGCGTGGAATTCGTGTAATTATTGCCGGTGCCGGTGGCGCTGCACATTTGCCAGGCGTTGTCGCAGCATTAACTCCACTTCCTGTAGTTGGAGTTCCTTGCCGTTCAACCATTTCTTTGGATGGATGGGATTCCTTATTGTCGATTGTTCAAATGCCTCCTGGTATTCCTGTTGCAACGGTAGGAGTTGATGGCGGACAAAATGCAGGAATTCTTGCAGTTCAGATTCTCTCATCTGGAGATGATGCAATGTTGGAAAAGGTTTTGAAATTCAAAGAAAATTTGAAATCAAAAATTCTGAAAGCGAATGAAGAGTTGAAGTCGTTTACTTTTAAGTTCAGAGTTTAGGCTTTGATACTTCCTTTTTGTCACACTTAGATACCTTTCCTTCGTATGTATTCAGTTTGATAAAAAGGAAGGCAATTCAATTTTATTCACATTATAATCAGTCTGACAGGTAATACTTGTCAGACTGACTTGTTTTTAGCCAGACTGAAAAGCAAAAAAACTCTAAAAAAGTGCGTTTCGACAAAAAATGTATGAAAGTCTAGCTTTTATTCATTTACTTTGCCGTACAAAGTTAAACAGAGCATCATGAATTCAACAGAAGATCAATTAAAATCATTAGCTGAAATGCGGGACCTGATGAATCGTTCATCAAGGTTTTTATCATTAAGTGGATTGTCGGGAATTTGTGCTGGAGTGTTTGCTTTGATCGGGGCGGCAATGGCATTTAAATATTTGTATTTCATTGACGATGATCTATACGCAGGAGCAGATGTTCCGATACGATTTTATACTTTTTTCTTTGTTGATGCAGGGTCGGTTTTGTTGCTATCCCTTTTAGCTGGCTGGTATTTCTCTAATAAACGTGCAAAAAAAGCAGGTGTTCCTTTTTGGGACGCTACAGCTTTGAGGATGCTCACAAATTTATTTATTCCTTTAGCAGCGGGTGGATTATTTTGTCTGGCATTACTTTATCATGGAGATATTTGGATGATTGCACCAGCCACATTGATTTTTTATGGTTTGGCGCTTTTGAATGCAAGTAAATACACTGTAAATGACATTCGTTATTTAGGAATTTGTCAGATTATCCTTGGACTGATTGCATGTATATTTATTGCGCACGGATTAATTTTCTGGGCGCTTGGATTTGGAGTTATGCATATCATTTACGGAACAGTTCTTTATTACAAATACGAAAGAGGAAAATAGAGTAGGGATGGCGAACGAATACTTATTGAAATTCAACAAAGCTTTTGAAAACCGGGTTCGACTCGGTGTGATGTCTATTCTTATGGTCAACGATAGTGTGGAATTTGTGCGATTAAAAGAACTTTTGCAAGTGACGGATGGGAATTTGGCCAGTCATCTTTCTGCATTGGAGAAGGAAGGATATTTGGCTGTGATCAAACAATTTATCAATAGAAAACCCCAGACTTCCTACGCTGTAACAGCACCAGGAAAAAAGGCATTTAACGAGCATCTTAATTCGCTAGAAAATTTATTAAAAACAAGAAAAAAGTAATAAGAACATTTTTTTTGCGTTTATACTTTGTATAACAAAGCACTCTGTAATGAATGAACATTTAGCATATAGTATGATTGCAGGAATTGTAATTCTGTTTTTGATGATGGCACGAATTCTTCAATGGTGGTTGCGATCCTCATCTGTTCGAACAGTAAAGTTTGCTTTGAAATTGAATTTTATAATCCTAACAAAATATACTAGTGCGATTCTTCTGCTTGGAATTATCATTGAAATAAATGATGTAGGTACGACGGATGAAAGAGGTTGGCCAGATTTAGTGCCTGAAATTTGTGTTATCCTTTGGGGATTGCTTTTTCTAATTCAACTTCTTGTACTCTGGTGTAATGCCGAAATTAATTTGTGGATCCAATTTTTAAAAAATAAAAAAGTATAAATCAATATTCAATAATCTATTCTCATGAAAAAGACTGACTGGATTTTCTTAATAAGCGTTTTGCTTTATAGCCTACTCTTCTGGAAACAAATGCCGGGATTAAATATTCTGATTTTTTCAATTGTATTATTGGTTGGCCAGGTTTTACTGAATACGAAAATTCTGCAAATTCGTCAATGGCAATTTGCTGCCCTTGGCACAGTTTGTAGTGCAATCTGTGTTTTTTATTATGGAAGTCTGCTCAGCATTTTTGCAACTTTCTTTTCTCTTTTGATTAGTTCTTATTTCGCATTCAATCAGAAAGGTTCGATGCTAATGGGAATTGTTTCTTCAATTGTTTCCATTACAGCATCCATTGGTTTTATGATAGCGCGAATTTTTGAAAGGAAAAAGGAGAAAGAAGAAACTTCTCCTGGAGGTCGCGCATGGAAGAAATTTTTAATTGTAATAGCTGCATTGGTAGTAGTACTTATTTTCTTTTTTATGTACCGCGATTCCAGTTTGCTGTTTTATAATCTAACTCAGAAAATAAATTTCGATTGGATTTCTTTTGGATGGATTTGTTTTACCATGCTAGATGCGCTCGTTGTATATGGCTTTTATTATCACAATACAATTCCTGGATTGGATGAATGGGATGCTAAAAGACAAATGAAATTGGACCCTGAAAAAAAACCGGGATGGCTCGATGGCATAATGGGAATGGAAAGTGAACGATTTTCGGGAATTGTTCTTTTGGTACTATTGAATGTCATGATCTTATTGGTCAATGTACTTGACCTGAGTTTTGTTTTTACAGCAGGAGGAAAGTTGCCACAAGGAATATCTTGCAAAGAATATGTCCATCAAGGAGTGGGTACTTTAATTACTTCTATCATTTTTGCTATGCTCATCATCCTCTATTATTTCCGTGGACGAATGAATTTTACAGCCAATGGAAAAGCATTGAGAATTCTTGCACTCCTATGGATTTTTCAGAATGCCATTATGTTGATTTCAACTTTCTGGAGAAATGAAGTTTATGAATTGGCATTTGGATTAACGTACAAACGAATTGGTGTTACAATTTATTTACTGCTCACATTAATCGGTCTAATTGTCACCGCATGGAAAGTTCAAGCTAAAAAAACAAATGCATTTTTATTGCGCATGAACTCTTGGTTATTTTATGGCGTTTGGGTCTTGGCTTGTTTTGTGAATTGGGATGCAAGAATTATAAATAACAATACCCATTCGGGAATAAAACCCGATTTGATTTATCTCAATTCACTTTCTGACAATATTATTCCAGAACTCGTGGATTATTCTGTTAAGCATCCCTTAGAAACAGAAAATGCAAGTTTAACAATGCAACTTCCAATTCGAACTTACTTATATATGTGCCGTCAGAAATATCTGCGAGAAAATCAGAAATGGCCTTCTTATGTGATGAAGTCAGCTAATAATTATGATGAACTTTTGTATCGTAATCAGTATGGTAAAGGGAAACGTCTGAACCTTTGGAATAGCGAGTTAAAATCAATTTATTATTTCCAGGGATTTTCTGAGGTTATTGCTATTGAAGCAGGTCATAATGATTTGGATAATATTGGGGAAGCTACATTATTTCCAAAACTTCAAATTCTTGATTTGACAAATAACCCGAAAATAAAATCAATTGAAGGATTGGAAAAGGCAACCTCTCTTGAGTATATTATCTTAAGCGGAACTAGTGTTACAGATTTTACTCCTTTACTTAAGTTGAAAAATCTAAAAAGTATAGGAGTTGATTATATGAGTCCTGAATGGCAAGATAAAATCTTAGATGTAAATCCAACTGTTCAAATAACAGCACAAAACATTTCTCGATGAAATATAGTTTTCAGATCAGCAAAACGGAAATAAGAAAAACAATTTTCTGGCTCACAATTTTTAGTATAGCAATGGGCTATTTGGAAACTGCAGTAGTGGTTTACATGCGTAAATTGTATTATCCAGGCGGATTTAATTTTCCATTGGTGCCAGTCTCTTCAGATATTGCTGTGACTGAATTTTATCGGGAGGTCGCAACGCTTATCATGCTTTTGGGGATTGGCATTTTAGCTGGAAAGAATGCTTCTCAACGTTTTGTATTTTTCCTTTATGCTTTTGCCATCTGGGATATTTTTTATTATGTCTTTCTTTATGTTTTATTAGGTTGGCCACAATCTTTATTTACCTGGGATATTCTTTTTATCATTCCTGTTCCTTGGGTTGGACCGGTAATTTGTCCTTGTTTGGTTTCCCTAACGATGATCGGTTTAATGTGCTCCACAGTTTATTGGCAACAAAAGGGAAAATCTGGAAAACTTTATTGGCAAGAAGGAAGTGTTTTATTATTGGGTTCTGCAATAATAATTATTTCTTTCATATGGGATTATCTTGAATTTGTCCATAACCATCCAACAGGAAGAAGTTCTTTTACGTTGGCGCATAACAAAGAATTATTCAGCGAAGGAGCAACTTATGTTCCGAAAGAATTCAGTTGGATGATGTTCTGGTGTGGACAGATAATGATTGCCGGAGGTGTCCTCTTATTTCATTTGCGAATGAAGAAAGAAAAGGCCGTTACGTTGAAGGAGAAAAAATTGTTAGTTCTAGATAGTCAGCCATTGTCGAATTCTATTGAGAAAATCGCATAAGAGCTAACAAACGGCAACCGTTTATGCTGGTTGAATTGTACGCAAGACTTTCACAGTTTTCTCCAACATATCATCGGTAAAATCCAAATGCGTAACAAAACGAATTGACTGTTTTCCGAAACCAACCGCTTTGATATTATTTTCTAAAAGTTGATTAAGAAATTTTTCTGGTGAAATATTTTCTTTGAGATTGAAAATGATAATATTGGTATCCACAGGAAGCACGTTTTCAACGTAGGATAATTTTTCTAGCGTATCTCCAAGAATTTTTGCGCGTGCATGGTCGTCCTTCAAACGATTAATATTATTTTCCAATGCATAAATACCTGCAGCAGCAATAAATCCCGCCTGACGCATTCCGCCACCGAATATTTTTCTTATTCTTCTCGCTTGACGAATCAGTTCTTTTGATCCGAGCAAAACGGAACCAGAAGGTGCTCCAAGTCCCTTTGAAAGACAAACTGAAATGGTATCGAAATTTGGACCAATATCTTTTGCGGCATATCCGCCTTCAATAATCGCATTGAATATTCTTGCACCATCTAAATGAAATCTTAAATCATGCTTTTTGCAAACCGAAGCAATTTCCTGCATTTGATTTAAAGAATAATAACTTCCTCCTGCACGGTTTCCAGTATTTTCAACGCTTACCAATTTTGTTCTGGTAAGCCAATCGAAAGTAGGATTAATGCTTTCTTCTACTTGTTTTGCACTGATTCTTCCGCGGTCACCAACTAGTAATTTTGCCTGTACCCCTGAATTAAAACTAATTCCACCGCCTTCGTAATTGTAAATGTGTGCGCTAGCATCACAAATAACTTCGTCTGCTGGTTGTGTATTTATTTTTATCGCAATTTGATTCGTCATAGTGCCTGAAGGACAAAATAATCCTGCTTCAAGCGCAAATGTTTTCGCCAATTTTTCTTCTAATGCAATAATTGTTGGATCCTCCATAAAAACATCATCACCAACTTTTGCACTAAACATGGCATCCAACATTCCAGGACTTGGTTTTGTCACTGTATCACTTCGTAAATCGATCATAATTTGTTAATCTGTTAATTTGCTAATCAAATTCAGGCTAAAGTAACAAATTAGCACATCAACACATTACTACATGAGTACATTTTCACCATCTTTGTACTACCCAAAACCGCACATGCTCAAGAACTTTTTCATTGGTATTTTATTCTCCGTTTCTTTTATTGGTGAACTGCATTCACAAAAGTCTTATTGGGTTTTTTTTACCGATAAAAACGGAACTTCATTTGATCCCTATTCCTATTTTGCTCCTGAGGCAATTCAACGCAGAATAAATCTCGGAATTTCTCTTTACGATTCTTCAGATTTTCCTGTAAATGAAAAATATCTTGCTCAAATTTCTGAGCATGTAAATTCAGTAGGGCATATTACGCGTTGGTTTAATGGGGTAGGAGTAGATGCAACTGAAGATCAGATTGAAATAATTAGGCAATTTCCATTTGTAAAAGAGGTGTTGGAGCAAAGTTCATTAATGTGGAAACCTGCCTGTGCAACTATTGTTTCGGATACGAATCCTGAAACCTTAAGAGATGTTCATCTCCAAATCGATCCAATGCAAGGTGCACTTTTTAAGCAACATAATTTGACGGGTAAAGGAATTATTATTTCTGTTATTGATGTAGGATTTTATGGTGTTGATGTTCATCCTGCTTTTCAAAATGTTCGATTTAACAATAATATTCGTTCGACTTTCGATTTCGCAAGAGATAAAGCTGATGTTTATGCTGAAAAATCTGATCATGGAAGTTCAGTACTTTCCTGTATCGCAGGTATAGTTAATGGAAATGAAATGGGGCTTGCACCTGACGCTACTTTTTTATTGGCCAAAATTGCAACACCATGGACCAGTCAGCCGAAAGGTGAAGAAAATTTTGTTGCTGCTTTAGAGTGGTCGGATAAACAAGGGGCTATGCTTGTCAATTGTTCAGATGGTCCGGATTACGAATCTTATTTTCCTGAGCAGATGAATGGGAAATGTTCTATGATGTCGTGTGCATCTAATATTGCAGCACGAAAAGGAATGTTGATTATTGCAGCAGCCGGAAACGAAGGAGAAACGAACTCTCCTGTTTTACTTCCTCCAGCTGACGCCGATAGTGTGCTTTGTGTTACTGCATTAAATGATGCAGGATATATAGCAAGTTATAGTTCAATCGGACCTACTCCAGATTTTAAACACAAGCCTGATGTTTCTGCTCCCGGTTCTGCCCTTGTGGCAGGTGGTAAATACAATTTTAATAGTGACGAAGGAACTTCTTTTTCTTCTCCATTGATTGTTGGTTTCGCTGCATGCCTTGTTCAGATGTATCCTGATCTTTCTCCAACTCAGATCATTGATTCATTGCATAAATCTTCTTCGCTCTATCCTTATTTTGATTATTCGCATGGATATGGAACCCCACAAGCTTCTTATTTTTTTGATACAACTTCTATTCATCCAGCTACGTTTAAGCTTTCTCGAATGGAAAATACTGCGGTCATAACTTTTGAAGAAAGGTATAAGCCTATTTGCAATGCAACTATTTATCCAAAAATATATTACAATCTTGAAGATGAAAAAGGTAGAATTTATAAATATTTTGTAGAGGGCGAGACCACTGGAAATAATATTGTTATTCCGGAATTATGGTTAAGAGAAGGAATTAAAATCAATGTTTTTTACCAAGGATATTATGCTTCGTTGCAACTTTAGAGGAATTGGTAATTTTGTGATTGTAATTTTATTGCTTTTAAGCAATCGAATGTCAGCGCAATTTGATGTATTTCCTGGAAGCAATCGAAATGATTCTATTAGGGGATTACAAAATAAGTCATTGGTGTTTCAAGAAGTGGATACCACAGGAAAAATTTCAAAGTTTGGACCGAATCGATTATTTTTTGCCCATCCATTTGGACAATTTGGGGCTATGGAATTTCCACAAGTTTATGGAGCGCAAACAAATTGGTGGTCTTGTTCTTTAGCTTACGGATTACGTATGAAGTTGAAATTATTTTTCTGGAATGCACTCGTAGTAGACGCAGCTTATCGTTACGACCGCTACAGTATTCGACAGGATACGCCAAAGCTTTTACCACTTAGTTCCGATAATCATGTTAGGGAACGAATTTCACTGCACAATTTTTCTGTTACCGCTTGTGACCGTATAAATTTCAGACGTCGAGGAAATGTACTTGGAATATGGCTTGATTTAGGTGTTTATGCCGATGATATACTTCGTTCTACTAATGTATATGTAGACAGACATTATGATTCAAATGGAACTTCAGGATATAGTTACAAATCGAAAACAACCATTGCAAGATTACCTTATTTAGAGAAAGTAAATTACGGTTTGACAATTCGTACGGGTGGCGAATTCACATCCATGTTTATTCAATATCGCATGAATGATCTATTCAATTACGATTCTTCGAACAATAGAGATCTTCCTAAATTAATCTTCGGGATAGGATTTGCAGGTTGGGATTAATTTCAATTTCATTTATTATCTTACACAAAATTACCTCTACCAGATGATGGAACCCAGCCGAGTTTTCGATTTACTTGATTTGTATATTCCTCGATTTGGCGATAAGCCAGATGCATTTGCAGGGAAGGTAAATGGGGAATGGAAAAAATGGACTTTTGAATCATTTAAAAAGCATGCTTACGCTCTTGCTGCAGGAATGATTGGTGAAGGTCTTCAATCTGGAGATAGAATTGCTTTATTAGCAAATAATCGTCCTGAATGGAATATTGTAGATTTTGGAGCGCAGCTATGTGGGGTAATAATGGTTCCTGTTTACCCCACAATTGCGGAAGCAGATCTAGCATTTATCCTTAATGACTCAGGGGCAAAAATTGTAGTTGTTTCAGGTAAAGAAGCCTATGCAAAAGCGAAGGCAGTTGCAAAAGATATGGCATCACCCCCGAAAATATTTACAATTGATGAAGTTGAAGGTGCTGATTCCTGGAATACTATTTTAGAAAGAGGAAAAACAAATCCTCAGCTCGATAAAATTGAAGCTATAAAAACGAATACCAAACCTGACGATGTATTTACAATTTTATATACTTCAGGAACAACTGGAACACCAAAAGGGGTGATGTTGACACATAAAAATATGGTTAGCAATTTTGTTACCCTTACACCATTGCTTCCTGTTAATGAAAAAGGACGTGCATTAAGTTTTCTTCCGCTGAATCACGTTTATGAAAGAGTAGTGTTGTTTGTATACATCTTTGCAGGCCCTGCAATTTATTATGCTGAGAGTATTGAAACTATAGGAGTAAATATTTCAGAAGTGAAACCTGATATGATTACTTGCGTTCCATCTCTATTACAAAAAGTATACAACCGTATTACTTCAAAAGGAGCAGAGTTAACCGGCATCAAGCGTAAATTATTTTTCTGGTCAATTCAAATCGCAGAAAAATATGATGTTGGTCCAAACGCACCAGGCTTTTTTTACAAAATTCAATTGGCAATAGCTTCAAAATTAGTTTTCAGTAAATGGCGTGCTGCATTGGGTGGAAATTTGAAAGCAATGGTTTCTGGTGGTGCAGCATTGGATATGCGCCTTGCCAAAATTTTCTGGGCAGCCGGAATCCCAGTACTTGAAGGATATGGATTAACAGAAACCTCAGTTGTTATTGCAGTAAATAATTTTGAACCCAACAGCTTGCGTTTCGGAACGGTCGGACCACCTATCAAAGGAGTAGAAATAAAATTCGCTGCTGACGGGGAGATTTTGTTTAAAGGTCCTAACTTGATGAAAGGTTATTACAACCGACCTGATGCAACTGCAGAGGTGATTGATGCTGAAGGATGGTTTCATACTGGAGATATTGGAACCTTGGTTGAAAATCGTTTTTTGAAAATTACAGATCGTAAAAAGGAAATTTTTAAAACTTCAGGTGGAAAATATATTGCTCCACAACATCTTGAAAATTTATTAAAGAATTCAAGATTTATAGACCAATCCATTACCGTTGGCGACAATCGTAAATACCCTACTGCTTTAGTCGTTCCTTCTTTTCAGTTTGTTCGCGATTGGGCAAAACGAAAAGGAATTGAAATCGGACCAACGAATGAAGACCTTATAAATAATCCAGCTGTTATCAAAAGAATTAATGAATCGATCGAAAAACTGAATGAAAGTCTTGCACAGTATGAAAAAATAAAAAAGATTTCACTTCTTGCAAAGATCTGGACTGTTGAAAGTGGCGAATTGACTCCTAAGCTTTCTTTGAAGAGGAAAGTAATTCTTAATTCGAATGCGGCCCTGATTGAAAAAATGTACGCTGAATAGTTTAAATACTAATCCGTAAGCCTTTCAAAATAACAAGCGTAAGTATTGCTCCAAGGCAAACTTTGGTCAGAAATTCCCACCAGAAAATTTTAGAGGCATTTCGTGTTCCATATGGAGAATCTTTAATGGATGCAGGAATTTCTTTTCGTAAAGCCTCTTCAGGATTTCCATTCGTTGCAACACTTGCATTACCTCCTGCAGCCTCCGCAAAACTTTGCATGTCTTTAGGAACATTATCGCCGAAGAAAATTACTGAAAGGGAAATATTTTCATTTTCTGAAGCAGCAATTATTTTTTCTTTTTCCTTTTTTGGCAGATAAATTTTTCCATCCGTTAAAACAATAATTTTATTCGTTCCATTGGGCAACATTCTTTTTCGGATCGCTTGATAGGCAAGATTAAATCCGCCAACTGCATTTGTACCGCCACCAGGTTTTATTTTTTCGAGCGCTAATCTTATTTGAGACGTATCCGATGCATTTATATCCTCTGCTAAAATAAATGCATTGTCGCTATACGAAATAATGGTAATGTGGTCTCCCGGAGGAATTGAATTTACCAAAGGAAGTATGGATTGCTTTGCAGCATCAATTAAACCTTTCTGTTGCATCGAACCAGAAACATCAATCATAAAAACTAAATTATTTCTGGTGACTGAATCTCTTGGTGCCGAACAAAGTTGTTCTTCCGGTCCGACTTCCAAAAGACTTACATCATCCATATAATAATACGCGAATTTGTTAAAAGGTTCGACGCGTAGTGCTGTATGTTGGGATTTGTCGACATGATGAATTCGCTTAGGGAATTCTGTCGTGAAACTTCCTAAGGTTAAAAATTGTTCTCCACCTTTTGCAATGAAAGTATCACAAATCATTACCCAGCCTTCGTTACTCGTAATGTAATGATCGGTAGCTGCATTTATATGAGCTTCGGGATCATAACCCCATAAGGTCATATGCGAATTGGGACTTCTTACACTGTCTTTTGTAATAGCAAAACCAAAATGATTGGAAGCAAAATTACTTTTTCTATCCAGTGCAACATAATAGCGAACGCAATATAATTTTCCTGCAATCAATGGTTGTATTAATTTACATTCTATGTATTCACTATACGTGTTTTGGTACATCATCCAACTCACCAAACCATTTTTGCAAACACCAGTTATCAATCCTATTCTTCCTGTTCCTGTTCTTGCCGTTTTCATTTTAAAACCAAGCAAGTTGGATTGATCTGAATTTAATACATCGGGTGTGCCAATCGTAGGTTGAAACCAATGATCAGCAAGAACTAATTTATTTCCGGGCTTATCATAAAGCGAATCTTTTCTCCAGTCTGTATAATGATTCCAATTAAAAGTGGTGATCGTTGGAGCGCGATCATCTGCTTCAAAAGATGGGTTGGGAACCAGATTAACTTGTGCCTGAACAAGTTTAGATGCGACTAGAAAAAGAAGAAGAAACGCAGCGTTGTATTTTATTTTCATAGGTTTCTTCAAAGCAAATAATATGCCTTGACGGATTTAAATGCTCATTCTCGATTATAACTTTGTAAGTGGTATGAATTTATGATTATTCGGCGTTATTTTAATTTGTCAAGAACGGCTGCGAACTTTGGATCTGCTTGAAGCGGAAGAAATATAGGATCATTCAGTAAACGAGCCTTATCATTAAACCCAATTTCAACTGCTTTTTCCAAGGAAGCAATTGCGTAATCATTCATTCCGATTTGTACATACAGATTAGCGCGCATATAAGCCCATTCTGAATTTGTCGGATCAACGATGGAATATTCCGCAATAAGTTTTTCTGCTGCATGCAAATTATTTGATTTGAAAGCTTGATTTGCATAAGAATAACAAACTAAACTTGCATAGCCTCTTAATCGTTGATGCATGAATTTATCTGCAGCATCTTTTTTAGATTCGAACAAACGATCTATATTATTTTGCCACCAGGTTGTATCTTGCGACATTAGTGAACTACTAATTTCCTGTTGAAATCCGGATTCAAGTTTTTCAGCAGTTTGCCAAGAAGCTTCATCTGTTTTTACGCAGGAATTATTTTTCTTTACGCTTATTCTATAATCATCGCCAACAACTATTCTTTGATTTCCAGTAACGGCTAAGGATTGTGTTCTTTCTCCTGCTAACATTAGATTATTTGCAACCATACAACTGGTTTTTTCAATTGAATCAGCCTGATTGATTATTAAAATACCTAATGCGCGGTACATCTCATTTGATTTGATATTTGAAATACCATTGACTGGTGAAATGCTTTCGATGAGTAAAGCGTCTTCCATCATTGTTGCAGGGGCCCATTCATGTTTGCCATTAAAAACCAATAATTCATGCGGCGAAGTGTTTGTCACTTGACGATCACAAAATGTTTTCATCTCTAGATAATTCATATCGCCAAGTCCTGCTAATCCGACAAATACTTTTCCTGGTAAGGGTGCTTGAGGTGCTGCCGAATTACAGATAACTCCTTTTACATCCGATCTCCCGGCAGTCATGAATGCAGCAACGCGTGAACCACCTGAAAAGCCACAAAGAATTATTTCTGTTTGATCAATCGGAAGAATTTTCTTTACCTCATTTAATAATCCTTCACCGATATTTTTTGTCGTTTGCATATCCAAGCCATTCTTTGAAGAATTGGATCCAACAAAAATATAACCCCATTTATCAGCAATTGCTTTGTAATTATTAAGCGGTAATTTCCCATTTGCATGTGCGTCAAAGAAAATAACCAAGGGCCATTTTTTTGTGGAATCATAATTTGCAGGTAGGTAAACGGAGAATGAATTGTTTGCATCAGTGCTTACATACAAATCAGTAATTTTCCCATTTTTAATGATTGGTTTTACAACTTGTTGCTGTTGAGTTGAATTGTCTTTTGATTTTCCGGATTCAGCAGAAGCGCAGGAAACTATCAATGAAATAGTTAGAAAAGGAAGAATAAATCGCATGCCCAAATATAAGTGGTTTTGGGAGCATTATTTAAAGGAATTTGCATTTAAGAAGGGCCTAGTTTCAGGCTCAAAATTCATATCTTCGGTTACCCGAAAAAATATGAAATTTCTCCTTCTCCCTGTATTCATTTTCTGCACTATTTTTCTTTCTAATTGTGGAAGCAATTCCTCAACTACAGTTCATGTCGCCTTTAATTGGAATGTAGATTCTGCAAAATTTAATTTCGCAAAATATGTGGATCCAATGATTGGTACTGCTGGACATGGACATACTTTTCCGGGTGCGACTGCGCCCTTCGGAATGGTGCAATTGAGTCCGGATACACGTGTGGATGGAAGTTGGGACGGCTGTTCCGGTTATCATTATGATGATGACAGCATTTATGGATTTTCTCATACACATTTGAGTGGAACAGGCTGTAGCGATTACGGTGATGTTATGTTTGTCCCTGGGAAAGGAAAAATTATTTATGATAATGGCGTAAATACAAAAGACGGATATCGCTCTCATTTTTCACATTTGAATGAAAAGGCGGAAGCAGGATATTATTCAGTTGTCCTGGATAATTCAAATACAAAAGTTGAACTGACTGCTTCTCCTCGTGTAGGAGTGCATCGTTATACGTTTGCTGATGAAAAAGACAATTGGATTTTATTGGATTTGACACATCGTGACGAAGTTCTTGATTCGAAAATGGAATTGGTGAATGATCATGCTATTCAAGGTTACCGTTTTTCAAAAGCGTGGGCGAATGATCAACGCGTTTATTTTTATGCAGAATTTTCGGAAAATTTTGAAAGCGCACCCTTGGTAAGAGCAAATGCCGATTCTTCCAGTGGAAAAATAGTAAAATGGGCATTTAAGTTTGATGGAAAAAAACAAGTGATTTTAAAAGTTGCTATTTCTGCCGTTAGCTGTGAAAATGCAAAACTGAATATGCAAACCGAAGTTGCTGATTTTGATTTCGATGCTGTCCACAAAAAAGTAGTGCAACAATGGAATAGTGAATTAGGAAAAATAGAAGTAAAAAGTTCGGATGAACATAAACTCAGAACTTTTTACACAGCACTTTATCATTGTTTCATTGCTCCGAATTTATATTGTGATGTCAATGGCGATTATCGGGGACGGGACAATAAAATTCATACCGATACCATTCATCCCCAATACACTGTTTTTTCTTTATGGGATACGTATCGTGCATTGCATCCTTTGTTCACCATCATACAACAGAAAAGAGATCAGGATTTCATCAACACCTTTGTAAAACAAGCTCAGGAAGGCGGAATCTTGCCTGTATGGGAACTCTCCGCAAATGAAACGAATTGTATGATCGGTTATCACGCGATTCCGGTTATTGTAGATGCGTGGATGAAAGGATTAACAGATTTTGATACGGCAACAGCTTACGAAGCAATGGTTTCTTCTGCAATGCAAAATACAAACGGATTGGATGCTTATAAAAAATATGGATTCATTCCCGCAGAAGGTGAAAGCGAATCGGTTTCTAAAACCTTAGAATATGCATATGACGATTGGTGTATTTCATTGGCTGCAAAACGCATGAAGCGTGATGATGATTTTGAATACTTTTCTCATCGCGCGCAGTCTTGGAAAAATCTGTACGATCCGCAAACTGGATTTTTCCGTCCGCGATTAAATAATTCTTTTGTTCAACCTTTCGATCCAAATGAAGTGAATTTCCATTATACGGAAGCAAATGCATGGCAATATTCTTTAGCGGTGCAACAAGATATTCCCGGATTGATTGCAGCACATGGTGGCGATAAAAATTTTATAGAATTTCTTGATCAATTGTTTTCTGTTTCCTCACAAACTTCAGGAAGAGATCAAGCTGATATTACAGGATTAATTGGACAATACGCTCAAGGGAATGAGCCGAGTCATCATATGGCGTATTTGTACAATTTCACTACGCAGCCTTGGAAAACACAAGAAGTAGTTTCGAAAATTTGTAATACAATGTATTCGGACAAGCCAGACGGACTTTGTGGTAATGAAGATTGTGGGCAAATGAGTGCTTGGTATGTGTTGAGTGCAATTGGACTTTATCAAACTTCCCCTTGCAGTAATGATTTTCAAATCGGTTCCCCGCAATTTTTGGATGTTACAATTCATCTTGAAAACGGAAAGGCATTTTCAATTCATTCACATAATGCTGGGGGAAATTATTGTTATCTGGATACTGTTATTTGTAATTCAGTTCTTGGCGATAATTATAATAACATAAATTTTAATGCAATTAAAAATGGCGGCTCGCTTAATTTTAAGATGAGTATCGCCGCGAATAAAACTTTGCCTGCACTTCCTTGTTTCGATTTTCTGATGAATGATGAGTCAAGTTTTCCGTTAGTACCTCTGGTTAATTTTGCTCATGACAAGAAGATTTCAGAATCAAAGGTTATGAGAACTTTTTCTGGAAGTATGATTATCAGTTTGGATTTTATCCCAGGTCTTAAATATTTTACTAGTATCAATAATAGTGCTTTTCTTGAAAGAACAGTCTTGTTTGATATTGATTCAAGCGCTACAATAAGAGCGTTTTCACAAAACAAAAAAGGAATTTGTAGTGATACAATCGATTTTTCCTATTTGAAAATTCCAGGTGGCCGCTCCATTCAATTAAATTCCAAATACGCGAACCAATATGCATCTAGTGGAAATGAAGCTCTAATCGACGGAATACGCGGCTCCGATAATTTCCGCACGGGCGATTGGCAAGGTTACGAAGGAAGAAATTTGGATGCAATTGTTGATCTCGGTTCAGTGAAAAATATTTCTCACATCGCCATTGGTTGTTTGCAAGATCAAAACGCTTGGATATTTTTTCCTTCCGAAGTAACTTTCTATTCATCACTTGATGGAAAAACGTTCACAGAAATTGAAAACAATAAAAATACATATCCTCAAAATTCTCAAACCGTTTTGCTTCACGAATTTTATACCGACAAAAATACAAAAGCTCGTTATATAAAAGTTGTTGCAAAAAATTCCGGTCCTTGTCCTTCCTGGCACCCCGGAAAAGGAAATCCAAGTTGGATCTTTGCAGATGAAATAATTATTAACTAAAAATAATACCTCCGTGACTCCGTGTCTCCGTGGTTAATTCTTTACCAATGAACAGAAAATCTTTCCTCCAAAAAACTACCATGTTCGCCGCTGCTACTGCCATCGGTGCAAAAGCAATTGCGAATCCGGTCTTAGATAAAAAACAACATAAAAAAAATCCAAATTCTATACCAGGATTTCCTTTGGTAATTTCTACTTGGAGTCACGGAATGCCTGCGAATGAAGCGGCTTGGAAATCACTTTTAGCAGGAGGAAGTGCAACAGATGCTGCCGAGCAAGGTGTAATGGTAGTTGAATCGGATAAAACAAATACTTCTGTTGGTCTTGGCGGATTTCCTGACCGAGACGGAATTGTCACCTTGGATGCTAGCATCATGAATGATGAAGGAAAGGCAGGTTGTGTGGCATTTGTACAAGGCATCGCGCATCCGATTTCATTAGCAAGAAAAGTAATGGACAAAACTCCACACGTTTTGATTGTAGGAAGCGGTGCTGAAATGTTTGCGAAAGCAGAAGGAATGGAACATATTCCGAATAAATTAAATGATGTACAAAATAAAGCGTGGCAAGATTGGATGAAAGAAAAAAACTACAAACCAATGATTAATATAGAAAATCATGATACAATTGGTTTATTGGTAATGGATAAAGATGGAAAATTCGCAGGCGTGTGTACCACAAGTGGACTTGCTTGGAAAATGCATGGACGAGTAGGTGATTCCCCAATCATAGGTGCCGGATTATTTGTAGACAATGAAGTTGGAGCAGCAACTTGTACTGGATTAGGTGAGACGGTCTTGCGTACGCTTGCCTCCCACGTAGCTGTTGAATGCATGCGCAATGGTGCAACGCCTCAAGAGGCATGCGAAGAAGCAATTAATAGAATTGTAAAGAAGAATTCAAACTATAAAGACTTTCAGGTTGGAATTTTAGCAATTAATAAAAATGGTGAGCATGGTGCGTACGGCTTAGTGAAAGGATTTAATTACGCGCTATATAAACAAGACAAGAACACTTTATTTGACGCAGATTATTTTGTGAAATAAAATTGATTCTTTAATAGATCCTATTGCCAAAAAGATTCTATACCGGTGTTAAAAAAAAGCATTTTCTTTTTTTATTTTCTTTTAATTTTTTCTAGTTCATATTCACAATCGCGAATAATAGAAATTAGAGGAAAAAACTATGGACGAAATTTAATTGTTTCAAATCCATTTGCTGCAACGGGAGTTGGTTTTTCTATTCAGGAAATTCGTGTAAATGATTCTGTACCGTATATTGAAATAAATGGAAGTGTTTTCGAAATTGATTTAAGCGAATGTGGTGTTAAATTATTTGATAGTGTAACAGTACGTATTACACATAAACTAAATTCAATTCCGAAAATTTACAATCCTGAAAGTATTACTGACCCCGATTTAGAATCATTTCCTTCAATAGATAACTCGTCCTCGAAAAGTTATTATTTAAAGGATAAATCTTTATGTATCATTAAAGGAAAGATTATTGCAGAACACCCTGTTAAAGTTGCAACCGGCTTTCGTGGCGAGAAAATATTTGAGAATTACAATCTAAATCTGGTTAATGTTTCTCGTCATACAGGAATTTCTGATGCGTACCTAAGTACAGATCAAAAAGGAAATTACATTGTACTTGCAGAATTTGGCGATCTCTATGAGTTAAATATTGAAGACAATCAGAGTAGAATGCGGAAAAAGGTGCTTTTGGATTTAAGAGGTGTACCTGAAGATAAAAAAAAGGGTCAGTTGATTTATGTGAATTTTATTTTGCCTGATTATGGTGACAGTAGGTTGGAAAAAATTAATACCGATTTCCCGGCCAATAAATTATATTTTGATCCAGTGGTTCAGACTTTGAAATGGGATGAGGATTTTTCTAATGCAATTAAGAAAGTCTCTGAAATTCTGGGAACTCAAATTGACCAGGAAACAAGTTTGAAAAAGGTGGAACTTGATAGGCAACTCAAACTTCTTGAGATCGAGAAGAACAAGACAGATTTAATTGCAAAGAATCTGGAAATTAATGGACAAAAAAGCGAAATAGAAAAGCAATTATTGGATAAGCGAATAAAGGAAAACGAAATTCAAGCTAAGTCGCTTTTACTTAAGGAAGATCAAAATCAAAAAAATAATTTATATTTAATTATTGCGGGTACTATACTGATTACTCTGGGATCTTTATTTGCTTTTTTCAGACAAAGGAAGCTTAAACAGCAAGTAAATTCTCAAAAAAACGAAGCGGAATTTCAGAAGCAATTGGTAGAGACAAAACACAAGGAAATTACAGACAGTATGGAGTATGCAAAGCGAATTCAACAATCATTAATGCCAACTGAAAAATATATTGACAAAAACCTCAATCGTCTAAAAGATAAAAAATGAAAATAGAAGTCTGTGCCGGAATTGATATTGGAGGAACAAACACCGAAATTGGTCTCGTCGATAAAATGGGAAAAATATTATTTACCAGCCGTTTATTAACTACAGCTTATCCTACCCCGAAAGAATTTGTGATTGATGTCGCAAAAAAAATTCAGGAAGGATGTAAGGAAGTTAATGCAAAACTTTTGGGAATAGGAGTTGGAGCGCCAAGCGCAAATTATTATTCTGGGAGTATCGAATTCGCACCGAATATGCCTTGGGAGGGAATTATTCCATTGGCAGAAATGATTTCGAAAGAAATTAAAGTAGACTGCAAATTGACTAATGATGCAAATGCAGCCGCCCTTGGAGAATTGCTCTTCGGTGAGGCAAAATTTCTTCGTGATTTTGTAGTGGTTACGCTTGGCACCGGTTTAGGAAGTGGCTTTGTTGTAAATGGAGAAGTGCAATATGGACATGATGGATTTGCAGGCGAACTTGGGCATGTAATAGTTGAACCAAATGGAAGAATGTGTGGTTGCACAAGAAGAGGTTGTTTAGAAACTTATGTCTCTGCAACAGGAATTGTAAATACTGCTCGAGAATGGCTCGAGGAAGAAACTATTCCAACGGAATTAAGAAATGTTCCTATAAATGAAGTTACGGGACGTCTCATTACAGAAGCAGCTAGACGAGGAGATAAATTGTCTTTGGAATTAATGGATTTTACAGCCGAAAAACTAGGATTTGCATTAGCGAACCTAATGGCCATTGCTAGTCCATCACATGTTTTTCTTTATGGAGGATTGGCGAAAGCAGGTGAATTATTGTTAGTTCCGACAAAAAAATATTTTGACCAATATGTTCTACGCAATTACAAGGATAAATTGATTTTGAAATTATCAGGTTTGCCAGAGAATGCGGCTGTTTTAGGTGCTGCAGCTTTGGGGTGGAAAGAGGCTGTGCATTAAATACATTCCCATTGAAATTCTAAAAATTCAGGTTAACTTTACCAAAACAAAACTATAACATGAAAAAACTAATTCTATCATCCGTAATCGCAATTTCTTTCCTCGCTTCATGTGGTGGAAATGAAGACAAATCAAAAACAGATAGCGCAACTACAACTACCACTGAAGGAAGTCAAGTTGCTTCTGTGAAATATCAATGTCCGATGAAATGTGAAGGCGAAAAAACATATGACACTGCTGGAAAATGTCCAAAATGTCAGATGGATATGAAAGAAATGAAATAAATCAAATTCACATATTAGAAATCCAAATTCCAAAGTAATATTTGGGATTTGGATTTTTTGTTTTTTACTTATTAATGCGAAGATTAATTAAAAGAATTGTAAATAGAACTTGGAAACCTCTTGTCGTAAGGTATCTTAAAAAAACGCGTTCTTATTTTTACAAGGACATTTCGCTTACAGTTCCTGTCGGCGTTTTTCACCCTGGTTTTTTCTTCAGCACCAAATTGATGATTTTATTTCTTGAAAAACAAAAGCTTTCTGAAAAAAAGTTTCTTGAAATAGGTTGCGGTTCTGGAATCATAAGCATTTATGCAGCAAAACAAAAGGCAATAGTGACAACTTGTGATATTTCTCCAATGGCAGTTGGATGTGCAATAGAAAACGCAAGAATTAATAAGGTCTCTATAGTTGTTTATCAATCTGACCTTTTTAGTGAAATTCCTATACAGCATTTTGATATTATTGCTGTAAATCCACCTTATTATAAAAAAAATCCCGTTTCTATAGCAGAGAAGGCTTGGTATGCTGGAGAAAATCTGGAATATTTTCGCCGTTTTTTTCAACAAGTAAAAGCCTATATGAATCCTAATTCTATACTGTTTATGGTGCTTTCTGATGAGTGCGATATTGATGGAATTGAAGCGATTGCCAATGAAAATAACTTTCAATTTGACTTGTCTATTGAGAAAAGAACTTTTTGGGAGAAAAACAGTATTTTCAACATTCGTCTAAAGTAAAACTGAATTCCGTAACTTCGGATCAGATGAGCATTTCCGCCAAAGAAGACCTTGATTTACCTCTCCTTAATGCTATTGAAATCGCCGTACTTCATACGCTGATGTACTTCGATATTTTCCGTCATCCATTAACGACGGATGAAATACATCAGAATTGTCAATGGCAATCCTGCTCGCTCACTGAAACGGCTTCAGCCTTAGAGAAATTTGAGGAATATTCCATTGCTGGCACTTCAGAGGGATATTGGTTTTTATTTGGCAATGAAAAAAATATCAATCTTCGATTAGAGCGTCAGGAAAGAGCTGTGGAATTCCAGCGAAAGGCAAAAAAATATTCAAACTTCATTCAATCTTTTCCTTTTGTTCGTGGAGTTTCTATAAGTGGTTCCCTTTCAAAAGGAACTATGGATAAGGATGGTGACATCGATTACTTTATTATTACCGAACCTGGTCGACTCTGGATTGCAAGAACAATGCTTATCCTTTTCAAAAAAATATTCTTGTTCAATTCTAAAAAATATTTCTGCGTTAATTATTTTATAGACACAGATCGATTGGCCATTCCGGATAGGAATTTATTTGTAGCGACTGAAATAGCTTTTCTTCAAATTATGACAAATGAAAATTTGCATAAGGAATTTGTTCGTTCTAACCATTGGGTGAGTTTGTTTTATCCTAACAAAGAAATACATATCCGACCGGAAGTAAATAATTTGAAAGAGGGATGGGTTAAACGAACGATGGAGAAAACATTAGGAAATAAATTTGGTGACTGGCTCGATGAGAAATGTTTGAAAATAACATTGAGTCGCTGGAAAAAAAAATTCCCGCATTTATCTTCTATTGAATTTGATGTAGATTTTCGGTCCAAGAAAAGTGTATCAAAACATCATCCACAAGGTTTTCAAAGAAAGGTTGCAGTTCAGATGGAAACAAGAAGAGAAAAAATTATAGATGAAACGGGAATCAATGTGCCGGCCATGCGTTTTGAGTGGTCTGCTGAGGAGTGAGCCATGAAAATATTATTTTCCCATTCCTATTTCATGAAGTTCGATTCCAAACAATGGAATTTGGGACAACCTTTTCCGCCCTTGGGAACAATTCTCGCTGCTTCAGTTTTACGTGAAGCAGGTCATGAGGTAATGCTTTTCGATTCTCAATTTTCTGATTCAGCAAATGAAGTAATACCTTTTCTCGATAAATTCAAACCTGATGTATTTGTTATTTGTGATGATGGGTTTAATTACCTCACAAAAATGTGCCTGACAAATATGCGAGAAGCGGCTTTCGAAATGCAAAAACTCGCAAAGGCAAAAGGATCTAAAGTAATTGTTAGCAGTAGCGATGCCACAGACCATTTTGAAAAATATCTTTCTGAGGGAGCGGATTTTGTAATAAAGGGTGAAGTTGAAATTACTCTGAGAGAATTAATTGCAGCCATTAATAAAGGAGAGTCTGTAAAAGCAATTCAGGGTTTAGTTTTTCGTGAAAACGAAATTACGATTCAGAATCCGAAACGAAATGTGTTGGAAGATTTGGATCAGTTGCCTCGTGCTGCTTGGGATTTGATTGACATAGAAAAATATAAATCAATTTGGATTTCGCATCACGGATATTTTTCTTTGAATATGGCTACTACTCGGGGTTGCCCTTTCAAATGTAATTGGTGTGCAAAACCAATTTATGGTAATCGATATAATTCACGTTCACCTGAAAGTGTCGTCGATGAATTGGTTTTTCTTAAAGAGAACTACCATTACGATCATATCTGGTTTGCGGATGATATTTTTGGTCTTGCTCCCGGTTGGGTAAATGCCTTTGCGAAATTGGTGAAAGAAAAAGGTTTGAAATTGAAATATAAAATCCAATCACGCGCCGATTTGCTTTTGCAGGAAAATTATATTGCAGATTTGGCTGCATCAGGATGCGAAACTGCTTGGATGGGTGCAGAAAGTGGCTCGCAGAAAATTCTGGATGCCATGGATAAAGGAACTACTGTGGCTCAGATTAAAGAATCGACTGTGATGTTGAAGAAATACGGAATTCGTTCGGCTTTCTTTTTGCAATTCGGTTATCCAGGAGAAAAAATGGAAGATATTCATTTGACTATTGAAATGTTAAATGAATTACTTCCAGACGATATTGGAATTTCGGTTTCGTATCCGCTGCCAGGAACAAAATTTTACGAAAATGTGAAGTCTGAATTGAAAGAAAAACAAAACTGGTCACATTCCAACGAGATGGCTTTGATGTTTAAGAATTCTTTTTCTCCTGTGTTCTATAAGACGCTGCATACCTACGTGCATTGGAATTATAGAAAGCATCAAGGTTATGAAAGTTTTAAAAATTTTTTTTCACACCCAGGAAAAATCAAGAAATCGGATTTTAAACGAGCAGCTTCAATAATATATTATATACCTGCAGTGATTCGGCAGAAGAAACGTTTAGAGAAGTTGGAACATGCAGGAAACTAAAATTGCCTTTGATGGTTACGCCGAAAGGTATGATGAGGAATTTACTTATTCTGCTGTTGGAAAATTGCAAAGAAATAGAGTTTGGAAGTATCTTTCAAAAAATATTTCCGTTGTTGATTATCCTGAAATTTTAGAGTTAAACTGTGGAACTGGAGAAGATGCAGCATGGCTTTTGAAAAATGGATTTAAGGTAACAGCAACCGACATTAGCCAGGAGATGGTGAATGTTGCAAATAGAAAATTGAATAAAGGAAAAGCTATTGTTTTTCAATCTGATATTAAAGAAGTGGCTTTTAAACTCGGCACTAAAAAGTTTGACTTAATCTTTTCTGATTTTGGCGGTTTAAATTGTTTGGATTCTACTACATTGTCAGAACTATCCTTAGTATTCTCTCAACTTTTAAATCCCGGCGGTAGAATGATTTTTGTGGTGATGTCAAGGAATTGCAGATGGGAACAATGGTATTTCAAAAGAAAAAAAGATTTGAAAAGTGCTTATCGACGTCAGTCTAAAGAAGGTATTGAAGTAATTCTGTTTGATGAAAAATTTTCAACTTGGTATTATTCCCCAGAAGAAATTAAATCATTATTTAATTCTCATTTTACCTTAAAAACGGCCAAGCCTATTGGAATTGCTTTACCACCTTCTTATCTTGATAATTATTTTAGAAAGCATAAATTACTTTTAAATATTTTAAATCTTGCAGAAAAAATAATTGGAGGTATTTCTTCATTTTCAGATAAAGCAGATCATTACCTAATTGATTTTGTGAAAAAGTGAAAATTCTATTAACACACGGCTACTTCCTTCAGGAAGATGAGAAAGAAAAACTCATCCTGAAACCTTATGTGCCCTTAGGGATTTTATATATTTCTGCTTACCTAGAAAATAACGGATTTGATAATTCTATTTTCGACAGTACATTTTCATCCTTTGATGCGTTTAAGGAAAATCTTAAGTCAAATACACCGGAAGTAATCGGAATGTATACGAACCTGATGACAAAACTTAATGTCTTGCGCATAATTAAATTTATTAGAAGTGAGGATAAATTAAAAAATATAAAAATTGTTTTGGGTGGACCTGAAGTTCGAAATCATGCCGAGCAATTTCTTAAGCATGGAGCAGACGCATTAGTGATCGGGGAAGGTGAAGAGACCATGTTGCAACTTGTGAAATGTTTTAAGGATAAAAAAGACATTTCAGAAATTAAGGGCATTGCCTTTTTAGATAAAACACAAAATATAAAAGTCAACGAAGCACAAGGTTTACTAAAATCGATTGATAATCTTTCTTTTCCTAATAGAAAAAAAATTGATCTTCAAAAATATTTTGACACCTGGAGAAATGCACATGGCAGTAGCACCATTTCATTAAGCACAATGCGTGGCTGTCCTTACACTTGCAAATGGTGTTCCAGAGCTGTTTATGGAGGAACTTATCGACGACGAAGTCCGAAACTTGTGGTTGATGAAATTGTTGATTTACAAATGCATTATCAATTTGATAATATTTGGTTTGTCGATGATGTTTTTACCATTTCTCATAAATGGTTAAAAGAGTTTGCAGAAGAAATAAATTCTCGGCAAGTAAAAGTGCGGTATGAAATCATTACAAGAGCAGATCGAATGACGGAGGAAGTGATTGATCTCTTAATTGATAGTGGATGTTTTCGTGTATGGATAGGAGCAGAGAGTGGATCTCAAGATATTATTGATGCTATGGATCGTCGAGTAGATGTAATTCAAGTACGTGAAATGATAAAACTCGCAAGAAATAAAGGTCTCGAAGCAGGGACTTTTATCATGTTAGGATATCCAGGAGAAACCCAAAAAGATATTCGTGAAACTATTAAGCATCTTAGCGATTCTGCTCCAGATTATTTTACAATCACGCTTGCTTATCCAATTAAAGGAACTCCTTTATATGCTGAAACAGAAGATAAATTTATTGACTTGAAGGATTGGGAAGTTTCAACAGACAGAGATATTGATTTTAAGAGAACATACAATCGACGCTATTATGATTATGCTTTGCGTTGGGTTAATAATGAAGTAGCATTTAGAAAAAATCTGAGAGAAAGAGTTTTTTCTAAATTGCCAATATTAAAGTTGAAGTCAATTGCATCTTTAGGTGGAATGTATTTTCAACGTTTGGTAAAATAAAAATCCCCTCTCGTTTTCACAAGAAGGGATTTGGGGATGTATTTACTGAGGTTATTTCGGATCAATTTTTTGCGTGGATGCATTTTTCGCTGGAGCAGGAGCAGATTGAACCGCTTTGATCTTACGTTTAGATGCAGCACCACCTTTTTTTGATGGAGGAGTTGCCGGAGTTTGTGAAGGCGACTTCGCAGGACTTGTAGCAGGTGTTGTAGCAGGAGCACGTTCACCACCACTTGTTGTGCTAACGGGTTGTGATTTGGTTGCCGGTGTTGCCGCAGGTTTTGGTGCAGGAGATGCTTGTGCCTTTACTGCAATGACAAATAGCATACTGAAAGCGAAAAGAATGATGGACTTTTTCATGGTATTTTATGTTGATTATATATTCTTTGGCAATATTAATGCCAAAATTCGAATAGTAGGCTTTGCTGGGTACCTTTGTAATGTTAAAATCTTGAAAATTGAATAATTGGTTAACTAAAACTGTAATCCTTTTATCGCTCGTCAGTCTTTTGAATGATGTGGCTGGTGAATTGCTTTATCCGGTTTTGCCGCTTTACATGGCAAGCATTGGATATGGAGCAATATGGATTGGCATTTTAGAAGGATGTGCGGAAGCAATTGCAGGTTTAACTAAAGGCTGGTTTGGACAATGGTCGGATAATAGAGGTATGCGACTTCCTTTTGTTCGAATGGGATATTTAATTTCTTCTTTGAGTAAACCCATGCTTGCTTTTTTTGCTTCAGGTCCTTGGGCCTTGCTGATGAGATCTTCTGATCGTTTAGGAAAAGGAATTCGAACAGGAGCACGCGACGCCATGTTAGCTGATCAGGTCACTGATGAAAAAAGAGGAAAGGTTTTTGGCTTTCATCGGGCTATGGATACATTGGGTGCTGTCATTGGTCCTGTGCTTGCCTTGATCTGGTTGTCATTTCATAAAGGAAAAGGCTATAAATCTCTTTTTTATTTTGCATTTATACCTGGATTAATTAGTGTGTCTTTACTTTTCCTAATTAAAGAAAAAAAAATTTTAAAAACAAAATCTAATTTGCCTCCATCACCTTTTACTGCATTTTCCTATTGGAAAAAAGCAAGTCCGCAGTATCGCAAATTAGTTGGAGGACTTATTGCATTTGCCTTGTTCAACAGTTCAGATATGTTTTTGTTGTTAATTGTAAAAAATATTTTTAATCATGGAGTTTACTTAAATCATGCATCGTATTTGGTTTCTGCTGATATGCTAGTAATTTCATTTTATGTTTTTTACAATATCGTTTATTCACTTGCTGCTTTCCCTGCTGGAATTTTGAGTGATAAATTTGGACCCAAAAGAATGATGCTGATTGGATTTGTTTGCTTTACTCTTTCATATGGTGGCATTGCTTTGGCATCTTGGGGTGTCATTTCAAATCTGTGGTTTGTATTACTTTGTTTTTTGGTTTATGGACTATATGGGGCCTGTACGGATGGAATATCAAAAGCATGGATAAGTACCTTATGTGAAAAGGAACATAAAGGTGTTGCTTTAGGATTGTTTTCAGGCTTTCAAAGTATTGCAGTATTAATTGCAAGTGTCTCTGCTGGATTAATCTGGACATTTTTTAATCCATACGTTGTATTTCTTTCGGCTGCAATTATGTCGGGGATACTGGTCTTTTTTATAACTTTTGCTTTGAAATCACCACGAGTAATTCAACACCAATCCAATTGAACATGAAACTATTTTATTTTTTTTCACTACTGATTTTATTTACTTCTTGTGGCAATCCAGTTGCTAATCAAAGTGTATTGGGAGATTCAATGTCAAAAAGAGATTCTATTAAAAAAGCGCTTCAGGAAGATCTTCCTTCGCCTGCAGATATCAAACAATTCACTTGGTTTTATTCTGCATTTGCGCAAGCAACCGTTACTGCAAACGATAGTATATTTAATGTACTCATTGAAAAAAAATTAGGGCTATGGATTATTTATGCCAATGGCGCATTACCACAATTTATACATGTGGATAAGATCAGTGATTTTAAAGATGGAAATGGAAAATCAATTCTGCCTTTTGATCGTGATCCTATGATGACGGTGCCGGTTGAAGAAGAAATGCCTCAAGTAAATTGTGATTCAAAAAATTTCTATAATAAGAAAGGTTGTTTTACTTCCATGCAAAATGTTTTTTTAGAAGAGAAAATATGGAAGAACGCCACCTTATCGGCTGATAAGGACAAAGCCATAGAAGAATCTGCTAAAACCATAACAAGAACGGTGATTAATACCGAGAATTATCGTTTCTATTTTTCTTTGATTGACGGGAAATGGTTTTTAACATTTTTGGATATTAGAAAACCTTGTCAGGCATAAAAAAATCCCGAAAAATTCCGGGATTTTAAAAACTAATTATTGTTTTGGAGCAGATGGCGGCATTGGAGGTGGAGGAGGTGGACCCTCTTCACGACGATCTTTTTTCTCGGCTTCCCATTTTTTGAATTGTTCTGGAGTAAGCGCTTTTTTCATGCCATCACGAAATTCTTCATTTATTTTTTTGTGTTCCGCTTTCATTGCAGTTGAATCCTGTAAGTTTTTGTTCCGCAATTCTTCCATCTTTTTTTCTTTAGTCAAAGCCACATCATGCACGGCGGTTTTTTGAACAGCAGATAATACAAGATCTTTTTCTAATCGATTAGAAATTGCAGTAGCTCGCTCTTCAGGAGTTTTTTTTGGTCCTGGTGGGCGACCTTGTGGTGGACCTGCTGGGGTTTGTGCGAATGCTATTGCTGTAATCAGCAGAAGCATTGAGGTGATTATTCTTTTCATAGTTTGTTGGTTTTTGAGATTAGACGTCTTAATTCGATAAAAACTTAATCATCAAAATTATTTTTCTCAAAAATTAACAAATGAAGGAAATATTAAAAAGAATATTTATTCTCCTCAATCATTTTTCCTGCGATACGGCGATAGGTTTCTTTGATATTTAAAGGATCAACTTTTGTAAATCGACGAAGTCCCATTAACATCATTCTTTGCTCATCACCTTCAGCGAAACTATTAATTGCATCTTTTCCTGCTTTGGCAATTTTATCCGCTGCTTCATAAATACAAGCACGCATCATGTCGATTTGAATGGCGCATGCTTCTTCACCTTTTATACTTACAAGTTTTTCTACTCGTAATTGAATGGATTCAGCAGCATAGATTTCAATTAACATATCAGCGATGTTCATCAACACTTCTTGCTCCTTTGCAAGTTGCATCATAAACTTCTGCACAGACGCTCCTGCAACCATTAAAGCAGCTTTTTTAAAACCTGCCAAAGCTCGTTTCTCGGGAGCAAACAAAGCTGTATCGGGTGCACTGAAATCAGGAATTGCCATTAAATCGGCCGCCACTTTCGTTGCTGGTCCCATTAAATCTAATTCGCCTTTCATTGCACGTTTCAATAGCATATCAACAACCAACATGCGATTGATTTCATTTGTTCCTTCAAAAATTCTATTAATTCGTGCATCGCGATAAGCGCGATCCATTGGTGCTTCTGCAGAATATCCCATTCCACCATAAATTTGAACACCTTCATCTACTACAAAATCTAAAACTTCTGAACCATGTACTTTCAATATCGCTGCTTCTGCTGCAAATTGTTCAACACCTTTTAGTTTAGCTTTTGCATATTCCATTCCACCTGCCTCCAATGCTTTAATCGCATCATCAATATTTTGAGTTGCACGATATAATGCTGATTCCATTGCATAAACTCGTGTTGCCATATCACCCAGTTTATGTCGAATAGCGCCATACTTAGAAATGGATCTTCCGAATTGCTGACGCTCATTAGAATAATTCACTGCATTTGAAATAATTTCTTTTGTTCCTCCCAAGGCAGCCGCTGCTAATTTAATTCTACCGATGTTTAAAATATTAACAGCAATTTTAAATCCATTCTGTCTTTCAGATAAAAGATTTTCTACAGGCACTTTACAATCGTTAAAGAAAACTTGAACCGTAGAACTTCCTTTGATTCCCATTTTATGTTCTTCTGCTCCCAATGTTATACCGCCAAATGTTTTTTCAATAATAAATGCGCTCAGGTTTTCATCTTCATCAATTTTTGCAAACACCGTAAACACATCTGCGAATCCACCGTTGGTAATCCACATTTTCTGCCCGTTGATCACATAATGTTTTCCATCGGCGGAAAGAACTGCTTTTGTTTTTCCGGAATTAGCATCAGAGCCAGCACTTGGTTCTGTCAAGCAATAACTCGCTTTCCATTCGCCACTAATGAGTTTAGGAATATATTTTTTCTTCTGTGCTTCATTTCCATAATATAAAATCGGTAAAGTGCCGATTCCTGTATGTGCTGAAATGGCAACTGCAAAGGAATGCCCCGCACCTGTTATTTCAGTTGTAAGCATTGAAGCTTTAAAATCTTTTCCCATTCCACCATATTCTTCAGGAACAGAAATGCCGAGTAGTCCTAGGTCGGCTGCTTTGTTAAGCAAACTCACCATTAAGCCTTCTTCCTGATCATCGATACGTTGAAGGTTAGGAAAAACTTCTTTCTGTAAAAAGTCGCGCGCTGCACTCGCCATCATTAATGATTCTTCATCCCATTCTTCAGGAATAAAAATATCTGCTGCTGCTGTTTCTCTGATGAGGAATTCCCCTCCTTTAATTGCTGTACTCATAGTATTTGGTATTGAGTATTGGTATTGAGTGTTATTAATAATTTCGATTAAATATTTCAATTTTTTTTTAAGTGATGTTGAGAAATGCATTTGAAGTATTTGTCTCAATACTCAATATCCACTACTCAATGCTCCCTATAACATTTCAAAAATTCCTGCCGCGCCCTGACCAGTTCCCACACACATGGATACCAGTCCGTATTTCTTTTTCCGCTCGCGTAATTCATTGAATAACTGTACGGAGAGTTTTGCTCCCGAACAACCGAGTGGATGTCCTAATGCAATTGCTCCTCCGTTTACGTTTAGAATTTCTGTATTTAATTTTAATTCTCTCGTTACTGCAATTGCTTGTGAAGCAAAGGCTTCATTCAATTCAATCAAATCAATCTGTTCTAATTTCATTCCTGCTTTTTCCAATGCTTTCGGAATTGCATACACTGGACCGATTCCCATTATGCGAGGAGGAACTCCCGCCACAGCATAACTAACGAGTTTTGCAATCGGTTGTACATTTAATTCTTTCAGCATTCTTTCACTTACCACAATTACAAATGCAGCTCCATCGGATGTTTGTGAAGAATTTCCTGCAGTTACACTTCCATCAGAAGCGAAAACTGGTTTTAATTTTGCCAATGCTTCAAGCGAAGTGTCAGCACGCGGACCTTCATCTGTGTCGCAAATCGTTTCACGTGTGGCTCGTTTATTTTTTTCGTCTAAATAAATTTCATTTACTTTTACGGGAGCAATTCCTGATTTGAATTTCCCGCCTTTAATTGCTGCAATCGCCTTTTGGTGCGATGCGAATCCAAATGCATCTTGGTCTTCCCGAGAAACTTTAAATTCATTCGCGACAGCTTCTGCTGTTAATCCCATTCCCCAATACCAATCAGGATGTTTTTCTGCCACTTCAAAATTCGGAATGACGCGCCATCCTCCAGTAGGAATCAAACTCATCGACTCAACTCCTCCTGCAACAATACAATCAGCAAGTCCTGCGTGAATTTTTGCTGAGGCAATAGCAATTGTTTCTAATCCAGATGCGCAATACCGATTCACTGTCATACCTGGAACTTTTTCCGTGTCGAATGCCATTAAGGAAATTAATCTCCCAACATTCAAGCCTTGTTCAGCTTCAGGCATCGCATTCCCAACAATTAGATCGTCAATACGATTCACATCTAGATTTGGAACCGTTGCAATAACTTGGCGAATAACTTGTGCGGCGAGATCGTCTGGTCGCATGAAACGAAACATTCCTCTCGGAGCTTTTCCGACTGCTGAGCGTAAACCTGCTATGATATATGCATCCATATTTTTATTTTTTGCATTGTAGGGTAACGAAGCATCGTTACCCTACAAACATGAAATTAATTCCGTAAAACTTTTCCTCCAGTTAAAATAGATTGCATTCTCTCCAATGTTTTTCTTTCTGAACACAAGGAAAGAAATGCTTCTCGTTCCAAATCCAATAAATATTGTTCGCTGACTAATGTAGGTTGTGATAAATCACCACCGCACAAAACCCAAGCGAGTTTTTGAGAAATTTTCAGATCATGCTGTGACATGTAATGACCATTGTAAAAACTGTCCGCACCGAGATAAGCAAGTCCAAGCGCCTGTCTTCCCAAAACACGAATGTCATGACGTGGCACAGGTTTTGAATAACCAGCGTCAGCTAATTTAATTGCTTCTGCTTTTGCTTCAGCTAACAAACGATTACGTGACATTACCACTCTGTCTTTTCCTTCTCTCAAATAACCTAAATCAAATGCTTCATAAGCGGAAGTAGAAACTTTCGCTTGACCAATAGTTAGAAAACGTTCACGAAAAGCATTCAACTCTACGTCGCCTTCATGTAATTGATCCGACAATCTTTCAGCAAATTCTTTTGTTCCACCTCCACCAGGAATAACTCCAACACCGAATTCAACCAATCCCATATAGGTTTCTGCATGAGCCACAACTGCATCTGCATGTAAACAAATTTCTGTTCCGCCACCAAGGCACATATTATGAGGAGCAGCAACAACAGGAATTGAAGAATACCTTATGCGTGTGGTTGTATTTTGAAACGCTCTTATTGCAAAATCCAATTCATCCCATTCCTGTTCAACAGCAAACATAAATACCATTCCTAGATTAGCACCGGCAGAAAAATTACCGCCTTCATTAGAAATTACCAAGCCGCGATAATCTTTTTCTGCAATATCGATCGCTTTATTTATTCCTTGCAGAACTTCCCCTCCAATGGTATTCATTTTAGTATGAAATTCTAAATTCAGAATTCCATCACCAATATCTGTAAGTGTAGTACCTGAATTTTTCCAAACAATTTTGGATTCAGGAATCGATTCAAGCATGATAAATGCTTCTGTTCCCGGAATAACTTTGTATGATTTTGATGGTATATCGTAAAATAATTTTTTACCGTTTTCTGTTTTGTAAAATGAAGTTGTACCTGATGCAAGCATTTCATAAATCCATTGCGCTGGTTTGTTTCCTGCCGCCTCCATTGCTTTTACGGTTTCTGAAAATCCAAGTGAATCCCAAGCATCAAATGGTCCAAGTTCCCAACCAAAACCTGCAGACATCCCCTGATCAATTTTATAAAGTTCATCTGCAATTTCTGGAATACGATTGGAAACATAAGCGAATAAACCAAAGAAAGAAGTCCTATAAAATTCCCCTGCTTTGTCTTTTCCTGCAATCAGCACTTTCATACGATCGCGTAAATTCTCAATCGGTTTTGTTGCTTCAAGTGTTGCAAATTTTGCTTTTACCTGAGGACGATATTCTAATGTTTTTAAATCTAATGCGAGGATTTCACTTTTTCCTCCTGAACCTGTCGAAGCGGAGCCTTTTATCTTTTTATAAAATCCTTGACCTGTTTTATCTCCAAGCCATTTGTTCTCTGCCAATTTTGCAACGTATCCTGGAAGTACAAATAAATCTTTCGCTTCATCATTCGGGCAATTCTGATTGACTCCGTTTGCAACATGAATCAAAGTATCTAATCCAACCACGTCTGTTGTTCTGAAGGTTGCAGATTTTGGTCGGCCAAGAACAGGTCCTGTAAGTTTGTCCACTTCTTCTACAGTCAATCCCATTTTTTCAACGAGATGGAAAAGTGCCATGATGGAATAAACACCTACACGGTTTGCAATAAAAGCAGGAGTATCTTTTGCAAGGACAGTTGTTTTTCCAAGCATCAATTCCCCATACTTTAAATAAAAATCAATTATTTCTTTATTTGTTTCCGGCCCAGGAATAATTTCTAACAAGCGCAAATATCTCGGCGGATTAAAAAAATGCGTTCCACAGAAATGTTTGCGAAAATCTTCTGAACGACCTGCTGATAAAAGATGAACTGGTATTCCCGAAGTATTGGTTGAAATCAATGTTCCTGGTTTTCTGAATTGTTCAACTTTTTCAAAAACCTGTTGTTTGATATCAAGGCGTTCAACAACTGCTTCTATGATCCAGTCATAGTTAGCTATATCCTTCAAGTTATCATCAAAATTTCCGGTTGTGATTCTTGAAACAAACGATTTTCTGTAAATAGGAGATGGGTTGCTTTTTAGAACTGCTTGCAATGCTTCATTCACAATTCTGTTTTTCACAACGGTATCATTCAAGGTTTTTCCTTTTGCTTGTTCCGCTGGTGTTAATTCTTTAGGAACGATGTCCAATAATAAAACTTCCAAGCCGATATTTGCAAAATGACAGGCGATACGTGAACCCATCACACCGGAACCAAGTACTGCTACTTTAGAAATGTTTCTGTTCATAATAAATTCTTTCTTTTATCTGCAATCAGATTTATTTCGTTGATGACCTGTGAAAATATTTTCAATTTTGACTGAGAAATATTTTTTGAGACTTCCTCATTAAAAGCTTTAACTGCTTTTTTAGAAATATCTCTTTTCGCTTTTCCTTTTTCAGTCAAAATGACCATTACTTTTCGTGCATCAATTTTATGTTTGCGTCTTTGAATAAAGCCTTTTTCTTCCATAATGTTCAAAGTGCGCGTAAGGCTGGTCGGCTCCATACCAATTGCGGGCCCTATACTGGTGGAAGGAATCCCATCTTTGTGATCAATCTGCAATAGAATAAACCCGATTGTGGTAGTTAAGTCGTGTTTGATTGCTTCGTAATTGTACATCCTGGAAATGGCGTGCCACGACTGTTTGATCTGAGAGCAGTTGGTTTCTTTTTTCGTTGGCATTTTCTATAAATTCTTCTCGAAATTAGCTATTTATCTTATGCATGCATAATTTATAGGCCGTTTTTTTCAAAAAAATTAGACTTAAATGGATGACTTTCATCATGCAAGTATTTGAAAATTTGATTGTATTCGTCTTGATATTTACCCTAAATAGTAGCTCAAGTTTAATATTTTAGATTGTTTTTTATAATAACTTGGCTTTGCTTGTATAAATGTCTTTAACTTTATCATTCACATCCAGAAAATATGAACCAGATGAAAAAATTTGTTGCCATATTACTTACTCTATTATTCATAAGTTCTTGTAAAAAAGCTGGACTTGATGGGGATGCAACACTTGTTGTTTTCCCCCAGCATCACGGACGAACCATTCCAAATCATGCAGGATATCCTGATTCAGTTTATGTAAAATTTAATGTAAGCGACTTACCTTCCGATCCTACTCATAACTATGATGCAGTTTTTGTAGGAGAAGCAGGTGAAGATCATGTGCATTGTGCGAGCATGCATACAGGAAAATATTATTTATTCTGCACTGGTTGGGATACTACGTTAAATGTTCCTACCGGAGAACGAGTCTTTGGAGGAATGGCTGTAAAAATAAAATATAAAGACAGAAAGCAGGAAATCGATGTAAATGTTCCTGTAACAGAATAGTTGATAAATATTTTTAATTCCAAATCCCAAATCTCCAAGTTAAAGGATGATTTGGGATTTTTGTTTTTTGAATTTTCCTAAGAAATCTTTTTATTCTTAATTAACCACACCACTAAAAGTGGAAATAAAAGAAGGTCAGTTATTACTGCAATGATTAGTGTGATACTTACCAGTAATCCGAAGAGGAATGTACTTTCAAAACCAGAACCAATCAGCGTCATAAAGCCAGCTGAAAGAATAATGGAGGTTACTACTACTGCTTTTCCTGTGGAGAGATAAGTTCGTTTTAATGCGTAAGCAATACTTTTTCCTTTTTTTAATTCCAATTTTAAACGACCCAGAAAATGGACCGTGTCGTCTGTTGCAATTCCAAAAGCAATTGCAAAAATGATGGAAGTAGAAGATTTTAATTCTATTCCAACAAGTCCCATTAATCCGCCAATAAAAATAATCGGAAGAAGATTAGGTATAATGGCAATGATTGCCATCTTCCAAGATTTGTGAATAAGCGCAATGATTAAACCGACTACAAAAATGGAAAAGAATAATCCTTGTAAAGTATTTGTAACAAGGTATTCATTGTTTTTGTCCAACATAACTGCTGCGCCTGTCAATTCAATATGAATATATTTCATTTGAGGATCTGTAGCCATAAAAGCATACAATAGATCATTTCTACTACGAATAATTTTACTTCCTACATCGTGCATCTTTCCGGTAATGCGCCCTTGCTTTCTGTCTTTAGTTAAAAGTGTTTTAAGTTCTTTTCGTTTTCTGAATTGTAATAATTCATCACTCAGCAATGCAATATCTTCTGAATCTTTTGGCAAAGTGAAATAATCTGGATTACCATTGTTTTCTGCTTTGTGTATTCCTTTCACCATACTCAAAGGGGAAAGAATAAATCCAACATCATAGTTTTTCTTCAGCCAAGTTTCAAGCTTGTCCATTGCCCGCAATTCATTTACGCCCATGACAGTACTCGAAGTATCGGCTGGCGTTACAATCATTTCAAATGGTCGTACACCTGAAAAGTTTTTTTCAAAAAACATAAAATCCTGCCGTAATTCATCATGGGTAGTCAAACCTTCAATCATATAATTGTTCAGATTGATATTTTTAATTCCCCAGAAGCTTAATAAAGTCAAAACTAAAGTTCCTGCTGCTATTGCTTTACCATTCTTGAATATCCATGATAAAAGTTGAATCAATCGTTTGTTCCAGAATTTAGAGGATTCATTATCTAATTTCAGATTCGGTTGTGGGATTACACTCAAAGCAAGTGGCACTATTGTAAATGCAAGAATGAATCCAATGAATACGCCAATAGAAGTATAAAGTCCAAAATCGCGTATAGGAATAATATGAGAATTTAAAAGTGAAAGAAATCCAAGCGAAGTTGTGATCAAAGTGATGAAGGTTGCGAAGCCGACATCTTTAATGGTCTTTAACAAGGCATCGAAACGATTTGAATTTCCTTCACGTAATTCTTCCAAATATTTTGTGACAATATGAACTACGTCCGACATTCCCACAACAAACATCATGGTTGGCAAAAGCACTGTCATAATATCCAGCGATTTTCCAGTTGCCGTCATTAATGCTAACGTCCAAATGATGGAAAGAATAACCACCATGATAGGTACCCAAACTCCCCAGAAGGAACGGAATGAAATGTAGAGAAATAATACAACCAACAGAAATGAGGCCAGGAAAAAAACAAAAAATTCCTTGGAGAGTTTTTCTAGATAAACTTTCTGCCCTTTTGCCTTACTAGCAGTGCGCACATTATCAAATTGGAAATGTCCTAAGGTTGAATTTATATTGGCTACTAGTGCATCCGATTTTGCTTTATTAATCCCCTCAGTCGTTTTTAAAAAAATACTAATTGATTTTCCATCTGCGGAAAAGAAGGAACCTACTAATTCGGGAGATCTGAAAATTAAAGATGAGTCAGACGTATACCGAGAAGGATCGTCAATATGGAGATATGGAAATTGAACAGGACCTAATTCTGAAATGACAGTGTTCTGTAATGTAGTTGGAGAATTGATAGAAGTTATATCTGGGATATTTTTCAAGGAATCGGAAAGTGCAGAAACTTTTTCCAGAAAATCCTTTTGAAAAACACCTTTTTTATTTTCAATCGCAATTAATACAAACTCATTATCGTATTCAAATGTTTTTCGAAAGGATAAATAAGTATCTAGGGCAGGATCGTCAATTGGAAAAAAACTTTCGAAATCATAATTGAATTTTATTTTTCGAAGTTCATATACGGAAAGCCCTGTAATCAATATTACAAGTCCCAAACTGATCCAGGAAATGATTTTGAAATGTTTCCGTAGAAAATTCATTGTAACAAAGATAAGGGGACCTTTGCCGCAATTTCTGTTTTTACAAAATAAAATTCAATGAAATAATTACAAAAACTAGTATTGGTTAGCGGTATGTTGATAGGTTTAAGTCCCTATTGTATTTACCGCAACAGCCCTTACCAACGATCTGAAACCTTATTCGGCTCCTTATTCTTCCGATGAAGCGACTTATCAAGAAGGCAGATTAAATTGTCATTTATAAAACAATACCCGTTGGTCAAATTGAAAATCTTTTAGTTTTCATACTAACTCAATTGAAAGTTAATGATAGATTAAAGCAGACAAGTAAATTGCGATTTATTGATACATAGAAGTTGCTGGTTACATTTTGAATCGTTTGACGAGTTACCTTTGCATAATGCAGGAAAAGCGTTCAAATACCCTTCCCGAGGAAGAAAAGAAATATGAAATACCTGTTTATGGATCACTGGGATTATTAGCATTGGGCTATAAAGGTTTGCTTGCGTGGCGTTCCAAAAAAGCAGAAGTAAAAACGAAAATGGAATCAAACCCCGAAAATTCTAATGACACAAGTAAAGAAGGCTAGAAAAGTTATTCTCCTAGGTTGGGACGCTGCAGATTGGAAAATTATTAATCCACTTCTGGATAGCGGTCAAATGCCTTCTCTTGCTAAATTGGTTGAAAATGGAGTAATTGGAAAAATTGCTACCATGGATCCTCCTCTTTCTCCAATGCTTTGGACTTCCATTGCCACAGGTAAAACTGCAGATAAACATGGAATTCTTGGTTTCGTTGAACCTGATCCAAATACGGGTAACGTTCGTCCTTCTACCGTAACTTCTCGAAAAGTAAAAGCAATTTGGAATATTCTACAACAGAATAATATTAAATCACATGTTTTGAGTTGGTGGCCAAGTCATCCTGCTGAGCCCATTGATGGTGTTTGTGTTTCTGATTTATTTTCAAAAAAGTTTGAAGCAAAAAGTACTGATTGGCCGCTTGCACCAAATAGTGTTCATCCAAAAGAATTAGAAGATTTATTTAAAGATTTTAGAATTCATCCTGACGAAATTACACCGGCACATATTATTCCTTTCGTTCCAAACTTTGAAAAGATTGATCAGGAAAAAGATCAACGACTTTCTGGAATTGCAAAAATGTTGGCATCCTTATCTTCTGTACATAATGTGGCCACTTGGGTTTTGGAAAATAAGGAGTGGGATTTTGTTGCGATTTATCTGAATGAATTAGATCATTTTTGTCACACCTTTATGAAATTTCATCCGCCGCAATTAAATGGATTGGATGATGAGCTTTATGAAAATTATAAAGTTGTAATTAACGGAATCTATCTGTTTTACGATATGATGTTGGGTCGTGTAATGGAACTTGCAGATGACGATACAACATTTATAATTGTTTCCGATCATGGTTTTCATTCCGATCATTTACGTTTAACAGGATTTCCAGATGATCCTGCTGCACCTGCAATGGAACATGCACCTTATGGAATTGTGGTAGTAAGTGGACCTGGTATTAAAAAAGATGAAAGAGTTTATGGCGCTACCTTGCTGGATATTACGCCGACGATTTTGTCCTTATTTGAAATTCCGGTTGCAAAAGATATGGATGGAAGAGTGCTTGGAGAAATTTTTGAAGAAACAAAGACAACAGAATTTATTGACAGTTGGGAAGAGATTCATGGAAATAGTGGACAACATCCTGGAGAATTGAGAGAGGATCCTTGGGCGGCACAACAAGCATTACAACAATTGGTGGAGTTAGGCTATATAGAAAAACCAGGTGAAGATCAGGAAAAAGCAGCAATTCGAATTTCTAGAGAAAGTAGATTTTATCTAGCAAGAGTTTTTCTTTCTACTGGTAGAATTGAAAAAGCAATTCCAATTCTTGAAGAATTAATTAAAGAAGATGCAGATATTGTTCGATACGGTTTGCGACTTGCAATGGCTTATCAACAAACTGGAAAACCAAAAGAAGCAAGAAGAGTAATCGATGCATTAAGATCAAAACAAAAAAAGAAAACTGATTTACCCCAATTGGATTATCTAGAAGGTTCCTTATTATTTTCTGAAGGCCTTCCGAGAAAAGCATTAGAGTATTTGCAACGAGCGGAAAGAGAAGTTTCGCATTTGCCAGGTCTACATGTACTTGTAGGATTTGTTTATTTGAAAACACAAAATTGGAATTCAGCTGAGCAATCCTTTATTCGTGCACTAGAACTAGATCCCGAAAATGCAAGAGCACATCATGGACTTGCACAAGCTTGCTTGAGACTGGATAAGGTTGAAGAAGCCATTGAAGAAGCTTTAACTTCTGTTGGACTAATTTATTTTCAACCCGCTGCTCATTATCATTTGGGTGAAGCATTATTTCGTTTCGGAGAATTTGGAAGAGCGTCAGAAGCTTTTGAAGTCTGTTTGTCTATGACACCAGGAAATCGACGCGCACGTTTTTGGCTAGTGAAAATTTACAATGAAAAACTAATGTTACCTGAAAAGGCTCAAGTGCATGAATCATTTATTGCGAATAATATGCAAGGGACTATCAACGTAATTTCTGGTTTGCCTCGTTCTGGAACTTCTATGCTGATGCAAATGGTAAAAGCAGGAGGATTGGAAATATTCACAGATGAACAAAGAATTCCGGATGAAAATAATCCTAAAGGATATTATGAGGATGACCGAGTAAAACGATTGCATATTGAAAATAAATGGTTGCATGAAGCGGATGGAAAAGCCATTAAAGTTGTAGCGCCTTTACTTCAATTTCTCCCCCCAGGATTTAAATACAATATCGTTTTTGTAAAAAGAGAAATGCAGGAAGTTTTACTTTCTCAACAAAAAATGATGGGGAAGAAAAATGATGGCAAAACATTTCCGGTAGTTTTAGCAGAGGCTTTTACAAAACAACTTGAAAAGGCAGAAATATGGATCAAAGCTCAACCAAACGCAAGGGTTTTATATATCGATTATTCCTCAATTATTGAAAATCCGATTTCTGCCTCGATAGAAATTGCTGCTTTCCTAGGAAATGATTTGGATGCAGAGGCCATGGCAGAAGTGGTTGACGGCAACTTATATCGAAACAAATCAAATACTGGTTCGATTTAACATCCAATTTGATGGGAATTCCTATATTTACACCTCTAAAAAACCCAGAATGAAAAAATCTTTACAAGAAAAGCTTAAAGCATATTCTGCAGTTGCTGGATCATTAGTGGCTGTTTCTGCAAATGCGCAAGTAAACTACACAGACATCAGTCCAGATACAATGGTGCATGATTCTTTGGTTTACGGGCTTGATTTGAATAATGATGCTGTAATAGATTTTGAATTTGCAACTTCTGTTGCTAGTTCTTCAAGTACATTAGTAAACTTCGCCACAGTAAGTGTTGTTGGTGATACCAATAATGCTGTGCTTGGAAGTTTATATTATGGAATGTATCCTTTTCCATATCGTTTGAATAATGGCGATTCCATAAAACCAAATAGTGTATTGTGGCCGGGATATTCCTTAACCACCGGAGTAAATTACCTTGGTGTGACAGGTCCTGCTACTTATGGCAACTGGGTTGGAATTACAGATAAATATTTGGGATTACGAATTAAAGTAGCTGGTCAGTTTTATTATGGTTGGGCACGTTTGTCCGTTAATGCAACAACAGATACGATTACAATTAAAGAATATGCAATTGAGGCTTTACCGAATACACCAATTGCAGCTGGACAAATTACAGGCTTGCAAACTCAAAACCTGAATGTAGGAGTTCGTATCCATTCTTTTGAAAATGCATTATTTGTTCATACACCTTCACCTCAAGAGGGTGGTTTTGTAACTGTTTATAACATGACTGGTGAATTAATTCGCAAAGAAGAAATTACTTCGGCGGATTTAAAAATGAATCTTCAAGGTTTAGCTGTTGGAACGTATGTTGTTCATGTTCATCAAGGCGATATTGAAACAAGTGGTAAAGTTTTAATCAAATAAATATTTTTTGGATCGAATAAAATCCCGTTGTATGACGGGATTTTTTTTGCCTTATTTTTTGAAACAACTTGTATAATTCCAACATAAAGTCATTTTCAACCTCTTATTATTGGTAAATTTGTCTTGCATGAAAAAAGTCTTGCTATTTAATCCACGTGCTCTGAAATTAAAACCGCGTATTCCTAATTCGGTTTTGCAGGTAGCGGCGAGTATTGATGGCAAGTTCGATTGGGTGATTGTAGATGGAAATCGTGAGCAAAATCCTGCAGAGAAAATTTATAAAATGTTGGAATCCGGCGAATTCGGATATTTTGCTAGTACCGTTATGCCTGGACCTCAGTTGCAACAAGCAATTCCAATTAGCAAAGAAATTCGTGAACGATTTCCTAATGTGAAAATAATCTGGGGTGGATATTTTCCTTCCAATCAATCACAAGTTTGTCTGGATTCGAATTTTGTGGATGTTATTATTAGTGGGCCAGGAGATAAATGTTTTCCTGAATTACTACAGCGATGGAGTAGTGGGGATACAAATTGGGATTTGATTCCGAATCTTATTTTTAAAAAAGAAGGAAAACTTTTTAAAACAAAGAAGGATGAAATTTATGAGCAAGATGAATTGCCTTCCTTCCCCTATGAGAAGTTAGATACGATGTATGCCATGACCGGATATCTGGGTAAGACTTACCTCGGTACAAAAACGATTGCTTATCATTCTAGTTTTGGTTGTCCATTTACCTGTTCCTTTTGTGCAGTTGTGCCAATATACAACGCCAGATGGAAAGGGAAGTCAGCTGAATTTGTTTATAAAGATGTCTTGTTGTTAAAGAATAAATTCGGTGGTAATGCCATTGAGTTTCACGACAATAATTTTTTTGTATCAGAAAAACGAGTGGTTGAATTTTCAAAACTGATTAGTAAAGAGAAAATGATTTGGTGGGGTGAAGGAAGGATTGATACAATAGATAAGTATTCGGATGAGTCGCTTCAAATAATGAGTGAGGCCGGTTGCAGAATGATTTTCTTTGGCGCTGAAACTGGAAATGATGCTATGCTAAAGAAAATGGACAAAGGAGGGACACAAACAGGTGCCCAAATTGTAAGTTTCGCTGCCCGAATGAAAAAGTTCAATATCATTCCTGAATATTCTTTTGTTTTAGGTACTCCGGGCGACACAGAAGAGGAAGTGATGAAACAAATTGATGAAGACATCTCTTTCATTCGAAAAGTTAAAGCAGTAAATCCCGAAACGGAAATTATCATTTATGTTTATTCTCCTGTTCCAACAGAAGGTTCAGAAATGTATGAGAAGGTAAAGGCTTCCGGATTCCGTTTTCCTGAAAAATTAGAAGATTGGATTTCTGCTGATTGGGAAAATTTTGACTTAAGAAAAAATCCATTGACGCCATGGCTAACTCCTGCGATGGTCGATAAAATAAAAAATTTCGAAGTGGTATTGAACGGATATTATCCGACGGTTTCTGATGTTCGCTTATCGCCACTGAAACGAAAAATGATTTCACTTTATTCTTCGTTGCGCTACAAAGCAGGAATTTATACTTTCCCTATAGGAATTAAAATTCTCCATAAATTCTGGAAATATCGTCAACCAGAGACAGAAGGATTTTAATCTCCTCTAATTACAGTACAATGAATTTATTATTCCTAATCATTGTTTCTCCTGTAATTCTGTAATAATAAGTTCCCTTTGCCAATTTTTCTGTTGCTGGATTTATTTTATCACCTCGCTTATGCTGCTCATGCAAAATAAGTTTTCCGGTGGCATCAAAAATATCAACTATAAATATTTCATCTCGATCACTTTGTAATTTCCATGTTAGATGCCTTCTCTAAGGATCCGAAGCTAACGGAGTTACGATAAGCCACAATAGAATAAATTGTTTCATTGGTAAATGCTTTGATTCCTTTGGAAGTCTAAGTAAGGATTTCATGAATGTTGATAAAGTCTGTAAAACGAGCAATAAAAACCCGTATATTTGCACCGCTTTTCAGGGCAATTTGTTCAGTTTCAGGGTTATGCCTAAGACGGTGGTTCAAAAAAAGCGATTTCGATGCGGGATGGAGCAGTGGTAGCTCGTCGGGCTCATAACCCGAAGGTCATAGGTTCGAGTCCTGTTCCCGCTACTAGATAAAAAGGTTTTCTCTTTATAGGGAAAACCTTTTTTACGTTAATTAGCATAACGAGAATACGAACACATTATCTTTATTTGGAAGTGAATCAATTTTCCCGGCTACTTATTTTGATTTTGTCGTTGACCCAGTCCAATCTACTTGCTCAACAACCAACCGACCGAATGCAACCCGGCTCGATCAACTTTGCCTATCTCGAACATCTTACTAAAATCGGAATTGATAGTGTACGAACTGCTCATGGACTTACTCCGTTGCGGAATGACAGTATTCTCTTTGTTGCAGCGCATGATCATGCTCACTAACTAGACTCGCTGAATATCTTAACGCATTTTGAAAATGAGTACCCGAAAAAATATGCGCCCTCAGATCGTGTTTTATATCATGGTGGCGGTGGATTTATAAACGTCGGCGAAAATGCACTATTTGATTTTGCATTTACTCCTGAAAGTGGAAGCCATGATAAACCCGGAACTCCAGCACATGTGAATGATACTTACAGAGAAATGGCGCATTCGATGGTTATGAGTTGGGTTCAATCTCCGCCTCATTTTAAAAATATGCTTACGCCTGGTTATGAATTTACTGGTTTGGCAGTTGCTTTTGATTCGAAGACAAATTGTTTTCATGCAGTGCAGGTATTTGGTACTTTGCCTTTTTATAGAACAGGGCGGGGGATGAGTCCCATGTTTCCTTATGAAGTAGATCAGACAATTTCAATAACCAGTTTCAAGGATGTTTCAAATGAACCACATAGCGAACTTCATGCATTTAATTTACGCGCACCAAAGGATAGTTCAAGTACTTGTCCATATTGTTGGAATAATAATTTTTCATCGGCCACTACCAAAATACAAGTTGTCAATGGAAATATCATTTTTACAACTAAGGATGTTGATCTTATTAAATCGCTCATTGATAACAAAACTGATGGACTCAGTGCTGAAATTGTCGGATACAAACCGTTTGATTGCAATAATCCTCAATATTATCAGAAAGCGAGTCGAAGAAATAAGCAATGCATTTTCAGCGGAAGAATTCTGAAACCCGTTTATCGAAAAAAATTAAAACACGGATTCAAACATAAGCATCACAATTCTCTCAAGGAAAGACTAGTACAAGCTTCTACGAAAGGAAAACGTGCTGAAAATAAATCTGCAAAACGAAAAATATGGTTCGATGAATTTGAGTTTCCGTATGAAGCAGAATCTTATTCTATTTCATTAGGGAAATTTCCAGCTGATCTTTCTTCTCAATATTATGAAATCAATGTTGTGATTATTCAAAAGAATCAAGTTTGTAGAGTGATGCATTTTACTTCATTCTGTGGAGAGGATTGGTATTTGACTCCCGAATTCAAGGAGCCTTTGTTTCTTTGCCCGGATACGCTCGCGTTTCAGACTAAATCAAGAAGTTATTCTTTTCGTGTTCCTTTCGAGCAAGGAAAAACAGACTATAAACAAAAAGACATTCAGCCTTTCCTAGATTCATTGCAGCAAACTCATTTTAAAATTTCTAGTGCAACCATTAGTGCTTTTGCATCGGTTGAAGGATCGGAAATTATTAATCAGTCGTTGCAAACAAGCAGAGCAAATTCGATTGTATCTGCCATGGAATTAATTGTTTTGGATTCGTTTCCTTCGTTTATCAACTCAAATGAAAATTGGGATTTGTTTGATAAGCAAATGAAAACCGTTCCTGAATTTTCTTGCTTTAAAGGAAAATCACATGCTGAAATAAAAAACATGCTGGCAGATACCGGATTGGCTCATCAACTGGAACCTTGGTTAGCGAAGGAGCGATATGCAGCTATAAAATTGCAAATCGAAATATTCACTTCCCCGTCGCCTTCCTGTGAGTGGTTGAATAATAAATTAGATTTTTGGTCAGATGGTTTATTAAAAACAAAGAATCGAAATTTTCTAGATTCCTTAAATAAATTACAACACTACTATTTTACACTTGCATTGGAAGGAAAAGGAGACACATCTTGCATTCAAGCAATGCTCTGGTTGACAAATCCTTTATTTGATACACTTGCCTATAACCACGCATGGCTAAAGCGAAATCTACAACCTGATACCTCTTCACAAGCAGATAAATTATTCTATTCTTCCTGCAAATCGAGAGTGAATGGAAATTTGAAATCTCCTTACTGGTCTTGTGTATATGTAATGGCGAATCAGTATGTGAAGTATTGGAAGCCGGATCACATGATTGATGATTCAGATCCAGAAGTAATGCTGAGTTGGATTCAATGGCTTGAAAAAACTGCATCTGATTCTATTTCTGTAATTGCTGATAGCCTCGAATTAGTTTGGTATTACAAATCGGTTCCTTACTATGAATCGAAAGGAAAAAAATTCGAGACAAAGGTGAATGCTTCACTTGATCATATTACACAATATTGGCTCAATGGCAGAATGAATGACAGCATTGCACTCAAACTTTGTAATTATTTGAATGAACAAACGCTTGAGAAAATGAAAACGATGAAACTCCACGGCATGGCCCGCGCTTTTTGCACAAGTCTTGAATCGGGCGCAGTGGAAAAACAAACTGCCGATGAATTTTTAGGGATGCTGATTGCCTCGGAATGGGATGAACGCACAAATCACAAACAGGAACGCAGTGTAAAAAATGCACACTTCCGTTACAAAGCATTGGTGGAACAGATCAACTTTACCAATGAGAGAGAGATGAATAAAAATCAGGTGCTGCGTCTTGCTGATTGTGATTTTATTGACAAGAAAGAAAA
>JBBRYH010000005.1:0-135347 GCA_038237845.1 Bacteroidia bacterium
AAATCTGGAATTTCGAAAAAATGAGTGCGCCAGGTTTACATGGCAAGCGTTATTTTTATTCGCGTAATAATGGTTTACAAAATCAAAGTGTTCAATATTATAAAGACGGATTGAGTGGAGATGAGAAATTATTATTCGATCCGAATTTGTTGGCTGCTGATGGTACTTCCTCTTTAAATGGTTTTGATATTTCGCATGACGGAAAATATCTTGCTTATGGAATCAGCAAAGCAGGTTCTGATTGGCAGGAATATTTTGTTCAGGATATTGCTACCGGACAAAAAATGTCGGATGATTTGAAGTGGTTGAAATTTACTGGAGCTTCCTGGAAAGGAGATGGATTTTATTACGGAAGATTTGACGAACCAAAAGGATCAGAACTTTCTTCTGCCAATGAACATCAAAAACTATTTTATCATAAACTCGGTGATGCACAATCAAAAGATATTTTAGTATATAAAGATGATGCGCATCCCAATCGTATGTTCGGATCTCAAGTGACGGATGATCAACAATGGCTAATTATTTATTCCTCCGAATTCACCAGCGGAAATGGATTTATGGTGAAAGATTTATCCGATCCAAAAGGAACTTTCAAAATAATTTCTGAACTCACAGAAAAGTCGGATGACTATGGTGTATTGGAAATTATCGGCAGAAAAATGATGGTGCGTACGAATCATGGAGCACCTAATTTTAAATTAGTAGAAGTTGATTTCGATCATCCAGAAGAAACAAATTGGAAAACAATTATTCCAGAAAGCAAAAGTATGATGGAAGGTGTTTCTATTGCTGGAGATAAATACGTTGTCAATTATTTAGTAGATGTAAAATCGCAATTATTTATTTACGACAAAAAAGGAAAAAACCTGGGTGAAATTCCAACACAGAAAATGTGTTCCGTAAGTGATTTAAGTTGTGATAAAGATGACAGTTTGATTTTTGTTGGCATTTCAACTTTCACGATGCCCTCTTCTATCTATAAATACAATATGAATACAAAAGTTTCAACATTATATTTCAAACCAAATGTTGATTTCAAATCTGAAGATTACGAAACAGAGCAAGTTTTTTATCCAAGCAAAGACGGCACAAAAATTCCAATGTTCATCACGCATAAAAAAGGAATTCAGATGGACGGAAATAATCCTTGTTTTATTTTTGGTTATGGCGGATTTACTTCCCATTATTCTCCAGAATTCAGAACCGATCGTGCCGTATTTTTAGAATCGGGTGGAATATATTGTGTTGCAAATATTCGTGGTGGAGATGAATATGGAGAGACGTGGCATCAGGGTGGAATAAAATGCAACAAACAAAATGTGTTCGATGATTTTATTGCGGCAGGCGAATATATGATTGCTCAGAAATATACCAGCAAAGAAAAATTAGCCGTTCAAGGTCGCTCCAATGGCGGATTATTAATTGGTGCTTGTGAAACACAACGACCTGATCTTTTCAAAGTTTGTATTCCAATGGTAGGCGTAATGGATATGTTGCGTTACGATAAATTCACTATCGGTCGTGCATGGTCCAGCGATTATGGCTTGAGTGAAAACAAAGATGAGTTTGAATGTTTATTTAAATATTCGCCCTTGCATAATATTCACACAGTTGCGTATCCAGCAACACTTGTAACCACAGGAGATCATGACGATCGTGTTGTACCAGCTCACTCTTTTAAATTCGCTGCTACGATGCAAGCAAATCAGCAAGGAGATAATCCAGTTTTGATTCGCATTGACAAAAACGCAGGACATGGATCAGGAAAACCAACTGACAAGCAGATTGAAGAGTTTGCGGATATCTGGGCATTTGTATTTTATAATCTGGGGATGAAGTATTGAAATTCAAATACCAAAATCCAAAAAATAAAATTCCAAATTCCAAAAAATAAAAGTTGAAATATTGCAGCAGAGTCGCAGAGGACGCAAAGGTTCTGTACTGGAGAGTATTTTTTTTATTACTCAGCAAGATCTGCGAGCAAAAACTAATTCATAAGATCTCCCATCTTCAAAAACCTCTGCGTCATCTGCGTCATCTGCGAGAAAAAACTAATTCATAAGATCTCCCATCTTCAAAAACATCTGCGAGAAAAAACTAATTTATAAGATCTCCCATCTTCAAAAACCTCTGCGTCATCAGCGACTTCTGCGAGAAAAAACTAATTAATAAGATCTCCCATCTTCAAAAACCTCTGCGTCATCAGCGACTTCTGCGAGAAAAAACTAATTTATAAGATCTCCCATCTTCAAAAACCTCTGCGTCATCAGCGACTTCTGCGAGAAAAAACTAATTAATAAGATCTCCCATCTTCAAAAACCGCTGCGTAATCAGCGACATCTGCGAGAAAAAACTAATTTATAAGATCTCCCATCTTCAAAAACCTCTGCGGCCTCTGCGATTTGCGGTAAAAAAATGACTAAGAATGACTATCTTTAATAGCAATTCCAAGGTCATGAAAAAGCTACTCTTCTTTTTCGCTTTTCTCCCCACATTACTTTTCTCCCAAAGTGAGCTTCACAGCATTTCCAATATAGAACAAAAAGGGATAATTGCAAATCGTCTTTCTCCAGCAACCCAAGCCATCAACAATTCCAATTTCATTTACCAGCGTTGCGAATGGAATATTGATCCGGCAGTTTATTATATAAAAGGAAAAATTACTACCGATTTTATTCCTAGCTCTTCCATTTCACAATTAGAATTCGATCTTTCTGATTCTCTTCAAGTAGATAGTGTGAAATATCATGGGAATACTATTTCCTTTTTACACAATGCTGAAATTCTCATTGTTAACTTTCCATCTTCCCTACCCGCTTCTATTATAGATTCCGTTACTGTATTTTATCAGGGAGTTCCACCAAGTACTGGTTTTGGATCATACGATACAAGTTCTCATGCAGGTGCTCCGGTGTTGTGGACATTATCCGAACCTTATGGCGCAAAAGATTGGTGGCCCTGCAAACAAAATCTTTCAGACAAAATTGATTCGGTAGACATTATTGTTTCTTCTCCTTCGATGTATACAACGGCTAGCAATGGCATTCTTACAAAAGATTCTGTAAACGGACCAACAAGAATTTGTTATTGGAAACATCGTCATCCGATTGCCGCTTATTTAGTTTGTTTCGCCACTTCTAATTATTCAGTTTATACTGATTTGGTTCCGTATAACGGAGATACAGTTAAAGTGATTAATTATGTTTATCCAGAAAATTTTGCAGCACATCAAATTGAAACGGCGAACATTGTTCCGATCATGCAATTGTATGACACATTATTTGGCGCATATCCTTTTACCGATGAAAAATATGGTCACGCAGAATGTAATTTCGGTGGCGGAATGGAACATACCACGATAACTTTTATTGGTGGATTCGGATATGAATTACTTGCTCATGAATTAGCGCATCACTGGTTTGGAGATCAAATAACTTGTGGAAGCTGGCACGACATCTGGTTAAATGAAGGATTTGCAACTTATTTAAGTGGACTTTGCTATGAACATTATACCCCAACACTTTATTGGAAACCTTTCAAAATAATGCGCATTTCTTATGTCACAAGTTTACCTGACGGTTCTGTTTATTGTGGTGATACGGTAAATGTTCCAAGAATTTTTGATGATCGTTTGTCCTATGCAAAAGGCGGAATGATTCTTAACACACTTCGTTGGGTAATTGGCGATAGTGCATTTTATGCGGGTATAAAAAATTATCTGAATGACCCTGCACTCGCTTATGGTTTTGCTTTGACTTCCGATTTACAACAACATTTAGAAATTGCAAGTGGACAAAGTCTTACTTGGTATTTTAATGATTGGTATTATGGGCAGGGATTTCCTTCTTACACCATTTCGTGGTCGCAAGATGCTAGCAATGCTGTTTCATTTACGGTCAATCAAACGCAATCAGATCCTTCGGTTCCATTTTTTGAATTGCCTTTGCCGATTCGATTTAAGGATGCCACACATGATACGATCATTCGAATCAATAATTCTTTTTCAGGTCAGCCTTTTTCAACACAATTATCTTTTCATGCTGACAGTTTAATATTTGATCCAGATTACTGGATTATTTCTGCAAATAATACCATTAATAATATTCCTCCATTTCAAATTGATTATGCGATTAATGTATATCCGAATCCAAGTTCAGATCAATTGGTGATTTCTGTTGGCAATGCTTATTCAGGGAATAGTAAAATTAAAATTTATAATGTTGAAGGGAAATTAATGCATGAAGAAGAATCTATTTTTTCCTCAACAGTTTCATCAAAGACCATTGACATTAGTCATTTTGCAAAAGGAGTTTATGTAATCACGCTACAAAACGGCAACACCAATTTTACTAGAGAATTTATAAAAGCGAAATAATTTTTTTCAAATAATAACCCCGATGAAAAAACTGCTACTCTTTACAATTTCAATAATTGGCACTTGCCAAATAAATGCACAAAATTTAGTTCCAAATCCAGGATTTGAAATTTACACTTTGTGTCCAACTACAGATGGACAAATTAATCGTGCAGCTCCGTGGATGTCGTCGGATGCAACAGGCACACCTGATTTTATGACTACTTGTGGCACCGGAGGATACAGTCAACCTACTAATAGTCCAGGATTTCAAGCGCCGCACACCGACAGTTCTTATGCAGGATTTTTTGCAACTGTTGGAAGCACATTTGGTTTATCCATTCGAGAATACATGCAAGCGCCTCTTATTACACCATTGGTTGCGAATCAAGTTTATACCGTTACCTTTTTTGTGAGTCTTTCGGATGTTTGTAATTATGGAGCAAGTGGAATTGGAGCTTATTTTACTTCTACTCCTATTACAACTCCTAATCCAGTTACAGGAAGTATTACGCCACAAATTTCAAACCCTGTGAGTAATATTGTAACGAGCAAAACGCAATGGACACAGATAACGGGTACATTCACTGCTGCTGGTGGTGAACAATATATCACGATTGGAAATTTCAAAACAAATGCGAATTCAGGTTTGACCAATGTTGGAGGTGGAAGTATTGATGATGCTTATTTTTATATTGATGATATTTCTGTGACTGCAGGTCCGACTGGAATTTTGGCTACAACAAATGAAAATCAAATTTCAATTTTTCCGAATCCTGTACAAGATCGTTTAGAAATTAATCTGAATAATAGTACAGTAAGCAATGGCTTTATTTCTATAACAAATATTCAGGGTGAATTAATTTACAGTGAGCAATTTGAAAACACGAACAGCATTGCCATTTCTACAGATACATTTTCAGAAGGTCTTTACTTTGTTTCTATCCTGACTTCAGAGGAAAAATTTATTTCAAAATTTATTAAGAAAAATTAGTTTGATTTTTTTGAAATCGTTTTCCTTATGATAAATCCTGCAAATATGAATTTAGAATACTTCCAAAAGAAAGAACATTACCTGGAAGTAATCAATCAATTTGCTACGCTTTTAATAGACGCCAAAACCACTGATGACATTGTTTGGACCGTTGCTAAAAATGCAATTGCTCAATTAGGGTATGTAGATTGTGTGATTTATTTATTGGATGATAAAGAAAATCATTTGATACAAAGGGCGGCACACGGACCTAAAAATCCAATTGATCTGGATATTTTAAATCCGATCATCATAAAAATGGGACAAGGTATTGTTGGTTTTGTTGCAGAATCGGGAAAAGGGGAAATTGTATCAGATACTACATTGGACGCTCGGTACATTTTAGATGAAAATATGGGGCTTTCCGAAATTTCAGTGCCTATCGTCTATCAAAACAAAGTTATTGGAGTTATTGATTCGGAGAATCCAGAAAAAAAATTTTATCCAGCTGATGATTTAAAAATTTTAACCACAATCGCGTCAATGACCGCAACTAAATTGATGCAAGCGAAAAATGACGAGAAATTAATTGAGTATCAAAACAATTTGGAATTCACCGTTCGTCAAAAAACCTTTGAATTAAATAAAACTTTGAATGAGCTTAAATCACAAACGCTTGAATTAACAGACAGTATTACTTACGCTAAACGAATTCAAAAAGCAATTCTTCGTCACCCTGCAACTATTAAAGGAATTTTACCAGAAAGTTTTTTCATTTACCAACCGAAGGACATTATTGCTGGCGATTTCTATTTAGCGGAACAGATCGATAATAAAATCATGTTGGCTGTAGCTGATTGCACAGGACATGGCGTACCTGGTGCAATTATTAGTGTAGTGTGTGGCAATGCATTGAAGCGTGCCGTAAGAAAAGTTGGCATTGAAGATGCTGGTAAGATATTATCACAAACAAGAGAATTTGTAATTGAAACTTTTGAAGGTAGTGATGAAGACATTAAAGATGGGATGGATATTGCGTTATGCATAATAGATCCGAAAACATACGAAGTAAACTATGCAGGCGCCAATATTAGTTTCCATTTTACAAAACAAAATATACTTACCGAAATAAAATCTGACAAACAACCTGTTGGCAATCACGTTATAAAATCACCTTTTACAAATCATACGGTTCAATTACAAAAAGGAGATCGTATCTATTTATTTACTGATGGCATGCCTGATCAATTTGGTGGCTCTAAGGGCAAAAAATACAAATACAAACAATTGCGGGAATTAATTCAAGCTTCACAAGAGCTATCGATGCAAGAACAAGGTGATACAATTTATTCTTCCTTTGAAAACTGGAAGGGAAATTTAATGCAGGTAGATGATGTATGTGTAGTTGGAATAAAATTAATTTGATAAAGTTTTTCTTCAATGAATTTTATATTTTCGTTTCGGTTTTCTATAAACAGAATGTAATCTGATCTCTGTTCCGATCGTATAATATAATCCTCTTTTTATCTCAATAAATGGAGCAATAAACCCAAAATTCCATTGAGCAGAAAAACCCGAATCCCAATAATACACTTTTTTAAAATTTACCAATCCGTATTTTTTACTTTCCTGGAAATAAAATCTCATCCCAGCGATGACATCAATGCTAAAATGTTTTCCATGTAATAAACTATATAAAATATCAGCATTCGTAGAAAATTCAGAAACGTCATTAAGATCGCCCAAACTATGGCGAGGTGCATACATAAAATCGAAATACATTCTAGCCTTCTTAAATTTTTCTGGATTTTTTTCCTTCTCTTCGGTCCAATAATCATCTTCTGTTTCGATTTGAAATCGCGAGGAAATGAAACGCAAATCGATTCCATTAAATAGATTTGAAGATGCACTGCGAGTATATCCAAAAGCAGTAGTCCAGGAATCAGGATCCATTGATTTATATTGGCTCTTAACAGTGCTACCAATCCCTAATAAGAAACAAAGTAAAATCGCAGTCTTTTTATTCATGCCTGTTTCCCTTATAATAAAGGGACCATTCAAGATAGAGACGGTAGAATATCAAATAAGTTGCTTCAAAAAAAATCCCCGCTCAAAAGAACAGGGATTTTAATACTCATGCTTTATTTTCTATTATTCCATTGTCTTTAATTCTGCAACCAATTCAGTCAATGCTTTTTTAGCATCACCGAAGAACATAGAACATTTCGGATCGTAGAACAATAAATTATCAATACCTGCATAACCTGCATTCATAGAACGTTTGTTCACGATTACATGTTTAGCAGCATCCACTTCTAAAATTGGCATTCCATAAATTGGAGAAGATGGATCTGACTTAGCAGCAGGATTTACAACATCATTCGCACCCACAATCAAAACTACATCTGTATTCGGGAAATCTGCATTGATTTCATCCATCTCCACAAGTTTCTCATAAGCAACATTTGATTCTGCTAACAAGACATTCATGTGACCTGGCATACGACCTGCAACCGGGTGAATAGCATATTTCACTTCAACACCACGTTCTTCCAACAACATTTCCAATTCATGAATAACGTGTTGCGCCTGTGCGACTGCCAATCCGTAACCTGGAACGATTACAACTTTTTTAGAATAGTTCATCAAGACTGCAAGATCACTAACATTGATGTCCTTGATAGAACCTTTTGTTTCATCGCCAACAGCTGCAGCACCACCACCACCAAACGCACCGAAGATTACATTACTCAAAGGGCGATTCATTGCTTTACACATTGCAAGCGTCAATAAGGTTCCGGCAGAACCTACAAGAATTCCACCTGTAAGCATGGCATAGTTTCCATAAAGGAATCCGCCAAACGCTGCAGCAAGTCCAGTGAATGAGTTTAATAAGGAAATAACAACGGGCATATCTGCGCCACCAATCGGCAATGCAAATAATACTCCATAAAGAATCGCAGCAGCAAACAACAAATACAAATACATTGTTGCAGTTGGAGTAATTACTGATTCAAGTGAGTTGGAAGACAAATGAGCAAAAGTAGAATGACTCATTCCCGGTCCGATTACCATATACGTTGCGAATGCAAGTACTCCTAACATGAACAGATTATTAATCATGTTATAAGCTGGAAGACGAACAGGTTTATTTAAAGTTCCATTCAATTTTAAAAATGCAATTACAGAACCTGAAAAAGAAACGCTACCAATTACAAGTCCGGCAATGATTGGAATCATTGAACCCATTTTGTTCATGTTGTGTTCGTATTCCATTAATCCGATTAAGGCTGCACATGCGCCACCCATTCCGTTAAAAATAGAAACGAGCTCAGGCATTTTTGTCATTTGCACTTTTTTCGCTGCCATCCAACCGACAATCGTACCCAGCGCAATTGCACCAGCGATTAATCCGTAAATCATGTTACTTACTTCATTTGTATGAAGGAAGATGGTTCCGAGGATTGCAATGGTCATACCAAAAGCACCAATAAGATTTCCTTTACGGGCGGTTTTCGCATTGCCCATCATTTTCAATCCGATGATGAAAGTGACGGAACCGATGAGATAACAAACTTCTAATAAATTAGTTTTCATAGTATTTTAAAATTCCAAAAAAAAATAAAATCCAAATCTCAAATGAAAGGGAATCTATTTCATGTTTTTAATTCGATTATTAATAATTACAGATAAAATTAATCTGAGTTCTTCTGCTTCTTGAATCAGTTGATTCTTTTTTGACTCTAATTCTGGTTTGTTTTCAATATCAATTAGGCGTAGCCAATACTTTGTTTCTTTTGCTTCCCTTCTGGAAATTTTTACTTTCATCAGGAAATCTTTCTCACCAAGAAATTCATTGGCTTCAATATAATTTGCACCTACCGAAGCCGACGAACGAACTATTTGTTTCAAATATTCATTATTCCAAATTGTCTTCTCAATCTGTTTGACAAAATCTCTAACCTGAATTGCATTTTGCAAAGCCCTTTCCTCCAATTCATGATATTTACCAACAGATTCTTCAAAAACCATATCTGATAAATCTAAATTACGATCTTCTGTACTATAATTACTCATAACAATTCTAAACTTGTGATATTTGGATTGTGGTATTTGGATTTTTGGTATTTGGATTTTGGTATTTGGATTTTTGGTTTTTGGTATTTGGTATACTACTTTTTCTTTTTAAACATTTCTAACATTCTGTCGGTAACGACAAAACCACCCACTACGTTTAGTGTTCCAAGTAATACAGCAAGGAATCCTAAAATTAAAGCAAGTGTTGAAGGAGTTTCCATGTGCACCATAACGTGAATAGCTCCAACGATAACAACACCATGAATTGCATTTGCACCCGACATTAATGGCGTATGTAAAACGGTTGGTACGCCACCGATTACTTCTATTCCAACAAAAATGGAAAGAATGACAAAATAGAGCATCCCTTTATTGTCATTTATGAAAGCAAGAAACTCACTTGCGTATTGATGTAAAGTATCCATACAATTAGTTTGACTTATTTATATTATGCAGTAACAGGTTTTGCAACAGAAGGATGAACAGCAACACCATTATGAACGATCAGTGAGCCTTTTGTAATTTCCTCTTCCATATCCCAATTGAACTTGTCTTTATCCGCAAGGTGAATTAAAAATGTTGCGATATTTTTTGCGTAAAGATCAGACGCATTCATTGGAAGTAAAGAAGGAATATTTCCTTCGCCAAGAATTGTCACTCCGTTTTTTACAATTGTTTTATTTAATTCACTTCCAACAACATTTCCACCAGATTCAACTGCCATATCTACAATGACAGATCCGAATTTCATACTCTTCACCATTTCTTCTGTAACCAGAAGTGGTGCTTTTCTTCCCGGGATCAAAGCAGTTGTAATGACGATGTCGGCTTCTTTCACATGTTTACCAACGAGTTCCTGTTGCATTTTAAGAAATTCATCAGAAACACCTTTCACATATCCACCTTCAATTTTTACAGAAGCGTCACCTTTTACTTCAATGAATTTTCCACCAAGTGATTCTACTTGTTCTTTTGTTTCAGGACGAATATCAGTTACCTCAACAACAGCACCAAGGCGTTTTGCAGTTGCAACTGCTTGTAAGCCTGCAACACCAGCACCAAATATTACAATTTTTGTTGGGCGAATAGTTCCAGCAGCAGTAGTCATCATTGGAAGTATTTTTCCAATTTGATTTGCAGCCATTAGGACTGCTTTATAACCAGCAAGATTTGCTTGAGAACTTAAAGCATCCATTTTCTGTGCACGAGAAATACGAGGAATCGCATCTACAGAAAATGCAGAAACACCAGCTTTCACGCAAGCGTTTACAACATCAGGATTTGTTCCGGCAAATAGAAAAGAAAGTAAAACTGCCCCTTTTTTCATTCCTGCAATTTCTTCAGGCGAAGGCGCATTTACTTTCAAAACTACATCCGCATCGGAATATAATTTTTTAGTATCAGCTACTAATTGAGCTCCGGCAGCCGTATAGGCTTCATCGGAGAAAAAGGAATTTAATCCGGCTCCACTTTCAACGGTTACTTCAAAACCTTTTTTTACGAGATCTTTAATAACGTCAGGAGTAAGTGCAACGCGATTTTCCTTGAATTTGGTTTCTTTGGGTACTGCGAGTTTCATCGTGGTTCAGATAATTTCCGAATGTGATTGCGGAAAAAAGAAGGCCGAAAATACGAAAAATAAGTGATTTCTGAAGTTGTAAATGGCCTTTAAGAGCCGATACCCTGAAAATGGCGCTTTGATAGGAGAAAAACGTCAGAAAATCGATAAAAACTGCAATAATTTAAACCGAAGAGGCTACAAAAAGCCGAAAATTGAAAACAATTTATTCTTGGTCGCCACTTGAATTGCTTCCACTTTGTTGTGGACTTGCAGCTTAGCGTAAATATTCTCGATATGCTTGCGGACGGTATTGGGACTGATAAATAACTTCTCAGCGATCTGGATGTAATTATCACCTTTTGCAATGAGTTCCATGATTTCAATTTCTCTTTTAGATAAATTAAAATCATTTTTTTCTGGAACAATTTCTGTTTTTTGTCCACGAATCATTTGTAGCGCCTTAGTTGCAATTGAGGGTGACATGGGAGCACCACCATCCATCGCATCTAGAATTGCTTCAAGAATTTTCACAGGTTTTTCGTCTTTCAATAAATAACCGCTTGCACCAGCAATAATTGAAGCAAATATTTTATCCTCTTCATCAAAAACCGTTAACATTATAATTTTTATTTCGGGAAAATGATGTTTTACTTTTTGAGTTGCTTCAATGCCATCCATAACCGGCATATTAATATCCATCAAAATCACATCCGGTTTTGCGCCTGAAATTTTCTGTAACAATTCTTTCCCATTGGGGGCTACAAAAAGTAACTCGACGTTGTCAAAAGAATCAATATTATCCTTTACAGATTTCGCAAGAGCAGGATTATCTTCAGCGATGGCGATTTTGATTTTCATAATTCAAATATAAGATTGAAAAACGTATAATACTATAATGCTTATGCCGTATTTATACAGGGACCTCAAATTTAATCTCAGTTCCCATCCCATTATCCGTCAAAATTGTAAGTTCACCTCCCATTTCCTTCACTCTGCCTTTCATATTCTCTAGTCCATAATGGCCATTGAAATCGGCATCTTTACTAAATCCCTTGCCTGAATCTGAAATCGAGACTTGCAATTTTGGTTTTTGGAAATTCATTTTTACCACAATTAATTTTGAACCAGAATGTTTAATGGCATTATTAATTGCTTCTTGAATCAATCGAAAAATATGAATGGCTTGCGAAGGCTTTAGGATTCCATCCCGATTGAGGTTGGTCTCAATCTTAAAATCTATAAACGGTATAGCAGTTTTTAGTCGTGTTAAATGGTCTTGAATTTTTTCATGTAATGCTGAAATTGAAATTTCTTCTTTATTAATTGCCCAAATCGTTTCACGCAACTGTTGCATGGTGTCGCGTGCAAAATCGCTCAATTCATCAATCTTTTCTGTTGACTTTTCAGATGGATTTTTAACTGTTCGATATGAAATGTTATCTAAAGATTGAATGATATAGGTTAAATGTGCTCCTACGTTATCATGCAAATCGCGCGAGATTCTTTCACGTTCAAATTGAATTTTTTGTTGAATTTCAATTTGTTGAAGTCGCTTTCTTAATTTACGTTGGGAATAAAAACGTATTACCAAAATTAAAAGAACTAAGCCAATTAATATTTCTCCAGTGATAAACCACCATGAAAACCAGAATGGAGGAATAACATGAACTGCGAAATTCAAATATTCATGTGACCATTGTCCGCCATTTTTTTTGATTCTTACTTTAAAAATATAATCGCCATAAGGAAGATTAGTATAAGTTGAAATTCGTTGACCAGGATTTGCAATCACCCATTCATTATCAAATCCTTCTAATTTATAGGAATAGCTTATTTTTTTAGCATTTGCAAAATCAAGTGCAGCGAATTCAAATGAAATAGTCTTTTCATTCCACATTACATTCACTTCTTTTCCAATAGAAACATCGTAAGCGTTTTTTGGAACATAATTAATAGAATACGAAGTAAGAATTACAGGCAATTCAAATGTACTTTGATAAATAGCCGCAGGATTAAAAATCATGAGACCTTCGGGCGAAGCAAAATAAATTTCACCTGCCTTATTTTTAAAAAATCCATTTTGTGAATACTCGCTGGAAACTATTCCGTCGTTAGGAAAGTAATTTGTAAAAGTTTCTGTCTTAACTTGAAATGATGAAATCCCTGCATTACTACTCATCCATAAATCTCCTTTTTCGTCTTCCCCCACTCCGTATACTACATTGTTCGACAAACCTTCTTCTTGCGAAAAGGATTTAAAAGTATTTGTTGAAGGGTCAAACAAATTAATTCCACCACCTAGCGTAGTCACCCATAATTTTCCACGCGAATCTTCCATACAAGAAGTGACAATATTATAACTAAGACTTTTTTTATCGTTATAACCCGAAACATAATTTCTAAACTTTTTTGTTGAAGGCGAATAACACGACAATCCACCTGTCGTAGAAATCCAAATTTTACCTTCATGATCTTCATAGGTACTGATTACATAATTGCCAGACAACGTATTCGAATTATTAGGATCTGTTTTAAAAGCATCCATGTTTTTCGAAGCAAAATCAAAGTGATAAAGCCCATTAATAGTAGAAATCCAAATGGTACCATCTTTAGATAACATTAAATGGAATATAGTATTACTACCTAAAAACGCAGAATCATCTTTTACTTGCGAAAAAATTTTTCCTTCACTATTAAATATGATAATTCCATTATTGCGAGTACCCGCCCAATACACATTGTCCTCTACTTCTACCACCGATGTAATATTGCTCAATGGCTTTCCAAAAATATCTTTTTGAAGAAATATGTTTGAAACTACATTTTCTTCAAATGTCCTTGCCTTTTTAAAATCACTTTCCTTCAAGGTAAAAATATCAAGACCAGTAGAAGTTCCGACAAACAGTTTTTTATCATCTTGGAAAATGGACCAAGTTACATTATCACTAATGCTTTTTTCTTGATCCTGTTCATTACGACAAATCATAAATACATCCTGCAATGGATTATACAAATTCAATCCGCCTTCTGAAGTCCCAATCCAAATTAGACCAGCTTTATCACAATAAATACTTAATACATTATTACTACTTAGACTTGTTGAAGCGCCTTGCTTATTTATAGCAGTACCTAACAATTTACCATCTCTATCTAAAACAATAACTCCACGAACACTTCCGATCCAGATATTTCCTTTTAAATCTTCACCAACGCAAGAAACAATTGTTGAAGGAATATATTTATGTTGAATAGTATTATTTAATAAATCATAAATCAAAACATTACCCTGATTAATAACCCAACATCTTCCACTTTTATCAATATAGGTCTGTGTTAGTTTGGTAACAGACTTAAAAGATGTATCAGTATAAATTCGCTTTGGGCCAGGATAAATTCCATTGACAAACTCAAATTCAATAAAGCCTGCACTATCAGCAGCAAATAAATTCCCTCTAGCATCAGCCGAAAAGTTGAAGGCAACTGGAAAACCCTTTGGTAATTTCGAAATTTTGTACGCCGAAGTACTTGCATTAATAGCAACACAATAAAAACTACCGTGCGCATCAAAATAAATATTTCCATTTTGCGCTTTGTAAAGGTGACGTATCGCATTATGAAAATATTTTTTATCCATCCCATCGGGGAAAAGTTGATCGAATTTCTCCGTCTTCCGATCAAAATGATTCATCCCATTTCTAGTTGCAATCCAAAGATTATGCGCATCGTCTTCTGTAATGCCGATTACAAAATTGTCTGAAATAGAATTGGTATCGTTATTCGAATGACGGAAAATCCTGAATGAATATGCATCATATCGATTCAAACCGTCTTGGGTTCCAATCCACATATAGCCTTCAGAATCCTGAAAAACGCATTGCACAGAATTCTGTGAAAGTCCTTGCGCAATTCCCAAATGAGAAAAACGGTATTGCGCCGATGCCAAGATTGGAATCAGAAATAAGAAGCAATAAAAAGCTATTTTCTTCAAAGTAGATTTGATTCACGCAATTTACCAATATTCTAATGAAAAAACGCTTGAAATCCAATCGCTATCTTAATTTTGCAGTATGGGACTTGCGCAATTCCGCGAAGAAGCGGCTTCGTCAAAAAAGGCGAACGAGAAATTATTTGAGAAACTTGCACGAAAGGTTCCGAATAATCTTGACGATACAATTCACCAATTGCATGAAGAAGTTTTTGAGCGTACAGACTGTATGAAATGCGCGAATTGCTGTAAAACAATTTCTCCTATTTTCAAACAAAAAGATATTGAACGCGTAGCCAAAGCACTTCGAATGTCGCCTGGCCCTTTCATTGAAAAATATCTCTTCATGGATGAGGATGGCGATTTTGTTTTAAATACTGCTCCTTGTCCATTTTTGGATTCGGAAAATTATTGCATTGTGTATGAAGATCGTCCTACGGCATGTCGTGGCTATCCTCATACCGACAGAAAACGAGTTCATCAAATCCTTGATATTACGATGCGGAATACAATGGTTTGCCCTGCTGTTCTTGAAATAGCAAATCGATTGAGAGAAATTTACTGAGGCGGTAATTGCTCGGCTTTTAATTTTGCAGTAATGCTTGATGCGTTATTTCTATAATAGATATAAGTCCGTAGTGGCATTTTTTTTACTTTATATTTTCTAGATGCTTGCAAATAGAATTCACTATCGGCAGCATACATACTTTTGAATTTTACATTTTCAAAAACTTCGCGTTTGCCGAAAAGTGTGGCGAATAAAATACAATCATCTACATGAATACTTTTGGTATGGTCATTTTTGTCCGGGACAAAATAATCCAAATCATTCGCAACAATAATTTCTGAATTCGATGAAATCAAATCGGCATCACTAATTCCTTCTAAACAAGCTGAAAGATGATTTTTCTTGTATTCATCATCAGAATCTATAATGGTAATATATTCGCCGCTGCTTATTTTTACGCCTCGGTTTATTGATTCAGATTGTCCACAATTGGGGTGACGAACATAGGTGATTTGATTCGGAAATAATAAACTCAATTGAAATATTTTCTCACCTAAAAGTTGTTCACTCCCATCATCAATGATAATTAATTCAAACGCTTTATAATCTTGGTTAAGGACGGAGTCAACAGCACGTTTAATGAGTTCAAAAGGCGTATTAAAAACCGCCATTAGCACACTCACATTTACTTTTTCAATTGCCATAATAATTGGTTACTTACTTTGAGCAATAGCTAATTGATTTGTTTAACTTCAAAAACGATTACGTGATCCAACTTTTCTCAAAAGTTTTAGTTTGCATGTTGGTCACGAAAAAAAAAAGTCCAAAGAGTTTTTTTCTGAAAGAACTTTTGAAATCAATAAACTGACTTCTTCGCCGCCAACAAAGTATTCTGCAATAAACCAGTAATCGTCATCGGCCCTACTCCACCGGGAACAGGCGTAATCCAAGAACATTTCGGTGCCACTTCATCAAACTTTACATCACCTAACAAACGCCATCCTCTTTTTGTTTCTGGCGTATTTACACGTGTTGTTCCAACATCAATTACAACTACTCCATCTTTCACCATATCAGCGGTAAGAAAATGTGGTTTTCCAATTGCAACAACAATAATATCTGCGTCTTTTGTAAACTTCGAAATATCTTTTGTTCGGGAATGAACTAAAGTTACTGTACAATTTCCAGGGTTTGCGTTTCGCGCTAATAAAATACTCATTGGCGATCCCACAATATTACTTCTACCAATGACCACACAATTTTTTCCGGAAGTTTCAATTTTGCAACGATCTAGCAATTGAATAATTCCATAAGGAGTTGCAGGTAAATAGCAAGGTAAATTCAAAACCATGCGACCCACATTGGAAGGATGAAAACCATCTACATCTTTTTTTGGATCAACAGCTTCGATTATTTTAGACTCATTGATATGTTTTGGTAAGGGAAGTTGTACTATAAAACCATCAATGGTATTGTCAGCATTTAATTTCCCAACAGTCGCAAGTAATTCTGCCTCTGTTGTTTTTTCATCCAAATGAATTAATGTAGAATGAAATCCGGCCTTTTCACAAGCCTTCACTTTGGCATTCACGTAAGTAAGACTTCCACCATCATTTCCAACCAACACCGCAGCCAAATGTGGTGGACGATTTCCAGCAGCAACATGCAACTTTACTTCCTCCGCCATCTCAGCTTGGATCGTTGAAGCAATTAATTTTCCGTCAATTAAATTCACATTTCAATTTTTTTTTCAAGCTAAAGAGCAGATATTTTCTCCAATAACCATTCACTAATAACCATTCACTAATAACTAATAACTAATCGCTAATAACTAATAACTACTTCCTCATCTGTGGCATATTCCGCATCATCTTCGCCATCTGACCTTTGTCTTGCATCACTCGCATCATCTTTCTCGTCTCGTCAAACTGTTTTATTAATCGGTTTACTTCCTGAATATTTCTTCCTGCGCCTTTTGCAATTCTATTCTTACGATTTCCATTTAGCAATTCAGGATGTTCACGTTCTTCTGGTGTCATCGATTGAATGATCGCTTCAATATGTTTGAAAGCATCATCATTGATATCAATATCCTTTATTGCCTTACCAACACCTGGAATCATTCCCATCAAATCTTTCACATTACCCATTTTCTTGATCTGCTGCAATTGACCCAAAAAATCGTTAAACGAAAATTTATTTTTTGCAATTCGTTCCTGAATTCGGCGATTTTCTTTTTCATCAAATTGTTCTTGCGCACGCTCAACAAGTGTTACAACATCACCCATTCCGAGAATACGATCCGCCATACGTTCCGGATAGAAAACATCCAGCGCATCCATCTTCTCACCTGTTCCAACAAACTTGATAGGTTTATTTACAATGGACTTAATCGATAACGCAGCACCTCCACGTGTATCACCATCCAACTTGGTAAGAATTACACCATCAAAATCCAGCTTCTCATTAAATGCCTTTGCAGTATTCACCGCATCTTGTCCGGTCATGGAATCCACAACAAACAAAATTTCATCAGGATTAACTGCTTTTTTAACTGCAGCAATTTCGTTCATCATCAACTCATCAATCGCAAGTCGACCAGCGGTATCGATGATAACAACAGAATTTCCATTGGTCTTTGCATGCGCTAAGGCATGTTTAGCAATAGAAACAGCATCTTTATTATCGGGTTCAGCAAAAACTTCTACACCAATTTGCTCACCTAAAACTTTCAATTGATCAATAGCTGCAGGACGATAAATATCACAGGCAACCAGCAAAGGATTTTTTCCCTTTTTTGTTTTCAGGTAATTCGCAAGTTTTCCAGAGAAAGTAGTTTTACCTGAACCTTGCAAACCTGACATTAAAATTACTGTTGGATTTCCACCGAGTTTTATTTCGGCAGCAGCCCCACCCATGAGATTTTTTAATTCGTCATGCGTAATTTTTATAAGTAATTGTCCTGGAGAAACAGCCGACAATACATTTTGACCCAGTGCTTTCTCTTTAATATCGTCCGTAAACTTTTTCGCAACAGAATATGAAACGTCGGCGTCAAGTAATGCTTTGCGAATTTCTTTAATCGTTTCAGCAACGTTGAGTTCGGTGATTTTACCTTCACCTTTTAAAACCTTAAATGCTCTTTCGAGCTTATCACTTAAATTATCGAACATAGTTGAAAATGTAATTTTTTACAGGAGTGTAAAGATACAAAAAAGGGACTTGTCCAAAAGAACAGTGAATTGGGCGTTTTTAAAAAAAACTTGACCTTTTAAATCAATCCATCAGCTCAATTGAGCAAATGATCGAAACAGTGAAGTACTATTTTATTTTACAAGCTAATTTTCGATCAAACAGCAAATGTGAGAATTCTGTAATCTTTTCAAGTATAGGTGTAACATGGTAAAATGCCAACAACCATACATTTGGAAAAAGTAAATCCTAAAATCAAAAACCATGAAATATATTATCCTATTCGCTAGCATTTTTCTGAGTTCATTTGCATTTTTAGGATGTGCCGATAAAGCCCCTGAACCAACAGGACTACCTGGTGACAATCTTGACTTATTTGCAGTCCTTAATCTTTTTAAATCCTCAGCTAGTATTGAAGCTTTTGAAAAATCGCTTAATGATAAATCCAATCAGGTAAACAATTTAGATCTGAATGGCGACGGAAAAGTAGATTATATCAGTGTTGTTGATAATATGGATTCAATTGCACATTCCATAACACTTCGAGTTGCTGTTGCCCCAGATGAATTTCAAGATGTAGCAGTAATTGAAATAGAAAAAACAGGTGATAATGTTGCAGGAGTACAAGTAATAGGCGACGAAGCTATTTATGGTAAAGATGTGGTTATTGAACCCCAAAAAGAAAATAATGAAGCCGGTTTTATTTATGTCACTGAGCCGATTGAAGTCAATGTTTGGACCTGGCCTGCGGTCGCTTATGTTTACCAGCCTGATTATGTCGTTTATGCATCACCTTATCATTATGATTATTATCCTTCCTATTGGGTTGCATGGGAACCAGTTTCCTATGAAATTTATTCTCCCTTAGTATTTAAGAACAATGGCCAATATGTTTCTTACAACAAAAGACGCTTCAAACATGCTGATGAAATTTATTTTACAAATTACCATAGTTCTGTTTTTGTAATGGGGCGAATGAAAAACGGAGATTTCAAAGGTGGTAAGCAAGAGCGTTACAAAGGGCATGATTTTCCAAAAGCAAAAGAAGAAAAGGACAAACACGAAAATGCAACGAGCGGCCAGAATGGAAAAGACGAACATCACGACGGAGGAAAGAAGAATGGAGATGACAAAAAGGGCAATGAACAGAAGGGCGGAAATGATAAGAAAGTCCAGGATCATTCACAGAAAAAATCATCCGGAAGTTCACAGAAAAAATCAGAGTCCAAAAGTTCGGGTTCACATGATAAAAAAAGTGGCGGATCTTCTAAGCGAATTGGTGGAAAACACAAATAATTAATCATCAGCTTAAATCAACAAATTCAAAACTTTGGGATCGTTTCAAAATGTTTTTTCAGGAGCGTAAATCTGCTCAGAAAATTCGCAGTGGTCCTACTTTCCCCTCCCATCAGAATTGTTGTGATTGCTACAATCCAGGGCTATTTAAAATTCAATCTTTTAGATTCTTTGTTTAGTAACCAATCTTTTTCCTTTTCGTAATCGGCGGTTCCATTAATCTGCGAATTGCATCAAAAACAATTGCGAAATTCTTATCGTACTTTTTCTCGAGTACATTTAATTTTTCAGCAAGCTCTTTATTTGCAATCAACATTTCCCGCAAGCGAACGAAAGCTTTTACCACCTGAATACTTGCCTGTATTGCAACAGGAGAATTGAGTACACTGGCAAGCATCACTGCTCCATGTTCAGTAAAAACGTAGGGAGCATATCGCCGTCCGCCTTTGCCTTTCTTTGAGGTCACAAATTGTGACCTCAAAAGGGTTAACTCATTTTCAGATAATTGAAACATAAAATCAATAGGGAAACGAATACTGTTTCGTTTAACTGCTTGGTTCAGAACTTTTGTTGTTACACCATAAATACTTGCCAGAACTTCATCGAGCATTACTTTGTGACCGCGAATCATATAAATCCTTGAATCTTCCGTTTTCGATATTGTACCTATTGTGACTTTCATAAAAATATATTTTGTGCAAATATATTTTGGTGGTATCGAATTAGTCGGTTACAAGTGGATAAAACAAATAGGGAAATCGGCTCAACTCAGCTATAAGAAGTGTATCATAAAGGATTCGAAACTTTTCGTACAAATTCGTAATTCGTACCAATTGAAATCTCATTCAATTAAAATCACATACGTTCAGGAACTTCAATTCCTAACATTGCAAAGGCAGATTTAATTGTTCTTGCAACTGTAACGACTAATGAAAGTCGGAAATTTCTCAGGGAAATATTTTCTTCTTTCAAAACCGGACAAACATCATAAAACTGATTGAATGTTTTGGATAACTCATAAGTATAATTAGCAACCAGAGCAGGAGAATATTCTTTTGCCGCTTCAGAAACAGCTTTTGGAAATCCATTAATTATTTTAATCAATTCCTTTTCCTTAGCATGCATTTCAATAGTCAAATCAAGCACCGGCATTTCTTTCAGTTCAGATTTTCTCCAGATACTTCTGCAACGTGCATGCGTATACTGAATGAAAGGACCAGTGTTGCCATGCAAATCAATACTTTCATTCGGATCAAAAAGCATTTTCTTTTTCGGATCAACTTTTAAAATAAAATATTTCAAAGCTGCCATTCCTACACGATGATATAAATCCTGCTTTTCATTTTCTTCCATCCCCTCCACAAGTCCTTTTTCCTCAGAAAGAATTTTTGCATTATTCTCCATATCGGCAATCAAATCATCCGCATCCACCACCGTTCCTTCCCGTGATTTCATTTTTCCTTCTGGCAATTCAACCATTCCATACGACAAATGAAAAAGTCCGTTAGCCCATTCATAACCCAGTTTTGCTAATGTATTTTCAAAACTTTGAAATGATAATCCTGTTCATTTCCTACAACATAAATCAATTTGTCAAATGGAAATTCTTTATGTCGCTCAACAGCTGTTCCTAAATCCTGCGTCATGTAAACAGAAGTTCCATCGCTTCGTAACAAAACTTTTTCATCCAACTTATCAGCAGTAAGATCAATGATCACTGCACCATCTGCACGTTTTACAAAAACATTTTTCTTTAAACCTTCTTCAATAATTTCTTTCCCTAAAATGTAAGTGTTCGATTCGTAATAAATTTTATCAAAATCAACTCCTAGTTTTTTGTAGGTCGATGCAAATCCATCATACACCCATCCATTCATTTTTGCCCACAACTCTTTCACTTCTTTGTCGCCCGCTTCCCATTTCTGAAGCATTTCTTGTGTTTCAAGAATCAATGGCGCAGATTTTTCCGCTATTTCAGAAGCAATTCCTTTTGACTTTAAACTTTCGACTTCGGCCTTATAATGTTTATCAAACTCCACATAATATTTCCCCACCAGATGATCACCCTTCAAACCACTCGATTCCGGAGTTTCGCCATTCCCAAACTTCTGCCAGGCCAGCATACTCTTACAAATATGCACGCCTCTATCATTCACAAGATTCACTTTCATCACTTTATTACCATCCGCCTTCAGTATCTCACTTACTGCATACCCCAAAAGGTTGTTTCGAACATGACCTAAATGAAGTGGTTTATTGGTGTTGGGTGAGCTATATTCCACCATCACAAATGGCGCGAGATCCGTTAATTTTTTGGTTCCGAAGTGCTCATCTTTGATAATATTCTCAAATCTGGACTTCCAGAATGCATCAATTATGACAATATTAAGAAAGCCTTTTACTACATTAAAAGAGGCAATTTGTGGCATTGAATTCATCAAGTATTCTCCAATTATCTGACCCGTTTGTTCCGGACCTTTACCTGCTAGCTTTACATAGGGAAATACAACCAAAGTGATATCACCTTCAAAAGCAGGATTTGTTCCACTGAAAGTAACCGAACCAGCCTCAATTTTAATACCGAAAAGTGATTCAACCGCCTTTATAACATGGCCAGATAATATGAATTCTAAAGACTGCATATTTATAATTACTATTCTTATTTGATAGACTTAAATACTGAAATAGTTCAAGTTCTAATTGGTCAATTGAGAAACAACTTTTGTAATAATCTCAAAGGTATTTTCTGCCATTAAATTTTCTTTGTCAAGTGTTGGATTTACTTCACAAACCTCAAAACAACATACTTTTTCGTTCTGAATTAAGCGAACAAGTAATGACCCCGCTTCTTTTTCAGTAATTCCATTGCGCACAGGCGTTCCCGTTCCTTTTGAAATGGATGAATCCATACTATCCACATCAAACGAAATGTAAATAAGGTTGCATTGTGTTAGGTGAGATAATGTATCACGAGCTATCCTTTCTACTCCGTTTCTTCTTACTTCTGCTGTAGTGAACATCTTCACATGGTGCTTCTTTAATAGTGATGTCTCCTCCGGTTCAACATCTCTCACTGCAATATAAACGAGGTCTCTGTAGTTTATTTTTGGGCTAATTCCACAGGATTCCTTAAGCTTTTTCCAAAGTTCTATAGTCTCTTTGTCTGGCTTGTTCATCTTGTTACTGATGTTGTCTTCACCTAAACTGGCTGCAATTGGCATTCCATGTAGATTACCTGATGGAGAAGTCCATGGTGAGTGGATATCAGCATGTGCATCAATCCAAATTACTCCAAGTCTCATTTTAGGGTAAGCCAATCTTATTCCAGCTATGGTCCCACCCGCTGTACTATGATCGCCAGCCAGGACAATTGGAAAACCATTCGATTTCAAGGTTTTAGAAACTTCCTGACCAATTCGATCATACATAGTAATAAGTCCCTTTATTCGCTTAGCATACGGACTTCCAGGTGATTCGAAAAGCAAATGATTCTCATTTTTAACCTCAACGTTGTCAAACTGATTAAACATGTTAGAACCATAATCAAGGGCGGCAATTTTAATAGCATCAACACCTAAGCTAGCTCCACGGGTCCCGGCCCCAATTTCAGATTTGACTTCAATGAATTTTATTTTTTTTGTAGCCATAATATTGTTCCTTTTATTCTTTATTTTCAATCCAAGTGACTTACATTTGCAAATATGAACACAAGTAACTCACACGGTTCTTCCAAGGCACAAGTAGTCCCAATGGAAAACACTTATCAAAAGCTAATTGAGCAGACCTTTAATTTCCCTCAAGAAGGCTTTCATTTAGTTGACAATGAACTGCATTTCAATGACATACCGTTAATGGATATCATAAAACAATATGGTACTCCACTCAAGATAACCTATTTGCCAAAAATCAGCTCACAGATTCAGAAAGCGAAACGACTTTTCCATGTAGCCATGGCTAAAGTAGATTACAAAGGTAGTTATACCTACTGTTATTGTACGAAAAGCTCACATTTTTCCTTCGTAATGGAGGAGGCCTTAAAAAATGACATCCATATTGAGACCTCATCTGCTTATGATATTTTCATCATCAAAGAACTGCATAAAAAAGGATTTATTAATAAGGATCAATTTATTGTTTCCAATGGCTACAAAAGAAAGCAGTATCAGTCGCTGATAACAGAATTGGCCAATGAGGGATTTAATGTTTTGCCTGTTTTAGATAACAAAACAGAAATCGAATATTATGCAAAAAACATTAAGGCGCCCAAAATGAAACTGGGAATTCGTATTGCTTCAGAAGAAGAACCGAATTTTCAATTTTACACTTCGCGATTAGGAATTCGCCATAGCGAGATTGTACAATATTACAAAGACAAGATTCAAAACAACCCGAAGTTTGAATTGAAAATGCTCCACTTTTTTATTAATACGGGAATTAAAGACACTATTTATTATTGGACAGAATTAGCAAAGTGCATGAAGGTTTATTGGGAATTAAAAAGCATTTGTCCAACACTTGATACTTTGAATATTGGAGGAGGAATGCCAATCAAAACATCCCTTGGCTTTGAATACGATTATGAATACATGATTGAGGAAATTATCAGTCAGATTAAAAATTTCTGTGATAATAATGATATTCCAGAACCCAACATTTTCACAGAATTCGGCTCATTTACAGTAAGCGAAAGTGGTGCAGCATTATATTCAGTTGTAGACACAAAACTTCAAAATGACCGTGAGCTTTGGTATATGATTGACAGTTCTTTCATTACCACCTTGCCAGATACCTGGGGTATAAATCAACGCTTCATTTTATTGGCAATCAATAATTGGGATAAAGAATATCAGCCCATAAATTTGGGTGGATTGACTTGCGACAGTATGGATTATTACAATACAGAAGCGCATGCCAATAACGTTTATTTGCCAAAAGTTGATCTTAATGCAAAAGAGCCCTTATACCTCGGATTTTTCCATACCGGAGCTTATCAGGAATCCCTTGGAGGTTATGGTGGAATTCAGCATTGTCTTATGCCAGCGCCTAAGCATGTGATTATTGACCGTGACGAGGAAGGGGAAATTACTACCCGTTTGTTTGCCAAGGAACAGTCTTATAAATCAATGCTAAAAACGCTCGGCTATTAGCATTTGGCTATTAACCTTTGAATAATTGGATTTTTAAGGGCTTTGTGCTGTGTGATAAAAATCGTGATTCGAATTCGATCATAATTTCAAATTTATCTTTATCTTGTCCCATCCTATCGTAGAAAGATTGGACTTTATCGAGCGTTTACCCATTGTTTTGTTGCCCATATGAATCTTCGAGTTATTTCAATTGTTTTCTTTTTTGTTTCTGTTTTAGCCTTTTCGGCTTGTTCTGGCATTTTCAAAAAGGACATCAAGGAAGGAGTTATTGAATTCAAATCAGAAGCTGTCGATTCTAAAGAACATGCTTCGATGACCGTACCTGATAAAATGGTCGTAAAATTCAAGAATGACTACACCGCAGCCGAATTGGAAGCAGGACTCGGCTTTGCAAAAATGAAATTCATTTCTGATCCAATAAAAAAGGAGTTTCGTTCTCAAGTATTTTTCTTTGAAAAGAAGCAAAGCAAAATGGATTTTGAAGAACTGAAAAAGACAAATTATTATTTACCGGATTACGATGTAGAGTATGGTACAAAAACCAAGGAAATCGCCGGATACACTTGCAAAAACGCAACGATCAAATTTAAAGATGGCAGTACCTCGTATGAAATTTGGTTTACTAAAGATATTTCCATTAAAAATCCAAATTGGGGAAATGCTTATTACAAAATTGATGCAGTTTTGATGGATTATCGCTTGAAGAAATATGGTCTTGAATTGCATTTTACTGCCACAAGCGTTTCAGAAGCAAAAATTGACGATTCCTATTTTACCATTCCAGCTGAATACGAACCCGTAAAAAACTCAGAATTGGAAAAAATGTTTGAAGGTTTTTATTCTATGAATGAGCCTAAAACCAAGATTTATTCCTTTTGAATAATTTGTTCAATCGCTCCTGAATAAGTCCTTCAATTCCTTCTGATTCCCCAATCAACATTACTATTTCCACTGTAAACAGGCATTCGTTCATAACATTTAATGTTTTGAAGGCTTCCTCCTATGGCTTTATCTAATTTTGTATGAATGGACTCCTTTGGGGGTTCAAGGAATTCCTACAGAAAATGGCCGAAAAAGAACCAGAAAAAAAAACAAACAAACTTCGTAATGAGGTCAAAGAGCGTAGTGAAAAGAAAGTCGCTGCTCTTACTGACATTGAAGAGCCAAAGGAAATCTCAAGTGAAAAAGTAAATCGCAGAAGGGTTAATATAGAAAAAACGGAAGTTGAAGAAAGCGAACAAAAGCCCGACAAAAAAAGTCGCGAAAAAAAATCTGAAAGTCCAAAATCAAAAACACCAAAAGTAAATCCTGTTTCAGCTTTTATTTTAAAAATAAAAGAAAATGAACGACTGCATAAACTGACAGGCGCTTTTTTGTTGTTCATTGTTGCACCCTACCTCACCGCATCATTTGCCTCTTACTTTTTTTCTTGGCAAATGGATCAGGATAAAGTTATGGGACCTTTCACTAATCTAATGCTACCGGAGACTCATTTGGAAAATGTCTTGGGAAAATTCGGAGCCTTGGTTTCCCATGTATTTATTCATAATTGGTTTGGCGTTACTTCATTTTTCTTTCCATTCATCTCTCTTATACTTGGCTTACGTTTAATGACTGGTATGAAACTTTTGCCTATTGGAAAAACCTTCCGAATGGGATTATTCTTTATGCTTTTTGGTTCGCTGGCACTTGGTTATATTTTCAAAGATTTATTCTTTTATTTAGGTGGCGTGATTGGATTTGAAATGAGCACGTATCTAAACGGAATAGTTGGGGCATTCGGCACTGGAATGTTACTTGTATTTGTCCTACTGGCATTTTTAATTATTGCATTTAATTTTTCATTCAAGTTTCCAATAAAAGCACAGATAGTGGATGAACAGGAAGAAACATTAGTTGAAGAAACTACTTCGCCACGTAACATTTTAATTCAAGAAGATGAAGCGGAAATTGATACTATTGTAGAGGAAGAGGGAGTAGATTCACTACCTGTAGCTGAAGTAAAAGCAGATGAAATTTGGGATACTGTTACACCAAACAAAATTATCCCCGCTGAAAATCCTATTCCAGAAACTGTAACAACAGATTTAACTAGTGATGATGATATTCAATTTACAGTTGAGAAAAAAGAAGAAAGTGATGAATTAAGTGCTGATGAAATTGGAGCGAAAGCCGAAGACCTTGTTAGAGAATTCGGAGAATACGATCCTACATTGGATCTTTCAGGATATCAATTTCCACCTATTGATTTGCTCGAAAGTTATGGAGGTGGCAAGGAACCAAATGTAAATACAGAAGAACTTACGCTCAACAAAAATCGAATTGTTGAAACTTTAGGAAATTATGGAATTGCCATTGATAAAATCAAAGCAACCATCGGACCTACTGTAACGCTCTATGAAATTATTCCTGCAGCAGGTGTACGTATTTCCAAAATTAAAAATCTGGAAGATGATATCGCATTGAGTTTATCAGCATTAGGAATTCGTATCATTGCTCCTATTCCAGGAAAAGGAACAATCGGAATTGAGGTTCCGAATCTTAATCCGGAAATGGTGCCAATGCGACATCTAATGGCTTCTGAAAAATTTCAGAATACAGGATATGATTTACCAGTTGCTCTTGGAAAAACCATTTCAAATGAAATCTTCATTGCAGATCTTGCGCGAATGCCTCACTTGCTTATGGCTGGTGCTACAGGTCAAGGAAAATCAGTAGGACTAAATGCAATTTTAGTTTCATTACTTTATAAAAAGCATCCTGCGCAAATCAAATTTGTACTTGTTGATCCTAAAAAAGTTGAATTGACTTTATTCAACAGAATCGAACGACATTTTCTTGCCAAACTACCTGATTCTGCAGAAGCCATTATTACTGACACTAAAAAAGTAATTCATACCCTGAATTCATTGTGTATAGAAATGGATTCACGTTACGATTTATTGAAAGAGGCTGAGGTCAGAAATATTAAAGAGTATAATGCCAAATTTATTCAGCGAAAATTAAATCCAAATAACGGACACAAATACCTTCCCTATATTGTTTTGGTAGTAGATGAGTTTGCAGATTTGATCATGACTGCAGGCAAAGAAGTTGAAACACCAATTGCTCGTCTGGCTCAACTTGCACGTGCCATTGGAATTCATTTAATCATCGCTACTCAGCGACCATCTGTCAATATCATTACAGGAACTATTAAAGCCAATTTCCCTTCACGAATTGCATTCCGTGTTACTTCCAAAATCGATTCAAGAACCATTCTTGATTCAGGTGGTGCGGAGCAATTAATCGGAAAAGGTGATATGCTTTATTCAACAGGAAATGATCTGATCCGATTACAATGTGCATTTGTTGATACACCAGAAGTTGAAAAAATCACTTCCTTCATTGGCGGACAAAAAGGATATCCTGAAGCATTTCAATTGCCTGAATTTATTGACGAGAACGAAACAAAACTTGAAATCGATGATGGAGATAGAGATGCTTTATTCGAAGAGGCTGCACGAATAATTGTCACGCATCAACAAGGTTCCGCTTCGTTATTGCAACGAAAATTAAAATTGGGATACAATAGAGCAGGACGAATTGTAGATCAATTGGAAGCAGCAGGAATAATTGGTCAATTTGAAGGAAGTAAAGCAAGAGAAGTCTTGATAAAGGACTTAATGTCTTTAGAAGAGAAATTTGGTCGATCTGGAGCCCCAAAAGGAGATGCCTAATGCTTTATTAACACATTGTCTGTTAAACTATTGCCCATTTTAGCAGTCATATCCTTACAGAAACCCTGCATTTTATAACTTTGGAACGCTTTTTGAAAGTATCTGATAAACTACAATATTCAATTCTATGAATACCCTTAAAAAATTGGCTTTGGCAATTCCAGCATTATTGGTTTCTGTCATGGCATTTGCACAACCCGTTGATCCGAATTACGATCCAAAAGCAAAAGCAATTCTGGATGAGGTAAGTAAAACTGCAAAAGCTTATACTTCCATCACTGCAACCTTTTCTATCACTATAAAACAGGCAAGTGGAACTTCTGATGTGAAAAACGGAAGTATTGTAATGAAAAGCGGTAAATATAAAATCACACTTGATAACAAAGTAAAAGATGTTGTCAAGAAAGAAGAATATTATAACGACGGCAAATCAACTTGGGTCTACATTGAAAAAGACAAGGAAGTAACTTTAGATAATGCACCGGATCCAGCAAAAAAGAAAACAGAAAATTCTATTTCTCCGAATGATATTTTCACCATCCATGAAAAAGGATTTAAATACAGTTTTATAAAGGAAGAAATTCAAAACGGAAAAGTAGTTCAGTTGATCAATCTCACTCCGGAAAAGCCAGATAAAAAGAATTACCATACTGTGAAACTCACCATTGACAAAGCGAAAAAACAAATTATCAATGTGGTCTTCATGAATAAGGACGGTTCAACTACTACCTATAATGTAAAAACCTTCACTCCGAATTTGGAAGTACCAGATTCAACCTTTCAATTCGACATGAAACAGCATCCTGGTGTTACGGTGATTAATATGAAGGATGAAGAATAATTATTAAGATCAATACAAAAGCGGAATGTAAATACATTCTGCTTTTGTATTTTATACAATTCGTGGATAATCAAGGGCTGTTTTATATTCAATGAGAAATGGCAAAAAACATGCTAATTCAAATTATATCCTTATTTTTAGGAGTCTATTGCAAGTTATTTAACCGCAGAGCGTCTTATATTTGTACAACTGCTCAATTTTAAAATTTTGAAAATTTCAAAATTCCTTTTTTTCCTTTTATCGGGTCTTTTTTTTACGATTTCTGCTGCTGCACAATTGCAAGTAAATGGTGGTGCAGATGCAATTATTTGTCCTGGTACAACTCATACTATGGGTGGTACTCCAACCGCTACTGGTGGAACTTTACCCTACTCCTATTTGTGGTCTCCTAGTATTGGATTAAGTAGCACAAGTGTTGCAAATCCAATTGCAAATCCTTCCCAACCAACCACATATTATATTATTGTAACTGATGCTGCTGGCGTTTCTGATACAGATATCGTAGTTGTTGATTTATATTCTATTTATGCTGACAATGGCGGGCAAGATACCGGCATTTGCATTGGAGGTTCTGCTACTTTGGGTGGGGTCTGGAATAGCAATCAAGGGGGTGTTACATTTTTTTGGTCACCAAATGTTGCATTGAGCAGTCAAACTGCTCCTCGACCAATTGCTTCACCTACCATTACTACTACTTATTCTGTTACCATTACAAGTCCAAATTGTCCGAGTAAGAATTTTACAATTACGGTTACCGTTAATCAATTACCAACCGTGACTGCATGTTGTGCAACAACAATTATAGAAGGAAACTCAACCGTACTCACTGCTTTTGGTGCATCAACCTATGTATGGGGGCCATCTGGCGCACTTTCGAGTCCTTATACTGCAAGTACAACAGCAGAACCATCTAATACTACAACTTATTATGTTTTTGGTCAGGATGATAATGGTTGCATTGATTGGGATTCATTAACGGTAACAGTAATTCCATCTACTGAATTAGTATTTTACAATTCATTTTCTCCGAATGGTGATGGTGTTAATGATCTTTTTTACATAGGAAATGCAGGGAAATATACTACCTCAGTATTAGAGGTTTATTCGAGAACCGGTCAATTGGTATATTCAAAAACAGGATACGATAATTCTTGGGACGGTACGAATTATGGCGACAAATTACCTGAAGCAACTTATTATTATATCTATAATCCTGGTGATGGTTCGGCCATTAAATATGGGGATGTTACTATTTTAAGGTAGGAATGAAAAAAAATAAACTCAAATTTATTGTTGGTTTATTACTCTTATGGGGAGTAAAAAGTAATGCACAACAATTACCTGATTTCTCACAATTTCCATCCTTTTTGTTTCAAGTAAATCCTGCTTATACAGGAACTAAAGGGAATATTGATGCTCGATTAGATTATAGAAAGCAATGGGTTGGATATGATGGCGCTCCAATTACGCAATTCATGGGATTGCACAGCCGACTTTGGAAAGGAAGAATTGGTGTAGGAACTTCAATGTATAAAGATGTGACCGGTCCAAGTACACGTTCCAATTATCAATTTACTGCTGCCTATCATTTGCATTTTCCTGATGTTGAGTTTTCGATTGGTGCAGGTATTAATTTCAATAAATACACTGTTGATTTTACCAAACTTACAACGCACTGGACCAATGACCCTACGGTTGACGTTACAAGAATTGACTACGACAAAACTAAAAATGGAATGGTAGGCATTTTACTTTATAACGACCGTTTTCATTTCGGCTTAGGAGTAATAAATTTCGTTAACAACAATGCTCAATTCTTTATCAACGATACAAACTATTTGAGTCGTGTTACTTTTTCTCAGCATTATTATTTCTCATGTGGTTATAATTTCAGTGCAAATCCTGATTTTGTTTGGGAAAATAATCTTCTAGGACTTTATGTAAATGGATTGCCAATGACGCTCAATTATAATCTGAGAGTTCATTACAATGAAAAAATAATTGGGGGATTAGGTTGGAGACTAAAAGATGCTATATATCTCCAGGCAGGATATGTATTCTTTAAACAGATTCAATTTGTCTATTCATATGATGTAGGAATTTCTCATTTGAGAAAAGGGCACTCCGGAACACATGAAGTAATGATTGGATATCGAATGGATTTTTATGGGAAAAAAGGCGGTTACAAAAACAGCGGCGATTTCCAAAAACAACGTTATCACATTTTCTAGATTTCAAATTCAGTTCGCCAAGGACTGATACATTGAACTTTCTACTCTACAATTTTATATTTCATAACAGCTTGTTCTCTTGTGCAAGAATTGAAATGCCACCATTCCGTTTGTATACCAAAAAATCCTGCTGAATGCATGACAGATCGTAAAATCTCTCTATTCCTAATGATTTTATTTGTCAGTACCCCTGAAGCCAATAATTCAGCTTCTTTTACGGGATGCGCTTTTTCACCGAAATAATCAAAGGCAGTTCCCATATCTAATGGAACACCTTTGTCATCAATAATAGATAGATCAACTGCTGCTCCATAATTATGAAGTGATCCTTTTCCAGGATTTGAAAGATATTTTATTTTTTCTCCTGGAGGCAAATCCAAAGTATCCCACATTTTTTGTTGAATTGAAAGAGGACGAACAGCGTCGTAAACAATAAGGGAATAATAAGGATATTTTTTTCGAAGTTGGAGCTGTGCCATTTCCAATTTTTCTGCAACATCCTTTTGCAAATAGCATTGATCAAAATCTCCATAAACATCTACACCGATGAAATTGTCAGTTGTAGAATAACGCAAGTCAACAACGATTTCAGAATCGATAGAATGAATATTTACTAATCCCATCCTTATCAACTCAATTTCAATAGAAGAAATTTGAATTGAATCTTTCTTCAAATCGGGAAGTGCCACAACTTGGTTAATGGCTACACAATCTTTTAAAATGGTTTCGCACCCCACTTGGTTAACTTTCGGTTCGTCTGAGCAACTTATCCAAATTATAGAAATAAATAAATAAAATAGCCCAGGTTTCATTGTACAAATGTACATGCCTTTTCAAGGCAAATAAATATTCTATAATAACAGATGTTCCTTCATAAAAAATGGAACTCTTGGCTATTAACCACTCGCAACGAATTTGTGCCGTTTAAGGAACATTCAGCCTAAAATCACATGATATTGATTATTTTCGCTTTCCTAAATAATCAAAAAATGAAACGTAAAATTTTAGCTTTAAGTCTTTTTGTTGGTGCAGGACTTATCACCCTTGCCTTCAAAGAAAACTTCATAACGTCATCGCCAGTAAAGGCAATTGACCCTGCAAATTTCAACACTTCTGTAAGACCGCAGGATGATTTTTATGAATACGTTAATGGAAATTGGATAAAAAACAATCCTATTCCTGCTACGGAAACTAGCTGGGGCAATTTTAATGTATTAAATGAAAAAAGTCAAAAAGCACTTCATACTATATGCGATGATGCAGCGGCAAATACAAAAGCTATTGCTGGATCAAACGATCAGAAAATCGGAGATTTCTACGCATCAGGAATGGACTCTTCTGCAATTGAAACTGCAAAGTTTTCCTTCATCCAACCGATGCTCGATCGTATCAATCTAATTCAAACACCGTCTGAAATAACTTTAATGCTTGCAACCTTACACAAAGTTCAGACTCCAGTTGGATTCGGCTTTTATGTAATGGCAGATTTGAAAGATAGTAAGGTGAATATGCCCTATATATTTCAATCCGGAACAGGCCTTCCAGAAAAAAATTATTACGTAAGTGAAGATCTTAAGCAATTCCGTGAAGGATATAAGACACATATTCATAACATGTTTGTTTTATTGGGAGATGATGACGCAACTGCAAAAAAGAATGCTGAACTCGTTTTTAATTTCGAAAAAAAATTAGCTGACTCAAGTATGTCAGCAGTTGAAATGCGTGATCAAGAAAAGCAGTACAATAAAATGTCCATGGCAGATGTAAAAAAATTAACGCCCAATTTTGATTGGATCGTTTATTTCAAAACACTTTTAGCTCCGGAAATGAAAGAAGTTATTGTTTCTCAACCTTCTTTTATGCGACAATTCAATTCAATGCTTGTAAATGAACCTGCATCAACTTGGATAGCTTATTTCCGTTGGCAGTTAGTTCATATGTGTGCAAACAAACTTCACAAATCCGTTGCAGATGAAAACTTCAATTTCTATGGAACAGTTTTAAGTGGGGCACAAAAACAACAGCCTCGTTGGAAACGTGTTCTTGGAACTACTGATGGTGCTTTAGGAGAAGCGCTAGGTCAACTTTATGTTGCGAAGAATTTCAGTGAAGAATCTAAGAAGAGAGTAAATGTAATGGTGGATAATTTGATGGCTGCTTATACAGACAGAATCAATACCCGCGATTGGATGAGTGAACCAACCAAAAAAGCTGCACTTGCAAAATTGGGTACTATACTTCGTAAGCTAGGTTTTCCAGATAAATGGAGAGATTATTCTGGATTGACAATCAATCGTAAATCATATGTAATGAATTTTCTGCATAGCAACAGTTTTGATCTTGCTTACAACCTGAGCAAATTGAATAAACCTGTTGATCGTATGGAATGGGGAATGACACCAGCTACAGTCAATGCTTATTACAATCCTTCTAATAATGAAATCGTTTTCCCTGCTGCTATTATGCAACCTCCTTTCTTCAATTCTGAAGCCGATGATGCAGTAAATTATGGCGCAATGGGAGCAATTATTGGACATGAACTTACTCATGGATTTGATGACCAAGGTTCCATGTTTGATCCAGAAGGAAATATGAAAAACTGGTGGACCCAAGATGACACCAAAAAATTCCAGGAAAAGACCCAAATGCTAGTAAAACAATTTAATGGATTTGTTGCCATCGACAGCATCAACCTTCACGTTAACGGTGAACTTACATTAGGAGAAAATATTGCAGATTTAGGAGGTTTAACAATCTCTTATTACGCATACAAACATTCCTTAATCGGAAAACCCGTTCCTCCTAAAATCGATGGATTTACTGGTGAGCAACGTTTCTTTATGTCATGGGCACAAGGCTGGAGAAATAGTCAACGTCCGAATGCATTGATTAATCAGGTAAAAACCAACCCACATTCACCAGCTAAATTCCGTGTAATAGGACCTCTTTCTAATCTTCAGGAGTTTTATGATGCTTTTAACATACAACCAACGGATAAAATGTACCGTGCACCTGCAGATCGTATTTTGATCTGGTAATTCAATTGATTTTAATAAAAAAGCCCGTTCCAATAGGAATGGGCTTTTTTATTGGCTTTTTTCATTTCAGAAGGAAATACTGCGCCAAAACCTTGCTTTAAAGCATATAATTAGACTAAATCTTTTAACTAAACGACCTTATTTAAACTATAGCATAACACACTTTCCTGCTCTTGATTTGCCTTGAATAAGTATCTTTGCGCCCTCTAAGTAACCAATACATTAAATGGACAGAAAATCGATCATTGGCTTTGTTCTCATCGCGGTAATTCTTGTGGTGTGGATGACCATCAATTCCAACAAAACGGAAAAGGAAGCAGCCATTCTCAGACATACACAGGATTCATTAGCAAGAATTGATTCCGTTCAAAGAATTGCCGATGCTAAAATTTCAAAACATATAGCAGACAGCATTGCTGTTTTGCCAAAGGATACAACAGTAAAAGTCAATAACGATTCATTAGTTGCTGTTAAGAAAAAACAGATTTATGGTTCATTCAGTAGTTCAGTAAAAGGAGATAACGCACCTGTAACTATTCAAAATGAAAAGGTAAAAGCAACTATTTACCCACTTGGTGGACGAATTGGCGAAGTAGAATTACTTGGATTAAAAACTTCAGGCGGAAAACCATTAATACTTTTCAGAGAAGATTCAACTCATTTTGGACTTTCATTCTTTGATAAAGAACGTCGTCGATTTAATACCGATTCTCTTTATTTTAAAATTGAAGGAAAAGGATTTACTGTTGCTGGAAAAGATTCAAATTCCATTGCAGTTCGTTTATATGCTGATTCTTCATCTGATAAATACATCGAATATCTTTATTCATTAACCGGCAATTCTTACATGCTCGGTTGCACAATTAATTTTATCGGTTTCGATAAAATATTTCCTGACGATCAGGCTTCCATGGATTTGAATTGGTCCATGAATGCGCCTACTCAAGAAAAAGCAATTAAAAACGAACGTACGGTTGCCTCAGTATTTTATAATTTCTTAGGCGAGGAAGGAATTGAAAATCTATCTGAAAGCAAAGCCGAGAAAAAAACCATGACCGGCGAAGTCCGTTGGGTTTCGTTTAAGCAACAATATTTTTCTTCCATTTTGATTGCCGGAACAAAATTCGGAACAGGTGGAGAAGTTGGTGTAAGAGTTCCATCGGATCCTTTTACAGTAAAGGCAATGAGTACCATTGTTCCAATTTCAATTGGAAGATCAGCGAAGGAAAGTTTTCCAATGCGCTTTTATTTTGGTCCGAATAAATTCGATGAACTTAAATCTCACAACCTTCATCTCGAGCGAGAGATTAATTTAGGAAGCAGCATTTTCGGTTGGTTGAATCGATTCGTATTTATTCCATTATTCGATTGGCTGGGTTCAAATTTTGCGAGTTACGGTCTTGTCATTTTATTACTGACAATTATTGTAAAAATTATCATGTTCCCGATTGCGTACAAATCATTTCTTTCCTCAGCGAAGATGCGTGTATTAAAGCCGGAGATTGACGAGATCACCGAAAAATACGGCAAAGATGATCCAATGAAAAAACAACAGGCAACCATGGCGCTTTATAAAAAGGCCGGCGTTAATCCTGCTGCAGGTTGTATTCCATTACTACTTCAGATTCCAATTCTCTTCTCCTTAATTCGATTATTCCCTGCGGCGTTTGAATTGCGTCAACATTCCTTCCTTTGGGCAACCGATCTTTCAACCTATGATTCAGTCTGGAATTTCGGATTCAGTATTCCTTGGTATGGTGATCACATGAGTTTGTTTGCCTTGCTAATGACAGTTTCAACACTTTTATATACATGGATGAATCAACAGATGCTTTCACCAGGAAGTGCTCAATTACCAGGAATGAAATGGTTGATCTATCTAATGCCAGTGATGTTCTTAGGCTTTTTGAATAGTTACTCTGCAGCGTTGAGTTATTATTACTTCCTGAGTAACATTATCACGTTTGGACAAATGTTCTTGATGCGTCGTTATGTGGATCATGATGCAATTCGTGCAAAGATTGATGCGAATAAATCCAAACCTGTTAAGCAATCTGGCTTTATGCAACGCTTAGAAGAAGCTCAAAAGAAGCGGGTGCAACAGATGAAAGAACAACAAGGAAATATTAAAGGCAAGAAAAAATAATTTGTAAATAAAAAACAGCTCTCAATTTGGGAGCTGTTTTTTTTGTGTCTGAAAAGATTTTAGAGAATCCTTCAATACGGAAACAGTTAATAATACTTCTTCTCCTTCAGATAATTCTGCACATAATCCATTACTCCATCTTCCAAAGTATAAAATTCTTTGACGTAGCCTGCATTTTTCAACTTGGACATATTCGCTTCAGTGAAATACTGATACTTGTCGCGAATGTCCATCGGTGTGTCTATGAAAGAAATATTTTCTTCCTTCCCCATCGCCTTGAATGTACTTTTAGCAAGGTCAAGGAAACTTCTAGCTTTTCCAGTTCCCAGATTGTAAAGTCCGGAGGCAGGATAATTTTTTGAAAGAAACAAGCACACTTCAATCACATCTTTCACATAAATAAAATCGCGTAGCTGTTCCCCGTCTTTATAAACAGGATTGTGCGACCTGAAAAGCTTCATTGTACCATTTGCATTGATTTGATTAAATGCATGAAAAATAACAGAAGCCATTCTTGATTTATGGTATTCATTTGGTCCGTAAACATTGAAAAATTTCAAACCATACCAATGCGGCGGAGTTTTGGTTTGTGTAAGTACCCACTTATCGAAATCATTTTTTGAATCACCATAAGGGTTTAAGGGTTTTAATTTTGAAACGATGGAATGATCATCATCATAACCAAATTCACCTAAACCATAAGTTGCAGCCGAGGAGGCGTAAATCAAAGGAATATTGTTCTCCGTGCAAATCCTCCAAATCATCTTTGAGTAATTGACATTCAATTCATCAAATATTTCTTTATCGAACTCTGTAGTATCTGTTCTTGCGCCAATATGAAAAACAACGCTCACATTAGAAGTGTGTTCAACAAACCATGATTCGAAAAATTCGCGATCAATACGATCTTCGTACTTTTGATCATCCAGATTTCCCCATTTAGATACGTCTCCGAAATCATCCACCAACATAAGATCTTCATATCCATCCGAATTAAGTCGGCTAACGAGACATGAACCAATAAATCCTGCGGCACCAGTAACTACAATCATTTTTATAGAAGTGCTAAATGAATATTATTAAACTTCTGTATTTTTTTTCTTTTCGGCAGGCCATCCGAATAATTTTGAAGTAATAATCGGCAGTAGAAAAACAGAAACTGTAAAGACAGAAACATAAATGTCAGCTTCATGCGAATCGAGAAATAATGAAACGTCTGAAAATGGATTAAAATGGGTCCATAACGAAATGGTGAGTTTTAGACCAAGTATTAATATTACAATAAAAGCAGCGGACTCTAGAAATGCAAACCGTTCCATTAGTTTGACAAAAAACTGCGCAACAAATCGCATGGCGAGTATCCCAATAAATACGCCAGTAAAAATCAACCAAATATTATCGGTGAAAGCCACGGCGGCAAAAACATTGTCTATAGAAAACGCAAGATCCATTACTTCAACCATAATAATTGTCGCCCACAACGGTCCAAGTAATCCAAGTGTGTTTTTATAAAATTTGCTTTGTTTTTTATTCAGCAAATCGTCATCCGTTGTCGGAGTTGATTTTTTTGTAAAATAGTTAACTCCTAGATAAAGTAAATAAACTCCTCCTGATGCTTTCAACCACCATATTTTCACCAGAAATGAAGCCAACAAAAGTGAAATGCCTCTGAAAATATAAGCTCCTAAAATTCCATATTTAAGCGCTTTTTTTCGTTGATCCTGTGGAAGATCCATGACCATTGTTGCAAGGACAGCAGCATTATCCACCGAAAGCAAACTCTCGATGAGAATCAGATTCAAAATAACCAAAACTGCTTTTGCCGGATGGTCTCCTAAGATATGTTGAAGAAATTCCATCAAGCTTTTACTTCAGGTAAATCCAAAAATAATTTAATATCACTCGCAGGAATCACTCCAGATTCTTTTGCTTTCTTGAATAAATTCAAAACTGCTTTACGGCCTTCTTTACCAAGATCAATTGAAAATTCATTCACATATAAATCAATATGCTTATACATTACTTCTTCGCTCATTTCCTGTGCATGTTCACGTACATATGGTAAGCTTGCTTTTCTATTCGCAAAAGCAAATTCTACACTTTTTCGCAAAACACGATTCACTTTTGTTTTTATATCATCAGGTAAGGAACGTTTAATCACAATGCCACCTAGAGGAATCGGAGATTTGGTTGTACTTTCCCAATATTCACCGAGATCAATAATTTTTTTTAATCCTTTTGCTTCATAAGTAAAACGATTCTCATGTATGATTAATCCGGCATCCACATCTCCAGAAAGAACTGCATCTTCAATAGCGGAAAAAACCATTTCTGTTTTTTCTGTAATTTCTGGATAGGCAAGACTCAATAAAAAATTAGCTGTAGTAAATTCTCCTGGTATTGCAACTTCCACTTCACCTTCTTCAATTTCTTTTTTTGAAATATCTCTTTTAGAAATTAATAGTGGCCCACAATTTCTTCCTAAAGCACTTCCTGCATCAAGCAAAACGTAATTATCAATACAATAAGCAAACGCATGATAACTCAATTTTGTAATATCGATCGTTCCAAGAAATGCGCCTTTGTTTAAAGTTTCTACATCACCCAAGTGTACATCAAACTCCAATCCTTCTAAGTCAATGCGTTTATTTACAATCGCATCAAACATAAAACAATCATTCGGACAAGGAGAAAAACCTAAGGTAAGTTTCAATTTAGTTATAGATTATTTAATATTTCAAAAGCTGTTTCATTTAGATTTTTAATGGCAAGAGCCATATTCCAATGATCTCTATTTCTTTTTTCAATGAAATTTGAAACGGCTCGAATTTGCGCACATGGTACTTTATCAATCATGCAAGAATAGAAAAATGCAGCGCCTTCCATACTTTCTATGTGTGGATTTAAACGCTGAACCGTTTTTGCAATGCTTTGCGCATTTCCGTGAACAGTATTGACTGAAATACCATTTACACCAGTAAGGTTTAAAATCCGTTCATAATTCGGAACGGTTTGATTTACGAGTTGTCCCCACATAAAAGGAAATTCGTTCTCTCCTAATAAGTTCATTTCACTAACCGAAAGAAATTTTTCATCGTCTTCCGCACCTAGATCAGCAAAACGATCTGTCAACACATGAACCACTTTACCAACTTCTATCGCTCTATCAAAACTTCCACACACGCCAAAATTCAGTGCTGCATCATACTTTTTTCTTCCAAGCGCTTTACTCGTCCAGGAGGAAGTTGCAACCATCCCTACTCCACTGATTAAAACATCAATTTCATGTTGATTAAAAGTGTAGGATTTAATTCGTTGATCATTTTCAGATACGAATTTCAGTTTTGCTACCAATGGAGCAATTTCCATATAAGTTGCAGAAACGATAAGTAGGTTCATAGGTTGGAAATGTGGTGCGAAGGTAACTTAATTATCTCTTTTCAATCATTTGAACATTGTTCTATCCATCGAATTGTACAACTTCTCGTACCTACTTTTACCTCCGCAATTTTATAATTAACTTCAAGCAAAAGAATTTAACTAAATATAGGATTTAGCTATAGCTTCATAATCAAATTCATATCCAAAATCTTATTTTCGCCTTATATTTGTACTCGAAATGGTTTATATCACGAGAAGAGAACGATTTACTGCAGCGCACAGGCTTTTCAGGCCCGAGTTAAATGATACACAAAACACTGAAATGTTTGGTGGATGTGCTAATCCCAATTGGCATGGTCATAATTATGAACTGTTTATAACTGTGAAGGGCATAGTAAAGCCGGAATTGGGTTATGTTATGAATTTGAAAGACCTGAGTTCTATTGTTCGTTCCAAAGTGATAGAAAAACTTGATCACCGTAATTTAAATATGGACGTTGATTTTCTAAAAGGAATAATGACTTCAACTGAAAATGTTGCCATTGCTATTTGGAATGAAATTGAAAAACCAGTCAAGGATGCAGGGGCTCTCTTACATTGTATCAAATTAGTAGAAACAGAAAATAATTACGTAGAATACTTTGGCAAATCGTAATGCCTATCTAATTGTTAAGGGCGAATAGTATAAAGGCAAACTATACTACCTATTAATCGCTAATAACTATTAACCAATCGCTAATAAAGCATAACTGAAATATGGCAGAAGAATTCGGATATAAAAAAATTGATCAATACAATCAGGTTACTATTGACAGTTTAGCAAGCAAATACAAAACGATTTTAGAAGAAATCGGAGAAGATCCCGTTCGTGAAGGTTTGGCTAAAACTCCTGAACGTGTTGCAAAAGCATTGCAATTTTTGACACATGGATATGATCTTGACCCTGCAGAGATTCTTCGTTCGGCGATGTTCAAAGAAAAATATTCCCAAATGGTTATTGTAAAGGATATTGAAGTGTATTCACTTTGCGAACATCACATGCTTCCATTTTTCGGTAAAGCGCATGTAGCTTATATTCCAAATGGTTGTGTAGTTGGACTGAGTAAAATCCCTCGTGTTGTAGATGCATTTGCTCGTCGACTTCAAGTTCAGGAACGTTTAACTGACCAAATAAGAGATTGTATTCAGGAAACTATGAATCCTATGGGTGTTGGAGTTGTAATTGAAGCTTCTCATCTTTGCATGCAAATGCGCGGTATTCAAAAACAAAATTCCGTTACTACAACTTCTGCTTTTACAGGAGCTTTTCTTAAGGAAACAACGCGTTCAGAATTTATTAAATTAATTGGCCAACGTTTACATTAATTATCTTTCTAAGCAATTTCATCTTTAAATAAATTTTTCTATGAATACTTACATGCCACAGGAAAATGCGTTCAGTAAAGAACAAGTTTCCGCAGCTTCAGCAAAAGCTTTTGTAACACAGGTTTTCGGCTGGATGTTTTTAGCAATGGTAATTTCAGCGAGCATTGCCTATGCCTTTGCAACATCTGATTTAATCTACATGCTTTTTAATAATACAACAGGAAAACCTACTCCACTTTTCTGGATCGCTTTATTAAGTCCTATTGCAATTGTTTTAGTCATGAATTTCGGAATGGAAAAACTTTCATTCGGAGTCATGATTGCTTTATTTGTAGGCTACGCTTCTTTAATGGGAATAAGTTTGAGTACTGTTTTTCTTGCTTATGATCCAATTGCAATTGCGAAAGCATTCGGAATTACTGCAGGCACTTTCGGAATCATGGCCGTCGCTGGTTATACAACGAAAGCTGATTTATCGAAATTCGGAATGATTATGGTTTTCGGTGTTATCGGAATTGTATTGGCGATGGTCATGAATATGTTTATGCAGAGTTCTCAACTTTCTCTTATCATTGATATCGTTTGTATTATCGTTTTCACCGGATTAATTGCTTGGAAAATGCAAATGGTTCGTCAAATGGGCGAACAAGTTGGAACCACTCAACCAAAAATGGCGGTTTTCATGGCGCTAAGTCTCTATATTACTTTTATTAATTTATTCCTCACCATCCTGCGTTTTATGCGCAGATAATAAATTCACAAAACATTTCAACAGCCATTCACTTAAAAAAGGAATGGCTGTTTTTGTAAATAATAAAATGCAAGGCTTATCTTCGTCAAAATTCAAATTATATGAAAAAAGCATACGTTTTTCCGGGACAAGGATCACAGTTTATAGGAATGGCAAAGGATCTTTATGATTCCAATCCATTAGCAAAAGAAATGCTGGAAAAAGCCAATACCATATTAGGCTTTCGAATTACGGATATTATGTTTTCCGGAACAGATGAAGAATTGAAGCAAACAAAAGTAACGCAACCTGCAATCTTCCTTCATTCTGTAGTACTTGCTACAACATTGGGCAATTCCTTTCAACCCGATATGGTGGCAGGACATTCCTTAGGAGAATTTTCAGCTCTTGTTGCAAATAAAACGTTAAACTTTGAAGATGCACTAGTCTTAGTTTCAAAACGCGCACTAGCGATGCAAAAGGCCTGCGAAGCACAAGCATCTACCATGGCCGCTGTTCTTGGAATGGAAGATTCAAAAGTAGAAGAAATTTGTGCTGGCATTTCAGACGATGTCGTAGTCGCGGCAAATTATAATTGTCCTGGACAACTTGTAATTTCAGGAACAGTTACAGGTGTTACAAAAGCATGTGAATTATTAAAAGCAGCTGGCGCAAAGCGTGCATTGTTATTACCAGTTGGTGGCGGATTCCATTCTCCATGTATGCAACCTGCAAGTGTAGAGCTTGAAGCTGCGATCAAAGCAACTAATTTTATGGTTCCGATTTGTCCCGTTTATCAAAATGTTAATGCTAAGCCGACAATTGATCCAATAGAAATACAAAAAAATCTTATTGCACAATTGACGGCTCCTGTTCGTTGGACACAGACAGTTCAAAATATGGCAGCAGATGGTGCAACTACTTTTATCGAAGTAGGTCCGGGTAAAGTATTACAAGGTCTCGTTAAAAAAATTGCACAAGGTGTTGAAGCACTCTCTGCATAATTTTATCGCTAACACAATAAATTCATCCTTCTCAACCATCAAATATTTTCTCCTTTTTGCATTATCTTTATAAAATGAAAAAACTGCTGAGCTGTATTGTTTTTACTTTGATCATGACAACTGCTAATGCTCAGTTTTTTCAAGGCTGGGGAATTATGGCCGGAGGAACTTTAGGTCGCCAGAATTGGTATTATAAAAATCCGGATGATAAGCTGAAACTTAAATATCTTTTGCGTTATAATGCAGAAGTTTTTGCTGAATTCGGATCTCATCCAACTTTTCGTTGGGTCACAGAATTACAATACAACGTGAAAGGTGCTAAATATGATTTCGGCGGAATTGTTGGTGAACAAAAATATAAAAATCAATATGCAGCTTGGAATAATTATTTGATGATCCGAAAAGAATTGTTTGCTATTATTCCATACGTAAAAGTTGGCCCACGTGCAGAATATGTTTTTAGTTCGGATAATAATTTTAAGAAATTTCATTTTACAGGAGCTTTAGGCGCAGGAATTGAGTTTGTCGCATATGGTGCTGTGAAATTCATTACTGAAGCCTGGTGGGTACCGGATGCATCCAAATCATACAAATCTGACGCATTTGACATTAAGCAACATGCATGGGAATTGCGAATAGGAATAAAATTCGCAATTAGTCATGGCGAAGCATGTCCAAAAGCTCAAACTTGATCTACAATTACATCCTCTTTTCAGACAAAAACTGAACAATAGATGGTAACTTTCGTCGTTGAATACAGACGAATGCGATTTTTACAAATTTTCTTCCTTTTGTTTGCACTTCCTGCGCTACTCTCGGGACAGAAAGTTTATACACTTTCCATAATAGAAATCGGAAATGAAAATGTCATAAGACATGTGAATTTCGAAAAAAATTATCCTACTTCTACTGCTCGTGAAAAAGGAATGCAAAATGTTCTGAAGACGCTTTGGAACGACGCTTATATTGCTGCTCGCTATGATAGCATTCGTGTTGATTCACTTTCTTTTACCGCTTTTCTAAATCCAGGTTTAAAACATAAATGGGCGAAGGTGAATAAAGGAAATGTAGATGATGATATTTTGAGTGAAATTGGATTTCGTGAAAAACTTTGGAAGAACAGGCCATTAAAATTCAAAGAAGCTGGAAAACTACAAGAGGATATTCTGGATTGGTGTGAAAATAATGGATATCCATTTGCATCCGTAAGACTAGATAGTGTTTCTTTCATCAATGAACAAACGGTAACTGGACAATTACATCTTGAAAAAAATCGTTATACAAAAATTGATAGTATTGAAGTAAGAGGTGATTTACATTTATCAAAGCCCTATCTCTATAACTACATCGGTTTCTCTCCTGGAGATTCTTACAATGAAAGTAAATTGCAAGCAATCAGTAAACGATTAAAAGAACTTTCATTTGCGAAAGAATCAAAACCTTATACTTTACTATTCACAGAAAAATTCACGAAGCTGACCTTATATCTTGATAAAAAAAGGTCAGGACAATTTGATGGAATTGTTGGATTTCTACCAGACAGTAAAACTGGTAAAATACTTTTTACAGGAGATGCAAGATTACGATTGCAAAACAGTTTTGCACATGGAGAAATTATTGATTTAAACTGGCGACGATTGCAAGAACAGACGCAAGATTTAAAAGCACATTTTAATTACCCTTATCTTTTCAGAACTCGAGTAGGAATCGATTACGCAATTAAATTATATAGACGCGATACTAGTTTTCTGGATGTTAATCAAACTTTAGGACTTCAATATTTATTTTCAGCAAATACAAGTCTGAATACTTTTGTGAAACGTAGAAGTTCAAATTTACTTTCTACTTATGGACTTTCAAGTCTAACCGTACTTCCTCAATATGCCGATATTAGCACAACTTCCTATGGAATTGGTTTTCATCACGAACAATTAGATTATCGGTTTAATCCCAGAAAAGGTTTCTCACTTACTTTGATAAATGATATTGGAAACAGAACCATCCAAAAAAATGCAAAGTTAAATCCAATCATTTATGAAAATATCTCCTTGCGTTCAACACAATACAGCGGTGAATTTTTAATAGATAAATTCTGGCCAATTGGAAAACGAAGCACTATAAAAACTGGATTACAATCTGCATGGTTGTATAATAGCGGAACCATTTTTAAAAATGAATTATTCAGGATTGGCGGATTAAAAACGCTGCGAGGATTTGATGAAGAATCTATTTATACTTCCAGTTATGGAATTGGAACACTGGAATATCGATATCAACTAGAACAAAATTCTTGGTTTTTTGTTTTTGCAGATGGCTGTTGGTATGAAAATGCATCGCAAGGAAGCTATACTAACGATATGCCTTATGGCTTCGGTACGGGTGTAACATTTGAAACTAAGGCCGGAATTTTTGCAATGACCTACGCCTTAGGAAGTCAGCAAGGAAATGCAATCCAATTTAAAGATGGTAAAATTCATGTCGGATTTGTTGGACTATTCTAAAACAGCATTTGATGTTTAATCTACAAAGAACTTTAGAAAATGAATTTGTAAAAATCATTCCACTTCATCCGGATGATTTCGAAAAACTTTTTGCTGTGGCTTGCGATCCTTTGATTTGGGAACAACACCCAAATAAAGACCGTTTTAAAAGGGAAATATTTGAAAACTTTTTCAAAGGAGCAATTGAATCAAAAGGAGCTTTTCTTGTATATGATAATAAAACAAATGAAATAATTGGCAGTTCCAGATTTTACGACTTTTCTTCTGAGACGAATTCAATTTTAATCGGCTATACATTTCTTGCAAAGGATCATTGGGGAAGCACTTTTAATCCGCAATTAAAAATATTGATGTTGCATTATGCATTTCAATTTGTTGAAACAGTATTTTTTCACATCGGTGCTGAAAATATTCGTTCCCAAAAAGCTATTGAAAAATTGGGTGCGATTAAAACAAGAGCAATAGAAGTAAGTTATTTTGGTGAACCTGAGAAGTTGAATTTTGAATATCAGATTACAAAAGAAATGTGGCTCGAGAAATTGTCAAATGATAAAAATCCAGCAAACTAACTTTTCCACCTTCTCTTCACCCATTCGTTCTGTTCTTCCTCATCTAGAAAAGTCCAAGCCACAATTCTACTTATTTTTTGTCCTTGGGCCATCTCTACTAATTTTAAATCTGTTGCATTTAATTTTTTCAAAGTCTTTGTAATTTCTTCTAACGTCTCTTTTTTTGAAACCAGACTAGTAAACCAAAATATTCTCTTTTTCAATTTTGCACTTTCCTGAATCATTCTACCAATAAATGCTTCTTCACCACCAGGCGTCCACAATTCCTGTTGCTGCCCTCCGAAATTCCGTACAGGAGCATCGTTTGTTTTGCCAAGATTTGTAATTTTTCGCAAAGCCGCTTCATTCGCCTCTCGGGCTGATGCAAAAAATGGAGGATTACAAACTACAAGATCAAATTCTTCATTTTCATTTATCACTTCATTAAAAATATTATAAGAAGAAGGTTGCGTTCGAATTTCAATTTCACCTATCAATTGTTTATTGGATTCTACAATTTTTTGTGCTGCAGAAACGGCTAATGGGTCAATATCACTTCCAACAAAATTCCAGCCGTATTCTTTATTTCCGATAATTGGATAAACGCAATTCGCACCCACACCAACATCAAGAACATGAATTTCTTTGCCCATAGGAATCTTTCCTTCATTGCAGGATCCCAATAAATCAGCACTGTAATGAATATAATCCGCACGTCCCGGTATTGGCGCACAGAGGTAATCTTCAGGAATATCCCAAAAATCGATTGCGTAATAAAACTTCAATAAAGCTTTATTAAGCGCCTTCACTGCTGCAGGATTAGCAAAATCAATCGTTTCACTTTTATATTCATTAACAAAGACAAAAACTTTCAAATAGGGTGAAGATTTTACAAGTGTTTTGAAATCATATCGAAAACGATGTGGATTTCGAGGGTGAAGGTTCTTTTTTTCTGCGGGATACTTATTCATAAGGGCATAAATCTAACTGAATTTAATGATTTTTATAGCTATGACAATCCTTGATTTGTATTAACAAAATACACTCAAATCGGCACTATTCCCTAACTTTACCCTTCATGCTAGATATTCTCTATCTCTTAATTGGAATTGCAATCGGTGTCGTTGCTACCTGGGTTATTTTCAGAAATAAAACGACCGAAGTCACCAATGATCCACGTACTGCGGAACTTGATCGAAATAACGCAGCTTTATCAGCTCAAATCACTTCCGCCGTTGAAGAAAGAAATCGTGTTGAACAACAAAATAAAATCACAAAAGAAAAGTTAGAAAATGAATTAGTAGCTGAACGTAATAAAACTGGAATACTTACAGATCAATTAGCAAGGAAGGAGTCTGAATTAAGTGCTATTGAAATACGTTTGAAGGAACAAAAAGCAGAACTTGAAAAATTGCAGGAAAAATTTACAAAGGAATTTGAGAATCTTGCCAACAAAATATTCGAAGAAAAATCCAAGAAATTCACAGAACAAAATAAAACACAGATAGATGATCTTCTTAAACCTCTTGGTGAAAAAATAAAAGATTTTGAAAAGAAGGTCACTGATGTTTACAATGACGAAAATAAAGAACGTGCAACATTAAAAGGTGAAATCATAAAACTGTTCGACCTAAATCAGCAAATGGCAAAAGAGGCGAACAACCTTACCAAAGCATTAAAAGGTGACACAAAAACGCAGGGAAATTGGGGTGAATACATTCTTGAAACGATTCTTGGAAAATCAGGTTTAAGGAAAGATCATGAGTATCACACACAACAATCCATGACAGCTGAAGAAGGCAATCGGGTTTTACCTGACGTAGTGATTCATCTTCCAGAAGAGAAACAATTAATTATTGATTCTAAAGTTTCGCTTGTTGCATATGAACGCTATTGTTCAGCAGAAAACGAAGAGGAAAAAGCCGCTGCCTTAAAAGAACATGTAGCTTCTTTGAAAAAACACATTCGCGATCTGAGCGAAAAAAATTATCAGAAACTTTATCAGCTAAATACCTTGGATTTTGTTTTGTTGTTCATGCCTATTGAGCCAGCATTTGCAACAGCGATCCAGGCAGATGCAGAATTATTTAATGATGCCTTTACAAAAAACATTGTCATCGTTTCTCCTTCAACACTTTTGGCAACTTTAAGAACAGTTGCAAATATCTGGCGTCAGGAAAATCAGAATAGAAATGCGCAGGAAATTGCCCGTCTCGGCGGAAGCATGATTGATAAACTTACAGGATTTATAGATGATCTGATCGACGTAGGTAAAAAAATGGATGGGGCAAAATCTACTTATGAAGATGCTATGAAAAAATTGCATACCGGTCGCGGCAATGTGATTTCAACAGCAGAAAAAATGAAATCTTTAGGCGCGAAAGCCGACAAACCTCTTCCACAAAATTTAATTGAACGCGCAATGGATAGCGAATTGACAAGTGGAGATGAAAAAGAATAATTACTTCCTGATTTTTATTTTTTGCGTTTCATTTTTCTGGAATTGCAGACCTATCGCTACCACATCAGTGACAAGAGAAAATTTTGCAGTTCAATATTACAACGACGCAAAAATAATGCGTCCTGAATATGTAGTGAATAATGTAACAGATAGCATGTCCCGAATGTATTTTTCTGTCAATTCAAATGAATTATTATATCAGAAAAACAATTTTGATGCGGGCTATACTGCAAGAATGCAATTAACTTATGTAGTCCACCCCATTGGATATTCAAAAGTAATTTCTGACAGTGGTCGCGTAATTCTATCTGACATTGGAACACCGGGGGAGTCAAAATTACTTGCTTCTTTTGTAGACATGGATATATATGGTAATGGGTCATTTTATATCGAAGTCGTATTTCGTGACATTAATAAAATGTCATCGAGTTATGAACTACTTTATCTGGATCATAAAGGACAAAATGCAAGAAATAATTTTCTATTTACCCAGGAAAATTCTGACGTTCCCATTTATAAATCTTACATTCAAAATGAACAAAAAATAAGTTTGCGCTATTATAGCAATGCATACACGAAATTTTTTGTTTCCTATTTCAAAAACAAAGCAGGTCCTGCGCTTCCTCCCTACTCCACCAATGTTAATAGTAACTTTCGAAAACCTGATAGTAGTTGGACAATGACGATTGCTCCTCATGACCCGATTGATTTGCCAAATGAAGGATTTTATACTTTCAGCGTCGATTCAAGCACGAATAATGGATGTACCATCGCCCATTTCCATGAAGAATTTCCAAAAATTATTATTGCGCGACAATTAGTTTATCCTTTGCGTTACCTCACTGCTTATGACGAATATCAAAAAATGGACACAGCCATTAATGTAAAAAAAGCGGTGGATGCCTTCTGGTTAAATAATACTGGAAGTGAAGAGCGTGCTCGGGAAATAATCAGAAATTTTTATAATCGTGTAGAAGCAACAAATGTACTTTTCGGTACAGAGAAGGAAGGTTGGAAAACTGATCGCGGTATGATTTATTTAATTTTCGGACCGCCAGAAAATGTTTACCGAAATGCTTCCAGCGAAACTTGGATTTATGGAAATGGTGGAAATACAAATGGGCTAAGTTTTGTTTTTGAACATAAGAATAATGGATTTACAGATCAGGAATTTGCTCTTTCAAGAAACCCTGATTACCGAGTAAATTGGATTACTGCCGTTGATTCATGGCGACAAGGACATGTTTATACACTGAGATAAATTGAGAAACGAACATTACAGATCAAAGAAAACAGATTCAGGTGGAGATGCTTCATCTATGATCTACGGAATCCACGCAGTCACTGAAGCAATTCGTGCAGGAAAAGAAATTGATAAACTTTTTATTCAGGAAGGATTAAAAAGTGATTTGTCTGCTGAATTGCGCAAACTCACTAAAGAAAATAATATTCTTTATGTGATGGTACCGGGAGCAAAACTGGATCGCATTGCATCAGGAAAAAATCATCAAGGTGCAGTTGCATTTTTAAGTTCTGTCTCATATTTCAAAATTGAAGATTTGCTTCCAACAATTTTTGAAGCTGGGAGAACTCCATTGATTTTAATTCTCGACAGAATAACAGATGTACGAAATTTCGGAGCCATCGCGCGTAGTGCTGAATGCGCAGGCGTTGATGCAATCATCATTCCCACACGCGGATCTGCACAAGTTGGTGCCGATGCTGTTAAAACTTCTGCAGGTGCTTTACATTCCATTCCTGTTTGTAGAGAAGATAATTTGAAAGACACTCTTGAATTTCTAAAAGAATCAGGTTTACGAATTGCTTCTTGTACTGAAAAAGGAAGTACGCCGCATTACTCCACAGATTTGTCAGGCCCACTTGCCATTCTTATGGGATCAGAAGAAGATGGAATTTCACCGGAGTATATTAAACGCTCCGACATAAAAATATTAATTCCAATGCGCGGAAAAATTTCTTCTTTGAATGTTTCTGTTGCTACTGGAATTGTGTTGTTTGAGGTACTCCGCCAAAGAGAAATTTCTGAGAATTAATGAAAATACTTTTCGAAAAATATTCGGTTTTACTGTTAGCAGCGATTACGTTTCTAACACGTATACCTTTTATTTTTGATGGTTACGGTGTTGAAGAAGATTCATGGGGACTTGTAGTGAATGCTTTTCTGATGAAACAAACGGGGCATTATTTGGCTTCTCGATTTCCCGGACATCCTTTACAAGAATACGTTTACCGCATAATTTATGATCAACCTGCATGGATTTATAATTCATTCAGTGTTTTAGCAAGTATTGTTGCAGTTGTTTTTTTCTACAAGGCACTTCGTAAAATTCAACTTGCTGGGGCATTTCCCGCTTCCCTATTGTTTTGCTTCACACCTGTTTTTTATATTGCTGGCACTTACACAATTGATTTTGCATGGACCGTTGCTTTTGTAATGATGTCATTTTATTACTTATTGGATCAGAAATTTTTGGTGTGTGGCATTTTCCTAGGCATGGCAACAGGATGTAGACTAACCAGTGAAATATTTCTTCTTCCATGGTTAATTATAATTTGGAGTACGCTGGATTGGAAATCATCCGTAAAAGATTTTATGAAAATTGCTATTCCATCCATTGTTATCGGTATTTTATGGTTTGTTCCAGCTTATTTAAATTATGGAAAAACATTTTTTGATTACAGCGATCAGTTTCCATATCCTCCGTTGACAAAAGTAATTTTCAAAGCGACGATTGGAGTTTTTGGTTTGTTAGGAATTATGGTACTCGGTTTTTATAAATTAATCGGGATTCGAAATGCTTTCAAAAAACAATTAAATGCAGTTACCCTATTTTCTTCGGAAAGATTAATTTTAGTTTGTGTAGTAATTATTCTTTTACACATTGCCTCCTATTTAAGACTTCCTCAAAAAGCCGGTTATATGGTACCTGCAATTCCTTTCTATTTTATTATGGTCGCTGTTATGTTAAATCAAAAACAAATGCGAAATGCAACACTTATTTATATGACTGCGCCTTTTTTATTCAGTATTAATTTAACGGATCCATTGCGAGGATCGGAATCTTCTGCCTTTTCCATAAAATTTAATATCTCAGGTCAGGAAATTTTTATTGATCCATTTAGTGGGCCAATTTTTTCGGAACGTTCGAAACGAATAAACAAGATGAAATATTGTAATGACCTAATTGCTATTGAGAAAAATCTGGATCAAGAATATTATGCAATTTCGGGTTGGTGGTACAATGAATTACAGACTTACTATTATCAGCATAACCAAAAACCAAACCAGCGAATTCGGTTTTATGAAGAATGTAGTTTTATGGATTCAATAAGAAAAATACAAGGTGTAATTTATTATTTACCGGAACAGAATTTATACAATGATCAAATGTTTAATCAATTTTGTACTGACAATTTAGCAATTCCATTCCCAACCAAATGAACAACAATCAAAACTTAAATACTCCACCCCAAAATTGGAATCAACCCTCTCTTCCTCCAAAAAAATCAAGGGGGAAAATAAAATGGATTCTCATTATTACGCTGGGATGTGCTTTACTAGCTTATGTATTTTATCAGGCTTCCGTATTCGGCAAAAAAATAGGAAAGGAAATCAGTAAAGAAACTGGTGCAACGAATAATGTTACAGATTCATTGGCGATAATTGAACGGGAAGGAAATTACGCAGCAACCTTGAGTCAAATAGATTCTACAAAAATAATGTCTGATTCATTAAGGGCAGACTTCACTTCTAAGGTGAATGAATTAAAATCAAGTTCAAGTGAAATCCTTGCAATTTTAAATCAATATGCTGATGGATTTAATGACACCCTCAAAAATGAAAGCATTTTGTCACAACTTAATCAGCAATGGGCCCTTCATTATTTTATAAAAAGCGGACGCGCAACAAAACTTAAAAATCTGTTACTAGATTTTCAGAATAAGAGTGTTGCCAACCTTCCTAGTGAAGAACAAGAGGAATCACTTCTACATATCTTGGCAGTATATAATACTTCTAAAAGTTCCAATAAATTCATTTCAGAATTTGCCAGTTGGGAAAATGTCAAATTCGGACAACCTGCCATGAATGTCAGGCTAAACATTTCAGGAATTCGATCTAATATTATCCGATTTGAAAATGCTGTATTAGAACATTACAAAAAAAATCTTTCAACAGTTCATTAACAGGGTTTGAGTATTTTTCGTCCACAAAAAAGTACTAGCCATGCTACTTCACGTACTTTTCATCGAAATCTTATTGTCGAATAGGCATTAAAGTTAAATTCGGCCCTTCAAGCGTGTCACTTAACATTGATCAAAATAAATCATGAAACGAATAATCCTTTTTGCGTTTGTATTCTCTGCTTCGGGAATTGCAAATGCGCAACACAACAAAGGCGGATTACAACCTTATTCTAATCCATTTATTAAACGCATTCATCAAAACCTCGATGCTTACAATAATGGAAAGCCTAAAGAGGAAGAAAAACGTTTTATGATGGATTACACGAACGTCGTCGTTCCGAAATCCATGACCGAATTCAAAACAGTATTCACAACACCCGCGATATCGCAGGGCGCTACTAACACATGTTGGTGCTTTTCAACACTCTCCTTCTATGAAACAGAAATCAACCGAATCTCAAAACAAGATCTCCATCTTTCCCAGTCGTATATTGTTTACTGGGAATATGTGGAAAAAACGAAAGAGTTTGTTCGAACACGGGGTAACTCGGCTTTCGGTGAAGGATCAGAAAGTAACGCCGTCACAAGAATGATGAAACAATATGGAATTGTTCCATATGATAGTTATACTGGATTAAAACCAAATCAACCTTTTTATGATCATGCAAGTATGTTTGATGAACTCAATAAATATTTGCAAAATGTAAAAGCTAGTGGTGCATGGGATGAAATTGCAGTAGTCAATACCGTGAAATCAATCATGAACGAAAATATGGGCGTGCCACCTACAGTAATTGAAATTAAGGATCAACGACCAATTACGCCACAGGCTTATTTACACGATGTGTGTAAATTAAATCCAGAAGATTATTGCGAATTTATGTCCTTAATGCAATCTCCTTATTGGACAAAAGCAGAATATAATGTTCCAGACAATTGGTGGCACTCGGCAGATTATTATAATGTTCCACTTGATACTTATATGGAAATTATTAAGAATGGAATAAAAGCAGGTTATAGTATTGCAATCGGTGGTGATGTTTCTGAAAGCGGATTAAATCCTCAACTTGGAGTTGCTATGATTCCGTCCTACGATATACCACATGATTTCATTGATGAAAATGCAAGACAACTTCGCTATAGTAATGGTGCAACAACCGATGATCACGGAATTCACTTAGTTGGTTGGTGTGAAAAATCAAATGGCATGTGGTTTCTTATAAAAGATTCAGGAAGCAGTAGTCGGAATAATCCGCAAAATCCAGGTTATTTTTATTACCATGAAGATTATGTGAAATTAAAGATGATGACGTTTACGATTCACAAAGATGCAGTCAAAGAGGTGTTAGCAAAATTTCCAGTTTCAAAATAGTTTTACGTTTGACTAGTTTTCCAACGGCATCGCTCAGCATTTGAGCGGTGCTTTTTTTTGGAGTTGAATACAGACAACATGTTCATCTTACTCCAAAATCCATTAATTTCGCCATGTATGAAAAAAAATTTTCGGATTTCAATTATAGGAATTGTTGTTTTTGTTTGTTCATGTGGAAATAATGGAGGACAAACCGAAGACATCAGTTGGTTAGTTGGGCGATGGCAGGGAACAGATATCAATACGGTTATTTTCAGCGAAACATGGCAACGTGAAGGAAAAGGAATGATAGGTTTCGGATGTTCTATGTCGCCCGAAGGAGATACACTTTTCAAAGAGAATCTCAAAATTGATGTGGTGGAAGGCGTGCCTTTTTATATTGTGACTATCCCACCCAAAAAGGAGCCGACACTTTTCAAATTAATTCATGGTGATGACCATAATGCTATTTTTGAAAACAAAGAAAATAATTTCCCTCAACGAATTTCTTATTTGCTTCAAAAAGACAATTCACTTAAAATTAAATTAGAGGGCATTGAAAAAGGGCAACCAAAAATTGAAACTTTGGAATATGTGAAGACAAAAAATGAAAATCTTAACCTACAGCCCAATCAAAAAACAAATAACGATACAGGCCCAAAACCAATTTCAATTAAAATTCAATAGTCCTATTTTTACGTTAACCCTAAAACAAAAAGGGTACTTTCTGTATCTTTCCTTTAACTAAAGCATTAGGAACAAAAAAAGCCGAATAGTGAACGAGCACCACAAAACCGAAGCATATCTTCGGACCGAGCTTGCAATCGTGGAAGCGGCGAAATCCGATCCATCGAAATTCGGTGTGCTTTATGAAAAATACTATCGCCAAGTTTATGTTTTTGTTTTCAGAAGAATTGGTGATGAAGATGAATCGGGTGACATTGCAGCAAACACTTTTCTAAAAGCGATGTTAGCGCTTAGTAAGTACACCTATCGAGGTGTCCCATTTTCAGCCTGGCTATTTCGAATTGCTTCCAATGAAATAAATTTATTTTTTCGCAAAAATAATCGAGAACGAATTGTAAGTCTCGATAAATCTGATCTGAGTAAAATAATGGTTGAAGGTGGAGAAAATGATTCTGAAGAAAATCAGAAGTTATTACTTCGCGTATTAAGTACGCTTACTACAGAAGAAATGCAACTCATCGAACTTCGTTTTTTTGAAAAGCGCCCCTTTAATGAAATAGGCGAAATTATAGGAATTACAGAAAACAACGCAAAAGTTCGCACTTATAGAATATTGGAAAAACTCAAACTACTCCTTCTTAAATCCGGAGGAAGATAACCATGACAAACTTTAAATTCGATATAGACCCAAAGGAGCCACGAGAAGAAAAAATCGCGGAACATAAAGATTTTGGCAAAGTCATGCAGAATTATCAACGCATGACCAACCCACTTTACCGTACACCACTTTATCGTTATCGCAAAATTTTTATTGCAGTGCTCTTGGCACTTTCAATTGCATTTCTCATTGCTGAATTCGGAGAAAACAAAGAAGACAACAATAAAATTCCGGCAGATTCTTTAAAAAAGAAAATGGATAGCCCTATGAAAGATTCAGTAAAAATAAAAATGGGAAGCAATAGATAACAGCATAAAATCTTACCAGCTATTCCCTAAATTTATAGCCAACGCCACGGATAGAAAAAAAGTGTTTGGGTTCCTTAGGATTGACTTCAAAATATTTTCGATAATTCAGGATATAATTATCAATTGCTCTCGCCGTTGGCAATGCATCATCATTCCAGAGCTTTTCTAAAATTTCATCACGAGAAACAACTTCACCCTTTTTATCCAGCAACAATTTAAATAATTCTATTTCTCGTTTTGACAAAAGCACATTACCATTAACTCCGTTTGCCTGATAAGTTGCAAAATTGACGCTGTTATTTCCGAAATTGAAAGTATCATAGGCATACTTTCTTTCTTTTTTTAATGAACGGCGAAGAAGGTTATGAACTCGCAATAGAAATTCCTCTAGATTAAAGGGTTTGGTAATATAATCGTCGCCCCCGATTTTTAATCCTTTGATTTTATCCTCACCTGTAGATTTAGCAGTTAAAAATAAGATGGGAATTGTTTTATCCTTTTTCCGAATGGCTTCACAAACGCCAAACCCATCCAGAATCGGTAGCATTACATCCAAAACAACTAAATCAAATTCACCAGTTTCAAAAATTCGTACAGCACTCGCCCCATCAATTGCACTTATCACCTCAAATCCCTCCAACTCCAGATTTAGCCGAATAGTTTTCAACAGGTTTTCCTCATCCTCTACTAAAAGAATTTTCTTAATCATTTATGCAAAAATGCAAATTCGTGCCCTTATATATGACATTTTAGAAAAATTAGACGAAGTTTTTTATGATTTCATCTAAAAGGCTCAGAAAAATAAGTGTTTTTACTTGTTTTGGTGGTCCTATTTTCTGATCTTCACTATTCCTCAATGCCGACCAACTAACCACTTGCTCAAAAAAGAAAACGCATGAAAAAAAAATCAGTTACTATCCTCAGTGCTTGTTTGGTTTTTAATCTGGCTTTTGCTCAGGTTTCAAAAAGCAAGCAAATTTACCCTTCAATGCCGAATCTTGGAGAAATGAATGCGAATGATGCAACTAATGTTGCATACAAATCGATGATTCGTTTCGATATGCACAACGTTATTCCTGCTGATCAGGAAAAAATGAATGAAGATCGGTTGGGTTACATTAATTCAACTAATCCAGAATATGCTGCGCAAAGAAATGCATATGAGCAAAGCATTCAGAATTATATCAGTGCACATCAAAACCAAAGTGGGCCAACTGTTCAAATGGTAATTACATGTCCTATTGTAGTTCATTGCGTATATGGTTCTGCTGCACAAAATATTTCACTCAATCAGGTGATGTCTCAACTGCAGGTAATGAATGAAGATTTTGGACGTACAAACGCAGATGCAAATAGTCATTGGTCGGCAGCGGCAAACACAACCATTCAATTTTGCCTTGCACAAGTAGATCCTTTAGGTAATGCAACAACAGGATTAGAAACTCGTCAATATGGTACTGCTTCTACATCTTGGTCAACCAACGATAATGTTAAACATTATGCAAATGGTGGATTGAATATTTGGGACCCAACCAGATATCTTAATATTTGGGTTTGTAATTTAACAGGTGGTTTACTTGGTTACGGTGAATTTCCAACAGGAAGCACCACAACTACATTTGGAGTTGCAATTGACTATACTTGTTTCGGAAGTAATTACACTTCATATGGAACATTTTCTGGAATTGCAGCACCATTCGATCGTGGACGTACTGTAACTCATGAATTCTCCCATTGTTTTAATCTTTATCACATTTGGGGTGATGATGGTGGAGCTTGTACCGGATCTGACCTTTGTGCTGATACACCAAACCAAGCTGATGCAACTTCAGGATGTTTTACTTACCCGCATACTGATGGCTGTGCAACTACAAATCCAGGAATCATGTATGAGAATTACATGGATTATTCCGATGACGTTTGTCTTAATTTATTTACTGCAAATCAGAAGACCAGAATGCTTGCAGTTTTAAATACAGCGCCATATAATGCTTTACAAACTTCTACAGCTTGTGGTGCACCAGTTACAGTAAGTAACGACGCTGGAATATTTGCAATTGGAACTCCAAATGGAAACATTTGTGGTACTTCTTTTATTCCTTCTGTTACATTAAAGAATTTTGGAAGTAATAATTTAACCTCTTGCACAATTAATTATCGTGTTGATGCAACTGCAAACCAAACTTATTCTTGGAGCGGTACATTAACACCTGGATCAACTGCAATTGTGGCGTTACCTTCTGTAACAACTACAGCAGCTACACATACATTTACTTGTTATACTAGCATGCCGAATAATGTGGCAGATGGATTGGCAACAAACGACCAAACTACTTCCACATTTACTTGTGTCGCTGGTGGTGGTTCTCTTCCATTCTTTGAAGGATTTGAAGGCACAACTTTCGTTCCTGCTGGATGGGCGTTAAATAACCCTGATGGGGGCGTAACATGGGCACGAACTACTGCTTGCGCTAAAACAGGAGTTGCTTCTGCCAAAATGGATAATTGGGGTTACCAAGGTGGAAATGGTCAAATCGATGAAATGACTGCACCTCCTCTAAATCTTTCTACAGTTACAAGTCCAGTATTAACTTTCCAAGTGGCAAATACCTATTGGACGGTTCCACAAACAATGTCTGATACATTAGAAGTTTTGGTTTCTTCCAATTGTGGCGCAACATGGACTTCGGTTTATAAGAAATGGGGGACTGCTTTATCAACTGCACCTCCGCTTTCAAGTAATACAGTTGGATTTGTACCGAGTGCTTCACAATGGAGACTTGAAACAGTTTCTTTACTTCCATACCAATCTTCAACAACACTTTATGTGAAGTTCAGAAACATAAGTGATTACGAAGACAATACATATATTGATGATATCAATATTATGAATAGCACAGGTATTGAGAATTCAGAACTTGGAAGTCTGATAAATCTTTTCCCAAATCCTTCTACAGGTGTATTCAATTTGAATATTGCTTTGGAATCTCAGAAAGATTTAAATGTAAAAGTGATCAACCCACTTGGACAAACCGTTCAACAATTTGGAGAATTAAAATCTAACGGTGGTATGTTTACATTGGATATGAGCACAGAACCAAATGGTGTTTATTTTGTTGAAATAACTGCAGGCTCACAAACAACAGTAAAACGCATTATGATCAACAGATAATAAATTCAATAATTAAGATAAGAAGCCGTCTCGAAAGATTCGGCTTCTTTTTTTATCTAAAGTCAAAATCCTCCAGATTGGATTTTATTTCCATAAGTGCTATCTTTAGAAAACAATTTAAAAGAACATTTCGATGAAAAAAATCCTACTTTCTCATTTAACAATTCTTTTGCTCAGCACAACTTCTATTGTTGCACAAAATACTGTCCGTTGCTCAAGTGAAGATTATAAACAACAGCAATTGGCTTTGAATCCTGGCCTACAAGCTGCTTACGATGCGAATAATCAATTCGCAGATCAGTTTGCTCAAAATCATCCTAACGGATATCAATCACGCTCTGTGGTTGTAATTCCTGTGGTTTTTCATGTTGTTTACGGAACCAATCCACAAAATATTCCGGATTCAAGACTGCTTGCTCAAATTGATGTTTTGAATCATGATTATAGACGGACAAATACGGATGCAAATTTAGTTCCATCGCAATGGCAAGCGATTGCAGCTGATTGTGAAATTGAATTTTGTCTTGCAAAACATGATCCATCTGGAAATTGGACTGATGGCATTGAAAGAACTTCTAGCACAACCACATCATGGACAACCGATGATCATGTAAAATCAACCTCAACAGGTGGTGCAAATGTTTGGGACCATTCGAAATATCTGAACATTTGGGTTTGCAATCTTTCAGGTGGCGTATTAGGTTATGCAACATTGCCTGGAGGAAATGCAAGTGTAGATGGAGTTGTGCTAGCTTACCAGTATGTAGGTGTTGCAGGCACATTGGCTCCTTACAATTTAGGTCGAACTGCCACACATGAAATTGGTCACTGGCTAAATATGACACATATTTGGGGAGATGATTTCGGAACTTGTATTTTATCCGATAATGTTTCGGACACACCAAATCAAGCAGGTGAAAATTATGGATGTCCTACTTTCCCACATATTGATGCATGTACTGGTACTTCACCTGGAGTGATGTTTATGAATTACATGGATTATGTAGATGATGCTTGTATGTATATGTTTACGAGCGGACAAAAAACTCGCATGTGGGCTACATTGAATGGCAGCAGACTTTCCATACAAACTTCTGATGCATGTTTGGTAACGGGCATTGCTACATCCACGCTTCAAAATGTATTTGGAATTTCACCATCTCCTACTGAAGGAAATTTTAAAATTACTTTTGGAAATGGAAGTCCACAGCATTTTGATATTGCAATTTATTCTATGCTTGGTGAACAAATTTTCAATCAACATTATGATGCATTGAATGAATCAGAACTTTTTCTTGATTTGGAAGGGAATCCTTCAGGTATTTACATGATTGAAATACGTTCCGCAACTGGAATTGCAACTCGAAAAATTGTACTTGAGAATTAAGAAATAATTTTCAAATTAAAAAGCGAATAATTCAGTTTATTCGCTTTTTTTATGTCCAAAAGGTGAATGGTTTTTCTACTTTCCAAGAAGACAATACTTAACTTTGCATGGTATTAAAGAATCGAAAAATGAACCATTCATCGCATGTTTCCTCAATAGACAAAATTCTGAATCATGTTGATTTACCACTTCATTTAAAACAAATTGCAGAGAAAGCAATTTCGGGCCAACGAATTTCTTTGGAAGAAGGAATTATCCTTTATAAAGAAGGAGAAATTGGTTTTTTAGGAAGTGTTGCTAATCATATTCGTCAGCAAAAGCATGGAGATTATACTTACTTCAATAAAAATTTTCACGTTGAGCCAACCAACATTTGTGTATTCGATTGTAAATTCTGTTCCTATTCAAGATTACTAAAGCAAAAAGAAGGTTCTTGGGAAATGAGTACAGAACAAATGTTGGATATCGTAAGAAGTTACAAGGGCAAACCAGTTACTGAAGTTCATATTGTAGGTGGTGTTCATCCAAAACTTACGCTTGATTTTTTCGCAGATTTACTTTCCAAAGTTCGTGCGATTATGCCGGAAATTCACATCAAGGCATTTACTGCAGTGGAATTAGACTATATGTTTCGTAAAGCAAAAGTTAGCGTAGCAGAAGGATTACAAAAGTTAAAAGACAATGGATTGAATTCACTTCCTGGCGGAGGTGCGGAAATTTTTAATGAAGAAATTAGAAAGCAAATTTGTGAAGATAAATGTACCTCTGAAGAATGGTTAGAAATTCATGAAACAGCTCATAAGCTTGGAATTCCTTCGAACGCAACAATGCTTTATGGCCATATTGAATCATTCGAAAACCGAATTGATCATATGGATCGACTGAGGAAATTACAGGATCGAACAAAAGGTTTTAATACGTTTATTCCATTAAAATTCAGAAATGGTGATAATCAAATGTCGGCTACGCCTGAAGTTTCAGTAATTGAAGACATGCGCAATTTTTCTGTTGCTCGAATTTTTCTTGACAACATTCCTCACCTAAAAGCATATTGGCCGATGTTAGGTCGTACTAACGCACAACTTTCTTTAAGTTTCGGAGTGAATGATATTGATGGAACAATTGACGATACCACAAAAATTTATTCGATGGCGGGAAGCGAAGAACAAACTCCGGTGATGAGTACACAACAATTAGTTGAACTCATTAAAGCTGTTGATCGTCATCCCATCGAGCGAGATACGTTGTATAATATCAAAACGGACTATAAAAATTATGATTTCGCATCCGAGTTATTGTCCTAATAGGGCGGATAATCGAATGTCTTTATATATACCACTTTAGTCCTGATTACCAATACATTACTATTTTTATTAGGCATTTCGAATGTCTTTTAAGTAAATCGTGCACTTTTGACCCTTCATTTCTAAAACTACATTTGAAATGTGAAATGGGTTTTGGGTTTGCCTTTCGCAAAGAAAATATACATGTTATACAGATGGGTCCTGTTGTAACATTAACCAAGACTTAGGGATTATAGTCCCCATATCATTTTTACCGGTCGAACATGGGGGTCATATTCGGCCGGTTTTTTTAATTTTTTCTGAGGTGGGCAAAAAATAAAATCGGAGTTAAAATGGAATATTTTATTTCAACTAGTTTTATTAACGAATTCAATATTAATTCCTCCAACGAAAACGCCTCACTTCGTTGCTTGAACATTGAACTAAATACAATTGCAGCAAGATCTTCTACCATTATGATTTTAGATGCTTTTGGAAGAATTCATTATGAAAAACGAACAAGTTTTATTCCAGATCAAAAGGCTAAACTTGACATTTCAGATTATTCAGAAGGCGAATATTTTCTTCAAGTAGAAAATTACCAGGGAAAAACTCAAACACAAAAATTCGTCATTTAAATCACCAACAATATTTCTTAAATCCTAAGCTCCAAATTGCCATGTTTAGAGATTAGGATTTTTTTATTCGTTACAAATTCTCTTCGTATTTTACACCTATGATAAAAGCGGTGATTTACGATATGGATGGACTTCTAATCGATTCAGAACCCTATTGGCGAGTTGCAGAATCAAATGTATTCAGCCGCCGCAGCAGTGCGCCAAGCGAAGCCGACTTTCAATTAATGATGGGGCGACAAATTAAGGAAGTCATTGAACATTGGTTTACCATTGCTCCGTGGGAAAATTATTCGCTTGAAGAAACCCAAAAAGAAATTCTGCTTGAAGTAATTCGTTTAGTAAAGGAAAAGGGTAAACTTCTTCCTGGAGTAATCGAATCATTTGATTTTTTTAGAAATAAAAATCTTTCTATTGCACTCGCCTCTTCTTCTCCGCTTTTTCTTATCCAAGAATTAATCAGACATTTTAAGATAGAGGATCAGTTTTCAGTAGTTTGTTCTGCTGAATTTGAATTGCACGGAAAACCAAATCCAGATGTATTTCTAACGGCAGCAAAAAAACTTTTTGTTCAACCACAAAATTGTCTTGTTTTGGAAGATTCATATAACGGATTACTTGCTGCTAAAGCAGCTGGCATGAAATGTATTGCCGTACCCGAAGAATTTCAGTTTGCCCAAAAAAGATTTGACATTGCAGATCTTAAATTGGGAAACCTAAATGAATTATCAGAAGAAAAATGGACAATTATTAACCAGCAGTGAAAATAGAATCTAGTCTAATTCAATAGGTTTTTGACTTACGTAGGCACGCCATTTTGCTAACAGCGCAGTCATATCTGCAGGCAGTTCAGAATCAAATTCCACCCACTTTTTTGTTTTAGGATGTACAAAACTTAATTTTTTTGCGTGCAGCGCCTGGCGTGGGCAAAGTGCAAAACAATTATCTACGAATTGCTTATAGCGAGTAAACGTAGTTCCTTTTAATATACGATCGCCACCATAAGTTGAATCATTAAATAATGGATGTCCGATCCAACGCATGTGTGCTCTTATCTGATGGGTTCGACCAGTTTCCAATTTGCATTCTACTAAGGTTACATATCCGAATCGCTCAAGTACTTTCCAATGCGTCACTGCATGTCGTCCGAAATCACCATCAGGAAAAACTTCCTGTACACGACGATCTTTTAAACTTCGTCCAATATTGCCAGTAATCGTTCCTTCCTCTTCATCGAAATCACCCCAAACTAATGCATTATATCTTCTATCATTTGTTCGTTCAAAAAATTGTTTAGCAAGAAATGCAATCGAAAATTCAGTTTTGGCAACCACCATAATTCCGGAAGTATCTTTATCCAAACGATGAACTAAACCTGGGCGAGATTCTTCCCCTGTATTAGGTAAATTTTTGAAATGCCATAATAACCCGTTAACAAGTGTTCCTGTAAAATTTCCAAAGCCAGGATGCACGACTAAACCGGGTTGCTTATTGATGATCACAAATTCGTTATCCTCATAAACAATATTTAATGGAATCTCTTCGGCAATTAATTCAAATTTAACCGGAGGATGCGGAAGTAAAATCTGAATAACATCTCTTGGCTTAACCTTGTAACTAGGTTTAACGGCTTTTTCATTTACAAGAATATTTCCGGCATCTGCAGCAGCGGCAACTTTAGTTCTGGAAACGCCAGCTAACTTATGAAGCAGCCATTTGTCAATCCGTAGCATTTCTTGACCTAGATCCACCACAAAACGATGATGTTCGAACAGTTCCTGTTCAGCATCACTTCCGTCGATCTCTATAATTTCTTCTACTGACATTTCAACGAAGGTAACAGTAATATTTCTTGGAAATAGAAATGATTCTCAAAAGAGAATTCTACAGGAAGGTAATAAGGCCTGAAGTACATGAATTTCATAAGGATCGATCGGATTTCCACGCAAATCCAAAACAGCAAGATTTTGCAAAAAACAAATATCCGATGGAATATAGGAAATCCGATTTCCTTTCAAGGAGAGATAGGTCAAACCTTGCATCCCTGAAATTGCTCTAGGCAGATTTGAAATTGAATTACTATCTAACCAAAGTTCTTTCAAAAGATTCATTTTCAAAACAGGTTGTGGCATTTCTTTTAACCCGCATTTATAGAAAACCAACTTTGACATTTTCGACATTTCAGAAAGCTCTACTGGTAAAGTATCCAGAATCGTTTTTGAAATTCTTAATTCAGTAAGCATTTTATTTAAAGAAATAATACCCTTTGAGATTTTTAAAGTATCAGTATTGGATGAAATAGAAAGAGATTGTAAACGCCCACAACCATATATCCCCTCAGGCAATGTATCGAAGTTAGTCCCGTTTAATTCCATAAACCGAAGTTCACTCCACATACCTAAAGAATCTGAAAAGGATGTAAATGGATTTCCTGTTGAATAAAAGTATTTAAGACTTTGGAAATTTAAAAATACCGGAGGAAGTTCTTTCAGGTTATTATTGACCAATCGTAATGCAATTAATTGGTGAAGTGTATTTGCCTTAGGTAGAACTTTTTTATCTTTTAAAAATTCCGTTCCTGAAAGCTCTAATCGATAACATACTTGAGCTTCCTTAATTGCCGTTTTTAAATCCGTAAAGACTGGAGTGCCTGGAGGAGCAACAGACTCCCATGGTGAAACAATTTGCCCTTGCACACTTAGCTTAGAAAAAAATACAATCAAAAAAATAATAAAATATCTAACTGACATATTAATCCTTGATTATTCTAATAGTTGAAACGCTTTCATCAAAAATAAAGTTGACGAAATAGATTCCAGTTTCAACTTCATTCATATTCAATTTCATATTTTTATTTTCACCAGCTAAAAATGAAACTGTTTCTTCCATTACTAATTTGCCATTTGCATCCATTATTCTAATTAATCCCACACCAGATTTTTTAGAATAAAGCTTTAAGTTCAACTCATCTCCTACTGGATTGGGAAAAGCGGCGATTTCATTTTGTATTTCATTGTCCAAGATTGCTAATGAAATTTCAGCAATTTGTCCATCACTTGTAGTATTTGCAGAAACTAAACCAGCATTATTCAATGCCCTCACAGAATAATAATACCATTGACCAACTGTTAATGTCAACGGCGAAGTATTTGATACCTGCATTGCGCAATTTGTCCAAGCGACAACATTCGAATCTCCAGAAGTTGTTCCAATCGCATAAGCATACGAGGCAAGACCAGAATTGGTATCAACCGCATTTCCCCAATTGGCTTGAAGTTGAGTTAAATTAAAAGTCGTATCAATATCAGTTGCAGGGCCGTCGAGAATTAAAGGCATAATCGGTGCTGTCCAATCTATATTGAGATCCGTTTGATTTATAGTTGAAACATTATGAGCAACATCATTATTAATCGATCGAATTCTACCTGCAGGACTCAATGGATTGCTATTTTCGAATTGCAAATCACAGGTTGAACAGTTTCCAACTGTAACTGAAGTCTGTGCATTAGCAAAACGAGAACGGAATACCTGAAAATTATCGATTTGCCAATTGCAATTACCACTTCGGAATGAAACATAATTCCCATTTGAAATCATGGCATTATCAGTCCAGCTTCCAACAAAATTATCATTCTGATAAACTGCAATTTCGCCAGTGGTTCTATCATAAGTAACTTTATAATCGTACCAAACACCAACACCTATCGTCATTGGAACTGTATACATCAAAGTAAAAACATCATTCGTGGTTTTATAAAACTCACAAACACTTTGATCAGCTCTGAACCAAACAAAATAATTATTTCCACGATTAGGCAGTGTAGGATTATCACAGAAAAAATGAAGCCCTGCTCTGCGATTATTTCCTGTTCCAGTAATTTTACCATTCCAATGGTATAAATATCGATTAGAAAGATTCTGTGTTAATGGAGCATGAATATTTGTATTGCTCAATGCTTCATTATTCTGTTCCAAGGCTCCAGAAGGATTTGCAATCCAAGTTCCGGTGGCACTAGTCCATTGAGAACTTATTTGCTGCAGATCGAAATCATCATTCAAAAATCCTCTTAAATCATTTGCTCTCCATTCAGCTCCGTTATTTTCCGCAACTTGATAAAAACATTTTTCTAATCCGGAACCACCAAGATTATCTGTATCCGTAAATGTGGCAGGAAAATTTTGAGTCACCCAGCCTGGCGTCGTTGATACTTGCGTTGTTGGTGCGATATTATCAGTTGTACAATTCCATATGGCATTAAATCCAGCGTGAACTGTACTGTTATCCGACTTAAAACGAATTGTAATAGAAGGTCCTGTTGAAGAAACGGTTCCTGGAGAATTTGTTCCTGTGTATGCGCCAATCAATGGAGCATTAATTGAAGTTCCATTATAAATCCAAAGCGAATCATAATTTGCTTCTAAATCAAATTGAGAAAAAGTTAATGAAACACTTGACGCTCCTGTTGGAGAAATAGTTGAAGTGTAATTTTCTGAATCATAATAATTTCTTGTAGGTCCACCCATGTCATATAATGTATCACTACAAGAAACAATTGCACAGTCTGTAAATTTATCACTGATTGCATTCCAATAATCGTTGTATCCGTCATCGTAACCTAATGCCCAAATTCCAATTCCTCCAATTCCTCTTTGATTTACAATATCAAATCGTTTCCGCATGCTGTAGGCATCATCACAAAAACATTGTCTGTTATTCCCTGAAAATATATAAGTAAAATAAGTTGAGAAACTATTCGGTTCCAATTGAGGGTTGGAATAATATCCATTTGCGTTTGTCTTTACAACTGCAAAAGTTTTTGTCGAAGTATAATTACCAGTCGTTGCAGAAGGAGTTGTAGCACTTACCGTTTCCCATTCTCGTCCGTAGTAAGGCAATCCTAGTAATAATTTTGAAGGAGTCATTCCTTGTTTTAAATAATACGTAATCGATTTTGAAAGTGTATAATTATAAGAAGTCTGAAAATTATATAAAGGATCTTCAGGACCAGCTGTAGTACTTCCACTCCAGTAATAATCATAACCCATTACAGTAAACAAGTCGACATAACCATTCAGCGATGCGATATCAAAAACGGCACTCCAGTCAACAGCATAAAGACAAACACTTACAGTAGAATTTGGAATGGCAGCATGCAATTGATTGGATAAGGAAATCATAAATGCGGTAAAAGGTGCTGAATTAGAAGCGCCCATTCCTTCAAAATCTATATTTACCCCATTACCTCCACGAGCTTGCAAAAGCGAAATTATATTATTGATAAAAGTTTGTTTCGCAGTTGCGCTGGCAAGAAATGTTGCGTGAGAACTAAAAAGTGTTGCGCAAATATGTGTGTTTACACCATTAGCAATGGCGGCAGTAACGGCTGCGCTTGTATTCCATGCGAAGGAGGCGTTAGTATTATTACCAGTTGTTGGGCTTACTGAATAATCGAAATAACAAAAATCAGAAAGTAGGTTCCATTGATAATTGGTATAAACACTTCCTACCCAATACGGATGCCATCCAAAAACACGTTTATTTAAACTGCAAACATTTACATCTCTAGTGCTTGTAAGTGTTCGTACAGGCATTCCCTGCGTTGTTCTTAAGCTATCCCAGAAAAAATCTGATTGTTGACCGTAGCTTGCATATTGCTGTGATTCTTCTTGAACAACAGTGCTATTCTGCGCTTTCAACTGCAAAGCCACAAACGCAAAAAATAGGAGGAAATTGATCTTTTTCATAGGTCAGAAACAAAGACGAAAGGTAATCTATTGCCTTGATTTTGCCCATAGTAAAATTGCCTTATTATAAGCCTCCGCCACCTCATCCAGTCGTTCATTTCCAGTTATGGATTGCTTTCCTTCGGCAGTAAAAGGAACTTTTCTATTCAATGCAATACATTCATTTATATTATCCTGATATAATGTTTCTCCAAATACAACAGTTCCTTGGATCAATCGCGTCAAAGAAAGATTTCTGCAAAATACTCCTGGCAAACCTGCATCAATACAATGATCATTTAAATAAGTTGCATCAGGTAATTTAGCAAGCGGAACTTCCAATTCACTTTTAAATTCAAGTGCAGTCAACCCCGCTATAACCAGACTATTTTCAATATCATCCAACAATAAAAGTCGTAAAAAATCGAAACGTTTCTCGGAATCTGTTAATTCGTTTTTCTGAAAACTTCCCGGAATAAATGTCATGCAGTAATTTTTTGGGCTGGCATGATCCCACGGTTTATTTTTTTCATCCACGTTAAAATGGATAATTACACTCAGATCTGGCTTGAATTCATTTATCAACTCAGCACGTTTTCTTAATTCGGAATCTCTAAAAACATATCTGAAAATAGAATTTTCATCATGAATTTTTCCACTTTTAATCTTTTTCAATTTAACATTTGTTGGATCCGTTTTTAACAAAGAATCAAGTGTGCGTTTGAAATCATCTTTTTTCCATTGGTTATACGTTTTACCAAAAGCAGTAAGATCTGGCTTCTTTCGTGTCATCAGTACCTCTGCTCCTTCAGAACGTAAAACAATAGCTAATGCATTTGCGGTTTTCCAAGTAAGAATTCCTTCTGCTATAGAAATAACAATACTGTCTTTTCCTGAAACGGTTTTAAATAAAAGATACTTATCCTCTATTCTTCCCATGGCAGTATCGGAAGCAATATGACCAGGATCAATGGCAATACGAATTCCTTTTAAAGGTAATTGTGGAGTTGGTCGTGGTTTTAAATATTCAATTGGAAGTGAATGTTGTTTGATGAACATTGGAAGAAATGGTTTATTTCCCTTCCTTAACATTTCTTGCTTTGCTTCATCTCTAGGAAGCGAGTTCATCATGTTTTTATAAATTGATAATTCACTCCAATTTATTTTGTACTCAGGATTTCCATTTTTCTTTGAAACCGAATCTGCAAAAACTGAAATACCATAAATGTCCATTGAATAAAAATTATTCAAACAGGAATCTCGATCAATATAGCGTTTCATTTTAGCTGTATAATGGCGCATCATACTGTCCGCACCATAAATCGGCATTTGCGCTTTTATTGTTGACCCAATTAAAAGCGCGATAAAACAAATAGTGATTTTCTTGCTCATCATCGTCTACGTCTACTTCTCTTTTCAATATGTGTAAAAGAAACTTTACCGTTTATATAATTCTTGTACATGAAATAATTTTTGTCACATTTTGATCGTTCGAAATAACTACGATCTCCATTCAATTCATACTTTATTATTTTCGATGAATATTCATAACAATGTCGTCCTCCAATGCCCACTTTTGTAACTCTTACAGTATGCAAAATTTTTCGTCCCGTCGCTGAATCAAATTCTGTTTTTATGATTTTTGTCTCTTTGTAAAAATTAAAAAGATCAATATTCCTTGGTGTTGAAATTTTAATGACCGTCACGCTTTTCACATTTCCATTTGCAAAAAACTCTTTCTTTTCGACTGGGGCAATTTTAGTGTAAGTACCTGCTTTCAGCTCAAGCAAAGGCAATGCCAGAAGTAACAAAAAAGAAAGGAATCTGGATGGGCACATCATTACTCTAAAAATACAAAATAATGGCTTGCCAAAAAAGAATTGATTTAAATGCGATCCAGAAGGGCTTTGACTAACTTTGCAATATGTCATTGGAAGAATTACAGCTTATTAAGGAATGTAAATTTAAAGCTACCCGATCAGGTGGAGCTGGTGGACAACATGTAAATAAAGTCTCTTCAAAAATTGAAATAACATTCGACATTCCAAACTCTAACATATTAAGTGATGAACAAAAAAACATTTTGCTTGTCAAGTTAAATTCAAAACTATCTTCGGAAGGTGTTCTAAGAATAACAGAGGATGGTGCTCGATCGCAACATGAAAATAAGGATCAAGCCATCAACAAATTTTATGGAATATTAGCACAAGCGTTTAAAGTGGTTAAAAAACGTAAAAAGACGAAAATCACGAAGGGCGCAAAAGAAAAAAGATTGCAAGGAAAGAAAAAAGATTCTGAAAAAAAGAAACTTCGGTCTAAGAAAAATTTCGATTAGCAAAAGTTAGTTAACCTTATAATAATATTTCCTTCTCTAGTTTTGAAAGAATAAGGTTTTCTATTTGTGAAATTTGCGAAGGTTCAAACCAATTAATTTCTTTGTCGCGCCTCCACCATGTCAATTGACGTTTTGCATAATTCCTAGAATGTTGTTTGATCAATTCAATTGCCTTTTCTCTTGTTGTCACACCATCGAAAAAATCAAAAAATTCTTTATAACCAACCGTACGAAGTGAGTTTAATTTCCTATAATTAAAAACACTTCTAACTTCTGCTTCAAGTCCGTCTGCCAGCATTAGTTCTACTCTTCTATTAATTCGCTCATACAGTTCCTCTCTCGGAAGATCCAATCCAATTTTCAAAACATCAAAAGGCAGTTCATCATTAGCCCCCTTTCTTAAATCCGAATATTTTTTTCCTGAAAGACGGCAAACTTCAATGGCACGAATTAATCTAACAGGATTTTCTTTATCAATTTGAGTATAAAATTCTGGATCGAGTAAAGCCAATTCCTCCTGCAAGACCTGAATTCCTTTTTCTTTAAATGCCAGTTGCAAGTCTTCTCGTATTATTGAATTCGAATCAGGTAAATTATCAAATCCATCAATCACAGCATCGATGTATAAACCACTACCTCCAGCCATAAACTGCAAGGTTTGTTCCTTGAATTTATTTTCTAATAACGCGCGGGCTTCTCTACCATATCGTCCTGCATCTATTGCTTCCGTGACAGAATAATTTGCAATAAAAAAATGCTTGACTTCGATTAATTGAGAAGGTGAGGGTTGAGCAGTACCAATAGGAATTTCCTTATAAAACTGACGCGAATCGGCAGATATAATATTGGTTTTGAATTTTTTTGCAAGCTGAATCGTAACTTCAGTTTTGCCAACGCCTGTTGGTCCAAGAATAACAACAAGCAGGGATTTTTTCATCAGATGAATTTAGAATTCTTCGCCTTCGCCACCACCAAATGCATCCGCTTCCATTTCACCACCCTCTTCTTCATTGGATTCCTCATCAGCTGGTTCTGCTTCTTCAGAATCGACAGGAGCATCTTCACCCTCTTCAGAATCTCCAAGATGATCGGCTTCATCAATTCCTTCAACTACCATGAAAATTTTTTCCTTAACTGTTTTATCTTCTACCTCATCTTCATCCTCATCCAAAGGAGGCGGAATCAACGTTGTTTTATATTGCTTTGGGGCAGTGCCTTCTGATTTTGTATTCTTAGGATAATTTGCTTTGGGATCGTCAGGTACAATCTTAGAAAGCTCAATCATCAATGTCCATTTTACAGCAGGATCATATACATAGACCATTTTCTGATGGGGATCGTCGATATAATCAGCAATTTTTGATTTTGACATATGACGTATTTCCATTTTCTTTTTGGAAGCAGGATAATCATCATCATCGTCATCATGAGCAGGCGGATTTAGCGCTAACTCCTGACCTTTTCTCCAATAATCATCGCTCATAAAAAATGAAGCGTCCTTTAAACCGTCAAACCCAATTGATTCTTGGATCGCTCTATGAAATTCCTCATAAGATTGCTTACCAAGAATATCAATCTCGCGGACAACATCCTCATGATCATCAAAAACAATACGGAAACGATAAACTGCCATAACTAAAATATTCTTCTGCTCCTAAGGAGTCTCTTCGGCGCAAATTTACAAAAAGTTCTGTGTTTCAGTATGCAGGTTTTGGTTTCCTTCTTGAAAATATTCAAATATAGAATTTGAGCTTCGAAATGCTAATCGTAAACGATAAACGAATAGATTCTCCCTATTAAAAATAAACAGAGAATACGAATACCGAAACACATTAACTTTGCATTGTGCATTCTCACGAATATTATATGCAGCGTGCCCTTGAATTAGCAAAAAGAGGTGCCGGCAAAGTAGCTCCCAATCCGATGGTGGGATGTGTGATTGTATGCAATAATATGATTATTGGTGAAGGTTGGCATGAGCAATATGGTGGACCTCATGCAGAGGTAAATGCAATTCGAAGTGTGAATGATCCATCTCTTCTTAAAGAAGCTATCTTATATGTTACACTTGAACCTTGCTCTCACCAAGGAAAAACGCCTCCGTGTTCTGATTTACTAATTGAAAAACAAATTCCCTATGTTGTTGTAGGATGTTTGGACGAAAATCCATTGGTCAAAGGAAAGGGTATTCAAAAATTAATTTTGAATGGTACCGATGTAAAAATCGGTGTGATGGAAGAAGAAGCGAAATTTTTAAATCGAAGATTTTTCACTTCTATTTTGAAAAGTCGGCCTTATATTATTTTAAAATGGGCTCAATCCAGCAATGGATACATTGATCATGAACGGGATGAAAAAGACGAACGCGCAATAATCAGTTCTCCTGAATCACATACCTTAGTCCATAAATGGAGATCAGAAGAGTCGGTCATAATGATTGGTACAAACACCGTGCTTGCAGATAATCCGCAACTTACTGTTCGATTACATGAAGGGAAAAATCCTGTCCGAGTAAGTTTCGACAGGCAAGGCAGAATTCCGTCCGATTCAAAAATTCTTGATGGAAGCGCACCAACTATTATTTTCATTGAAGGTTCGCATTATTACACGGACCGAGCTGAATTTGTTGCAATCAACTTTGCAAAAAATCCACTAAAACAAGCGCTTGATATTTTGCATGATCGAAAGTTTGAATCCATTCTTGTTGAAGGAGGTGCTGCACTGATCAATAAATTTTTAGAGCAGAATTTGTGGGATGAAGCAAGAGTTTTTATTGCTGAAAAAGAAATAAACGGAGGAGTCAATGCGCCTGTTTTAAATTCGATTGCAAACGTAGAGGAGTCTGTGGGTATTGATAAATTATTCACTTGGTATAATACTTCAATTTCCGAATGATCTGGCTTCTAATAAGTATCCTTACCAACAGTGGACTACTTCTCATTTTAAAATCCTTTACAAAATTTAAGGTAAATACTTTTCAGGCAATTGTTGTGAATCATTTAACTGCAGGCACCATTGGCCTTTTGCTTTCAGGGATGCCGATTCCTGCCAATTGCATCTTATCCCAAAAATGGATTTGGGTTGCACCGCTTCTTGGCGCATTATTCATTTCCATCTTTGTTCTCATTGCAAAAACTGCACAAACTATTGGAGTGTCCGTAGCCACAGTGGCGAACAAAATGTCATTGGTGATTCCTGTGTTAGTTGCAATAGTTTTTTATCATGAATCTGCAACTGCCCTAAAAATTATAGGGTTAGTTATTGCAATTTTATCCGTGTACTTTACTTCACTACCGCCTGAAAAGAAAACCGCTAATCAAAAAATTGATTTTAAATACTTTCTTTTTCCGGCTTTGATTTTTATTGGCAGTGGTGTAATCGACGCAATTGTAAATCATGCACAATTAAAATTAGTTCCTGCAGCACACCTACCGATTTTTATTTCCTTTTGTTTTTTCAGTGCTGCTTTGATAGGCATTTCAATTATTATTTTCAGAGCAATTAAATTCAAAGAAAAATTTGAATCCAAAAGTTTGGTAGCAGGCGTATTATTGGGTATTCCGAATTATTTCTCTATTTATGGTATAACAAAAGCATTAGGAAGTAATATCATGGAAAGCTCCGCGCTTTACCCTGTGAATAACATGGGAATTGTGGCTGTTTCAGCAATAGGCGCACTCCTCATTTTCAAAGAGAAATTCTCCAACGTAAATTGGTTGGGGATTTTACTTTCTCTTGGATCAATTGCCTTAATTGCTTTTGGAAATAAAATCTATGCTTTTTTCTGATAGCTATAAAACGATTGAAAATAGTTGCGAGGGAATTTACAAAGACCGTGGAAGTAAATTTCTTGCCTTCGCATTTCCTGTCCATAAGGAGGAGGAGGAGGTTAAAGAACATTTACAACTTTTGCGAAAAGAGCACTCTGCTGCCAATCATCATTGTTATGCATTTAGAATAGGTGCCGACAAAATCTTTTATCGTTCGAATGATGATGGAGAACCTTCCGGCACTGCAGGCAAACCGATATTTGGGCAGATATTATCTAATGATCTCACTAATATTTTGATTGTAGTGGTGCGATATTTTGGTGGTTCTTTATTAGGAGTTCCCGGATTAATTGCTGCTTATAAAGGAGCCGCTGCTGATGCACTATTCAATTCCAATATCGTTGAACGAAACATAATGGAAGTTTACGAGTTATCCTTTCCATACGATGCTATGAATGATGCTATGAAAATACTGAAAGAGGTAAATGCCCAGCAATGGGATCAGGATTTTCAATTAGAATGCAAATTAAAATTTTCCGTTAGAAAAAATGCAGCAGATGATTTAATTACTCGTCTGAAGCAAAATCAAGGAATTGAAATTCGTTTTATCGAGACAAAATAACTTAGGCAGGAAAATAATTCTTCATCAATTTTAAAAAAGCATCGGGCGCGCCGCAAGGCTTTTTAGTCTTTGCATCCACAAAAATAAGTGTTGTTTCTCCCTCGTTTATTTTTTCGCCTTTTGAATTATACATTTCATATTCAAAACAAAGTCGGGTTCCCTGAAGTTCCTTGATGCTGGTTTTTATCACTAACAAATCATCATAAAAAGCAGGCTTGAGATATTTAATACTGAAGGTATAAACGGGCAACAAAATTCCGTCATCTTCCATTTCCTTATAACTCCAACCTAATTCACGCAAAGCCTCTACTCTACCAACTTCATAATATTCCGCATAATTTCCATAATAAGAATAGCCCATGCGGTCAGTTTCCCCATAGCGAACACGAATTGTAGTTTCTGAAATAAACATACTATAATGGTTACAGATTACATTGACAAATTAGAAATGAAAGACGACAAAATACCAATGTAAAGTGGAATTGGCTTTTCAATCGTCGTACGATTTACGAATTTTTTTGTTAATATGAACACAAAATCATTTAAAATAAATTGTCTTTTGAAATTAATTTTTAGCTGATAATTTTCCCTTTTTTTTGATTAAACTTGTACAACATCTTTCTGCTATTAGCGTGCGCAAAATCATTTCCACTTCTTTACTATTTTCTCTACTGTTTTCAGTTGCTTGCCATCATCAGGCACAAGTAACAGGACTTGAAGTAGGTTACGTTGAAATGAATAAAAAGGAATTACAATACGATTCCGCCACTGATAGAATCCTAAAACCTTTCAAAGATTCATTGGATAAATTAATGAATGTGATTGTCGGTAAAACCGATGTGCAGATGCCGAAGGAGAGAGATAGGCCTGAAACGTTGCTTGGGAATTTCGTTGCTGATATTTGTCTAAAACGAGTGAATGTTCCAAACGAAAAAAATATTTCCGAAAATTCGCATGTAGATATCTGTTTGTTTAATACGGGCGGATTACGTTCTTCACTCCCACAGGGAAATATTACCAGAGGAAATATTTTTGAATTAATGCCTTTTGATAATCAACTAGTGGTGATTACAATTTCAGGACAAAAGACATGGGAATTAATTCGTTATGTTTCTTTAACCGGCGGCCAACCAATGGCAGGAATGAAACTAGGAATTCATCCAGATAAAACACCTTCTATCGTTTCTATACAAGGACAAGTTTTTGATTCTACTAAATCGTATCGAATTGTAACTTCGGATTACCTTGCGAATGGAGGAGACAAAATGGACTTCTTTAAAAATCCCATTAAATTAGAGACTACTGGAATTTTAATTAGAGATGCACTTTTGGACTATTGTGATGCAGAAACAAAAAGAGGAAATATGCTAACCTCAAAACTTGATGGGAGATTTTACTATGACAAATAGAAGAGATTTTCTACGGACGATTACGGGCGCAGGTTCCTTATTGGGATTTGGTTTACTCAACAGTGCGTTTAAGACGGATAATGATAATCATGTTCGTATCGTTATTCTGCATACGAACGATGTTCATAGTCACATTGATCCTTTTCCAGATAATGATCCCAAGTATGCAGGATTAGGCGGTGTAGAACGAAGAGCTGCTTTAATTAATAAAATTCGATCAGAAGAAAAAAATGTTTTGGTATTGGATGCAGGAGACATCTTTCAAGGAACACCGTATTTCAATATGTACGGCGGAGAAATTGAGATGAAGCTGATGACAAAAATGGGATATGATGCTTCTGCAATCGGCAACCATGATTTTGATGGAGGACTTGAAAATCTTGCCAAACAATTGCAGCATGCGAGCTTCCCGTTAATATGTGCTAATTATGATTTTTCCGGAACACCTATGGAAGGAAAAACAGTACCTTTCAAGATATTCGAAAAAGAAGGTGTCAAAATCGGAGTGTTTGGATTAGGAATAGAACTCTCAGGATTAGTAGATAGTCGTCTTTACGGAAAAACAATATATCAAGATCCTATTGTAAAAGCAGCAGAAATGACACACACGCTGCGAAAAGAAAAAGATTGTGATGTTGTTATTTGTCTATCACATCTGGGTTATAAATATGAAAATGAAAAAGTCAGTGACATCGTTTTAGCAAAAAAATCATTGGGAATTGACGTAATAATAGGTGCACATACACATACTTTTCTAGATAAACCAGTGATATTAAAAAATAGAGAAGGAAAAGATTGTTATATCACACAAGTTGGATGGGCAGGAATACGGCTGGGTAAAATAACAATTTCCACGAATAAAAAAACAAGAAAAAACACGCTGGAAACCAACTCTGTTATTATATCCAAAAAGTCAAGCGTTTGATGAAAATTTTTTAAAATAAATATGCTAATAAATAGTTGTTATCGTCTCTGAAATGATAATTTTGGGACACGAAAGAAAATCACCCACATCACCCTCATATACGACAGGAGTTTTTAAGAATGGAGAAATCACACGATAAAGTCTGGGATAGTTGCTTAAACATCATCAGGGATAATGTAAGTACTCAAAGTTTCAAAACCTGGTTTGAACCTATTAAAGCTCTTAAACTCGCTCAGAGTGTTTTGACAATACAGGTGCCAAGTCAGTTTTTTTACGAATGGTTGGAAGAACATTATATCACACTACTTAAGAAAACGATTAAGAAAGAACTTGGTAACGACGGTAAGCTCGAGTATTCCATTATCATGGAGAATGCATTCAGCTCCAACACAAAACCATACACCGTAAAAATCCCGACATCTAATCGTCGTGATGCAAAAAATCCTTCGGTAAACATGCCGGTGGATATGAATACCAAAACTATTCGCAATCCTTTCATCATTCCAGGATTGAAAAAAGTTTCTGTTGAATCGCAATTGAATGTCAATTATTCATTTGAGAATTTGGTAGAAGGTGATTGTAATCGTCTTGCACGTTCTGCAGGTTGGGCAGTTGCTGAGAAACCAGGTGGAACTGCTTTCAACCCACTCCTTATCTATGGTGGTGTTGGACTTGGAAAAACTCACCTCGCGCATGCAATTGGATTACAGATAAAATACAAACACCCGGGCAAAACCGTATTGTATGTTTCATCTGAAAAATTCACGCACCAATTTATTGATGCCGTGAAAAACAATAATCAAAACGATTTCATCCATTTCTACCAAATGATTGACGTACTCATCATTGATGACGTACAATTCTTTGCTGGAAAAGACAAAACTCAGGATGTATTCTTCCATATCTTCAATCATCTTCACCAAACAGGAAAGCAGCTCGTTTTAACTGCTGATAAACCGCCTGTTGAAATGCAAGGAATGGAGCAACGCCTTTTGTCTCGTTTTAAATGGGGACTTTCAGCTGATCTTCAGATTCCTGGTCTTGAAACCAGAATCGCAATTCTTGAAAAGAAATTATACATTGATGGAATTGAACTTCCTCGTGAAGTAGTTGAATATCTGGCTTACAGTATCACTACCAATATCCGTGAACTTGAAGGTGCTTATATTTCATTGTTGGCTCAGGCTTCTTTGAACAAAAAAGCAATCACCCTCGATCTTGCAAAACAGATGATCGACAAGTTCGTGAAGAATACAGCTCGCGAAGTTTCTATCGATTACATCCAGAAAGTGGTTTGTGACTATTTCGATCTTCCAATTGAATTACTTAAATCCAAAACACGTAAGCGTGAAGTTGTTCAGGCTCGTCAGATCGCAATGTATTTTGCAAAAAGCATGACCAAGTCGTCTTTAGCAACCATCGGTATGCATTGTGGAGGAAAAGATCACGCAACTGTACTTCATGCTTGTAGAACAGTAAATAATTTGATGGATACCGATAAACGTTTCAGAGCGTATATCGAAGAGCTTGAGAAAAAGCTCAGCATTCAATAAAATAAATTCTCCCTTAAAAACGCCTTCATAAAAATATGAGGGCGTTTTTGTTTTTAGACCATTTTTCGATTAGAATACTGGGCCTTTCTAAAAGCGATCTTTCACCTCTTCCTCAAATTCAATTCTATATTTTGTTCCGCCATTTTGCTCCATCAAAACCTTCCCGTTGATCTGGCCGCTGAGCATTTGAATTAATTGTAATCCCAGCGTTTCTGCCTTTTCAAAATTCACATCAGCAGGAATTCCACCTCCATTGTCGGAAACTTCCAATACAAATTTATTGAGATCGATTTTATGAAGTGAAACAATAAGTTCTCCTTCTTCTTTTCCTTCAAAAGCATATTTTAATGAATTGGAAATGATTTCATTTAAAATCAAACCTAAAGGAACAATAGTGTCAATTCGGAAAAGATGATCTTCTATTTCCGTATGTAAGTGAATTGACTTTTTAGTTTCATAAGCATCAATTAGAGAACGAATCAATTCATCGATATAATTTCTAATATCAATATTTACCAGATTATTACTTTGATACATTTTCTGGTGAATGAGCGCCATTGAATTTACACGATGCCGACAATCTTCAAATAACGAAAGCACTTTTTTATCTGTAATTCCTTCGGCTTGAAGATTCAACAAGCTTGAAATTATTTGTAAATTATTTTTTACACGATGATGAATTTCCTTCAACAAAACCGTTTTTTCTTCGTTCTGCCTACTGATTTCAAGTGTACGGAGTTTAACTTCTTTTTCCAGTAATTTTCGATGTTCAACAATTCTTCGTGTTCTGTATTTTACAAAAACAACAAGTACTGCGGCAATTATAAGAATCGATAAGACTATAAACCACCAAGTTCTCCAGATCGGAGGCGGTGGTTTGAGAATGGTTATTTCGCAAGAAATTGCAGGTATCGGATTCCAATTTCCATTTCCATTCGAGGCCAAAACTTTAAAAATATATTTCCCCGGCGAAAGATTGGTATATGTAAATTGCTTTGCAGCGGTAACTTTTTGCCAAGTAGAATCAAAACCAACAAGCATAAATTTATATCGCGTTGATTCTGGATTTTCAAGATTTATTGCTTCATATGTAAATGTCAAATAATTCTGCTCATAATTTAATTCAAGCAGATCGGGTAAATGAAACCAACCGTTTTCTTTTGCACCAGAATATGCCCAATCTGTTTTTTCCATAAATAAACTGATAGAAGAAAGATGAATCGGAGGAATAAAATCTTCTGTTACATCTTTAACTGGATTGAAACGAATGACACCTTTAACTGTCCCAAACCACAAACATCCATCTCGAGCAAGACAAACTGCTCGTGAATTACATTCTATACCACGAAATCCCTCGTTTCTGGAATAATTTTTAACGGATAGAACGCGACCTAAAGCGTCAACACGCAAACGATCAATCCCTTTATTTCCACCAATCCAAATCTGACCTAAAGTGTCCGACTTTAGCAGATAAAAAGTGTTCGTGGCAAGTCCTTCATTTTTAGAATAAGAAATAAAAGTATTTCCATCAAATCGCATGATGCATAAATCAGTATGAAACCAAATATTACCTGACGGATCGACCGCAATGGAACCAACATAAGAATTACATAATCCTTCTTTCGTTCCGTAAGTAATAAATGTTCTTCGATTATATTTTACTAATCCCGCACCAGTACCAATCCAAATATTTCCATTTTGATCCTCAGCTAGTGAATGCACAAAGTCTCCTGGCAAAGAACCATTTTTTTGATTAAAATTTTCCATGTGCTCGCCATCCAAACAATACAAACCATTTCCCCATGTTCCGATCCATAGGAGGCCTTTAGAATCAAAATACAAGGAGCGAACACGAATGCCTTGCAACAGTTGTTTTACAGGATGACCATTAACAAGGCATGTAAGTCCATTACGATGACCAACCCAAATCTGTTTTTTTGCATCCTCAACTAATGCGACAGGTTGAATAAACGGTTTTCCATTATTTAAAATCGAATAAGAAGTTTTATGATCGTATCTAACTAAACCATCTTCATTTGATCCAATCCACATATCTCCCGCATGATCTTCTAATATCTGAAATACAGTTCCGGTCGACATGCCATAAACATTTCCAAAATAAGAGAAGGATTCGCTTCGAAGCTTTAGTAAACTCTGTTCTCTGGTACCAAACCAAATATGGTTGGTGTTATCAGAAGTAATTTCAAAAACTGCTTCGGCGAGCATTCCATTTGCTTTTGAATAAAGAATCATTTGCCCCTGATCAGGATACTTCACAACAAGATTGTTCAATGTTCCTACCCAAATAGCATGAGATTTATCAATATAAATTGTCCGAACTTGTTTTTCTTTTAAGGCTTCTGTTAATTCATTCGAAATAAAACTTTTTGTTTCCGAATTATAAATAAACATTCCATTAAATGTTCCAATATAAATTAATCCGTGCTCCCCTGCCTTCACACAATAGATTTCATTTCCTGCTTTAATTTCGACAGGAAAAGGAATAGAATCTTTCTTACCATTTTTAAATCTGAAAAGTCCATTTCCGGTACCAATCCAAGCAACACCTTTTTTATCCAATGAAAAAGAAGTCAGATTAGAAACGGAAACGATTCTTCGTAGTAAATTATTTTTTTCTGTGAATTCGAAAATCCCTGAATCAACACCTAGCCAAACAGTATCTTTTTTTGCTAGAATGCATCTTATTTCATTCCCATCTAATCCACGACGCGAATCCATTTGTGTAAATGATTGACCATCAAAAATAGTCACACCACCACTAGTGGTTCCAAACCACAATTTACCAGTAGAATCTTCAGCAATAGAAGTAATAATTTGGCCGCCTAACCCGTCCTTTTCTCCATATTCATGAAACTTAGTTCCATCAAAACTACAAACACCACCACCAGCAGTACCAATCCATAAGTATCCTCTACTATCTTGAAAAACAGCTCGCGCTTCCGATTGTGATAGACCATCTTCAACGCCGTAAGAAATAAAATCAAAAGATTGTGCTTGGCTCTTTGGGATAACCAAAAAACAAAGCATGCAAAAAAATAAAAAGTTTTGCTTACAAAATAGTTGAGAAAAGGAGCGGTTTTTTTCCATGGGGGTGCTTCCAAATTTAGTAAATAAAACACAGTTTCAACTCACATAACCTAAAAAGCAAATAAGCATTTGTCAGAACTGTCAGTTATCTTTAGCCTATCAAAAATGAAATGATGAAGTCAGTTTTAATGGTTTGTCTTGGAAATATCTGTCGTTCTCCTTTAGCCGAAGGTGTATTGCGGCATAAACTTGAACTTGCTGGCATAACCACTATCCTTGTCGATTCAGCAGGAACCTCTGATTATCATATTGGTGATCCTCCCGATCTTCGATCTATAAAAAATGCAAGCACACATAAAATTGACATTTCGAAATTAAGAGGAAGACAATTTACCATTGCAGACTTTGATTTGTTTGATTTGATTTTTGTGATGGATGCATCTAATTATCAAAATGTACTGAGTCTCGCAAGAAACGAATCCGACAAAAACAAAGTTGATTTATTACTAAATGCAAAATGGCCTGGCAAAAACATAGCTGTACCTGATCCTTATTATGGCGATGGGGATGGATTTGAAAATGTCTATAAATTAGTTGCAGAGGCTTGTGATGAAATTGTAAAAAAAGCAGTTGCCATCTAATAACAGGAAGGTGGTATCTTTGCACCTTTAAAGCTTATCAGTTTCCCTTTTCCAAATACCATATACAAAATTCACATATGAGCGGTACACTTTATTTAATTCCAGTTCCATTAGGTGACGAAAGTTCTCCTGCAGATGTTCTTCCAATTTCAACCTTGAATCTACTTCGAGAGATGAAGGAATTTATTGTGGAAAACGAAAAGTCGGCGCGAGCATTTTTGAAGCGGGCTGAAACAAAAATCGCAATGCCAGATTTGACTTTACATCCTATGGGAAAACATGTTTCACCTGTAGAAATGAATTCTTATCTCAACAGTGCAAAACGTGGAGGAATTATTGGCGTTCTTTCGGAAGCAGGATGCCCAGGCATTGCTGATCCGGGTGCAAGACTTGCACAAATGGCGCATAAGGAAGGAATTAAAGTAGTTCCATTAATTGGACCATCATCTTTACTTCTTGCTTTAATGGGTTCAGGATTTAATGGTCAAGAATTTCATTTTCACGGTTACATTCCTATTGACAAAACGGAACGTTCGACCTTTATTAAATTTATGGAAAAGGAAACCAATAAATTTGGAACCACCCATTTCTTTATTGAGACGCCATTTCGCAATGGACATATGCTCGAAGATTTATTAAAATCATTAGAGAATAAAACGAAACTATGTATCGCTTGCGATTTAAGTTTGCCAACAGAATACATTCGAACGTCTACCGTGAGTGATTGGAAAATAAATCCTGGTCAGGACATACATAAACGACCTGCTGTATTTTTAATTGGAAAATAGTTTTGTTATTCGTTAAATAAACGAAATCCTTCGGCCATTAATTCTTCGAAATGGGATTCAAGTTCTTTGTTGGTTCCCTTTATCTTTTCAACTACTTCATTCGCCCAAGTAAGATATTTTTTTCTTCTATCCACATCCCAATCTTGAGGAGGTGCATACAGAATATCGTATACATTACAAATCTTATCACTGATTCTGATGAGTCTTGCTTCGTGAGAAAGTGCCTCAGCAGTTTCAAGTTGTCTAGTTTTTCTTTCTTCTTTATTTAATGTTTTGTTGTCGGTTAGTTCTAAAACCACAGCAGCAACTTTTTTTCCAAAACGTTCTGCAATTTCTTCTTCCGTACAATTTGTATCTTCAATCACATCGTGCAAAACCGCTGCGCTTAAAATATCCTCATCAGAAACATTACCTGTAAAAGTCAATAAGTGCATTACTTCAATAGGATGATTGATGTATGGCGTTATACCATCCTTTCGGGTTTGGCCTGCATGACTAGATGCTGCAAATAAAATGGCATCGATAACTTTCTTCATTATCTTAAAATCACTTCGTCAATTACACTTCCTCCTGCTTCATCGTTCAACATCTTTATCATTTTTGTTTTGCCGTAGGATAATTCCTCTCGTAAAGCTGCAGAGCTTAATTCAACATACAGAATTCTATTTTCAATATGAATTTTACGAGTATATTTTAGAATTACTGCACCCATCACCTTTTCCCAACCATTAATTAATTTCATTTCATCCATTTTACCTTGCAAACGAAAGGAGCGCATCATTTCATCGATGGCTTGTTTCAGGGTGTATTCATTGCTTTTTTTGGACGACATAATACAAAGGTAACATGGAATGGATTGGTATTTTTAAATTCTGATTAAGTTTCTTTGGATTAAAAAAGGCATTTTGGATGCGTAAGAATAATTAGGCTTTTTCATCTTAATTAGTAAAAATATAGCCGAATGAACGTCCCATAAATGTATCTTTATCCGTATCAGATCTTATAGAAATGGCAAACTCCTATATCTCGAGATATCTAAATGACAGAATTTTAGTATATTAGCGGGGTCTGGCAAACAGAATACAACTATGAAAAAAAGATTTACAATTCTTCTATCCGCAGCTATTTTGTGCATAACCCCTGCGTTTTCTCAAGTGTTCAATTCACCCGTAATCGGGATTGAAGTTGATTCCCTTGCTGGTTTTCAAGCAGATGTTGCAATGATGCAAAATGGAGAAGCTTATGATCCTGCAGAGGCTCAAAATCAACTTCTTCTTGCTCAAAGAGAATACATTGATTTGAAATTCGGAGTTGGTAAACATGCACCTCATTATTTCCCATCAAATATGAAACAGCATAATCCGGTATTTCCGGTAACTGCCTGTACAAATGTGGATTTTGAAACTGGTGATTTTACTGGTTGGGGTGGTGCGATTGGTGACAATAATACCAATTCATTTGGGCCATTACAGAATATTCAACTTGGAATCTTTTCGACGGTACAAAACGCTCCCGTCACTGATGCAAATGCGCGTCACACAGTGATTTCAAACGCTTTTGGTCCTGATCCATATGGTGCATTTCCTGTAGTGCCTGCCAACGGAGGAACTTATTCCATTCGACTAGGTGGAACAACTCCAAATTATCAAGGAGAATATATTGAACAGACTTTTACTGTTTCACCAACTTCTACAAGTTTTGCATATCAATACGCTTGTGTTTTAAATTCTGGTGGTCACCCACCTGCTCAACAACCTTATTTCCGTATCGAGGTATTGGATCAAACCGGTCAGCCGATTTCTCCTTGTACTCAACTTTATGTAACTGCAGGAGCAAACGCATTGTCGCAGGGATTTTATCAATATCCACCAGATACTTCTATTTTTTACAAACCATGGACTGCCGTAAACTTTGACTTATCTGGATTTGTAAATCAACCTGTAACTGTTCGTTTTTCGGTTGCTGGATGTACACAATCAGGTCACTGGGGTTATGCTTATGTGGATTGTTCTTGTTCTTCCTTGGCGGCTCAGGTTAATTTTTGTCCAGGCAATACATTCCTTTTCTTAAATGCTCCTACAGGATATGGCTCTTACCAATGGTTGGATCCAAATCATACACCGATCCCTGGTGCTACTAATGACACCTTATTAGTAAATAACCCAACTGTTGGCGATACATTCTACGTTTATTTAGTTTCGCAAGTTGATACAAGTTGTCATAATACACTACCTGTTGTTCTTAACTACACCGATATTTTTGCAAATGCTACCTCAACAGATGCATCGTGTTATGGCATTGCTGATGGAACGCTTTCGGCCAATGGAACTATGGGATTCTTGCCATATACTTTCACGTGGAATACAAACCCAGTCCAATCGGGATCGACTATTATAGGTGTTCCAGGAGGTGTTTATGTTGTTCACATGGTTGATTCTCTTGGATGTGAATCGTTTGATACAACTATTGTATTATCTCCTCCTCGTTTGGATACGTCTTTGATTAATTATTCATTCTGCCCTGGTGATCCAAATATTACTCTTATAGCTCCTCCTGGATTTACCAACTATATCTGGATTGGACCGAATGGTGATACTTTGACAAATGGCGTTCCAAATAATACTACAATCGTTACAGGTCCACAAATCAATCAGGAGTATACTTGTATATTATGGTCTCCTCCTTCTTGTCCTATCTTCGACAGTATTATTTTAAATCTGAATCCGCCAGTAAACTTCTTTAATCCAGACTCAACGATTAACGTGTTTACTCCGAATGGTGATTTATTAAATGATCGATTCTATCCTTACTTTGATAATTCAGTTTACAGACAAACTTCAACAGGTGGACAACCAGAATATGACTTCGCTGCCTTTTATCTCAAATCTTACGAAATCTGGATTTATGATCGTTGGGGAGTTCAAGTGTTCTATTCTAATGACTATTCTCAAGCTTGGGATGGTACAGTAGGACAAGGAAAAGAATGTAGTGACGGAGTTTATTTCTGGGTTTGTCAGATGACTTCTCGTTGCAAAGTGGATGAAACTCCGATTGTCACCAAAGGATTTGTTCATTTGATTCGATAAACATTTAAATGTTTAATAATAAAACCCCGTTCGAAAGACGGGGTTTTTCTTTGTCCTAATTTCGATGTATGAGAAAAAGCATTCTTTTACTTCTGATTTTTGGAGCATTATCTTCCCTTTCATTCCTTGCCTACCGTCCCAAGGTGGAGTTTGATGGAATTTACAATTACAAACTAGACAAAGAGAATTCAGCAGTGATTCGGTTCTATGAAGATGGTGTTGTAATTGTTTCTACTTCAGTAAATGACTTTTCAAAAGTAATGACCTGGTTCAATCGAGATAAAGAGAATTTTTCAAGGGTTCTCTCAGGAAAATACAAAAAAGGGAAACGAGACGCTTCGATCAGATTCAATGTTAAAGGTGAAACAGGAGAACAACGATATACAGGTCATATCCTAGCTGATAAAACGCTTGAATTACACATCTTCAATCCGGGAGATAAAACAAATACAGATAGGATCTATACCTTCTGGAAGAGCGGAAATTAGCCAACTTATTAATTTTGAATTGGATATTAATGGTAAATAAGCTCCCCATTTTTAGACATACCTAAAAATATTTTTATACTCCTATAAATTATTTACCTTTGGGTATGGCAACTCATACCCATTCTGAGGAAAATTATCTTAAGGCAATCTGGAAACTTGTGGAGTTCTCCAATGAGAATGTATCTACTAATGCTATTGCAGGTTCAGTAAACACAAAAGCAGCGTCGGTCACCGATATGCTGAAAAAACTTGCTGAAAAGAAACTCATTAGCTATGAAAAATACAAAGGGGTAACTTTAACAGCAAAAGGAAAGCGGATTGCGCTTGAAGTGGTAAGAAAACACAGGCTTTGGGAAGTATTTTTAGTGCGCCAATTAGGATTTAAATGGGATGAAGTACATGACATCGCTGAACAATTAGAACACATTAAGTCGAACGCATTAACTGACAAGCTCGATAAGTTTTTAGGTTTTCCAACGGTCGATCCGCATGGCGATCCTATCCCAGATCAAACAGGAAAAATTCCAGACCAGATGTTGATTCCCCTTTCTCAACTTCCCGAAAATAAAAAAGGTGTGATGTCAGGTGTCGGGGATCATAGTTCAAAATTTCTTCAGTTCCTTGACAAGCAAGAAATACATCTCGGTGATACTATCGAATTAAAAGAAACAACTGTCTATGATCAATCAAAATTAATTACGATCAATCACAAAAAAACAATACATGTAAGTCAAGAAGTGGCGAAAAATATTCTCATTAAAAAATTGGGTTGAAGAAAACAAATCATGGATAAAGACAAAAGATCATTATCAGAAGTTAACGCAACGGTTGATACGACCCAATACAAAAAGACTTGGCGTCGGCTACTTGCCTTTTTAGGACCGGCCTACCTTGTAAGCGTTGGATATATGGATCCAGGAAATTGGGCAACCGATATTGCTGGTGGAAGTATGTTCGGCTATACCTTGATTTGGGTTTTAGTTCTTTCTAATCTCATGGCATTATTGCTACAAAGTTTAAGTGCCAGATTAGGACTTGCATCAGGAATGGATTTAGCACAAGCTTCAAGAGCGCATTACCCAAGAGGAGTAAATTTCTTTCTTTGGCTATTAGCAGAAATAGCCATTGCAGCTTGTGATCTTGCAGAAGTAATTGGTATGGCCATTGGTCTTCAATTACTTTTTGGATTGTCTTTACTGACAGGCGTTGTTATAACTGTATTTGATACTTTTCTGTTACTCATTCTTCAAAGATTTGGTATTCGAAAAATGGAAGCCTTTATTATTGGATTGGTGAGTATAATTGGAATTGCATTTATTGCTGAAATGGTTTTTGCTAAACCATCTGTACCAGGAATTTTTTCAGGTTTACGACCGTGTATTCCGAATGATGCAGCACTTTATATTACAATCGGCATTATTGGAGCAACTGTAATGCCGCACAATCTCTATTTACATTCTGCACTTGTTCAAACCAGAAAAATTGGGCGACTTCCAAAAAATATTTGGGAAGCTATTAAATTTAATGTGATCGATTCTTTCATCGCATTGAATCTTGCACTGTTTGTGAATGCTGCAATTCTCATTCTTGCGGCCGCAGCTTTTTATGATCATGGGCTTCATCAGGTAACTTCAATTAATGAGGCGCACAATTTATTAAGCGGAATTTTAGGCACAAAATTAGCACCCACACTTTTTGCAGTAGCATTAATTGCAGCCGGGCAAAGTTCCACATTGACTGGAACACTTTCGGGGCAGATTGTGATGGAGGGATATTTGAATCTTAGAATGCAACCTTGGATAAGAAGATTAATTACACGTTTGGTTGCTATCATCCCTGCAGTGATAACATTACTTGTTTTTGGCGAATCAAAAATGGAAAGTTTATTGATATTCAGTCAGGTTATTCTCAGTTTGCAATTAGGATTTGCTGTTATTCCATTAATTCATTTTGTAAGCAATAAAAAATTAATGGGTGAATTCGTTGCAACAAAATGGTTGATTATTCCCGCTTGGATTTGCGCTGCGATCATTGTAGGATTAAACGGAAAATTAGTTTATTCAACAATCCACGATTGGATTAGTCAAAGTGAATCGCCAATGCTCATTTGGTTTATTGCAGTTCCGGCAGCGATTGCTACTTTGATTTTATTGATTTGGATTACTATTCGTCCATTGATTGGTAAAGCATTTATAAAAAAGAGTTCAAGGCCTCATAATAATCCTGATGATTTAATTATTTCGGAAAAAGAAAAATACAATCGGATTGCCGTTTGTGTAGATTTTTCAACTAGTGATTCAGAAGCTTTAAGTCGGGCAATTCAACAAGGTGGAAAAGATGCCACTTACCTCCTGCTCCACATTACAGAAACGGCAGGAGCGCGTGTGATGAATAGTGAGACCGGCGATTTCGAAACTGAATTCGATCAAAAAGAACTTGATAAGTACGCAGAAAAATTCGGAGGTGAAGGTTATAAAGTTGAAACGACATTAGGTTTCGGAAATCCAAAAGAAATTATTCCACAAATTGTGAATGCAGGAAATATTGATTTGTTAGTAATGGGTGCACATGGTCATAATTTTCTGAAGGATCTTTTATTAGGTACCACCGTCGAAAAAGTTCGGCATCGTGTTAAGATTCCAGTTTTGATTGTACGGAAATAGTATGGAGTGATTGGTGATTGGTGATTGGTGTGCGCTTATGCGGAGGATTTTGGAATAATGGTTTTGTAAATATCAGACAAGAGCGATTTTTCTTAATTTTACTGGGCAATAAATTAACTATGGACCAAGACAATTCGCAGGAAGAATATCAAGAAGTAAAAAAGTCGAAAAACAAACATCCTTTATTTGCATTTATACCAAAGGGGCACTATTTTTTTACGCCCATCATTCTTGACATAAACATTCTTGTTTTTGTGTTGATGATAATTTCAGGAGTAAGTCCTGTTCTTCCAACAGCAGAATCTTTAATTGGCTGGGGAGCGAATTATCGAAAGCTTACTATGGGTGGTGAACCTTGGCGATTATTTACAGCCATGTTTCTTCACTTTGGAATTATTCACTTAGCGAGTAACATGTATGCTTTTTTTAGCCTTGGAAGAATGTTGGAGCCCTTTATTGGCAAATGGAGATTTCTCTGGCTTTATTTATTTGCAGGTTTAGGTGGAAGCGCGGTGAGTTTATGGTGGCATGCTAATGATCCAAGTGTTTCGGCAGGTGCTTCTGGTGCAATTTTCGGATTGTTTGGAGTATTCGCAGCTTTACTCACTACGGATTTAATTGATCAATCGATACGCAAACAACTTTTGAAAAGTATGGGTAGCGCTATTCTACTTAACCTTTTAATTGGTCTTTACGGTGGGATCGACAATTCTGCACACATTGGCGGTTTATTAACAGGAGCAGCAGGCGGTTATTTATGCTATAATGATTTACAAGATTGGTACCGAAGAAGAATTTTAAAATATCGTGGAATAATTTTAACTGGAATTCTAACTGCAGTAACTATTGTTGTTTGTTGGATGATCATTCCAAAGCAAATGCCTGCTGACAATGAAGCACTTTTAAAAAGATTTGATAGTAATGAAGACAAGGCATTAACTTATTGGGGAAATATTGATTCTACTATAACGCAAGAAGCATTCCACACCAATTTCTATAAACCTTGGGAAGAGAATCTTGTTATTATAGATTCGCTAAATCCAAAGGGATTGAAGGAAGAATTTACAGATCAAATCCCAGCCTTGCGAAAATATGTTTTATGGCGTTTAGAAGCTGCAAAGTATTATGAGCGTTCTATCAAAGAAAAAAGAATTGATTTCAGAGACAGTTCGAACGCTTTAATGAATAAAGCCGGTCAAACCATTTCAGATATAACATTGAAATTAAATGGAGTTGAAAAATAATTTTTTGAATATTATTTTTTAGGTTCTACCTTTTTCGCCTCTACTTTTTCAGCTTCAGGTTCATCCCCGATTTTCACTTTCTTTATTCCGAATAGGCGATATGCTAATAATTTTCCGCCTTCGTCTGCTTCATCATTAGGGACATGCAGAACTCCGCTAGTAACCGTATTGGAACTACCTGCTAGCTTAACTAAATAAGATATTTCAACATCTTCTGCGCCTTGGATTGCCTCAAACTCCACAATAGGAATATCTAAATCATCGCTTAAGGAAATATTACAATTTTCTAGTCCGTCAATAATTTGTTCTCTTGGATTGTTTAGTCCCGCATAATGTGCTGCAAATCCAAATCCACCGGAAATTATCAAAAGACCTAGCAAAGGTAAATAGACTACAACCTTTCTAACTTTTATAGTGCCGGCTCGCTTCAACTGATATAGAATTGCAGAAAACAATACTCCAAGCAATGCCATTAACCAAGTCCAGAAAATTAATTTGCTTTTTCCACTGCCACGAACATTCCCTTCTAAGTGGAATTTCATTTTTAATCCGGACTGAGGAACAATTTGAGGAAAGGCCTCATACATTTTCTGAATCCAATAATTTTTATCTGTGATATTGGAAGTAGCATTTGCCATTCCTTCACAACAACGCGCATAAAGCAATTTTTGATATTCGTCATCCATATCCGGATCATTAAGCACTTCTTGGAAATAATTAATGGCTTCCGATTCTTTTCCTTCTGTGAGATAAAGTTTACCAAGGAAATACCTGAAGTATTTTTTCAACTTCGGACGTTTATCCTTTTCAAGAAGGTTCTTGTATATTTTAATAAAATATTCATTTCCGAAACCATCGATCATACTCCATACTTCATCAAAATTCACGAGATTTTCAGAAGAGAACAACGGATAAATTACCTGGTTGCGTTCAGGATTATTTACCAACATGGTCGCAAGCAATTGTTTTCTATAATTTATCTGATAGGAATATTCCGTTGATTTCAACCAGCTTTTCGGACTAAACCAAAACCACCAATCATTATTTTCAAAAAGATAGTCCTGTTTAAATTGGACTCTATTCGTATAATTTAAAGTTTGAACTGCAAGATTATATTGCTCTTGTCCCCATGTTGTTGCAATGTGCAATTCATGGAAACGAGCGGCACTATTAATTCGTTCTTGGCTCTCGGCAGTCAACCCTTCATAGTGCAATGCTCTTGCCAAACCAATAGAATGCCATCCAAAGCCGGGAGTTGCCACTTGTTCATTTACAATTTTACGCAGCATCGTATCTGCCTCTTCAGGATGACCTCTATAAGTATCGAGCGTGCCCCGCATATAGAAATATTCCCGTGTTTGTTTTTCTCGAGATCCATCTCGCTGTTCAGCCTCATGAAAATATTCATCTGCACTTTTAAAATCACCTAAGGCCAATTTAAATTCCGCATAATTATTACTTGAATAATATCCAGAACGAATTAATTCATCATAATAAAAATTAGCAGAATCAATTTCCAAAGTATAATCAAATAAAATAGCCTTGTAATGATAGGTATAGAGATACTGACGGTTCAAATAACCTCCATCAAATAATCCAACGTTCATTTCCGCATCAATACGATGTTTTAATAATGCAGAGTCAAGATATTTATTGGCGATGGAATCATTTTCCTTAACCGAATTTTTTAAGAATTTATATTTCTCTCCATCTTTAGGTGCATACATTCGATTGCGATGATAAATCCAACCCATTGTATTGTATGACTCCACTCCTTGTTCCATTTGCAAATTACGATCACGAACATGCGACAAAACACTGAAAGCTTTATCAGGCATTTCAATATTCTGATAACTCTGTTCTAGCCAATAAGCAATATCACAATAATCATTTTGAATTGCACTTACTTTGATATAGGTGAAAATATCATTAGTACGAGTCCTTAATTCTTTGTCGAATTCATTTTCAATTAGGTCCATTGCTTTTTGCAAAGGCACAATATCCTGACGAAATCCTAATTCATCGTTTGCTCTATAAAAATGGAATGCTCCTAGATACATGTATCCAACATAATAAGAAGCGTCTGCTCTTATAAAACCTCGCGCTTTTTCCAAGGTTTTTTCATCTTCATAGGATAAATAGCGCCTATCATTATCAATTCTTTCACGAGTAGCACTTTGAGCAAAAACAAAAGCAGGCGAAAGCAACAGAATTCCAAATAGAATTTGTTTTAAAAATCGAATATGGAATTTAGCCGCTTTCACTTATCCTGCAATCCTCAGTTTTGACAAACGATCCAATTCACGATCAATGACTTGTTGCAATGCCATTCTTGATGCATCTCTATTACGGAATAATAAACGGTGATGGAGCACAGATTGTGCCAAAGCGCGAATATCATCTTCAATTACAAAGTTGCGTTGATTTACCAATGCAAATGCTTTTAAACATTTCAAGAAAATAATTCCACCACGTGTAGAACATCCAAGGGAAATCTCAGGATGTTTCCTTGTGCCTTGCACTACATTCACAACTGCCTTTACCAATTCTGGATGAATAAAAACATTTTCAGCTTCCTGTTGCAATCCGATTATATCACTGTAAGTCAAAACCTGCTTCACATTATTTTTCACATCACCGATTGCGATATAATTATTATAAATATCTAATTCAACTTCCTCCGTCACATATCCGAAACTTATTTTCATAAAGAATCGATCCAGCTGAGCTGCTGGTAAAGGATAAGTTCCTTCCATCTCAATCGGGTTTTGTGTCGCGATCGTAAAAAAGAATTTATCTAACTGAAAAGTTGTATCACCTGCTGAAATCTGATTTTCTGCCATACACTCTAACAATGCACTTTGCACTTTAGGGGAAGCACGATTAATTTCATCTGCAAGAAGTACATTGGTAAACAAAGGTCCTTTCTTAAAAACAAATTCCTTCTTCACATCATCAAAAATATGTGAACCGATTAAATCCATCGGAAGTAAATCGGGTGTGAACTGAATACGTTTAAAAGAAACAGTTCCTTTTGCATTCAATGGCGCTTCATCAAGTCCGCCAGAAATTGACTGTGCCAAAGTTTTTGCAAGAACGGTTTTTCCTGCACCGGGATTATCCTCTAGCAAAATATGACCACGTGCGAGCATTGCGGTAATTACATATTTCACTTCAAGTGGTTTTCCACGAATAATTTTTCCGATGTTATCGGTCAGTGTCAGAAGTTTTCCACTGTGGCCTGTAGGGGCAGCTGTTGGTTGATCATCCATAACTATAATTGTTGTTCTTGGGTTGAAGTTTCTTCTCGTCGTCTGAAAAAACGTTGAGCTCTGAAAATATTAAAGTAATTAAAAATCATTTTGAATACTCCTGTAAATTTCTTTGCCGCTGGGCGAATTGATTTTCCGAATACACGAATGCGATCTTCATCTCCAATCATTAATTGTCCATTTGCATACTTTAATCTCAAATAAATATTCATGAATCCACTAAAATCATTTTTGAATGCAGTATCTGCTGTTATCTGGGCATATTCATATGGCGTTTCATTACCACGTTCGAGTCCTGCCATATGGAAATGATAAAGTGCAAGTCGATATGCTGTATAAGCTTTCGATTTAGCCCCCGAAGCAGTATTAAAACGCATGATCAACCAGAACAACCAGAAGGATGGAATTAAAAATAACAACAGCAATAAACCACCGACAATAATTCCAATGCGTGCGAAGAGTTGTGTCCAAGTTATTGATTTTATTTCTGGTTTATTTTCTTCTTTCTTTTTTGCTTCTTCTTTTTTAACATCCTCAGGACGCATCTTAATATGAATTTCATCGGCAATAATTGGCTTTGGAAAGCCAGCCAACTGTTCATCAATGCTCACCCCTTGACGAGGCTGTGGCACCACTTTAGCAGCATCGTCATAAGAAACCACGATAAGCGAATCACCCGCTTTTATACATGCAAGTGTGGTGTCTTTTTTACCATACAAAACTCTACACACAGAAGCATCGATAGTTCTATTAGCTGTTTTTTCCAAACGATAATCATCGTTATAGAAAATAACTTTACCAAAGGCAACATCAAAACGTTTTGTTTTTAAATCAGGCGTTGTTGCTGCAGCACCATCAATAACCAACCAAGGCTCAGGAGGAGGAAGTGGCGGAGTTCCATCCGGACGAGGAGCTTCTTTTTGTTCATCATTTCCAACGGTCATATCAAAATCCAACCAACCATAACCTGGAAAATAAACTTGCGTCCATGCATGTGCTTGACTTGCATAAAACCAAAACCAGCCTTTGTTTTTATCGCTTCTATCAATTGTAGCAAAACCTGTGGTGAAGCGTGATGGAATTCCAACCGAGCGTAACAAGAATAAAGAAGCACCGGCATAGTAAGTGCAATATCCTGCATGGGTTTTGAAAATGAAATTTCGCAACATACTTGCATTTGGAATATTCGGATCACTTGGAGGACCGGGCGTTAAAGTGTATCTGAAAACTTTTTTCCCTTCCTTATCGCGTTGAAGGAAAAAATCTCTAATAGCAATTACTTTATCGATTGGAGTAATAGCATCTTTTGTAATTCGTTTTGCCAATGCATTAATAGAATCATACAAAGGCCCCTTTGGCATCGCTGTATAGTATCTGAATAATTCTGTGTCGGTATGCGAATAATCTTTAACTGTTCTTAATTCATCAAAACGCTCTGCTTGATATTCTGCAAGCTGTGCATTTGAACCTGGATTATATACAAAATAGGCATTGTTCAATTCTGAAGTGTATGATTTTACTTTATAGGCAGAGCGAAACATTTTTTTGTATCCGCTATCCACTGGAATGGTCTGACAATAAAAAGCACTTGCCGGAGCAAGCAAAGCATGTTTCCAAGTATTGGAAGAAACATAAACTTCTGAGGTAATGACACTCATTTTTTTTGTGGCCATTGAATTCCGAATGACAGAACTATCAGTTTTAGAACGATACATTGCTAAAGTAGAAGGATCGCATTTCAGCTCATCAAAATGTGGCATTGCTGTATCTCGAATAAAACTTTCTTTAATCGGATCGTATTTTGTTAGGTAGTGATAAACGAAGTATAAAGGTTTTGGAGTTCCATCAGGGAAATAATTTTTGACTTTGGCACAGAACATCACATAATCTGCTTGACTCATTTTCTCACTCATTGCCATGGTGTCCTTGGGCTTCAAACCATCTTCCCCATCATCTGGTTTATTTCCTCCTTTACCATCTTCAGGTTTTTGTCCGCCCTTACCACCTTTACCATCTTTGTTTCCTTTTTCAAGCAAACCGTCTTTTTCATTATATCCTTTTTTCTTATCACCCTTATCGCCTTCTTTTGGTTCACCATGACCATCCTTTTCTCCCCAAATCAATTCTGTTGCTTTGAATTTATCTTCCAAAAAGTAATTAGCGGTTAAGAATGCAAAAAACACTAAGAGTAAAAATGCAAAGGCACGAACGAGATTTTTTGTCGACTTCTTAAAATCCATGTCGATTGATTCTGACAATGGAGGTGCGATAAACATCATGTATAAGGTATAGGCGACAATCGGCAAAAGATTATAAACAAGAAATTGAATATCAAGCTGCACTTCATCAGAAATTGAAACCAATGCAATTAAAGCAAGAATTCCTGCAATGAACATATAGGCAAACTTTATTCTTGCCAATAAAAAACCGAATATCCATCCGAAAATAAATAAGGAAGAGAATAATCGAAATTGAACAGAATAGAAAAAGACATCGACTTCGCCGGGCATTCTTGAAATAGCTCTTGCCAGTAGCCAGTATACCAACAACAATACAGGAAAAGTTATTATGAATCGAGCACGATAAAAATAAAGTATAAATGAAATGGTGATACCAAATCCGAAATAAACGGCCTGACTTAAAACGCCTGTATTGAAAGCTGTGAAAGAACTATTTAATTGCTCTAGCGTTTTAAATACTACGAGCAAGGTAGGCACAACAAAAAATAGCAGACGAAAAATCAGCTGAAGAATTGTTTTGCGAGTGGTTATTTGTTCTTTCATGATTTATCGGAGGCAGAAATCATCCAACCATTTCCTCTTTGTTGAAGTACTTTTAAAATTTCTCGTTCATTTTGTTGGAGTTTGGAACGAAGGGGTGAAATTACCCATGGCTTACGAAGCTCATCGCTTGCACTTTTTTCTGGAATAAAAAACAAACTCTTAAATCGTATTCTAAATGGTGAAATAATTGCGTCAGACATTCGAACACAAACCACCGGAACATTTAGGGGTAAATTTCCTAGTAATTGAGCAACCTCATAAGCAGGCGTAAGCGAAGATAAACTTACAAAAGCTGCCTTTGTATGGATTACATATTTGGATAATGGAAGATTCTTTTGCCAATGAGCCGCAGTGATTTGAAATAATTGATTTTTTTTATCACTCATGCCGGCAAGTTTTACTACTTCCTGATCATAGGGAATTCGTACTTCATAACCATTCTTTTCTAAGGCCTCAAATAAATTTCTCACCTTATCTTTATACATATTCAACAATTCTGATTCAAATATTCCTTGCCCAGAATTATTTAATCCATCGTAAAAACTTGCATAATAATAAAGATGGGAGGCATAAGGATCCTTCGTTTCTGGAATCCTTACCACCAATTGACCACTTCTTGCATAAATTTTCCAAACTATTCGCCGTACATCATCTCCTGTTTCAAAATCTTTATAATTTATAAATTCACCTTCCACTTTTTTGGGAATCTCAATACGATGAGTTTGTTCTTCAGTAGCATTTGGTTCCGACTTTATTTCTCTTGTTTCTAATTCCTGCGGCAAGGTGTAAAGTTGCTGAGAAACATGAATTGTATAGGGAAGAGCAATAAATCGAAACATATCACTGAACAATAATTGAACTTCTTCCAAATCATAAATACCACGATCATGCAATTCAGTTTCTCCTGTACCTTTTATTGATTTTCGAATGATACTTTTATTTTCATAACTATTCTCATCGAGCAAAACAGCATTAGACATTTTCATTCCTGAAAATACTAGTCGTGCTCTTACGGTTCCGAGAAATGGTCTTAAGACACCACTCAATGTAATATTCAAAGGAACTTTTCCCGCAACTGCACCTTTTTCGATTGTTCCATCAGAACCGAAATTTGTTTGCAATCCAATTTGTTTTTGTTTTTTACGATAAAGAAAAAACAACCAAGAAGAAATTGCCGAAATAAAACTAAAGGAGAAAAGTATGACGAACGTATATTTGATGAGCAAAAAATAAGCATCTATTGCAACCCATTGAGTGGTGGCTTTATCTTTTCCGAAATTTGAATTGAGGTAGGCATATGTTGCCCATATTAATAAACCTGTCAATAGCAACTGCCATCGGACCACAGTAAAATTCGACCAATATTGTAACCTTCGAATGAGCATACCTTATGCTTTAAAGATAGGAAGATTGGTCAAGCCAAGATGTGAAATATTGCTAAGAAAAAAGAACTAACTCTCTTTCGTCACCATTGCCTCAACGGCTTTCCATAAGGGATCATTAGGAACCTGCGCAATGATACAAATCGGCTCCTTTTTTACAGGATGAATAAACTCCAATTTGCGAGCATGAAGGCAAATGGAAGCATCTTTATTGGAACGGGGTGCCCCGTATTTTAAATCGCCTTTAATAATACAATTGATGGAAGCCAATTGAACTCGAATCTGATGATGGCGTCCTGTATGGGGAACAACTTCAAGTAAATAATAACGATCTGATGCAGCGATCATTTTGTATTCGGTTTCACTTTTAAGAGAACCTTCCACTTCGAACTTTGTGGCATGAGATTTATTTGTTTTCTCATTTTTTTTCAACCAATGAATCAACGTTCCAGATTCCTGTTGCGGCTTAGTTCCAGTAATAGCCCAATACGTTTTTTTTATTTCTCTGGTTCTGAACATTTCGTTCATCCGTGAAAGTGCCTTATCTGTTTTTGCAAAAAGCACAATTCCGCTTACTGGCCTATCAAGTCGATGAATAACTCCACAATAAACTTCCCCCGGTTTATCATACTTTTCTTTGAGGTATTTTTTTACATGTTCACTCAAAGGGACATCACCGGTTTTATCACCTTGAACAATGTCAGAAGATTTTTTATTTATGGCAATAAGGTGATTATCCTCAAAAATTACTTCCAGCATATTTTATTTTTTAATTCGAATTCCAATTACACAAATATCATCCGTTTGCACATGACCAACCATCCATTTCTTCAAGTGTTCATCCAGAAGCAATTTCTGCTCCATCAACTCTTTTTTATGAATTTCCACAAGCAATTCTCGGAACTTACGATGTGAGAGTTTGCGATCTTCTTCGCCACCAAATTGGTCAGGATATCCGTCTGTAAAGAGGTAGATCATATCATTATCCTGCAATTCAGTATTTTGATTTGTGAAGGGTCTCATTTTATTATCAAAATAACTTCCAATGGAAAAACGATTTCCCTTCGACTCAATCATCATTCCATCACGAATAATATACATCGGATTTATTGCTCCAGCGAAATGCATTTTCATGGAATTTTTTTCAAACACACAAAGCGAAATATCCATACCATCTCGAATTTCACCTAAGCTCTTATACTGATTCAAGGTATGTTGAATTCCTGCATTCAGATAATCGAGGATTGCGGCAGGGCGAATTAAATGCCGTTCATGCACTGCTTGATTCAATAAATTCTGACCCATTAAACTTAACAACGCGCCAGGCACTCCATGACCAGTTGAATCTACAACTGCAAGAAAGGTATAATCACCTCGTTCTTCTGCCCAATAGAAATCTCCACTTAAAATATCTTTAGGTTTATAATAAACGAAAAGATCTCCCATCGTTTGTCGAAGCATTTCTTCAGGAGGCAAAATTGCATCCTGAATTCTTCTCGCATAAAGAATACTATCTGAAATATCCGCATTCTTCTGTTCAATAATTCCGCGGTAACGTAATTGAGAAAGAGAATTTGCCATTGCATCTGCAATTTCTCTAACCATTTCAATATCATCTTTTGAAATGGAATCAGGTATTGGTGAACCGATATTCAACGAACCGATGAGTTGTCCATGTGCATACAGTGGCATGACAAGATAACAATGAATTCCTGCTTCAATATTTTCTTTATCAGATTCAGAAAGTTCAAATTGACTTCCAAGATCTTTTACAAGGAAATGTGCATTCTGTTTCAAATGAGGCAAACTTTTAAAACTTTCAATTGCGAATGAAACGCGTTCTAATTTGTTACCACCATCTTTCAAAAGATAAGTCATATTGACGATTCCATTTCTATCATCAAATAAAGCAACAGAAGATCTTTTCAAATAACTTATGCTACTTACAAGGCTAGCCAAAACATTCTCCACCACCTCATCCACAGTTTCAGATCGCAACAATTGTTCTTTAGCTGCATTTAATGCCTCTAGTTGACGTGAATATTTATCCAGCTGGATTTCATATCTCTTTTTCTCAGTTATATCATTAAATATTTCAATCTGCTTTAATACTTTTCCGTGTTCATCTGTAATCGGAGTATTAGAAACTGCAATCCAGATTTCATACCCTTGTTTATTGTAAACTAAAAACTCCTTATGAAATCCTTCTGCATTTTTGGATTGCTCACGAACAATTGAAATTGCGCTGGCATCTGTGCTATCTCCTGCAAGTACATCTCCAGGTAGTTTTCCTTCAACCTCTTCCAAATTATAGCCAGTAATTCGGGTAAATCCCTCATTCACCCATTCAATTTTCCCATCGGGATCACAAATCAAAACTCCATTTATTGTTTCACTTGCTACGAGAGAAAGTTTTTCTAATTCTTCTTCATATCTTTTTTTCTCTGTGATATCACGAGCAATTGCTTGAAAACCATCAATAATAGTTGGCCTTAGTGCGTTAAAAAGAATTCGTACTGTTTGACCCAACCAAATCGTTTCACCTGAATTATTTTTAATAGGAAACTCCAGATAGGTTGTAACTGTTCTTCTGGAAAATTGCTTTGCATAGAAACTTCTTACTTCATCCACATAATCAACACGCACAACATCTGTAAAATGCCTACCCAAGAGTTCATCAGTTGCATAGCCAGTAATTTTTGATGCCACTTCATTTACATAAGTAAATTGGCCCTTATGATCTGCAGTATAAATTATATCTGTAGCAGATTCAACAATATGCCGATAGCGTTCTTCGATTTCCTTTCTATCAGTTATATCTAATCCAATTCCTACTTTTATTCCACCGTCAATATTGGTATCAACCCATTGAATCCATTTTGTTGATTTATTTTTTGCAGTAATTGCAGTTGTATAAACTGATGAGGAAGTTCTATTTTCAAGAATGTTTTCTTTTACTCTTTTGTTTTCTTCCGGATCTTCACCACGAATCTTCCACCATCCTTCTCCCATAACTTCTTCTTCTGAATACCCAAGAACAGACTTTACACTATGGCTTGCGTAAATTATTTTACCATTTTCATCAGCGGCTATTACAATACTTCGGGAATTATTAATCGTCGTATCTGCAAATACTAGTCTGTTTAACAAATTCAATCGGGAAAGTAAACTGACAGTAATAATCAGAATTGAAATAATTACACCAAGGAACAAAATCCATTTATTGAAATTTGCTTCGTTTCCGGTTGAAAACATCAATACTCCGACTGCAATTACAAGGACGCCCGAAAATATTGATGAAATTCTAATATTATCAAGCACAAGTGATCCAGCGCCTAACACCACAAAAAGCATAACCACTGTCACAGGGTTTAAATTGTTCAGGTGACACAGATATAATACGTGAATAATCAAAATACAATAACCCAATTGGGAAAACCAAACGATATACTTTCGAATAAAATCATTAAAAAAAGAAAGCAACCCTGAAATAAATAAGAGTAAGCCAATGGCCATCTCAACATGAATCTGAACATTTAGTTTCGGTAAAAAAACATTACATATAAATCCTAAGACAGGGAATATGGGCCCTGCAATTAATAGAAAAAATCGACCCGAAGTAAGTGCATAATCATTAAACGATCTATGTCTACGCACAAAATCTGTTTTAAGACGACGAAACATAAATACAAATACAATACCGACGAATGAAAGTGTACTGATTACGATAAGAAAAAACCACCATGTTCCATAGAATGGAGGTTTAATTTCAAACGCAAAAGTTACCGGTATACTCTTTACATTACTACTGTTAATAGCCCATACAATGAGTTTATAATTACCCGGAGGAAGATTAGTATAACTAATTGTGTTACCTGTTGTCAATTCAATCGTGTCTTTGTTAAACCCTTTAAGACGATATTCATATCGAATATTTACACCAGCTCCATATTGAATTCCTGACAGATGAAAGGTTAATTGGTTTTTATCATATGGAAAATCGGGTTTAAATGGCAATCCGTTGCTTAATAATGAATCCGTGTAATTATCCCACTTTGTATGCTGGTTAAAAAGTAAAACTTCATTTATTTCCACTCTCGGTAAGCTAATTATTTTCCTTTCTGCGCCTGGCGAATAAATAATCAATCCGTCTGTAGAACCGAGGAATACCTTTCCATCACTGCTTCTAAAAATAGCGCCTGGATTAAAATTATCAGTACCAATACCATCGCTATACAAAAAGTGCTGCACCATTTGTGTATCGGCCTTGAAAACAATTTTGTCCATTCCTAAAATGGAAAGTACATAGGAAGTTTTATCATCGACAAATAAAACACCTCGTGTAAAATTGCTTGCAAGACCAGCATCTTTCGTTAACACTTGATATTTTTGCAACGATCGATCATAGCGCCATAATCCATTTCTCTGCGTTGAAAAGTATATGTATTTTTTATCGCTTTGTATTCCATACACAGGTAAAAACGGTTGTACTCTGCCACTTGCCAATGGCTTTACCGCATTTTCCTTTTCCAAGTAAAACATGCCATGACCCGTTCCAATCCATATTACACCATCTTGCGATTGATGTAGACACCAAATCGGATTACGAAGCAATGTATTTCCTGTATTAATAAATTCAATTTTATTATTTACAAATCGAAACAAACCATTACTTACTGTACCAATAAGCACTGATCCATCTTGCAGATAAAGCATACTTATGATTTCACCTACTTCTCTATCCTCTTCGCTCCTATAGATGGTTACCTTTCCATTTTCAATAACATTTATTGAACCATCAAATGTCCCCGCAAAAATCTTTACACCGTCAGTAACAAGTGCTCCTACTCTATTAAAACTTAAACCATTCTGTTCATTCCATACTTTAATATCCACTCCATCATATACACCGATTCCGTTAAGTGTAGCTATCCAAATATTGCCAGCATCGTCTTCGGTAATCGATCTTACATTATTATCCGGAAGTCCGTCAGATGTTTTTAGCGCAGAAAACTGATCTCCATAAAATAAAATCAGTCCAGTAGAAAAAGTACCAAACCACAAGTTGCCTTGCCGATCAGAATTTATAGAAGAAACAATATCGTCACTTAATCCATTTTTCTTACTGTATTGTCGAAATACAGATTGGGTATAACGAATTACTCCACCACCCCAAGTTCCCAACCAGATATCACCATTTATATCTTTATGTGCACAGGTGAGATTTTTGATATTAATATTCGTAGGAAATTGAATCTCATCAATCTGATGACCATCGAATGAAAAAAGTCCGCGATCTGAAGTTGCAATCCATATTTCCCCTTTTTCCGTTTCCACAATTCCTCGAATACGGGCACTAACCATCAACTCTTGATTTGAAAAAACTTTGTTGTTGTAACGACCACCAGAAAATTGCAACTCCCACAATCCATTACTCTCTGAACCTAGCCACAAATTATTCTTAGAATCTTTATATCCCACACGAACTGCAAGCTGATCAATTGGCGTTCCTGTATTTACTTTTGTAATTCTTTTATTTTCAAAACGAAACACACCATTATCTGTTGCAAAAAGTTGTTCATTGTTTAATCCATTAAAAAACGAAAATATTTTATGAAAGGCAGACCCTTGTGCTTGTTTGTATAATTTTAATTTACCTTGAAAATAAACTACGATACCGCTATCAGTAGCTAACAATATTCCATCTTTTGTTTCTGCTATTGCGGTCACCTCATTTCCTGGCAATCCTGTTTCGGCATCAAACGTTACAAATTCATTTCCATCAAAACGACAAGCCCCCGCTTCAGTACCGATCCACATAAATCCATCTGCATCCTGAAAAACACAATTCACATGCGTTTGCGGAAGGCCGTTCTGAACTGAATATCGAAGAAAATTATATTGCTGCGAACGCAAGACACCAACACCGGTAAAAAATACCAATAAACAGCTAATCAGGAAAGGCAACATTCTCGCGTTGGAGCGGGACATCGGTATAATGATCTGGTATTGTTTTAAAGATAAGTAATTCCCCATTGCAATTGCCCTCTTTCGATCAATAACCGAAAGACTGGCTTGTTCCTTTAGGATTTGCCGATAAGCGACTGATAATCATTCAAACTTCTACGAATAACTTCATGCGCTTCCATCCTTCCATAAACCGCATCAATTTCAACTGGTTGCCGCGATTCACCTGGGATAACTTTATAAGTGAGAAAATAATGTCGAAGTCTATCTACCATTTGCTTAGGAAGATCTGATACATCTTTATATTGTGAATAAGCTGGATCGTTGAGAAGTATAGCGATAATTTTATCGTCCGCCTCTCCCTTGTCGATCATTCGCAATCCGCCTATTGGAACAGCCCGCAACAAAATATCACCATGTGTAACTGGTCGTTCACATAAAACACAAATATCCAATGGATCGCCATCTCCCCTAATAATTTTCTTTCCAGATTCTTTGGCACAATATTCAGCAATCGATTCTCCACAATATGTTTGTGGAATAAAACCATAAAGTGCCGGAGAAGTATTGGAAAACAATTGTGGGCGGTCAATCTTAAGATAGCCTGAAGCTTTATCTACTTCATATTTAATTGTATCGCCAGGAACAATTTCGATGAACGCAGTTACAATTTCAGGAAGTTCATCTCCTGGAGAAACACCATGCCATGGATGATGTTTATAAATTGAAAGTGTTGGTTTTTCCATTATTTTAAAAATTTTCTTCCGACAAAATAAAACAATGCAAGTGCGAGAAAACCTGCCATTAAGTAATAAAGTGTTTGCATTCCATTCGGATGTATGTTTTCATGTAAAGGATGATCAACTTGAATTGCATCATTTATTTTTTGTTCGCCCAGATTTTTTTTTAGCCATGCTACTTCTTCAGGAAAAGTCATTCCGTGTGCTACAGAATTAAAATCTTCTTTATCTGATTCCATTTGCAATCTGGAATAACCGCAAAAATTAACTTCTGCCTCACCATACTTTTTATAAGTAGCATAAATAAGCCAGGTTTGCCCTGGCACAAAACTCATTTGACAATCGCTACTACAATCAAACTCAACAGTTGTATTTGCAAAACATTTGCCTTTGTATAATTCTTTTACTGAAAATGTTGCTTTTGAAGTTCCTTCGCATCCTGAAATAGCAACTACTTCTCCTATAAAAATTAATTCCGTTGACTTTATAGATTCCATACTGACAGGAACCGTTTTACAATCACATGCTTTCAGATGTTGAAATGAAACAAAAACAATTAGAAGAACCAGCCATTTCATATTTTGCTGAAATCAAAACTGCGGACAAATTTTTCAGCTGCTGCAATATCGGGATACATTTCACGATCTGCTTCTAGAAAGGGCACTACATTACGAAATGCAACTTGAAGTTTTGTAAGTTCATTCGACGTACCAAGTTTTTCAGATTTCTCTCGAAAATTTAATGCTTGAGCTGCACACATCAATTCAATTCCCAAAACACATTCCACATTTCGAACTACGCGACCACATTTTGTAGCTGCATTCGCGCCCATACTCACATGATCTTCTTGTCCGTTAGAAGAAACAATCGAATCCACGGAGGATGGAGTACATAATTGTTTGTTCTGACTTACAATAGAAGCAGCAGTATATTGCGGAATCATAAAGCCCGAATTTAGTCCAGCATTGGATACTAACATTGCTGGTAAACCACGTTTTCCTGCAATAAGTAAAAATGTCCTACGTTCTGAAATGCTTGCCAATTCTGCCAATGCAATAGCAAGGAAATCCAAAGCAATAGCTAAAGGTTGTCCGTGAAAATTACCTCCTGAAATAATATCTCCCTGTTGTGGAAATAAAGTTGGATTATCCGTCACGGAATTTATTTCAATAAGAAAAACTCTTTCAACATAAGCGATTGCATCACGCGAAGCGCCATGTACTTGAGGCATGCAACGGAAAGAATAAGGATCTTGCACATCATGCTTTTGCGCTTGCGGTTTATTTGCAATTGGACTTTTATCAATCAGATCAAGAATTCTCGAAGCAGATTGAATTTGTCCTGGATGCGGACGAATATCATGTAATCTTGAATCGAAAGGAGATTTTAATCCGTCAAATCCATCTAAAGAAAGTGCACCAATTGCATCAGCTGCTTCTAATAAATTTTTTGCATGAAGAATATTCCAACATCCCCATGCACTCATGAATTGTGTTCCGTTTAAAATCGCAAGACCTTCTTTAGCCTTTAATTTTACAGGATTCAATCCTAATTCTTTCATTACCTCGGCAGCGGGACGAATGGTTCCATACAAATTCACTTCACCTTTTCCGAGTAAGGGTAATGCAAGATGTGCTAAAGGCGCTAGATCTCCTGAAGCACCTAAAGATCCTTGTTCATATATTACAGGAAGAATTGCATTATTCCAGAATGCGATTAATAATTCAACAGTTGCTAATTGAACACCAGAATTTCCATGAATTAGACCTTGAATTTTTAATAGAATCATCAAGCGCACAATTTCCACTGGCACTGCATCACCAGCTCCACAAGCATGCGACATGACGAGATTTGTTTGCAATTGAGAAAGTTCATCTTCAGAAATCTGAACATTTTTCAAATCGCCGAAGCCGGTATTTACACCGTAAATAGGATTTTTTGCATTGGAAACAATCTGACTAAGTTTTTCATGCGCGAAAATCACGCGTTTTTCTGCTTCTGCTGAAAGTTTTATTTGCGGAAGTTCTTTTAAGAGCTTCGCTAAGATTTCGAAACTTAGAGGTTTTGTGGGACAGAGTTCGTGGATTGCCATTTTAGTTAGTTATTTTTTACCGCTAAGACACAAAGGCGCTAAGGCTTGTAATTGTTGACAAATCTTTTCAACCCATTTTTCATTAAAGGGACGTTGAAATTCAAAAGGAAACCCATTTTTTTATCGGCGAGCTTCAGATAGGAAATCAATTGTGCTTGATGCACTGGCAAAATACTTTCCACTGCCTTTAGTTCAAGAATAATTTCATCTTCAACCAATATATCAATTACATATTCTTTCGTTAAATCATATCCACGATATACAAGAGGAATCGCCACTTCTTTTTCAACCCGCACGGAACGAATTTGAAGCTCCTTCAATAAACAATGCTGATAAACCGACTCCAATAATCCCGGTCCCATTTCTTTATGTACACGAATACTTGCGTCGATAATCTCCGTTGCAATTTTTTCTAAATCGACTTTTACTTCTGACATATTTTCTTTACTTCCTAAGTGTCTTCGTTCCTTAGCGGTTCCACAAATTTTATTTCACAGATTCTGTTTCCAAATTTTCTTCGCGACTTGCTTCGCGTCTTTGCGCCTAAGTGGTTCAACAAATTTTACTTAACAATTTTCGCTTCCAAATTTTCTTCGCGCGCTACTTAGCGTCTTTGTGTCTTAGCGGTTCAACGAATTTTATTGATAAGTTCCTCTATAGAAACAATTTCAGTAATCCATTTTCCTGAAGACTGGAATTTCAAAGTAATTTTTCCACTTGCTCCTTCGGAGTCCTCCTCAACGGTTGCATTGAAAGGAATTTTTTTCGCGTCAACATATTTCATCTGCTTTTCCCATTTCACATTATCGGGATAAATTTCAGCAGCGATATTTTTTTCACGAATTTGTTTCAACATGGAAAGTGAAAGCGATTCGCTTTTTCCGCCTTTGTTGATGAAAATTAATCGTGTTCCTTCTGTTACTGAATCGGGATAAAGATTTAATTCATCCAATACATCACAGATTCGATCAGCTCCAAATGAAATTCCAACTCCTGACATGTTTGGCAAACCGAAAACGCCTGTGAGATCATCGTATCTTCCTCCGCCTGTTATTGAACTTGTAAAAGTGCCCGCATTTGCTTTTACTTCGAAGATGGCGCCTGTGTAGTAATTTAATCCACGAGCGAGCGTAATATCTAATTCCAGTCCGGAGTTCGGAGTTTGGAGTTTGGAGTTTTGTAAAGAGGAATAGGTTTCGAAAACATACTTTATTTCTTCGACGCCTTTTAATCCGATTTCTGAAGTTGCAAGAAGATTTGAAAGCAAATTTATTTTTTCTTGATAATTTCCTTTGAAAACAATTAGCGGTTGCAATTTTTCAATTGCATTTTCAGGAATATTTTTTTCACGTAATTCTTTGTTCACACCTTCCACTCCAATTTTATCGAGTTTGTCGATGGCAACAGTGATGTCCACAATTTTTTCTTTCTCTCCAATTACCTCTGCAATTCCCGAAAGAATTTTGCGATTATTTATTTTTACAATGACTGGAACTTTCAAAGCAGTAAATACTTCATCAATCATCTGCACAATTTCTACTTCATTGATCAAAGAATTGCTTCCAATCACATCTGCATCGCATTGAAAAAATTCGCGATAACGGCCTTTCTGTGGACGATCAGCTCTCCATACGGGTTGAATCTGATAACGTTTGAATGGAAAAGTAATTTCGTTTTGATGTTGAACAACATAACGTGCGAAGGGAACTGTTAGATCATAACGGAGAGCTTCCTCAGTATTACTTGAAAAGAATTGAGAAATATTCTCATTGTATTTATCTTCAAGACTTAACTGTTTATCTTCTTCATTTCCTTCTGTAGCAACTGACCACGCTCCTTCATTTCCATACTTTTTTACAGACTTCACCAATTGGTTAATTTTTTCACCTCTTGGGAAAATTTTGAATATTAATTTATCCCCTTCATCCCCATATTTCCCCATCAATGTTTCTATCTTCTCCATCGCCGGAGTTTCAATCGGCTGATAACCGTATTTCTTAAACACCGCACGAATTGTATCGAAAATATAATTTCGCCGCACCATTTCCTCAGGAGAAAAATCACGTGTGCCTTTTGGGATGCTTGGTTTATTCGCCATAAACGTAATAATTCAAATTCTATTTCGCTGAACCCGAAACCAGGAACTCAGAACCCGAAACCCTTCCTATGGTTTCTTCAATTCAATCAATTCGTTGTAAGATGACATTTTATCATCCTTGAAATTTTCCATTCTTACAATACCTGCTTTTACAGAATACCATTGAACAGATTTTGCCGGCTTTCCACCAGGCATTTTCATAGCACCCATTTTGTTATCTGAACTTGACATACTGGAAATCTTGTAGCAATGAAAAGTTCCGGCTGGCGTTGTTCTGTCTTCAACTGCTTCGCAAACTCTGTCAGTGATTGAAATATCCGATGTCATCATTAAATTTCCATTATTGTACATCTGCATATTCATCTTCACATCTTCTAATTTTTCTCCGGCAGTATATGAATTTTTATAAGGTACCATGTTACCGGTAATTACCATTTTCATATCGTTTCCTGCAGGAGCCATTCCATTTGCAAGGCCGCCCATGTCCATTACAATTTTTCCATCTACACAAATCATACGCATGGAACCTTCATGCGGCTTCTCATCTTTTTTTGGTTTGGCATTCTCATAAGAAGTCGCAATGGTGGCAATCGTGGAATCGCCATTGGTAATTACATCCGTAACAGTGGAAGTTCCTGTTCCGGTAAGCGTTCCGTCTTCTTTGTAATATCCGTTTTTGGAAAAAGTTCCTTTCACAAACATTTCATTTCCATCACAAGCATTACTACCTGTAAAAGCAAAACTTGCAAATAGAGCTGTGCAAATTGCAATTGGAAGAATTATTTTTTTCATGATCTTGTTTTTTAAAATTTTTAAACTTTATGACTTTCAAACTTACACCGCAAGTTTCTTATAACGGAATCTTCTAGGTTCAGAATCACCCAAACGTTTTTTACGATTCTCTTCATACTCTGAAAAAGATCCTTCGAAGAAATAAACAGAACCATTTCCTTCAAATGCAAGAATGTGTGTACATACGCGATCCAAGAACCAACGATCGTGAGAAATAATTACAGCACAGCCAGCAAAATTATCCAAGGCTTCTTCCAACGCTCGCATTGTATTCACGTCTATATCGTTGGTCGGCTCATCTAGCAACAATACATTCGCACCTGAACGTAATGTCAATGCTAAATGCAAACGATTACGTTCACCACCAGAAAGTACTTTTACTTTTTTACCCTGATCCTGACCAGCAAATTGGAATTTAGAAACATAAGCGCGTGAATTTAATTTCACTCCCGATAATTCAACATATTCCGTTCCACCAGTGATCGCTTCGAAAACAGTATGTTCTGGATTAATATCCGAGTGCGCCTGATCTACATAAGCGATTTTCACAGTTGGTCCTACTTTAAATTCACCTGCTTGCGGAACATCTTCTCCCATAATCAAACGGAATAAAGTTGTTTTACCCGCACCGTTTGGTCCGATGATTCCTACAATTCCTGCTGGTGGCAATTTAAAATTCAGATTTTCATAAAGTACTTTATCTCCAAATGCTTTATTCACACCAACAGCTTCAATAACTTCATTTCCTAAACGAGGACCATTCGGAATAAACATTTCCAATTGTTCATCTTTCGATTTAATATCTTCACTCATCATCTTCTCATAATTCGCAAGACGCGCTTTCGATTTCGATTGACGGCCTTTTGGACCTTTTCTCACCCACTCCAACTCACGCTCCAAATTTTTTCTTCGTTTACTTTCTGTCTTTTCCTCAGAAGCTAATTTCTTAGATTTCTGATCCAGCCATTCCGAATAATTTCCTTTCCATGGAATTCCTTCGCCACGATCCAATTCTAAAATCCATCCTGCTACATTATCCAAGAAATATCTATCGTGCGTTACAGAAATAATTGTTCCGGGATAAGCTTGCAAGTGATTCTCCAACCACAAAACCGATTCAGCATCCAAATGGTTAGTAGGTTCATCCAACAAAAGAATATCAGGCTGTTGTAATAAAAGACGACATAAAGCTACTCGACGACGCTCACCACCGGATAACACACTAACCGGAGTATCTCCTTCTGGACATTGTAAAGCATCCATCGCACGCTCCAAACGCGATTCAATATTCCAGGCATCTAATTGTTCAATTTTTTCAGAAAGACGACTTTGTTTATCTATGAGTTTTGTCATCTCATCATCCGTCATCGGTTCTGAAAATTTATTATTCACTTCTTCATATTCACGAAGAGTATCATTAATTTCCTTCACGCCTTCCTTCACAATATCCATTACGGTCTTTGTCTCATCCAGCTTTGGTTCCTGCTCCAACATTCCAATGGAATAACCAGGCGAAAAATGCACATCACCCAAATAATCTTTATCCACTCCAGCAATAATTCGAAGCAAAGACGATTTACCGGAACCATTTAATCCGATCACACCGATTTTAGCACCGTAATAAAACGAGAGGTAAATATCTTTTAAAACCTGTTTTTGTGGTGGGTGAATTTTAGAAACATTCACCATTGAAAATATAATCTGTCTTCCTTCTGTTGACATGGTCGATTTTATAGGAGATTTAACACTTAATTCGGAGTGCAAATATCGTAAAAAAAGGGACGTGAAATTCGGGAATCTTGACCCTCTTCGGCAGACTTACAACCAAGTAATTGAGAATGAAAATGGGTTTAAGGAGCGGTCAAAAGTGCTGTAAAAACAGCATGTTCCTGCTTTTCGCGCTACATGGTAGCTTGCTACAATCAGGGCTAAGGAATTGCATTGAAATCACAAATCGCCCGAGCTAAATGTACAAAAAGGATGTTTTAAAATGGATTATTCAGTGAAATCTGAACTGACAAAAAGTAATTATCACCTTGTCAATTTTCAATATACAAAGGATGCGCTTCATTATACTTTCTCAAATAGAAAAACATCATCTTTCTACGTTTTCCCTTTTTCATTCCCATAAACTCCTTGTATAACGTATCATCCCGTTTCAGAATGGCTTCCATATTTGGTAAAACAAAATCCAGCACACTTCCAGTTTTCATATCGAGCACATACTGCTGCATACTTTCTACTGGTTGGCCTGCACTTGTCCCAACTACAGTTGAAGGTCCGCTCGAAAGATAGGTGGTATACATTGCTGTAAAATGGCAGATAGTACCCATCACTACAATTTTATTAAAATCACCATTATAACGAATGTAAACCGATCGGTTTTCACAAAATCCCCAGAGTTTGGAAGGCGAAATTTCTCTTGTTATTCCTGCACTATCTTTATAAGAAATCTCTGAACTGCTTACCACCTTACGAATAAAATCAATTTCAGAACGATTAAAATCAGAAATGATTGATGAACTTAGAATAGGTTTATTATGCCGGAAACTTTCATAATTGAGATAAATTCCATCTTTGAATCTGAACTCAGAATTATAAAGAACAGAATCCTTTTGTGCTTTCAGAAAACCTGAAAAAACAAAAAACATCAACAGCGATAAATAAGTTCGCATCATCCCTACAAAGATCGTAGAAAATTGAAGAATATTTCCGAACTTTAGAATAATTCGTGCCATCTGAAGAATTAATTCTGACGCCATTTAAAATTACCCCATGAAAAAAAAAAACGCCTTCTTCCTGTGTCTTTTTTGTCTACCGTTATTTTCCATAGCACAAAATGATTGGAAAATTCCATTGGCACTTTATAACAAAGCTTCGCATTTTGCACCAACACAACAAATTGGAATTATTGTAGAAGGAAATCCAATTGCAATTGCCAATGCAGCAAAAAATCATGGTGGATTTCTTCGTTATAACCAAGGCAATATTTGTTCAGTTTCAATTCCTGCTGGAGAACTTGTTGGATTTTCAAAAGAACCAGGTATTATACAAATTGGAAATGCTCCTATAAAAATGCAAGTGCTCAACGATACTATGAAATTACAAAGTAATATTTATCCGGTTCGTAATGGAATAGCTCCACTTGCGCAAGGGTATTCTGGAAATGGAATTATTATGGGAATGATTGATTCAGGAATAGATTTTAATCATCCAGACTTTAAAGACTCATTGGGAAATTCACGCATTTTAAAAATATGGGATCAGAATAATGTGAATGGTCCAGGGCCAACACCTTGGAATTATGGAACGGTTTGGGATTCATCTCAAATTAATTCCGGAGCCTGCACAGAAAACGATCTTACTTATTTTGGACATGGCACTCATGTTAGTGGCATTGCAGGCGGTGATGGATCTTCTGTCACAGCTGTTGATTATTCAGGCGTTGCGCCAAAAGTAAATTTCGTTGTTGTTTGTTTGGATTTTAATGGTGTAAATAGTCCTGTCGCAGTTGCTGATGCTGCTGCTTATATTTATGAAACAGCAATGTCATTAGGTCGCCCTTGTGTGATCAACGCAAGTGTTGGAGATTATTACGGTTCGCATGATGGACAGGATTTACAAACACATATGATCGATAGTTTATTGTTGGCTACAAGTGGAAGATCATTTGTTACTGCTGTTGGTAATGCAGGTTCAGAAAAAATCCATCTTTCTTATGCTTTAAATGCAACGGATACAAATAGCACTTGGTTTTCTTATTCAGGAAATCAAATTTACATACAGACTTGGGCAGATGCATCGAATTTCAGTAATGCAAAATTTGCAATCGGTTGCGTTCAAGATGGAATTTTTGCGGATCGTGGAAGAACAGGTTTTACAAATTTCGCCGCTAACAACAGTGGCATTACAACGGATTCAATTATGAATGCCAACGGACAACGCATGGCAACTTTAATTCGTGTTGGAACAGTTCAAGGAACAGCAATGAGTATGGAATTTTTAATTACACCTGATTCAGGTTGGGGCTACAATTTCAGTTTACAAATGACTGGTGCCGGATTATTTCATTGTTGGTGCTTTGATTTATATACCAATCCTCTTCCTTCCGCATCAACTTATCCAAACATTATTTATTATAAACAACCTGATACAACTTATACTGTTTGCGGTGGATTTCAATGTTCAGATCATACGATAACCGTTGGAAACTATGTGGATCATTCCAGTTGGAATAATTATACTGGTACGAGATTTTTTGACAACACCGTTACTTCTGGAGAAATAATGTGGAACTCAAGTGTAGGTCCTACACGTGACGGAAGAACACGACCAGATATTACTGCACCAGGAGCAAACGTTCTTTCCTGTGGCGTGATTAGTACAATGCCTGCTACAATTTCTAGTGGGCCACAATATGTTGGTGTTGGTGGTTTCCATGTTGCTGGAGGTGGCTCATCTGCTTCTTCGCCTGTTGTTGCAGGATGTGTTGCATTATATTTACAAGCCTATCCAAATGCAAACGCAGCACAAATAAAAACGGCTGTAACCATGTGTGCACATACAGATGGATTTACCGGAACTGCTTTACCAGATAATGCCTGGGGCTATGGAAAAGTAGATGCTTTTGCTATGATGACAGCCTGCGCATTATCAGTGGATGAAAATTATCCTGCAGTTGTTGGAATACATTTATTTCCGAATCCTGTAAATGAGCATGAAGCTTTTATTTTACAATTTGATGGATTGCAGGAAAATGCTCAAATTGAAATTTACGGAGTGAATGGACAAAAGATTTTTTCGCAACAATTAGCTAGAGGAGAATCAGCAGTAAATATTCCTAATGGCTTGTTGAATGCTGGAATGTTTATGGTAAGGATTTCCACCGGCTCCACTTCACAAGTTCAGAAATTGATTGTAGAATAATTTACCAGGCAGCTTGTTTCGGGTCAATATCGTATTTCACTTTATTGATAACCTTTCCGTTTTCATTATAAAAAACCCATTTGCCAGCTTTCTGTCCTTTTGCATAAAAACCTTTGGATTTTATTTTGCCGTTGTTGTAAAATTCAATCCATTCTCCATTTAATAAATTCTTCTGATAGGAACCTTTGATTTGTTGCTGACCAATTGGATCATATAAATTATAAGGACCATCTTTTTGATTATCCATATAATGTGTTTCTTCTTTTATTTTACCGTTTGAATAATAAACAGTGTTTATACCAGTAAGCAATCCACCTTTGTAAAATCTTATTTGCTGGAGGCTACTGTCTGAATTATAATAAATCCATTTACCAATGCGCGTATCGTTTTCATACAAACCTTCTTCTTTTTTATTTCCATTCTCATACCATGAAACGTAAGTTCCTGTCTGCCTTCCGTTTTTATATTCCATCGTCCAGTCCAGCTGCCCATTTTCATACCATTGTTTCCAGACTCCGATTCGCTTGTATTCTTTATAATATTCCTCACGATATTGTTTTCCATTCTGAAAAAACTCTTCTGATTTTCCGTATAAAATTCCATAATCGAAATTTTTTCTAGAGGCCACACTTCCATCAGGATAATAGGAAACAAAAACGCCTAATTCCTTTCCTGCAGCATAATTCCCTTCTAAAGAAACCTTTCCATCTTGATAATAAGAAATATATTTTCCGTCCATTACATTATTAGAAAAATTACATCGATAGGAAATCGTTCCATCCTGATTGTAAAAAATCCATTCACCCACTTTTTTTCCATCTACCGATTTGCCCGTCGCTTTTAAAGAATCAGCAATCGTTGCATGGCTAAGTGTAGAAGAAAAAACAAGAAGTAAAACAAAAATGATAGGCTTCATCGCTTTATTTATTTTCAAGAATAACAACTTTGCTGGAATTAAAAGATTCTCCTTGAACAGTTACCACATAAGAACCTGAAGGCAATTGTGAACCATTATCAGATTTTCCATTCCAAACTATGGATTGTTGACCCGCATTTTGTTTTCCCGAAGTAAGATTGCGAACGATCTTTCCTGTATTATCAGTGATTTCAATACGCACACTTTCAGATTTTTTCAGGAAGTATTGAATGGTCGTTGAAGATTGAAATGGATTTGGATTTACAGTCAGTAAAATATTCTGATTTTGATTCGTCTCCACACCATTTGGAACGTACACATGAATGTAACTTGTCTTGATGGCATTATTTCCTGGACCTCCACCATTAATATCAAGTGTAACCGTGTAATATCCCGGTGTATTGTATTGGTAAAATGGATCCTGCAAATAACTATCAGGCGTTCCATCATTATTGCAATCCCAAGACCAAGAAGTTGCAACCGTACTCGACAAATCACTGAATGAAACAGTAAATCCAACAGGTACATTCAAACTATCAGCAGCAAAATCAACCGCAGTTGATGTTGAAGTATTAGAATACACAAATGTTTTTTCATCCGACCATTTGCCCCATTCGAGATTATTGTCTTTGTAACGGACTCTAAATCCATAAGTGTTTCCAACAATTAAATTATCACTCGGTAAAATTGCATAACGCATAATATCCAAATTCGTATTCAAATCAATCGGTAACCAATTGGGCGTTCCACTATCGCCATACCAATCATATTTATCCTGTTTACGTTCTATGTAGGGCGTCGTATAATTTCCAAGTGTGTTTGTCACTTGAAAATCGCAGGTCATTGCAGAATCCACCCCTTGCATTGGAAAGGCTACTAGTATACTGGAGTTCACCACACCAGCTGCTGTTGCTTTCAAAGGTCCTGGTTGATTTATTTTTCGATAAAAAGAATCCACCAATAAATTAATTTGTGGTGAATTAATATTTCCCATGCTGTAAGTTTTTGAAACATAGCTTTTATTATCAACATCAATATCCACTAACGTCCAACAATAAATATCCAGACTCTTATTGATCTCGTAATAATTAGTCTGGTTAGGATACATTCCCCAACGATCCAAAGCAGAACCAGCACCTCCACTCAACATTTGCCGCATATCATGTTGCTGCGTTGAATCAGGATTTACCATTTCTACAATTCCCCTTTCATAATTATGCGAATGTCCATCATAATGAAACGCACATTTGTGATAGGTTTTCATAAGTCCGAATAAATTAGTCTGAACATAATTTTCATTCCCATCGGGCCAAACTTCACTATGGCCAGGCTGATGCGTAAAACTGAAAACAAAATCTACATTCTGATTAGTATCAGATTCCATTAATCGATTATTCAGCCAAGTTGTTTGTGGTGCAGTACGGTAAAGTGTATTCGCATTCAAAAACAAAAACTGCGCTGGTCCTAATTCCAAATCGTAAAATTTCTCATTATAAGGATGCGGAGCTGGATAACCAGGAGTTAAACTTTCATATTTCATGTATTGGTAAAACATGCTTGAATTATTTTCGTGATTACCAATTGAAATCATAGATGGAATATTTTTTGTTAAAGGAGCGAAGGGTGTAAAATATTCATCTTCATATTGGCTTACAAATGATCCGTCCGTTACGATATCGCCAACACTACAAATCAGATTAATGTAACGATGGTAGTCAGGGCCATAAAGTTGAGTGAGTTTGTTTGAAATTTTCAAAGCCATATCTGAAGATTGGACAATATCCGTTCGATTGTCACCTAATACAATAAAACGAAAGTGTTGTCCGGGCGTGCTTAAAAGTGCAGTTGTTTTAAAGGCAATTGGTGTGGGTGTGGAATCAATGCCGCTATAACATTTATAAAAATATTCTGTGTTTGGCAATAAACCAGTAAGTTGTACTGTATGCCAACGATAATTTGGATCACCATTAATTAGTTGAGAAGTTCCAGTTGCAGCTTGCGAAAGATTATTTGCAGTAGTTCCATAAGTAACAACTGGGTTGGTAGCATCTAAGGAATGCCAACAAATGTACATTGAAGTTGGTGTAGGAGTTTGCAAATAAGGTTGCATTGAAGTGACCGAACTATTATTTGTTGGAGTATGCCCATATCCACCCAAAGCCAAAACCTCTGTGCTATTAATTGCGCGATTGAACAAAACCACTTTTGCAATATCCATTGCTCCATCTTCGCCGTTATCATCTGCAAAAAGCAACATTCCCCCTAATGCCAATGAGAAACGTCCGTCTAATGCATCAGGTGCACCAGGCACCCATTGTTGTCCGTCTATAAAATAGGTTATGTTATTTCCACAATCAACACTCATTACTAAACGATACCACTCATTTGGATTCAAAACAGAAGCAGAATAACCTATTGCAGCAACTCCAATATTTCCACTTGTATTCATAAAGCAATCACCATCATCGGTGTTAGCCAAATTGGTTTGATAAAAACAACGCCAACTATTTACAGTTGGCACTCTGAAATCAATCACCAAGGAATATTGATTAACTTTTGTTGTACTAGGGCCATTCGCAGGAATTCCATGATTACAATTCAAATATTTTCCAGTAGTTTTTGAAATGGCCATATCAGCTCCTGTTGGACCTGCAATTTGTGTAATAGTTCCAGAACTACCACCTAAAACGAGGTCCAATCCCAATGAGGAAGTTGATTGGAATAATGTTGCATTATTTTCGAAATCCCAAAAGCCAACCATTCCAGAAATTTGATTCGGAACAATTGCGGGAGCAGTTTGCGCAAACCCTTTTATAAAAACAAAAAGAAGTAAGTAGACGAAAATTGTATTTTTTTTCATGATAAAGAAATTTAAAAAAGTCAAAATGAATCATCTTGACACGATGCTAAAAAGTTTGCCAAAACTATGACCAAATATAACCGAAAATTAGGTTGAATGGGTGCTTTGAGTAGGCAATCACTTCCTATCTTTGTTGTGAGTCAACAATAATCAAATGATGAGAAAAATCACTCCCACACTTGGCTGGATTGGATTTAGTTTAGGAATAGTTGTTATGGCAGCTTCCCTTATGCCTGGTCGCGGACCTTATATTGCTGTTTTTGCAATGCTTCCAGGATTTCTTTTAAGTAGCGTTTATGTTTTGTTCAGTACCAAGTATCAATTAAAAACGAAATACATAAATCCCGGATTTATGGGTATGATTTTGAATTCAACGCCTTTGGCAATGTTCGTTTATTTCAATATGAGCAAGTGAACGAAACTCCAAAAATCAAAAGTTATTTGTCGCTAGTAGTATTCAGTCATACTATTTTTGCAATGCCGTTTGCAATTTTAGGTTATTTACTTGGGTTAAAAGCATACGGAGCAAAATTTGATATTTATCTTTTCCTATTGGTGATTGGATGTATGGTATTTGCAAGGAGCGCGGCCATGGCTTTCAATCGTTATATCGATAGAGAATTTGACGCTAAAAATAAACGGACCGCAATTAGAGAAATTCCATCCGGAATTATTACGTCAAAATCTGCACTTACATTTGTAATTTGTAGTTCTTTACTTTTTATACTTTGTACGTATTTTATAAATTCTCTTTGCTTTAAACTTTCTCCGATTGCATTACTTGTCGTACTCGGATATAGTTTAACAAAACGATTTACTGCACTTTGTCATCTTATTCTTGGTATTGGATTGGCGCTTGCTCCAATAGGTGCATTTATTGCGGTTACAGGTCATTTTGAAATCCAACCCTTACTGTTTTCTTTCGCAGTTTTATTTTGGGTCAGCGGATTTGATATAATTTATGCCCTGCAAGATGAAGAGTTTGACAAGGAGAATAAATTATATTCGATTCCTGCAAAACTTGGAAAAAAAGGGGCGCTTAATTTTTCAAAAGTATTACACCTTACTTCAATAGGATTTTTATTTTTTGCTGGAATGTTTAATTATTTCAGCGGAATATATTTTGTTGGACTAGGAATTTACACCTTGTTATTAATCTACCAACATAGCATTGTAAGTCCAACCGACTTAAGTCGAGTAACACGTGCATTCGGTACAACAAATGGTATTGCAAGTGTCATTTTTGTTTCTTTTGCTGTGCTTAATTTATATTGGCACCAATTGATTGCTCTTTTTCATTAAAATTTTATTTCCGGTTAAACCTTTGAGTTTTGGAGGCATCTTAGTTTCAAATGCTAACTCCTATGAAAACTCTTTTCGCTTTATTTTGTTCCTTATTTGTCATTACAAATGCAACTGGGACTAACTATTACATGTCAAATTCCGGTAATGATGCTAATAGTGGGCTTTCCAGTTCGCTACCATGGCAAACAATTACACGATTAAATTTTACAACCTATTCGCCAGGCGATTCAATATTTTTCCGTTGCGGCGATACCTTTAGAGGTGATATTACGGTGAATCAAAGTGGAACTTCAACCTCAAGAATTACTTTTACTTCCTATAGTTCGGGCGCGAAACCAATTATCAGCGGAGCGCAAATTGTAACTACATGGACGCAAATGGGAAATTATTATACTACAAATTATACTGGGACGATTAATAATTTCTTTGTAAATAATAGAGAGCAAACGATTGCGCGCTATCCAAATGAGCACGTCTATCTTACGCTCGATTCTGCACAGGGTACCTATTTGAAAGACGCAGCCTTAACAAGCCTTAATCCAAATTTAATTAATGGCTCAAAAGTCTGCGAACATTCTTCGCAATGGAGTTGGAAAAAAACTAGTGTTTCTGCATTTGCTGGAAATAAAATTACATTTTCAAGTACTATACTTAGACCTTCTAATAATTACGGTTACTTTCTTTATGATAATATAAATCACCTTGATACTGCAAACGAATGGAAATACAATGCAACTGCTCATATCCTTTATTATTATCCACCTACAGGAAATGATCCGAATTTCGAGACGTGTGAAGTTTCGTCCTACCAAAATGGAATTGAGTTGGGTACCTCCATTTCGTTCATCACTATTTCAAATTTAAGTTTTGAAAAACAATCCAATGCTGGTGTTCAAGTTACATTTACAGGTTGCAAATACATTACAGTTGACCAATGTGATTTTGCTCGTGAATATAATTACGGGCTTAACATGAAAGGGAAATACGCACAAATAAGCAATTCCTATTTCAGAGAAATTGATGGAATGGCGATTTATATTTCGGGAACAGGAGTTGGTTCGACAGTACATCATTCTGTTTTCAGGAATAATGGAATGAGTAGAAATAATGGTTTGGGCGGACAACTCAATGGTACTGCTTTAATGTGTTCTTGCGATAGTAATTATTTCCATCACAATGACATTGATAGTGCAGGATATTGTGGTATTTCAGCGGATGGAGGACATAATTTAGTTGAACGAAATATTATTAATCATGCAGTGATGATTGAGAACGATGGAGCAGCGATTAAAGGTTGGGGTTAAACAACAAGTTATTCCATTTATAGAAATAATTTTATTTCAAACAGTGATGGAAATACCGAAGGAACAAGTAATGGAAATTTTATCACACCTGCTATCTACTTTGATTTTAATGTAAACAATTGCACCATTTCTGAGAATACAGTTTACAGTCATACCAAAAAGGGAATTTTTCAAAACTCATCAAATCACGACAATTCCATAACAAGTAATGTTGTGTATGGTGGTTCAATTTTGCTCGACTTGAACGGATCTAACCTTGCTCCTTCCCCTCAGGCAATTTCAGGAATGATCATTAAGAAGAATTCTCTCTTTTCACGCGATGCGAATTCAGTGATTTTTCGTCAGGTTGATTATACAAATGCGTTTAATGCAGGAACAATTGATTCAAATTTTTATTTCCAACCGTATAACATCAACCGATATGCGCTTCGTATGATAAGCAATACACCGACCTATTATAATTTTGCAAATTGGCAATTAACAGGAAACGATCCAAATACACAAAGTAGTTTTGTTAATTGGACGTCACCAGTCGACTCCTCTCAGTTATTTATGAATCAAACTGACAATATTGTGATTATTCCATTGGGAAATTTTCAATATCTAGATCTGGCTGGAAATCCAATCTGCAGTAACCTAACGCTTCAACCTTACACTTCTCAAATATTAATTCAGACAAATATTTCTTGCACCACTGGAATAGAAGAAAATAATTCTTCTCTAGTATTATCTTTCTACCCTAATCCTACAACAGATTTCATTACGATTTTAAAACCTGAAACAAATAAAAATCTGAACTATCAGATACTCGATAATACCGGTAGAACTGTCCTAGAAGGAACCTTAACGGACGCAAATACTAATCTTTCACTTGAATCTTTGGCGAATGGCATTTACTTCCTTCACACTTTTGGAGAAATTGAAATGACGCTAAAAATCATAAAAAATTAAAAGCTTAGCTCTTTGAACAATACTTTCTCCATCTTTGGAAATAACTTAAGCAAAGGTGAAAAAGAAATTAGGTTCATTCTTCAAATGGTTTTTTTCCAAACGATGGAAAAGATGGGCTTTTATTTATGCACCTATCTTACTTATAGTTTTAGTCATTGTTTCCAATAGCATAATCACCAATTCTGCAAAGGGAAAATTATTCAGTCGTGTGGAAGATGTTCCCAATCGAACAACTGCTTTAGTCTTCGGCACGAGTCCATATACTCGTACAGGCGATAATTTATTCTATAAATACAGAATGCAGGCGGTTGCCGAATTATGGATGGCCGGAAAAGTCAAACACATAATTGTAAGTGGTGATAATTCCACTCAGTATTATGATGAAGCGACTTCCATGAAAAAAGCCTTAGTTGAAATTGGGGTTCCTGATTCTGTCATCACATTAGATTATGCAGGCTTCAGAACGCTCGATTCCGTCGTTCGTTGCAAATGGGTATTCGGTCAATCCGATATAATTCTAGTTTCTCAAGAATTCCAGAATGAAAGAGCTTTGTTTATTGCAAATCATTTCGGAATAAATGCAGTAGGATTTAACGCACAGGATGTTCCAAATCGTTATGGATTCAAAACCATGTTAAGAGAATATTTTGCTAGAGTGAAAGCAATACTTGATATTTATGTTTTGAATACACAGCCAAAATTTCCGGGACCTGCAGAACCAATTAAACTTTAAAAAAATCTACTCTTGATCTAACCAAAAAACCTCGAAAAATGAAAAGCAAATTTCTAAACATCAGCATTGGCATTACCATCATGCTGTTAGGCCCTGGATTTTTTGTCCGCTCCATTCAATCTGTAAATGCTGCGCCTTCACCGAAAGAATTTATTGAAGAAGGCTTAAACAAAATCGGAAAATACCAGATGTCACTTGGCAGTGATGACAAAGGAAATATGCGCATGCTTATTTGGGATACCGAAACAGGAAAATCACAACTCTTCGCTGAGAAAATTGTTGATAATGTATGGGTAATTGCTCCTTCAAATTATACAATTCCTAATCACACATTAGGAAAGTAATTTATTACAAATAAAAAATCCCTTTTGAAATTCAAGAGGGATTTTTTATTTCATTATTTTTTTAAACTTTTCTTTTGATGTGTTTTTCTTCTGACTCGCATATTCAACATTTCAACAAGGAAGGCAAATGCCATTGCCGAATAAACAAAAGGTTTCGGTACATGAACGTCAAAAGCCTCCAAGATCAATAAGAATCCTATCATTAGAAGGAATGCTAAGGCAAGCATTTTTACTGTTGGGTGCTTTTCGATGAATGTGCTTACTTTTTCAGAAAACGCAAGCATTATCAACATTGAAACAATTACCGCTGCAATCATAATTAAAACTTCACTTACGATCCCTACAGCTGTTAGAATGGAATCGAAAGAAAAAACAATATCAATTAAAACAATCTGAAGAATTACAGAAGTAACTGTTGCATATTTTTGCTTTTTCTCCTCTTCTGAATCATCAGCGATATCCATTTTCTCATGAATTTCTGATGTTGTTTTTGCCAATAGAAAAATTCCACCGCAAAAAAGAATAATATCTCGGCCACTGAATCCATTTCCAAATAAGGTGAATAAGTCTTCCTTAAGTCCAATTATAAAAGTGATGCCGAATAAAAGTAAAATACGCATCACAAGGGCCAACAATAATCCAATTGTTCTTGCCCGTTTTCTTTCCTTTTTATCTTCTACTTTACCAGCAATAATTGAAATGAAAATGATGTTATCAATTCCTAAAACTATTTCCAATAAAGTGAGTGTTAAAAGGCTCAACAATCCGTCGAGACTAAGTAGATGGTGAAGCTGATCTGAAAAAGGCATATGCTATTTTATGAGTCACAAAGCTAGCAGAATCCATCGAATATTTCTTGACTAAAATTTTATAGCCTTGATTTACAAGCTTTAGCAATATTTTTATGTACTATGTCTTGCATAGTACTAAAGTATAGCCATATCTTTGCATCGTCAGGTTAAGGGTATAACCTGATTAATAGTAATAAAAGAAGAAAATGAGCGAAGAAAATGCAAAAGCGAATATCGAAAACACCAAAGCTCAGATGCGCAAAGGTGTTTTAGAATTCTGCATCCTCTCCATCCTTTCGGATGGCGATGCTTATCCGACAGAAATAATTGAGCGGATGAAAAAAACAAATCTGGTGGTAGTGGAGGGAACATTATATCCATTATTAACACGATTAAAAAATCTGGAACTCCTCGCCTATCGATGGGAAGAATCAACTTCAGGACCGCCGAGAAAATATTATCGACTTACAGAAACGGGAGAAAAGTTTCTAAGAGAATTAGAAAACTCATGGGACGAATTAGTTGCTTCTGTAGAAGAAGTAACTAAAAAGAAAATCAAAATGCCAATCATTATTACTAACGACAATCCGACAAAACGATGAACAAGACTGTAACCATTAACATCAGCGGACTCATCTTTCACATAGAAGAAGATGCTTACGATAAATTAGGAAATTATTTGCGCACAGTTAGAAGTCGCTTTTCGGAAGAAGATGGTCGTGATGATATCATGGCGGATATCGAATCGCGCATTGCCGAAATTCTGAATGAACGTGTTGGTCCATCTAAACAGGTGGTACTAATGGCCGATGTCGATCACGTTATTTCATTGATGGGCGAACCTGAAGTTATTTCTGAAAAAGATGATAAAAAAGAAAATTCTGATAATACGGATGATTTTCATTTTGATGATCATCGTGGAAAGCGAAAAAGACTTTACCGAGATACCGATGACAAAGTCATTGGCGGAGTTTGTAGCGGCATGGGATATTATTTTGACTTAGATCCACTTTGGATTCGTTTAGGCTTTGCGCTCATCTTCTTTGCATTTGGCACCGGAATATTATTCTACATTTTATTGTTGATCATTATTCCCAAAGCGGAAACAACAGCGGAGAAATTGGAAATGCGTCGTGAGCCTGTAGACGTGAATAATATCAGTAAATCTGTGAAGGAAGAATTCGGAGGATTTAAAAAACGTGCAGAAGATTTTGGAAAGGAAGCAAAGCAATATGGAAAAAAGTGGAAGAACGAATCAAAACAATGGCGAAGGCAAAACAGAGTAAGAGGTGGATTTGAAGATTTTTTTCATGGTGTATTTCATGTACTAGGTAGGTTTTTTGCGTTTGCGTTTTTAGCTCTAGGAATATTTTTTCTAATTGCCTTAGTAACGTCTACATTTTCCTTAACTGATTTTGGAAAACTTCCTTTCGGTGAACATGTCAGTAGTTTATTTCCGGATCGCTTTCATTATTATTTAGGAATTACATGCTTCTTTATTGTATTAGGCATTCCAACCATCATGATGATCTATAAAGGGATTCGAATGGTATTCAGAATCAATAGAAGAGATCGGATTGTAGGTATTACTGCTTTTGTTATTTGGATTATTGGTATAATGGGCGCAGTGTATTCAGGAATATCCATTGGAAAAGGATTTCGTGAGGAAGCGTCTGTTCATGAATATTTTCAAATTAAAAATCCAAAAATGGATGCTATTTACCTCAATGTAAATATCGATCCTGATATGGAAAACGCCGACTATCATTCAAACTACAATCGTAAATATCATTATTCAAATCACTTTAAAGCTATCTGGTCAAATGGCGAAGAAGTAAAGTTTGGTGAATTTGATTTAAAAATTATTCCGACGGATGCAGATAGCATTCAACTAATCGTTTACAAAGAAGCAAATGGAAATGATAAACGTGAAGCAATTGAACGCGCGAAAGCAATTCGATACAACATTGTCCAAAAAGACTCAACCATAACTTTCGATTCCTATTATACGCTTAGCGAAAATCAACATTGGAGAGCACAGGATATACGAATGGAATTACTGGTACCAAAAAACAAAATAGTTTATCTTGGAAGTTCGATGGAAGGTCTCCTAAGAAATACAGATAATGTTTCAAATACCATTGAAACTGATATGGTCGATAGAAGATGGATGATGACTTCGGGCGGCTTAATGTGTATCGATTGTGCAGGTTTAGGAGTTCGAGTAGAAGACCAATGGACACAAGGTGTTTCTACAAAAAGTGACAGCACGATAAAAATGAAATAATTCAAAAAATATTTCAAAAGCCTGTAACAAAACAGTGACGTACACGTCTTATTATTAAATCCTGAGCAGGGTTTTTCTTTTACAGGTTAGGTCGGGGCACGAAAGTGCAAAAGGGGATAGTGGTTTCGCAGCCTACTATCCCCTTCCCATTTGTCACAATTCCCTTTTTTAATCCTGATTGTTATCACAAAAAATGTTTTTTTGAAATTATTTTTCAACTGAAAAATAAGGTCAAACGGCAGAATTGATGCGTTAAACGCAAATGAAAATTCTGATTTGTTAAATTTCCAAAAATCTGACGAAAAGGTCGTAACAAACTACCAATTCCTCCGTCTTATAGCTGAACACCCTCTCTAGGGTCAGGTTAGGTACAAATGAGAGGTTCTGTTTTGTGCAATTGGTGTGCAGGAAGGCCAGGTTTCGCAGCCCTGGCCTTCTTTTTTGAATAACCTCCTGTTAATGAAAAGGGTGCACCAGGAATCTCAAGTCTGTTTTCTGCTTATCTTTGAGCCAATCAAAAAACAATCAACCAAAGACCAAAATTCAATGAACCTTTTCATCAACAACCTCGCTTGGGCGACAACAGAAGAAGACCTACTTCAATTACTTTCAGCTTACGGTGAAGTATCGTCAGTGAAAATTATTGTAGACAAATTCACTCAACGCAGCAAAGGCTTTGCATTTGCCGAGATGCCTGATAATGATGCTGCTAACAAAGCAATTGCAGAATTAAATGGTGCAAACGTAAAAGGCCGTAACATCAATGTTAACGAAGCTCGTCCTAAAACTGAGCGTCCTAACGATTTCGATAGAACAGACCGTTACTAAAATTACGCAGAGGTAAATTCTTCGTTCTTTATTTAGATCATAGAACACCCCTATTCTTAATAAAAACAATCGCATAATTCGGTGCTTACTGATTTGCGGTTGTTTTTGTATTCGCTTTTTTCCCAAGCATTAGTGCTGATATACGATTGAGCAAAGGAAACAGTAAGAAGTAATTAACTGAATTAACCTATAACAAGGAATGGCAAAGATTTCGTTCAATAACAAACAAACAGATTTCACGATCGCTTTGAAAAAAAGCGTTGAAGAATATTTTACCAGTCGTAATATTAAAATGACCGGTAATTGGAAACTTTACATAAAGACGGCTATCGTTTTGTCGACAGCAGCTGCCATGTATTATATTTTACTTTTCGTTCAACCTGCAGCGTGGATCAGTCTAATTTTATGTGCGCTTTTTGGAATCAATCTCGCAGTTATCGGATTCAATGTAATGCATGATGGAGCGCATGGAAGCTACTCACAGAAACATTGGGTAAACGAAATAATGGCTTTCACTTTAAATATGATGGGCGGAAGTTCTATTATGTGGAAAATGAAACATAACGTAATTCATCATACCTACACTAACATTGAAGGTCAGGATGATGATATCGATATCAAACCTTTTATCCGAACCAATGAACATCAAAAGCATTATTGGTTTCATAAATACCAACATATTTATTTTCCTATGTTGTATAGCTTAACATGGTTGTGGTGGGTTTTTCAACGCGACTTTTCGAAATATTTTACGGGAGAAATTTCCGGATTCAAAATCAGAAAACTAACGGTTAGTGAGCATATTGTATTTTGGGCAACCAAAATTGTTTATCTATTCGTTTACATAGCACTTCCAATGTATATGGTTGGAGTCGGACCAGCTTTACTTGGATATCTTGTTACAGCTTTGGTTTGTGGAGTTGTATTAAGTATTGTGTTTCAATTGGCTCACGTGGTAGAAGATGCTAATTTTCCTATGCCAGATGAAACCACTAGTAAAATGGAAGAGACCTGGATCATTCACCAGTTTGCAACCACTGCTGACTTTTCAACAAGAAGCAAAATCATGTTATGGCTTACAGGTGGACTCAATTTTCAGTTAGAACATCACCTTTTTCCGAAAATAAGCCACGTCCATTATCCTGCACTTCATAAGTTGATTTTGGATTTGTGTCAAAAATACAATGTGCCGGTAATCGAATACCCGAACTTGTTTAAGGCCATCAAATCTCATATTTTGTATTTGAGAGCTATTGGCGCTCAGGCGTAAAATAATTAAAACGTTGAAAAAATAATTATAGCGTTTCACTTCAAAACTTTATACTTGCAGTCATAAATCCAATCTCAAAAAAAATGGAAAATCACGAAAACAGCGGACACGAAGACAAGCATACAGAAGGAAATCGTCAATCATATCCTAAAGGTTGGTATTTGCCACTTATTGGATTATTGATTGTTGCTCTTGGATTCACTGTAATTGGAACCTGCGTTTTCAGTGCTTCTGGAACTGATCGTTGGGGAAAGAAAGAACAATGTGAGATGAAAGATGGTAAGTGTTGTGGCGATGAAAAAGAATGTGGGGAAGGAAAAGAGTGTAAAGACAAAAAAGGCGAATGCAAGGATGAGAAAGCGGATGGAGAAGCAAAGGTTGCACCAACATCAAATACAAACGACTCTATTGCTGCGAAACCAGCTGTCGAAGAAAAGAAATAATCAAATACTATTTTATAAAAAAAAGGAGCTGATCATTCAGCTCCTTTTTTTGTGTCTAATTTCTGTAAACTGAAATCCGATAAATTCTAGGCTTCACCTTTTTTACTATCGGATTATCACTGCTTACTTCTATGTCGCCTAGTAGTTGGACAGCATCTTTTTCACTTAATCCATTTGCTCCATCCCCTTCTGTAAGCGCAATGCCTAAACCAGGTGTACTTAATTTGCCTTCTTTCCAATCAATAATTGATCCACCGTAATCCCAACCGAAACCAGAGAAAATAAAAGACTTACCGTTTAATTCCTGAAGTTCATCTGTGGTCATGCCCACTTTTATTCCTCTACTAGAAGTCCAAATATTATCATAAGTGAAAACATTTTTAGAAATATCGTAGTAGGACATTGCCATAGCTGAGGAGACGCCATTCTTTCGAAGTGAATCATTCCAGATTAATTGCACTTCATCTTTTGTCCCTTTATCAATATAAGTTCCAAAGCCAAATTCACCTTCCGCACCCCAAATTGTATCATACTTTACACGAACTGCCGTGAATTTTGCAATCAATTCCGCTTCTGATTTTATCTGCAACAAATCCTCCAAGTAATTATTGCCAATAGGACGCGTGATATCGTAAATTGTTGTGTCATGCTCCATAGAATCAATGGATGATTTTTCGGCAGGAGGAGTACATCTAACCGTTAGAAGAGAAATTAAAACAATAGCGCTTAATAGCTTGATTTTCATAGTAAATATTTTTCCGAAAGTAGCTATACAATCCATTCAGGACAAGTATTTACAGGTTAAATTCCTTAATTTTATTCCGTGGTCATTTTCCCTTAACAACCACTAGTGGGGGGTATTTAATTAAACCGCAAAATTTTATGAGCAACGTAGCGGAAAAACATTCAAGTGTTTCGAAAGAAAAATTAAAAGAGTTTCAAAGTATAGTCCTTGAGGATTATCGTGTAGCTTTTGAAAGTCGTGAAGCAAGTTTGACAGGACGAAAAGAAGTCCTTACTGGAAAAGCCAAATTCGGAATTTTCGGTGACGGGAAAGAAGTAGCTCAAATTGCATTAGCAAAATTTTTTAAAGAAGGAGATTTCCGTTCAGGATATTATCGCGATCAAACTTTCATGTTTGCTACGAAAAACTTATCGTTACAAGAATGGTTTGCACAATTATATGCGCATACAGATTTAGCTGCTGAACCTTCTTCGGCTGGCCGACAAATGAATGGTCATTTCGCAACAAGAAGTTTAAATTCCGATGGTTCATGGAAAGATCTAACTAAAATAAAAAACTCCTCTTCTGATATCTCTCCTACTGCAGGACAAATGCCAAGATTATTAGGACTGGCATTAGCTTCGAAACATTACAAACAGAATTCCGAATTACAGAATGGGAAGTTTTTAAATTTTTCAAAGAATGGAAATGAAATTGCATTTGGAACCATTGGTGATGCTTCTACTTCTGAAGGATTATTTTGGGAAACCATGAATGCAGCGGCGGTAATGCAAATTCCAATGTTGGTTTCAGTTTGGGATGATGGATATGGAATTTCAGTTCCTAAAAAATATCAAACGACAAAAGAAAGTATTTCGGAGGCATTATCGGGATTTCAACGCACTTCAAATCATCCGGGCTTTCAGATTTTTAAAACAAAAGGTTGGGATTACCCACATCTCATTGACACTTACGAAAAAGCTTCAAAACTTTGTCGCGAAGAACATATTCCAGTTTTGGTTCACGTAGAAGAAGTGAATCAACCACAAGGCCATTCTACTTCCGGATCACATGAGCGTTATAAAACACCCGAGCGTCTGCAATGGGAATTGGATTATGATTGTATAAAGAAAATGCGTGAGTGGATTTTATCCTCTTCTATTGGTACACCAGAAGAAATTGATGAAATTGAAAAAACTGCAAAAGAAAAAGTTAAAACAGATCGTCGTGCTGCTTGGGAGGCTTATCTCGCTCCGCTCAAAACTGAATTAACAGAAGTCCTTTCTCTATTAGATGCATTAGCGAAAGAAAGTTCAAACGCAGCATTTATTTCTAAAATACGTAACGACCTCGCAGCAACCGGCGATGCTGTTCGCAGAGATATGATTTCTGCGGTCAAGATGGCTTTACGTCATGTGAAAAAAGAAAATAATCCTTCAAGAACTAAAATTCTAAATTGGTTAAATACAAGTGCCTCTTTAAATTATAATCGCTACAGTGCCAATTTACATAGTGGTACAGCAATAGAAGTCAAACCCGTTGCTCCTTCCTATTCAACAGAAGAAAAGCAAATGGACGGAAGAGAAATTCTCCGTGATAATTTTGATTCGATACTAAGCAACTTTCCAGAAGTTGTCATTTTCGGAGAAGACTCCGGATTTATCGGTGGTGTAAATCAAGGTTTGGAAGGTTTGCAGAAAAAATTCGGTGAAATAAGAGTATTTGATACTGGAATAAGAGAAGCAACTATTATCGGACAAGCAATTGGAATGGCTATGCGAGGATTACGCCCAATTGCAGAAATTCAATATTTAGATTATTTACTCTACGCTTTACAAATTCTAAGTGATGATCTTGCAACATTGCAATGGCGCACAGTAGGCGGACAAAAAGCTCCTGTTATCATTCGCACACGTGGTCATCGCTTGGAAGGAGTTTGGCATTCAGGATCACCAATGGGAATGATCATTAATGCTCTTCGTGGAATTTATATTTGTGTTCCTAGAAATATGACGCAAGCAGCAGGAATGTATAATACTTTACTTTCTGCAGATGAGCCGGCATTAGTCATTGAACCATTGAATGGATATCGTTTGAAAGAACGTTCACCTGAAAATTGGGGTGAATTCAAAGTTCAACTTGGCGTTCCTGAAATTTTACGCGATGGAAAAGATATTACCATTGTTAGTTACGGCTCCACATTACGTTTGTGTATGGATGCTGCAAAACAATTACAGGAAGCTGATATTTCTGTTGAGGTTATCGATATCCAAACGCTTTTACCATTTGACAAAAATAATTCCATCCTCAACTCGGTAAAGAAAACAAATCGTCTTCTTGTCGTGGATGAAGATGTTCCCGGTGGAGCATCTGCATTTATTCTTCAGAACATTATTGAAAAACAAGGCGGATATAAATTCCTCGATTGCGAACCTCGTACATTAACTGCGCGCGATCATCGTCCTGCGTATGGTTCTGATGGAGATTTCTTCAGCAAACCAGGTGTTGTTGATATTTATGATATCGCCTATTCAATGATGCACGATTGTCATCCTGAAACGTGGCCATCCCTTTATTAATTTTCTTTTTTTCCCTATAACCACTATAAAACCAAAAAAAAACAAAAACAAAATGAAAAAATCTCTACTCTTTTTATTTGCCTGCGGAATTGTTTCTGTTGCAAGTGCACAGATTACAATTACCCAAAACGATATTGCACCGCTTTACAGTGCCGTATTGCAAAACAATGATACAACGCCTACGGTTACCGAAGGAAATCCTGGAACAAACCAGACTTACAACCTTACCGCCTTAAACAATCAGGGGACAGATACATTGTTATTTACTCTTCCTCAATTTACTCCTGCCGGGAGTTCATTTCCGGGAAGTAATGAGGCTGTAATTTTCAATACTAATCAGGCTTATATTTATTTTAACATCACCAATACATCTTTTCAAATAGCAGGTCAATCATTTGATCCACTTGGAAACGGATTAATAAATATGGCATTTACTGATTTCGAAAAAAATCTTGATTTTCCAACAAATTACAATTCTAATTTTACGGATGTAGCATTCGGAGAAGCCTATACTTATCTTGGTTATGATCCCGGTATTGGTTTTCAAGTTGATTCCGTTCATATCCATACAACGGTAATGAAAAATTCAATTGCTGATGGTTGGGGTTCTGCTACCACACCACTTGGTACCTATAATGTTTTGCGTTTAAATACGCTTCGTCATCAGTTGGACACCATTGACATTCAGGTAATGAATACATGGCTTCCTGCAGCTTTTACACAGGACGATTCATCACGTACTTACACCTATTGGGCAAATGGCGTTGGATTTCCATTGGCTGAATTAACAGATTACCAGGATCTGGGAGTAATTTCAAGTGCAACATGGATTCCTGCTTTGCCACAACAAATTGGCGTGAATGAATTCGCTAATATACCCGACATGAGCGTATTCCCTAATCCATCAGTTGAAACAGTAAATTTTGCAAGCAACGGATCAAGCGTGGTCCTTATTAATATTCTGAATTCCAATGGACAAATCGTTCGTACAGCTTCTGTAACAGGCGACAAAACATCGATTGATGTTGCTGATCTTGCTACCGGTATGTATTTCTACCAAGCGACAGACATTAATGGAACAATTCTTGAAAAAGGAAAAATAAACGTTCATCACTAAGTCATTTTGAATTACCAAAAACCCCGGATTCGAAAGAATTCGGGGTTTTCTTTTTCACCTAATTCCTAATTACCTTTAGAGAATGAAACGTATTACCGAGTCTGAATCCAACTATAACGATCTCGAAAAAATGTCGGTGAAGGAATTGTTGGATAACATCAACAAAGAAGATCAAACCGTTGCACTTGCCATTCAAAAATGTATTCCTTTTATTGAACTTCTGGTAAATAGTATAGCTGATAAAATGAAAAATGGTGGCCGTTTATTTTACATGGGCGCCGGTACGAGCGGCAGGCTTGGAATTGTGGATGCTTCAGAATGCCCGCCAACATTTGGTGTTCCGCATGGAATGGTAATTGGAATTATCGCAGGCGGTGATGCTGCTATTCAAAAAGCAGTTGAGTTTGCAGAAGATTCAATTGAACAGGGTTGGAAAGATTTGCAGGAACATGCTATTGGAAAAGATGATGTGGTTTTAGGAATTGCTGCATCAGGAAGTACGCCTTATGTCATTGGTGCTTTAGAAAAATGTAATGCCGAAAATATACTAACAGGAAGTATATCCTGCAACCCAGAATCACCTATCTCTAAAATTGCAAAGTTTCCGATCGTTGCAGAAGTCGGTCCTGAATTTGTAACCGGAAGTACTCGAATGAAATCAGGAACTGCGCAGAAATTAATTCTAAATATGATTTCAACAGCCGTCATGATTCAACTCGGAAGAGTAAAAGGAAATCGAATGGTTGATATGCAATTAAGTAATAACAAACTCATCGATCGCGGAACGAAAATGGTGATGGATGCTACAAAACTTTCCTATGAAGAAGCCAATGAACTGTTGAAGAAGCATGGAAGTGTGCGGAAAGCGATTGATGGTCAGGAGCAGGAAAAAAAGGAGCAGTAGGCAGGAAAAAAAATAATTTCAGTTTTGCAACTTCATTTATAAGCTAATTTATCGCAAGTAATTTCAAAATAGTTTCAGAATGACAACTGCCTCCAGCTCCTTTTTTTCCTGCTCCTGACCATATGCATGCAATAGAACCTTTTTTTAACTGGCGACATTTATATATCGGAGAGGAAGATGAAAAATCACCTTTTTTCGGAAGAGAATACAGTGAGTTTGAATTTACAAATCAGGTTTACAATTTTCTGATCCATCCACAGTGGGATGATTTCGGTGGGGAGACGCTTTACATGAAAATTATTTTCATGGATTATGAATCAAAATTCTGTGTGATTGAATTTATCGGTGAATGGAATGATGCGTTGAACAACGACATAATGCTTTTGAAACGGGATATTATTGAGGAAATGCAATTACATGGAATAAATAAATTTGTGCTCATTGGCGAAAATGTTTTGAACTTTCATTATTCTGACGATTCCTATTATGAAGAATGGTTTGAAGAGTTAGAAGACTCCGAAGGCGCAAGTGGATGGATTGCAATGGTTAATTTTCAACCACACGTTTTAGTGGAAATGAAAAAAGCCAGAATTGACTGGTATGTGAATTGGGGCGGAGAATTGGATGAATTACCATGGAGAACCTATTCCCCTCTTCAATTATTAAAAGTGGTAGACGATATTATTAGAAAACGATTAGCATAAAGAAATATGAAATTAACAGCTTTAAAAAGAATTGTTTTCGGCGGACATCAAGGTGGCATTTATGGATTGGCAGAAGGCGCAACTCCTGAAATTATTTTCAGCGGTAGCAGCGATAAATTTGTAGGAGCCTGGAATATTAAAACAGAAATGCAGGAAGTATTTGCGATTGAATTTCCCTCCCCTGTTTATGG
>JBBRYH010000006.1:0-119736 GCA_038237845.1 Bacteroidia bacterium
CACAAAGTCCTGAAGCTGTTGCGGCAGTTCCACCTGAAGGTGCCCAAGCATAAGTGTATGTTCCCGTTCCTCCAGAGGCAACAACTGTTGCACTTCCGTTACAAGAGCCAAAACAAGTTACGTTCACTTGTGATTGTGTTGCGGTAATTGCGGGTGGCTGAGTGATTGTAAAGGATTGTGTAATAGTACAACCAGCAGGCGAACTTATAGTGCATGTATAAGTTCCTGCACAAAGGCCAGAAGCGGTTGCGGCCGTTCCGCCCGATGGTGCCCAAGCATACGTATAAGTCCCAGTTCCACCTGAAGCAACGACTGTTGCACTTCCTGTACAAGATCCATTACAAGTAACATTCACCTGTGATGGAACACAAGTAATAACAGGAGGTTGGGTGATTGTAAAGGTTTTAGTTATTGAACATCCTACTGGAGAACTGATGGTGCAAGTATATGTTCCAGCACAAAGTCCAGATGCGGTTGCGGCAGTTCCACCTGAAGGAGCCCATGCATATGTGTAGGTCCCGTTTCCTCCTGCGGCGACTACTGAAGCACTTCCATTGCACGAACCAAAGCACGTGACATTGACTTGTGATTGAGTTGCAGTAATTGGAGGTGGCTGGGTTATTGTAAAAGTTTGTGTTGCAGTACAACCTCCCGAGGCGGTTACTGTACACGTATAAGTTCCTGCACAAAGTCCGGAAGCTGTGGCTGACGTACCTCCACTGGGGGCCCAAGCATAGGTAAATGGTCCTGTTCCCGTAACAATTGATGTTGTTGCAGTTCCGTTACAGACTGCATTACAAGTTGGATTAGTCTGAGATCCTGAAAGTGTTAATGTTCCACCAGAAGCAACTGTAACTGCAACAGTTGCAGGAGGTGAACAAAGTATTGCATCATTAACCGTGCAAGTATAGGTTCCGGCGCAAAGCCCACTAGCGGTTGCAGCATTTCCACCTGAAGGTGTCCAAGTATAAGTAAACGGACCTGTTCCTACTGGTGTTGCAGTTGCTGTACCTGTACAACCAGAGCAGTTAGTATTAGTCGATGTACCAGTTACGGTAAAGGCAGTTGAACAAGCTATAAAATCAACAAACACTCCTGAATCATATACACAATCTCCTGCATCAGCAATGGCAAGTTTCCAATGATAGGTTTGGCATGGACAAAGTGAAATATTCCTGGTAAGTACGGTTGTAAAACCATCATATTGTATAGTTGTACCTCCCGTATTATCTATGTAATACGCTGAATTGGTAACATTATTAACGTTGTCAATGGAAACAGGGGTTACGTTGTTTGGCAATGTAGCAACGTTAGTATTATTATAAAAACCAGCTTGGCATGCCGGTCCTGGTCCTGAAATGAAAAAGCCAAATGCATCATTAAATGATGAGCTAACAAATTCCGGATATTCCTCCGAACCAAATACAAAACGAATTTGAAGTGTGTTACATTGAGGTACAATATCAAATTCAAGAACACATAAATCATGTGTAGCTAATGGTTCAATTGCACTTAATTGTGGATCACTTCCTGAAGTTCCATTACAGGTTCCCGAACTTGTAGAATTATTTGGACCAATTGCATTTATTGCACTTCCTGTTGTCAAAATAATGCCGTTTGTAATACCAAGATTTGTGGTATTGCCATTGGCAAAAGTACCATAAGCATTTGTTGGACAATTCAACGTAACGTTTGAAATAGTCAATCCTTGTCCTGCCAAACTGCTAATTAAAGTAGCAGCTGAAACTCCAGGAGTTACTGTTAACTGAGCAGAAAGTTTAGCCGAGGAAAAAGTAAGGAATAGAACTGCAGTGAGAAAAAATGCAGCAAATCTTTTCCTTGAAAGGTAAGTTTGTATCATTGTAAGGGTCGGTTATGCGTGTGTTTGCCGACCAAACTTAACGTTATGATAACTAAAATGCAAGTGCCTGATAAAGAATCTTTTAATACTTATTAAAATACAATGTGCTTAAATTTTGGTCGATAATATTAGCCGTTGGTCGAATTTATTAGCTCCTTTGTCGAAAAGATTTATTAAGTATAGTTAAAGACTCTTTTGACTGGAAATTATTTGATTATTCGGCTACCGAATCAAATCCACACGACCAATAAGTTTATAGGTCTTATTCATATTGTCAGTATAGTTTATGGTATATACGTAAACACCCAATTCAACTTGTGCTCCGGAATTTTTAAAACGACCATTCCATCCTTCATAAATATTATTTGTTTCAAAAATTAAATGTCCCCAACGGTCAAAAATCATAAAGTCATATCCTGTTTCAAGAATATTTGTGAATGCTGGAATAAAAATTTCATTGTGTCCATTATCATCAGGCGTAAATGCATCTGGAACAAAAAATGTATGATAATCGTGAACGATTATATTAATTAAAGCGGTATCACTACATCCTGAATCATTCATTGCAATTAAATAGACAGGATAAATTCCTGGAAATTCATAGGTATGATTTTGCTCGAAAATAAATGCTGAAGTACTATCGCCATAATCCCAAAACCAAGATGTTGAATAGGTTGAGGTATTGTTTAATTGTATATAAGGGTTTAAAATATCCGTTACAGGAGGAGTGGCGGTGAAAGAAGCTATCGGCTGTTGAATAGTTCTTATCATACAAGGATAGGTTTGTGTTACAGCACAACCCGGAGGAACGGTGACTGTTAGACTTACATTGTGACAACCAGCAACAGTAAAATTATGTGCAGGATTTATCAATGTGGAAGTGCTTCCGTTATCATCAAAGTTCCAAAGGAAAGACGAGTTACCGAATCCAGTAGTGTCAACGGTAAAATGAACAAACAAGGGTGAACAGCCATGCGTTGTGTCGGCTGTGAAACTTAAAATGGGAAGTTGCTGAACAACAATCCAAACTGTTTGTGTGGCTGTTTGTCCACATCCATCTGTTGCAGTGATAGTGTAAATAGTGGTCGTTGCAGGAGTTACAGTTTGTGTTGGTCCAATTAAATTTCCCGGCATCCATTGATATGAAAAATTTCCATCACCACCACTAGCATTTGCACTTAATACGGTTCCGCCACCAACACAAATAGGACTTGGTCCAGATGCAGAAACAGATACAGGACCTGCAACTGTTATCGGAAAGAGCAGAGGGCCGGCAGTACAACCATTTGCATCAATAATATTTAAAGTATAAGTAATACTTCCTGCTGGAGTAACAGTATTTGATGCCTGATTGGGTAATCCTCCGCTCCAATTGTAATTGATTGGATTTGTACCTGCAATCACAGTTGCTAACATCGTTGAAGTTTGTCCAGGACAAATGGAATCACTCCAAGTTGTATTTACACTCAACGTATTATTCACATTTACATGAATGGTATCAACTGCAGTACAACCTGTGGAAACATCAGTAATTGTTATTGTATAAACTCCTGCTGCAAGTCCGTTAGCAGAATTAGTTGTTGAAACGTTAGGTGTCCAAGAATATGTAAATGGCCCAGTTCCTACCGCTGTAACCGTTGCAACTCCATTTGAAGCAGCGCAAGATGCAGGAGTCGATGAATTTGTATAGGTGAATGAACCAACATTAAATGGAAGGAAAGTTGGAAAAATTGCAATGTTGCCACACAAATCAGTTACTGGACCAACAAGATTTGCAGAATAAGTCCCAGCGCCAGTAATCGCTGGGTTTATTGTAATCGTAAATACATTATCATATTGAGCGCCTTGTGAACAAGCAATTGAAGTAACATTCGTTACAGTATATGGACCACCTGGCCCCGTGATTGTAAAATCAGAATTTTGGACTGTATTGCATAAAATGTTTTCTGAAAAAGTAACGGTTAATGTATTTCCTCCGCAACCCGGATTTGAAACAGTAAGAATTTGAGGAGGAATATTATCGAAAATTGTAGCAGAAGATGCACCGAAATTAATTGTATAACCATTTTGAGAAGAAGAAAAATTACTTACGTTAACGACATAAGTTTGTCCAACAATTACAGGAACTACCTGATTAAAGGGTGTGCCACTTGCTGGTTGTGAACTTTGTGTTGATCCCCCATTCGGACCAGTATTTCCAGGTGTGGCGGAAAAATTACAACTTACTTCAAGGCCAGGATTTGTGAAAATATCGCTGCAATTATTATTAGTCAAATTATAAACCGACCAATCGTAATCGTCACTGCTATTATTGGGAGTTATATTAAAATTTAAATTTCCACTTGCCTGAACCGTAAATGTATACCAAACGTCATTTAACTCACCAGAACCTAGACACGATGAATTGCTATTAATTTCATTTGGAAATGTTCCTTCACCACTATAGGATTGCGTTGTAGAATAAATGTTTTGACAAATAGGAATTGCATTGAGGCAATCCTGGTTTGTAGGATTCTGACCCCAAAGACTGATTCCGCTAATAAAAAGCGAAAAGCAAATAAGAAAGAAATGGGGCAGGTAGGGACGTTTCATGCTTGGTAAAAGTAATCAATATAAAATTTCTATGGTTTTCATTTTGTAAGTGGCCGTAAAAACCATGCCAACGGTCTCAATAGTTACGATTTATGATAAAATGGTATAAAAAAAAGCCGGAAATGGCTTTTGATGTCATTCAATTTCTAATTTTGAGGCACTAAATAATCCGTATTGGCGGGAACATACAACTGATTAAAATAAAAAATATGAAAGTCACCGTAGTAGGCGCAGGAAATGTTGGTGCAACTTGCGCCGATGTGATTGCACACAAAGAGCTCTGCAATGAATTAGTTCTTGTAGACATCAAACCTAATTTTGCAGAAGGGAAAGCACTGGATATCTGGCAAACATCTCCGATCAATCTTTACGATACACGCGTAATAGGATCTACTGATGATTATTCTAGAACTGCGAATTCTGATGTCGTAGTTATCACTTCAGGTCTTCCACGTAAACCGGGTATGAGTCGTGATGATTTAATTTCAACCAATGCCGCAATTGTAAAATCCGTAACAGAAAATATTGTAAAGTATTCTCCAAATGCAATCATCATCATCGTTTCTAATCCACTCGATGTAATGACCTATTGTGCTTACTTAACTGCAAAAGTAGATTCCAGTAAAGTTTTCGGAATGGCTGGAATACTTGATACCGCTCGTTACCGTGCCTTCCTTGCAACTGAATTGAATTGTTCTCCAAAAGACATTCAAGCTGTTTTGATGGGTGGTCATGGGGATACAATGGTTCCACTTCCTCGTTACACTACTGTCGGTGGAATTCCTGTCACAGAATTAATTAGTAAAGAAAAGCTTGATGCAATTATCGATCGTACCAAAAAAGGTGGTGGAGAAATTGTAAATCTTCTTGGCACTTCTGCTTGGTATGCTCCTGGGGCTGCAGCTGCACAAATGGTAGAAGCAATTGTTCGCGATCAAAAAAGAATTTTCCCTGTTTGCGCTCTGTTGAAGGGCGAATATGGAATGAAAGATATTTATCTCGGCGTTCCAGTTGTACTAGGAAAAAATGGAATTGAAAAAATTATCGAATTGAAATTGAACGACGAGGAGAAACAACTTTTGGCCGATTCTGCAAAGGCAGTTAAAGAAGTCATGAGTGTTCTTGATGGAATGAAAATCAATGCCTAATTAAGGTTTGAATTGGTTCAAATATTCACTTAGACCCGAACGGTACTTTACCTTTCGGCTCTTTTTATTGTGTAATTTTATACTGAACATTTTAGAAAATAAAAATGAATATCAAGGTTCCGATAAAATTGTTAAATATTGAAGGCGATGGTTTTCATCTTCAAATTAAAATTAAAATCAATGGCAAAGCTGCGAATGCCATTATAGATACAGGTGCTTCAAAAACCGTTTTTGATAAAACGCGAATTGAACATTTTTTGAAAAAAGAAAAAATTACAGAACATGAACGGTTATCTACGGGGCTTGGAACAGCTTCCATGCAAAGTCATGTTGTGGTACTAAAAAAATTGTCAATTGGTAAACTTGATATTCAGGATTACAATGGTGTTGTTTTAGATTTAAGTCATGTTAATCAAACCTATGCTGCAATTGGATTAAAACCTATTGACGCAGTTTTAGGTAGTGATGTGATGGAAAAATATAAAGCAATAATTGACTTCCCTAAAAAATATTTGGGACTTACTTTTGGCGCAGTGAAAAAATCTTCCAAGAAGAAGAGTGTAAAGAAGAAAATTGTTGCCAAGAAAAAATAGTTACAGAAATTTTTTTCTCAATTCAGGAGTAGGAATCATACACGATTCTTTTTCGCCCCACCATTTATATCTGTTTTTGGCAATGATTTTATAAACGATATCACGTAAAAAAGGTGGAACAATAATAAACCCATACATCATAGGCCAAAGCCCATTTAATTTTCTGGCAACACGAAGCGCTGCGGTTGTACGATCGTACGACTTCCCGTTTTCTACAAGTATAAATGTATCGGGATTTGCCATTTCAATTCCATGATTGGATAAAATCTTCTTGCCAATTTCAGATTGCAGTGCAGCAAAACGGAAATAATCTTTTTTATCCTTCCGAATGATAAAGTTGACTTTGTCGTTACAGAAATTGCAAATGCCATCAAATAAAATTATGCCATGTTCTTCCATTATCTTCTATAAACTGCACTGTATGGATCTACAATTAATTCTGTTTTACTTCCTGAAAGTAGCGTGTTGGTATTCATATTAATTATACTGAAGTACCCATTTCTTCCAACGCAACTCGTACTATGATGAGGTGCAGGTCCGCCAACAACTGCATTACGATTAGAAACAATTACCATTTTTCTATCATCATCAACAGCAATACCGTGTGGCTGATACCCTGAATTTACACTTGTAACAAATGTATTCGTCTGGTAATTTATGATCGCAACAGATCCACGGGTACCAGGATATGTTGAAGTGTCTTCCATACAGGTAACATATAAATATGGAGTTGCAGGGTCAGTGGAAATTGCCATTTCCTGAGGATAAACCCCTACCGGAATTGTTGCAATTAAAACATTCGGATCAACCGTGTAATCCATGACGCGAATTACATTCGAGTGCTGACAGGTTACAAAATATTTTGTGCCATCAGGACTGAAAAGAATATCGTGGCTGTTTTCGGAGTTGTTATTTAAAGCAACTGCTGACCCATCAATTATTTCCTGATCTATGCTAGGAAGTTGTGGTAAAGAAAGATCTACTCTATAAACAAAGTTTCCATTAAGGCAGGTGAGGTAGAGATAGTTTCCATCTGGACTAACAGCTGATCCATGCGGTTGATTAAATAATCCGCTTCCCTGATAGGTTTGCAACCATTGGTTGGTTTGGAGATCAATTCTTGCAACGCGTCCATTCGGACTCCAATCGACTACGTAAGCATAACGTGAATCAGGCGAAATAGAAAGTGTATTCCAATTTCCTACTGCTGCAGAATCTGAAGGTCCTAAAAGAATTCTTGCAACAAAAGCATCGTCTGTGCAACGGTGTTTTTCTAGATATCTACCTGCTGTAAAGGAACAATACCAATACTGTCCATCAGGTGAAATTTTAATGTTATGTGCAGATTCTATGGAGGCTGAAGCGCCAACAGGAATATATCTCATTTGTAAATCCGTTGCAGCGTCAATGGAACAAACTGCATCGCAACCTTGAAGTGTGATGTAATATTTTTGTCGTTGTTGATTGTCGGACCATTTAATAAAACCATTTGCATCAGGAGCTCCTGCATTTATCCAATCACGAATTGTCCGAATTTTTTCTCGAGAAAGTGGATCTCCATTATTGGGCATAGTCGGCATGACCATTGCACCCAATTCTGCATAGGTATTTGTAAAAAGAAATAAGGTGCTATAATCTGCAGAATATGGAATACAAACTGCACCATTTCTATCACCTTTCATCATCGAAGCCCATGTAGAAAGATCAAGTCCAGCTGCAGCATCCTTACTTTGTTCATTATGACAACCTGAAACCGCACATGTCGTTAGAATTATATTTCCAATAGCCTCAGGGTATTTTGCGTTTTCGTTATCGATTACAGGAATATCTGTACGACAACTACTGTATGCAATTATTATGATTACAATGAGAAATGCAGAAATTGGAAATAATCTTGTCTTCATGTTGATCGAGAAGTGATCCTTTACTAAAGGTACGAATTAATTATCCTTTGCACCATCGTTTAACCAACAACGAATTTTCTTCCGATCCTCTAATGAAAGTGGTCCTATTGGAGGCATATCTTTTTTAATCAATACTGCGTTTTCGAAATTTCCATTATCTACTGCAGTTTTCACGCCAGCATAAGTTGTCCAATCACCTTTTTTAGATCCTGCGCTATGACAAGGCATACAATTCATGGAAATGATAGGCGCAATGTCTTTACTGTAAGAGGATTCAATGGTCGTACAATCTAAAGCAGGGGCTTTTGTTTTGCAGGAAAAAGGTAACATGAGCGTTAACGTAACTATTGAAACTGCGACAAGGATTTTTTTGTGGTTCATTTGAATCAAAAGATTATTAAGTAAAATTAACGTTTCCTTTATTAGGTTTTATATTTATGACCCGACAAGTTTACAAGATTAGTATTTAATTATAAAAGTCATTCCGATTTTTTAAGATAAAGGGGAATGTTAATTTTAATACTGAAGTTTCTACCCATGTTGTAAACGCCGTTATGTCCTGTTACCAAATTGGGATCTCCATATTTTAAACGACTCAAATGATTTTGATAAGCAACATCGGTTAAATTGTTTATTGCGAAATTAACGGTGCAAAATATTCTGTCATTTGAAACGATATCAGTCCCGAATCCCATATTAAAAATTAAATATCCTGATGTTGCAGTTTCTGTTCTGAATGCGGAATAAATATGATTTTGTGCAAAAGAATTCTCGGCTTCTATTTTCACATAACTGTTGCTGAGTTTTTTCCAAGGTTTATTTAAGTTAGCTTTCAATTGTGATCTGAAAACTGGAGCCGGAGTAAATGGAAGATATTTTGTAGAATCAGTTGCATTTAATTGCTGCGCAACAACAAATCCAAAAGTATTTTCAAAATGTAAAAAATCTAATGGGTGTGGATGGATGTCCAAAGTAGCTTCTGCCCCCATCAATTGTGCATGGCCTGAGAAAAATTTAAAAGCCTGTAATCCGTTCAGAATTGAATCATTTCCTGCCGTATTATTTAGCTTTCTGATAAAGATAAAATGTTCAATGTCATTTCCGAAAACATCAATTTCTCCAGAGATATGGGGCGAATCCATTCCTATTGCAAAGTCTACTTGAGTACTTGTTTCAGGTTTTAAATAAGGATCGCCGATTTCATATCGAAGCGTTCCCTCATGAACTCCGTTCGCTCCCAATTCTGCAATGTTAGGCGCTCTGAATCCTCTTGATAAATTAAGTTTCGTATAAATTTTATCTGAGCATTGATAGGCGAATCCAATACTTCCTGAAATTCCTGAAAAATTAGTATTGAAACCTGTAAACAGATGAATCGAACTTGCATCTGGATTTTGAGTTTTAATTCCAAGGCTATCGAGAAAAAGATCTTCGGATTTTTGAAAACGAATATCATATCGTATTCCGCCACTAACATCCAACTTTTTCCAAGTTTTTTTTGCCATTATAAATGCTCCAATATCGAACAAGTGGTATTCAGGAACTAAAAATTCAATCCCTTTATTCTGCGAATTCTGTTGCATGCCATTTATTCCAATTGAAATCTGAGAACTATCTTTTTCCGGAAATAAATATCTCAAATCGTAACTTATTGTGTTCATTAGAAAATACAATCCATATTTAGCAGGATTAAATACATCGGAAAATTCTTTTCTTTGATTTTGTTGAAAGCCGATAGTGGTCTTAAAAATGGATTCCTTAATAATAAAACTATTGTTCCATGTTGCTTTGAAATGACGGATATCTTGATGGGGCGTTGTCATTTTATAGGAATGCAGGTCATCGTTATTGACTAAATCAAAAATTGAAGTGGAATCGTTCATCCTAATTTCTTTAATAAAATTTCCACTCGCACTGTCGCGGATTCCTTCAACAATTCCTGGTGTTAAATGATACAAACTCAAACTCAAATGAGAATAGCCCCAGGATTGATTAAGTCCAATCACACCACTTAAATTATTTTCAGTAAAGCGGGAGTTAAAAACGCCACCATCAAACTTATCCTTATAATCATGCGCCATTTTTCTGCTATACCGTGCGTCCCAAATAATTCCATTTAAATTACCTGCACAATTTCCGGAATAAGAAAATAAACCATTATTAGATTGATAGTTGGAAGTAATATTTCCATTTATCATTCCTGCAGGTAAAGTGGGTGCAGACATAATATTAATCACGCCAGCCATCGCATCTGAACCATAACTTAAACTCGCAGGCCCTTTTAAAATTTCAACTCGATTAACAGAATTTTCATCAATTTCAATTCCATGCTCATCACCCCACTGTTGTCCCTCCTGTCGAATTCCATCATTTACAACAACAACACGATTATATCCTAGTCCTCGAATTACAGGTTTTGAAATCCCTGGCCCTGTCCCTAATTGTGAAATGCCTGGAAGTTTTGCTACTGCGTCAATAATATTTGTTGATGCATTTTGTTGAAGTTGAACATTTGTAACTACAGTAATTGGTGTGGGTGTATGTTTCGGATCAGAAGAAGAGGATTGTCCTGTAACTACTACGCCAACCATTTCAGTTACGGAAGGTTCCATTTGAAAATTTTTGATCGTATTTTCTGTAATGGTAATTTTTTGAGTTATGGTTGCAAAGCCAATTAGTGAAACCTGAACTAGGAAAGTTCCTTGAGGCAGATTTGTAATTTTATAATTTCCATCTAAATCAGTTGATGCTCCACTTTTCAAATCAGGAAAATATACGACTGCACTTACTACTGGTGTGTGATCCGAAAGATTAGAAATATTTCCAGAGAGGGTTGCTCCACCAGGATCAGCTTTCATTACACACGGAAATAGAAAACTGATAAATAAAAAAAAGTATACTCTTTTCATTTTGTTGCTTTTTAAGAAAAAACGATTAGACGATTAGTTCCCTAAAATGAGAAACATTTCGTACGAAAATATTTTTTAATTAAACAGCAAATGGCGGACCGCGTAAGGAAGGAAAATTGGAAAAAGTTATTCCGGCTTGCTCCATTTCAAAGGAGGCAAAAGCGAAATCATGTTTATATGAAATTGGAAAATTTGCAGAACTTGGTGAAGTAAATAGTGATGCCTCGTAGGAAAGAAAATCACAATGGATATGATGCACTCCAACTGAATTCGAATGATGATCGTCCGAAGTTTCGCAGGTGTCTTTATGTCCATACAATGCATGCACAAACTCATTCGGTATCAAATAGACCGAAAAAGTAACGAGCAAAATGGAAGCAATAAAGCGGGAAATAGTTCGCGGCACGAATTCTTATTTTTTGTAAAGATATATCAGATTCATTTCTTTGGGATTGCCGTTCATCACTATTACGCTAATTTTTTATAATTAGTTTCTGATGAGAAATCCCTCCTTTAGAATTTTCCAAACTACAGATGTAAATTCCCGAAGCGAATGCTGAAACATCTATTTGTGTTTGTGAAGAATTAATTTCTTCAATAAATAGAATCGCACCTGTTAATGAATAGATAGATAAATGCGCAGGCATTTCTGAGCGTTCTAAAGTATTGTTTAGCGTAATGCATTTATTAGCAGGGTTCGGATAAATTGAAAAGGAAGGTTTGGATGGCGTTATTTCGGTTGTTGCATTAAAAATGTCACCAAAAAATAAACTTACACCACCTGCATAATTTCCAATAATTAATTCAGGAAGCGTATCGCTGTTTAAATAGCCCATCCAAGGTGCAGTCCGCAAACCTTCAACAGAACTTACATATAAGGAATCGGTGAGGCTGAAATTTCCTGTAAGATTTCCATCAATATTATCAAATCGAAAAATAAACCCGCGTTCAGAACCAACCAACAATGTATAAGAACCAGAATTGTCCCACAAATAAGGAACACTATAACCAGTTGTAAATCCGATTTGGTTTACAATTACATTTCCAAAAAGTGGCGTGATTAAAGTGAATGCAGGAACTGATAGTGTGCCTGTATTTCTATAGTAATCAATATTTCCACTTTGCTCTCCGATAAGCATGTCAAGTTTTCCATCGCGATCCACATCTATTAATTGTGGCGTAGAATAATTGCCCACATCAATCCCCATATAATTACTAGAAACAAAAACAAAATTATCTGCAGGACCTGGATCTTTTCGGTAGTAATGAATTTTTCCTGTTGCATCACCAATAATTAAGTCGGCATCACCATCACCATCAAGATCTCCGAAAGTTGGAACTGGACAAAGTAAATTTGAAGTGGTAGAAAATAGATTTATAAAATCATCCGTCTGTAATTTGAAAGATGGAGTAGTGGTTGTTCCGATGTTTTTATAGAGTGCAATTTTCGAAGGATAAATGCCTGAACTATTATAGTATCCATAATTACCAATGAAAAGATCATCATCTCCGTCATTATCATAATCAAAGAAACGAGGGAAAGCCCCTTCTCCTGTTTCAATCATGTTTTCCTGAAGTAAATTATTTTGGATAAACTGAGATTGAACATTCTTATTGCTTCCGTTATTGTGATAATACCAAACACTCTTATAGTTTTCAGATGCATTCGGCGCATTTGGTGCCATGATTAAATCCTTTATTCCATCATTATCCAAATCGAGATGATAACCACAATTCCAGATAAACATTGTCAAAGTAGAATCGTAATCGGGGTATCTTGTATCTACTGAATCCATTATTGCAAAAGCAGAATCACCACCGTTTCTTCCGAATGTCATATAGGAATTTGAAATGTCACCAATTAAAATATCCTGATCATTATCGTTGTCGACATTAATACATTCTAAACAAGAGCCATTATGTAAATTGTGTTGAACAGAAGGATTGTCGGAGTTATCATGAACAGGAGGAGGCGGACAATTCGTATTTAAAGTAAGATTTGCATTAAGTGTATTTTCAGAAAATTCTCCCCAGCAAGAAGATTCTAATCTATATTTTAAACTGTCACAAACACCAAAGTTTTCCTTTGAAAGGTTTCGATAAAATTCTACATGAACACCTGAGCTTTCGTAAGTAAGAATGTCTAAATCGCCATCATTATCCACATCGCGAATAGCAGGAATGTCAACATTGGTTACCCAAATAGTATTGAAAACATTTGTGCTATTAGGAGTTAAATTTGCGATAAGAGGATTTGCAACTAAAACGAATTGTAGTCCAGTAGAAACAGTAGAAATATTTTCATAAACAGAAATTCCTGGAGATGAACCCGTGTAAGCAGTGAAAATATCCATTTTACCATCACAGTTGTAGTCCCTTAAAAGTGCCCAGTCATGCAGTTTTGGAAATTGTGAAATATATTGTGGTGCAAGTGAATAATCAACTTGATTTGGTGTTCCTCCATTAAGATAGGTTGTTATTTTATTTCCTGATCTGTCAAATACAAAAAGATCCATGGTTCCATTCTGATCCAAATCAATTGTAGAAAACTGGGCATAATTTATGCCGCCGGCCCAAGGGAAAAGTAAAGATTGTGAGTTCACTAAAACCGGAACAGAATCATTTCTTATAAATTGAATCTGAGCATTAGCACTGAAAAAAGTAAAAAGAAAAATTGGAAATAGTATCTTACGGATCATGTTTATCGACTTATCACTAATTTTTTAGTCAAGGTAAAACCTTTTGAAGAGGAAACTTTGCAGATGTAAATTCCATTACTAAGACTGTAAGTTGGGATGTTTGTTTTTTGTTCTGTTAATTCTTTACGCAACACTATTTTTCCTGAAAGATCATAAATAGAAAAATAAATTTGATCATGCACAGGCAAAGCTAAATCAATTGTTACTTGGGAAGAAGCCGGATTCGGAAATAATTCAAATTGCGTTTCTGGAGAAATTTCAGCAATAGAAATTGTATTGTCTCCATAAAAAAGAGAAACTCCGCCAGCAAGATTTCCAATTGTTACATCCATCAATCCGTCATTGTTTAAATCGGTTGCGGCCGCTGCAATCCTTCCTCCTTCATACTGGCTAACATATAAGGAATCTGTAAGCGTAAAGTTGCCCGAAAGATTTCCATCTATATTATCATATCTAAAAAGATAACCTCGTTCACTTCCACATAATAAAACATATTGACCGGCATTGTCATATAAGAAAGGGGTTGAATAACCGGTAGTAAAACCAGCTTGTGTAACAATTACATTTCCGAATAAAGGAGTTACTAAACTAAAAGTTGGATTAGTTACCGTTCCGTTATTATGGTAATAATTAATATTTCCTGTTTGTTCGCCAATTAATAAATCAATTTTTCCATCGCGATCTACGTCGATAAGTTGTGGTGTAGCAAAACTTCCAACATCAATGCCAGCATAATTTGTTGAATCTAAAACGAAGTTGGTATCGTTGCCAGGAACTTTTCTGAAATAATTTAATTTTCCATTTACATCTCCAATCAAAAGATCTTTATCGCCATCACCATCCAAATCGCCGAATGTTGGTGACATGCCATTCATGTTTATTCCTGCAGCAAAAATTCCTGCAAAATCTTCAGATAATAAAGTAAACGTAGGAGTTGTTTGCGATCCTGTATTCTTATAACAGCTTAACTTCACATCTGGAATTCCTGAGGCATTATAATATCCTCTGGTTCCAATAAACAGATCCATATCGCCATCATTGTCATAATCAAAATAGGTTGGGGCTGCACCTTCTCCTACTTCAATCATTTTATCTTGCAGGAAATCTTTTTGAATTAAATGAGCCACCATTGTACTATCTGTCCCATTATTATGGTAGTACCAAACACTTTTTGCATTTTCAACGGAATTAAAAGCGTTAGGTGAAAAAAGCAAATCTTTTTGTCCGTCATTGTCTACATCCAAATGAAAGCCACAACCAAAAATTTGTAAGGTCATTGCGGTATCGTAATTTGGAAATGTTACATCCACCAAGTCGCCGAGAGCTGCAGTTGTAGTTCCTCCGTTTCGAATCAGATTGATATTAGGATTCGTTAAGTCACCAACAATAAGATCTTGATCTTGATCGCCGTCGATATCTAAACATTCTAGGCATGAGCCTGCATGCAACAAAGGATTGTGTGATGCATTTTCGGATGCTATGGGCGGAGCGGCGCAGGGTGTATTAAGCGTAATGGTTGCGTCCAATTGACTCTCGGTAAATTCTCCCCAACAAAGTGTTTCCAATGTAAATTTCAAACTATCACAGGATCCGAATAATTCTTCCGAACGATTTTTATAAAATTCAACTTGATATCCATTAAGACCAAAATTCAGAATATCCAGATCGCCATCACCATCGACATCACGAATGGCAGGTATGTCAATCCAACTTACATTTATTGGAGCAATGTTATGTGTACTATTAGGAGTAAGGTCGGCAAGAATATTTGGAGTAAATAATTGAAATTGTAAACCTGTAGAAATCGTTGATATATTTTCATACACTTCAACTTTACTTGAATTCGAGGTAAAAATATCAACCTTCCCATCGCAGTTAAAATCTCTTAATATCACCCAATCGTGCATGCGCGGAAATTTACTTACATACTGCATGGCCGGATAATAAGCAATCTGATTTGGGGTTCCGGAATTCAAAAAAGTTGTGATTTTATTTCCAGTCCGATCAAAAACAAAAAGGTCCATGATGCCATCCTGATTTAAATCAATCTCGGAATATTGTGTGCAATTCAATCCACCCGTCCAGGCGTAATTCAATTGTTGGCTATTTTTAAAAACAGGCACACTGTCCTTTCGAATAAATTGCAATTGTGCAGAAGAGAATATAGAGAAGCCAATAAAAAGTAGAACTAATTTATACTTCATCATTATCGGGTAATAAATAATTTTTTATTAAACTCAAATCCTTTTTTATTGATCATTGAGCAGATGTACATACCAGATGGAAGTTCACTGATATTAATTTTTGTTTCCTGTTCACTTATTGATTTTCTGAAAACTTCTTTCCCAGAAAGATCATGTACTATAAATAGTTGCGTGTCGGAAAAATTATTTTCCGTTTTAATAATTATACTTTCATTCGATGGATTAGGAAAAATTAAAAACGAATTTAATTCAGGAGTTTTAATTTCTCCTGTAGAAACATTGATGTCTCCACAAAAAAGTGATATCCCGCCAGAGTAATTTCCGATCACAACATCATAATAGCCATCGTTATTTATATCGGCAACTGCAGGAGTAACACCTCCCCCTTCATAGGTACTCACGTACATGGAATCGGTTCGGATGAAAGCGCCTGCGAGATTTCCATCTATGTTATCATACCGATTTAGCCATCCTCTTTCTGAACCAACAAGAAGGATGTAACTTCCATTGTCATCATACATACAAGGAGCACTATATCCTGTGCTGTATCCAATTTGATTTATGTAGACACTTCCGAACAGAGCAGTTACAAAAGTAAAAACAGGCGAATTGACTGTTCCTGTATTATGATAATAATTAATATTTCCACTTTGTTCCCCAATCAATAAGTCAAGTTTACCGTCACGATCTACGTCTATTAATTGTGGTGTTGCGTAATTGCCAACATCAATCGCAGAATAAAATGAAGCGATAAAAACAAAATTATCATTCGGACCTGGTTGCTTTTCAAAATAATTTAATCGGCCTGTAAAATCTCCAATCAACATATCTTCATCACCGTCACCATCTAAATCTCCAAACGTAATTGCTGTTCCAATAATAGAAGGGAAATTTGCATGGACATTTGCAAAATCTCTTGTTATAAATGAATAAGATGGAAAGGAAGCTGTTCCTGTATTTTTCAAAAGAGCTATTTTAGACTCATAAGGGCCAGCAGTTTGATAATATCCATAATTACCAATGAATAAATCTTTATCGCCATCATTATCATAATCAAAAAACACTGGATAAGTCCCTTCACCAACATCAATCATTGAATCCTGTAAGAAACCACTTTGCATAAAAGTTACTGAAACATCGTTATTGGAATTTGTATTTCTGTAATAAATTGAACTATGAAAATTCTCTGATGTGTTTGGAGCATTGGGTGAAAACAAAAGATCTTTTTTTCCATCGTTATTTACATCAAGATGAAACCCACAAGCATAAACATCAACATTTACGGGATTATCATAAATAGGAAACGAGTCGTCAACCTGATCAATCAAAGCGAAAGCATTTGTTCCACCATTCCTTAAAAAAGAAATCATTGGATTACTGATATCACCTAAAATCAAATCCTGATCGCCATCATTTTGAACATTTATACATTCTAAACAAGAACCTGAATGCAAAGATGAATTTTGGCTTGGGGTATTTTGATTGGGTAAAAATGGGATGGCAGGACAATTTGTGTTCATAGTAATGGATGAATTCACTGCATTTTCGGTGAACTCGCCCCAGCAATTAGAACTACTTATATAACGTATACTGTCACATACTCCATAAAGTTCCATGCTCATATTCTTGTGGAACTCTACCTGATTTCCGCCATTTTGAAAAGTGAGAATGTCCAAATCTCCATCTCCATCCACGTCTCGAATTGCTGGAATGTCCACCTGACTTACAAAAAGATTTCCCATAAAATGAGAGCTGTTTGGTGAACGGTCGGTCAGAACCATAAAATCGACCAACTGAAATTGAAGTCCGGTTGCTAGGGTCGAAATATTTTTAAAAATGGAGAATCCAGCAATTGAATAGGTAAAAATGTCCATTTTCCCATCACAATTGTAATCGCGTAATAAAACCCAATCGTGCATTTTAGGAAATTTGCTTACAAATTGAGGTGCTAAGGTGTAATCTACCTGATTAGCAGTACCTCCATTCAAATAGGTCGTAATTTTATTTCCAGATCGGTCAAAAACAAATAAATCCAGAATTCCATCCTGGTTCAAATCAATATCAGAAAATTGACAGAAATTAAGTCCCCCGGCCCATGGGAACAAAAGGGGGCTGGAATTGTTATAAACAGGAACCGTATCAACCCTCGCAAATCCAACAGTAGTCTGTGATTGAAGCGAAATCGTACTTAAAAAAAGGAATCCCCCTAGGATAAATTTTATGGGTTGCATATGGAAAAAAGTGGCTGTTTTTCTTTAACAAAAGGGAGATAAACAAAGATAACTCAAAATCGAGGGAAAAAGAGGACATTCTTTTGAATTGTCGTGTTGGGTTTTTCTTCTATATTTGCACCCTCCAATTTTAGAGTAGTTGCCCCTATAGGCCTCATTTCTAAAGGAATTACGTCAATACCACTATGCAAAACATTAAAGGTGCTATCCGGATTTTCGCCATTTTAATGGCGCTCAGTTGTTTGTTTTACCTCTCTTTCTCTTTCGTTACGCGGAATTGGGAGAAAAAAGCAAATCAATACGCAGTGAATTATTCATTGCAACCTTCCATCGCAAGTTGGGCAAAAGCCCGTGCGCAAGGAGATGCTGTTAAGGAACGTACAATCCTTGACTCCATTATTTCTGCACGCGAGCGTTATTACCTCAACGATTCTATTGCGGGAAAGAAAATTTATTTGGGACTTTATACCTATGAAAGTTGCAAAGACAAAGAATTAAATCTTGGTCTTGACTTAAAAGGTGGTATGAACGTTACCATGGAGGTTTCAACTCCTGAAATCGTTAAAGCGCTTGCAAACTTTACAACCGATATTCCTTTCAATGCTGCAGTAAAAAATGCAGTACTAGAACAGAAGAAAAATGGTGGCGAATATGTTGCTCTTTTCGGACAGGAATACAAGAAGTTAAATCCGCAAGGTCGTTTATCAAGCCTTTTTGCAGGTGCTGGTCAATTGAAAAAATATGACATCACTTACAATTCGACTGATGAGCAGATTTTAAATGCTATTCGCACAGAGGCGGATGATGCAGTAGAACGCGCCAAACTTGTTTTGGAAACTCGTATTAATCAATTCGGAGTAGCTCAACCAAACATCCAACATTTAAAAGGAACCAACAGAATTCTTGTTGAACTTCCTGGTGTTAAAGATGAGGATCGCGTAAAAAAATTATTACAGAGTTCTGCTAACCTCGAGTTTTATGAAACTTACGAGATTGGAGAAATTGGAAAACAATTAGGTGATGCGAATCAAAAATTAATGGTTGAACTCGGTTACAAAATCGATTCACTTCGTTATGATTCAACTTTACTTAAAGCAAATTATGTTGGTGCAAAAAACAAAGCTGATTCATTAAAAGCTTCTGAAGTTGCTAAATCTAAATTTGACAGCACTCGTGTTGTTATCGACAGCATTAATAAAGTAAGAACAGACACTTCAAAAGTAGGCGCTGATAAAAAAGAACACAGCCCTTTCGGAGATCATATTGTTGCTCAGAATACTGAGAACAAAGGACCAATGATTTTCGGTGTGCTTTTAAAGGATACCAATATTATCGGATCAATGCTACGTCGTCCTGAGATCGCTTCGATGTTCCCTTCGAATTTGCGTTTTGCATGGACAGTTAAACCTCAAGTTACAAATAACGGACAACCTTTCGTTTCTCTTATCGCTTTGAAAGCTGATGCACGTACGCTTCGCGCTTCCATGATGGGTGATGTTGTAACGGATGCGAGAAAAGTTTTCGATCGTATGAATGGTTCTGGAAGTCCAGAGATTTCTATGACTATGAATGCTGACGGAACAAGAGATTGGGCTCGTCTTACAAAAGCAAATATCAATCGTAGCGTTGCAATTGTTCTTGACGGTTACGTTTATACTTACCCTAACGTTAATGGAGAAATTACTGGCGGTGTTTCTTCTATCACTGGAAATTTCACAAACAAAGAAGCAGACGATTTAGTAACGGTTTTGAATACCGGTAAACTTCCTGCACCAACAAATATTCTTGAGCAAACTGTAATCGGACCAACACTTGGAGCTGAAGCAATTCGTTCCGGAATGATTTCGTTTATCGTTGCGTTGATCGTTGTACTTATATATATGGGATTCTATTACAACAAAGCAGGTTGGGTTGCCGACGTTGCGTTGTTTGTAAACGTATTCTTTATCATGGGAATTCTTAGCTCACTTGGAGCGGTTCTTACGCTTCCTGGAATTGCGGGTGTTGTATTGACCATTGCGCTCTCGGTCGATGCGAATATCCTGATCTTCGAACGTGTACGTGAGGAATTACGTGAAGGAAAAAGTCTTGGTAACGCTGTGGCTGATGGATATAAGCATGCGATGTCTTCTATTCTTGACTCGAACTTAACAACACTTATTCTTGGAGTTATTCTTTACTCTTTCGGATCTGGTCCAGTTCAAGGTTTTGCTACTACTTTGATTATCGGTATTATTTCATCTTTATTCTGTGCGATCTTCATCACTCGTTTGATTTTCGATTGGATGTTGAAAAAAGAACAGAAAATCGGATTCTCAATTCCTGCTACAGAAAATATTCTTCGTCATACAAAAATCGATTTTGTAAAACGTAGAAAGATGTATTATCTATTCTCTTCAACAATTATTGCACTTGGAGTTGTATTCTATATTAAGAATGGTGGATTCTCTAAAGGTGTTGATTTCAGCGGTGGACGTTCTTATACCGTTCGATTCAGTAAAGATGTAGACCGTGAAAAAATCAGTCAAGCACTTGCTGTTGAATTTGGTTCACGCCCTGAAGTGAAAACGGCTGGTGGTGCAGATCAATTGAAGATTACTACCAACTTCCGTTCGGATGATGATTCTACTTCAGTTGACTCTTTAGTTGCTAAAAAACTTTATGCAGGTATTAATAAGTCAATCGACAACGGAGTTACCTACACACAAATGAGTTCTGTGAAAATCGGAGCAACCATCGCTCAGGAATTAATTACAAAATCTATTGTGGTAATTATCATCTCTTGTATTCTGATGTTCCTTTACATTCTCTTCCGTTTCAGAAAATGGCAGTATGGTTTAGGTGCGGTTGCCGCTCTTTTCCACGATGTATTGGTTATTCTTTCTTGTTACACGATATTCGACGGAGTGCTTCCTTTCCCATTGGAAATGGATCAACATTTTATTGCCGCGATTCTTACCGTAATGGGATACTCTATGACAGATACAGTCGTTGTATTTGATAGAATTCGTGAATTCCTTGCGAAAGAAGGAAAAGATATTTCCAATATGGATAAGACTTCAACTATTAACTACGCTTTGAATTCTACCCTTTCCCGTACCATCAATACTTCGATGATCACCTTCTTCGTATTGCTTGCAATCTTCATTTTCGGTGGTGAGACAATCCGTGGATTCTCTTTCGCCTTGTTGATCGGTATCGTAATCGGAACGTATTCTTCACTTTGTATTGCTACTCCTATCGTGGTTGATCTTGATCGCCGCAAAGAGCCAGCAAAAGCTTAGTCTTTTAAACTTCTTTCAAATGCCGATCTGTTAATTCAGGTCGGCATTTTTTTTGTTAAGAATTGGAAGTCGGGTTCCCTGATCATTCAAATGTCTAACTTTGTAGAACAATAAAACAATATGCATTTTCCAATTGTTGTACTGTTTTTAAATTTAGGTGGCGGAGAACTTACACTCGTGCTGCTTTTTGTCGTGATGTTTTTCGGCGCCGATAAATTACCTGAAATGGCAAGAGCAATTGGAAAAGGAATGCGCGAAATGAAAAATGCTACTGCTGAAATTCAAAGAGAAATCGAAAAAGGTTCAACGGAATTGCAGCGAGATATGAATATTGGAGATGAATTCAAGGATTTGAAATCAGCAACCGAAAAAATTACCGGAAGTTTGAAAGAAGGTTTGGATGCAATTGATGAACATCATAATCCTAAAACGGAGCTACCCTCAGAAACTCCTATCGAGCCCGAGCCATTGAATCCCTTGACCCCACCGGAAGCCATAAAAAGAGATTAATTAATCTTTATGGCATGAGAAACCAGACCTTTAAAGGTTTGGTTTTTTCTTGTTCAATTTTTCCTGAACTAATTTAAAAATGACATAATTATCCAATCGACCCCCTGTTTTCAATGCCTGTTAACAAAAAAAGTATGCTTTTTTGTCTAGCACCCCCTGTTTTTGAATAGATTTGTGCCCGAAACAACAAAAACTTGAAAATATGTCACACGTCCGCTTTAAAGCCCTTGATGAATCCTTAAGTCGCAAACCTATTCATATCGAAACTCCTGTTGGCGGAGTTGCTGCATATTATGGTGAAAATGTTTTCGGTCGTGATGCAATGCGCCTTCACCTTTCCGAAGAGGCGTATAATACAGTCATGGCAGCTATTGAAAAAGGCGAGCGAATTGATAGAAATATTGCAGAGGTAATTGCTGCAGGTATGAAAAATTGGTCCGTTTCAAAAGGAGCAACACATTATACACATTGGTTTCAACCCTTAACTGGAACAACAGCAGAAAAACACGATGCCTTTTTTGAACCTGTTGAAGGAGGTAAAGCAATTGAACGTTTTGGAGGTAGTCAATTAGTACAACAGGAGCCGGATGCTTCTAGTTTTCCAAATGGAGGAATCAGAAATACATTTGAAGCACGTGGATATACAGCTTGGGATCCAACATCTCCAGCCTTTATTATTGGTGATACACTTTGTATTCCTACCATTTTTGTTTCTTATACGGGTGATACCTTAGATTTTAAAACGCCCCTTTTAAAAGCACTTGCAGCATTAGATAAAGCGGCTGTTGATGTATGTCAATACTTTGATAAAAACGTAACTAAAGTAATTGCAACACTCGGCTGGGAACAGGAATATTTTTTGGTGGATGAAGCTTTGCATAATGCGCGTCCCGATTTAGCAACAACAGGTCGCACACTTTTTGGTGCATCACCTGCAAAAGGACAACAATTAGATGATCATTATTTTGGTTCTATTCCTGATCGTGCTACTTCTTTTATGCGTGATCTTGAAATTGAAGCACATAAACTTGGTATTCCAATTAAGACACGTCACAATGAGGTTGCACCAAATCAATTTGAGTGCGCTCCAATTTTCGAAGAAATTAATCTCGCAGTAGATCATAATCAATTGTTGATGGATCTAATGCAGAAAGTTGCACGTCGACATAACTTTTGTGTTCTATTACATGAGAAGCCTTACGCAGGTGTAAATGGAAGTGGAAAACACAATAACTGGTCACTAGCTACAAATACAGGAAAAAATTTATTGAGTCCTGGAAAAACACCAAAAACAAATCTTCAGTTTCTTACTTTTTTCGTTAACACGATTAAAGCATTTCATGATAATGATGATTTGCTCCGCGCAACGATTGCCTCGGCTGGAAATGATCATCGCTTAGGGGCAAATGAAGCGCCTCCAGCAATCATGTCCGTTTTCCTTGGATCACAATTGACTGCAGTCTTGAATGAACTGGAAGAAAAAGTGAAGAGCGGAAAAATGACGCCCGACGAAAAAACACAATTGAAATTAAACATCGGAAAGATTCCAGATATTCTTCTTGATAATACTGATCGTAATCGTACTTCTCCATTTGCATTTACAGGTAATAAATTTGAATTCCGTGCAGTTGGTTCCTCTGCAAACTGTTCCGGTGCAATGACCGTTGTAAATACGATCATGACGGATCAATTGATTCAATTCAAAAAGGATGTTGATGCGTTGATTGCAAAGGGTATTGAAAAAGATGAAGCAATCTTCCAAGTTTTGCGCGATTATATTGTAGCAAGTAAACGTGTTCGTTTCGAAGGAAACGGATATGGAGAAGAGTGGGTTGCTGAAGCAAAAAAACGCGGCTTAAATAATTTCAAAACAACGCCTGAAGCTTTACAAGCCTGGATGAATAAAAAATACATGAAGATGTTTGAACGTCATGGTGTATTAACGGAACGTGAGCAACATGCACGTTTTGAAATTTATCTCGAGACATATGTAAAAAAGATTCAAATAGAATCCCGTATCATGGGCGATATGGCATTGATTAATATTATTCCAACGGCCTTGCAATACCAGAATTCTTTAATAAGCAATGTTCGCGGATTGAAAGAAGTACTTAGTGCAGGCGATTTCAAAAAATCAGCAGAAATGCAATTAGAAATGATCACGGATATTTCTGCGCATGTTAATGGAATCAAAGTGAATGTTGATGCAATGATTGAAGCGCGCAAAAAAGCAAATAACATCGAAGACTGGACCAAAAAAGCGGAGGTGTATTGTAACATTGTAAAGCCTTATTTCGAAATTATCCGCGACCATGTAGATCGATTAGAGATGTTGGTTTCAGATGAAATGTGGCCTTTACCGAAATACAGAGAATTGTTGTTTACAAAGTAATTTTCCGCGAATTAAAATAAAAATGGGACATTCAGAAATGATTGTCCCATTTATGATTTCACAAATCTCACTCCAACCTTCAACGTAAACATGGTCGCTTTCAAGTGAAAGGGAGAAGAAGAAATCTGTTCTCCATTAAATTTAGCATTTAATCCAAAAGTATTTAACGGAATAACTGCTTGCGGATCAATCCCATTTCTTGGCGCCCAATCAACAAGTCCGGTATTGGTTTGATAAAAACGTAAGCCTCCGATTTCTGATAAATTAATCAAGGGAGAAATAACCAAACTGAAATCAAAACGATTTCCATCCGGACTATATCCAATAGAGAAAGATGGTTTTAACGCCACAATATTCTGGTGAAAATAAACAGTTACTTTTCCTGAAGATCCAATAGTGGAAGAATCCAAAGATTGCATCGTATAACCGATTGCCTTGAATTGATTATCGCCAATATCAATCGTACCCAGTTTCCATAGCGGCTGATAATAAAAAATCCCTATTGAAATTTTAACCGGAAAACAAGATGCGTTCCTTGTCATTTTTTTACTCGGAAATTGACTGGCCCCAAATACATAAGGATTCGGGTCTGCATGATATTTTTTGAGAATAAAACGATAATTAATTCCCCCATATAAATTATCAGACCAATTATGTAAATAAAAACCAAGCTGCGCCTCAACAGTGAAATTTTCTTTCCCAACTTCTATACCTACTGAAGGATAAACCCATTTTCCTTTTCTAACCAAATCATTTGATTGTGCAGTAAAAACCTTATTGGTGGTAACAGATGGAAATGTTCTTGTATTCAAACTATATGGGAAAGAAATTTCAAGATTCCCTGGTTGAGAATTATAATGGTAATAACTGAATAAAGAATAAACATTAAAAATCCATCCTGAAGGAGTTGTATGTTCGTCAAGATAAAAAGAAGGAGTAGGAGGGTTTGCCGATAGAATAGTTACGATCTGGAAAAATCCAAATAGAAAAAAGAAGTTCAATTTCTTTTTTGAAAAGCAAATAGTGAATTGTCGGATTGTTGGATTGTTCTTCATTCTTATTTAATACATGACTAAGGTATTCATTCAGAATGTCAATTAGGAGGGGTGGAAGAAAAAGTCTTGTAACTGGTGTACCTTTTTTAACAGGTGACGTTATACTATCAAATCAGCAAGAAAATCTGACCGGATGAAGCTTCTTCGATCAGCGTTGGCAAACAGTTTCTGCTGGGTAAAATGACAACCGTAACACATTTATAAAACTCATTCTTATGAAACGAATCAGACTATTTTCCATTTTGATTTTGCTTCCATTTGTTTTGGCGGCACAAAACAACCTCCGGGAAGCGGATCAACAATTTGCATCGCAACAATATTTTGGAGCCTTGCAATATTACAAAGCCGCAATTTCAAAAAATATTTCGAAATCAGAAAAGGCACGCGACCTTTTTCAACAAGCAGAATGTTATCGCATGATGTCGGACTGGAACATGGCGAAAGTATATTATGATAAAGCGATTCAGGCAAAATTTCCAGATGATCGAGCGCATTTATTTCTTGCACAAGCACACCAAATGAGTGGAGAATATAGTGAAGCGCTTGAGGAATTTAATAAATATAAAATTCTTGTACCAAGTGATCCAGCAGCGGATATTGGAATCAAAGCATGTACCGTTTCTTTGGATTGGATTGGAGAACCTAATCGTTGGCATGTTGAAAATGAAGCGCAACTCAATTCTAAAGCGAATGATTTTTGTCCCGCATTCTCGAACCGGAAACACAATGCATTAATTTTTTCTTCTAAACGCGCTGGACAAACAGGAAATAAAATTGATCCAGTTTCAGGCGGATTGTACAGCGATTTATTCGAAGCAATTGTAGATAACAAAGGCAAGTGGAGTACTCCTGCGACAGTGCAAGGGGATGTGAATATGCCTTCAGCAAATGATGGTGCGAGTTGCATTACAAAAAATGGCAATCATATTTTTTATACCAAGTGCGGACAGAAAAAGAAAAAAATGGTAACATGTAAAATTTATTTTGCTGAGAAACTTGGAAATAAATGGGGAACACCTGTACTAGTGGATTTTGGTTTGGATCAAGCAACCTTAGACAGTTTTAATTTTCGTCATCCTGCAGTAAGTGTCAATGAAGATGTCATGGTTTTTTCTTCGGATATGTCAGGAACAACTGGAGGCGAACATTCTGATCTGTGGATTTCAACTTTCGATAAAAAAACAAAAACGTGGAGCAAGCCAGTAAACATGGGAAATAAAATTAATACAGCTGCTCGCGAAGGATTTCCTTATATCGCAGAAGATGGATCTCTTTATTTTTCTTCTGATGGACATCCAGGGATGGGTGGATTGGATATTTATCGTGCACCAAAGCTTGCCGGAAAAGATTGGGCTTGGGGAACACCTGAAAATATGAAATCGCCTATTAATTCGCCAGCAGATGATTTTGGAATTGTGTTTGACGGCAAAAAACAAAAAGGATATCTTACTTCAAATCGTCAGGGTTCAAAAGGAGCGGATGACATCTGGAGATTTTATTATGAAATATATTATCCTCCACTTATTATTCTTGTTCACGATTGTGAAAATTCTATAGGCATAAAAAATGCTTTGGTAGAAGTTGTTGGTAATGATGGCTCCATGCAAAGAAAATATTCTGATAATGAAGGTCAGTGTAGTTTTAGTTTGAAAGAGAATGTAAACTATTCTGTCAATGTACTTGGAGATTCAGCAAACAGCACAAAAGCAAATGCGTATTTCAGCTTACCGGAAAAGGAGAAAGGTAACGTTACCACTTTTGGAATGACAGAAAACAAAACATTTAAGTTTGATTTTTGTTTACCACCACTAAAAACAATTGACATTCCATTCCCAGCAGTTCTTTATGATGTTGATAAGGCAACACTTCGTCCAGAATCAAAAGACTCACTTAATTTTCTTTATCAGATTTTAATTGATAATCCAAATCTTGTTATTGAATTAGATGCTCATACGGATTGTAGAGGTTCAGCGGAACATAATCGTGATCTCGCTCAACGACGTGCTCAGGCTTGCGTAGATTATTTAGTCAATGAAAAAGGAATTTCAAAAGATCGTTTGCAAGCAAAAGGTTTTGGAGAAGATCGTCCTTTGAAATTACCGAATGGAACTGTTTTAACTGAAAAATATATTAATACTCAAAAAACAAAAGCAGAACAGGAAGTACTTCATCAGTTAAATCGGCGTACCATTTTCAGGGTTGTTAGAACAAATTATGTGGACCCAAAAACTCCACCAAGAGGTCCGATAAGCCCGATAAACGTTAAAAAGGGCTATTTCGATGAAAGTGGAGATGAAATTCCTGATAATTCTGAAGAAACAGAAAAGGGCGAGGAGCCCGTTCTACAGGTTCCTACTCCACGTCAACAGTGAAATTATAACTACTGATTGTCAGTGCATTGCAATGGAACAGCCTGCCATTTTTGAGGTGGACTGTATCCTTTTGGGATGAAGTGGTTATACCGTTAAGGACTGACTTTGGGCTTATAAACGCAAAAATCTCATCGATGACTTCTCCGCTTTGAGGATTTAATTATCTTAGCACCCACGTCAAACTCGAAACACAAAAAGAATATCTATGAAACTGATAAAGTTACTTTCTGCTATTGTGATTTTTATGCTCGCCTTCACCATGAATGCGAATGCACAAAAGAATTACATCCGCGATGCCGATCATGCTTTTGATAGCCAGCAATATTATAATGCTAGCGATCTTTACAAAAAGGGTATTGCAAAAATTAAAAACAAGCAGGAAAAAGCCCGCATTACCTATCAGATTGCTGAATGTTACCGCATGATGAATGATTGGAAACAGGCTGAAAGCTGGTATGCAAAAGCAATCAAAGCAAAGCACAATAACGATAAAATGTATTTGTACTTCGCTGAGGCCAAAAAAATCAACATGAAGTATGATGAGGCCATCACAGCTTTTCAAGATTATCAGAAATTAGTTCCATCTGATCCTGCAGGAGAAAATGGAATCAAATCTTCAGAACTTGCACAGAAGTGGAAAGATGCTCCTACACGTTATGTTGTAGAGAACATGGCGCAGATTAATTCTAAAGATTATGATTTCTCTCCTTCTTATGGAGATAAAAAACATACTTCACTTATATTCACATCAAAGCGTGAAGGACAAACTGGAAGCAAAATAGATCCTATTTCAGGTACTATGTATTCCGATCTTTTCGAAACTAAAGTTGACAAAAACGGAAAATGGAGCACACCATCTACAATTCAAGGTGAAGTAAATAGTTCACTCGGTAACGAGGGTGCATCATGCGTAAATAAAAAAGGCGACAAGGTATATTTCACACGTTGCGATCAGGTTAAAAAGAAATGGATAACCTGCAAAATTTATGTGGCTGCTAAAAAAGGAAATTCTTGGGGAACACCCGAAGAGATTGATTTCGGTTTGGATGCTGCTATGACAGACTCTTTCAACTTCCGTCACCCAACTGTAAGTGCTGACGAGCAAATCATGGTTTTCTCTTCTGATATGACAGGTTCTATGGGTGGACAACATTCTGATCTTTGGATGTCTACATGGGATAAGAAAGCTAAGGCTTGGGGAAAGCCAGTTAACATGGGTCCTTCTATTAATACCCCAGGTCGTGAAGGATTCCCATACTTATCTGATAACGGAGATTTATTCTTCTCTTCTGATGGACAATTAGGAATGGGTGGACTTGATATTTTCAAAGCACCTTTAACAGATGCTAAAACTTGGAAATTCGGAACACCAGAAAATTTGAAATACCCTTTGAACTCTTCTGGAGATGATTTCGGAATTGTATTCGATGGTAAAAAAGAAAAAGGATACCTCACTTCAAATCGTGAAGGAACAAAAGGAGCAGATGATATTTGGTCATTCTACCTTCCACCATTAGTGTTCCACTTAGCTGGTACAATTACAGACTGTAAATATGGTCCAAGCGTTTCAGTTCAAGAAGCTACGGTTCGTATGGTTGGTTCTGATGGATCAGCACTTGAGGTTAAAACAGATAAAGACGGAAAATATAAATATGATCTTCTTCCTGAAGTATCTTATGTAGTAACAGTTTTCTCTGACAAAGCACATTCAACAAAGGCAGAAGGTTATTTGAACCTTCCGGATAAAGACAAAGGAAAATTAACTACAGTTGGTGAAATGGTTTCTAAAGATTTCGTTCTCGATTTCTGTCTTGTTCCTGCTGAGTCTGAAATTCGTTTCCCTGCGGTACTTTATGACCTAAACAAGTCAACCTTGAAGCCTGAGTCAAAAGATTCTTTGAACTTCTTGTATCAGACACTTATTGATAACCCAACAATTATTATCGAAATCAGTTCTCATACAGATAGTCGTGCATCTAATGCTTATAACCAGAAACTTTCTCAAGCACGTGCTCAAGCTTGCGTAGATTATTTAGTGAATGAAAAACACATTCCTAAAGAACGTATGGTTGCAAAAGGTTACGGTGAAGAACGTCCATTGCGTATGGGTGATGGTGTTGTTCTTACAGAGAAATACATTCTTAGCAAGAAAACAAAACAAGAACAAGAAGCATTGTTCGATCTAAACCGTCGTTCTGTATTCAAAGTTCTTTCATGGGATTATGTAGATCCTAATGCTCCGAAAGATCAGTCTGGTCGTAAGATTATCCGTCCTAAAGTAAACGCTGGAGCATTCGATGATTCAGGTGATACTACAGGAGCAGATGTTCAAGATGCACCAGTTGATGGTGGAAAAGCTCCAGCGCCTACACCGGCTCCGGCACCAGCACCAGGCGGAACAAAACCTGCTCCAGCGCCTGCAGCTAAACCGAAAGAATATTAAGTATTGAAAAATAAGTTTAAGCGTCCCGACAGAAATGTTGGGACGCTTTTTTTTGTTTCCGTACTTTTGCAATACTGAACCAAACAAAAATGACCGATTTAAAATATAATCAGCGTGGAGTTTCAGCTTCGAAAGAAGACGTACACAACGCGATTAAGAATATCGACAAGGGACTTTATCCAAATGCCTTTTGCAAGATCATTCCTGATCATTTGACAGGTGATGAGGAATATTGTTTGGTTATGCACGCAGATGGGGCTGGAACAAAATCCTCACTAGCTTATTTGTATTGGAAAGAAACCGGTGAGATTAATGTGTGGAAAGGAATTGCGCAGGATGCTATTGTCATGAATACTGACGATTTACTTTGTGTTGGTGCAGTCGACAATATTTTACTTTCATCTACCATCGGTAGAAATAAAAATCTGATTCCTGGTGAAGTACTTTCAGCAATTATAAATGGAACAGAAGAAGTGCTGAAAGAAATGCGTGAACTCGGCGTTGGAATTACTTCTACAGGTGGAGAAACTGCTGACGTTGGCGATTTAGTTCGCACCATCATTGTTGATTCAACTGTAGTAGCACGGATGAAACGCAGCGATGTAATTACAAATGAAAAAATTCAACCTGGAGATGTGATTGTTGGTTTGTCATCAAGTGGACAATCTACTTATGAAAAGGAATATAACGGAGGAATGGGAAGTAACGGACTTACTTCAGCCCGACATGATGTTTTTGAAAATTCATTAGCAAAAAAATATCCTGAAACATTTGATCCGAAGGTTCCTGAAAATCTTGTTTATGCAGGCAAAGTAAAACTCACGGACGAAATTGAAATAGGGAACGAAAAAAAAATGACAGCAGGGAAATTGGTTTTGTCGCCAACAAGAACATATGCACCTGTTATTGCAAAAATACTCGCGAATCACAGAAATGAAATTCACGGACTTGTTCATTGTAGCGGTGGAGCACAAACGAAAATTTTACATTTTGTAAATAATGTACACATCATAAAAGATAATTTATTTCCTGTTCCGCCCTTATTCAAATTAATACACGAACAAAGCGGAACACCTTGGGAAGAAATGTATAAGGTATTTAATATGGGCCATCGCATGGAAGTTTATGTTCCTGCTGAATTGGCCGAGAAAATAATTTCAATTTCAAAATCATTCAACATCGACGCACAGATTGTGGGAAGAGTAGAAGTTGCCGTTGGTTCAAACGGAGTCGAGAAAAAGGCAACACTCACCATTCATTCCGAATTCGGCGAGTTCTTTTATTAGCTACTTCATCAATTTTTAGTTCGGAGTTTTTAGTTCGGAGTTTTTCGAATTAATTCTGCTGATCAATTCAAATCTAGAACCTATTTATCAACTAATCGTTTATAATCTCCAAACTTATACCTCCGAACTAAACACTTTCACAAAATGTTAGATAAACTTGCGGCAATCGAAAGAAGAAGACAGGAAGTTGAAGAAAAACTTTCCGACCCTGCATCTATGTCGGATATGAAAGTATTCGCAAAACTGAATAAGGAATATAAAGATCTCGGCGTTGTTGTTGATGCCTATCTTGAATACAAATCCCTTCTTGAAAACATTAGTTCAGCAAAAAAAATTCTTGCAACAGAAAAAGATCAAGATTTTCTGGCCATGGCAAAAATGGAAATCGCTGAGCTAGAGCCTAAGGTTCCAGGAATGGAAGATAAAATTCGAAATCTTCTTGTGCCGAAAGATCCTGAAGATGAAAAAAATGCAGTGCTTGAAATTCGTGGAGGAACTGGTGGAGATGAAGCAGCAATTTTTGCAGGAGATCTTTTCAGAATGTATACACGCTATTGCGAATTACAAAATCTGAAATTGGAAATTATTGATTTCAGTTCTGGAACAATGGGCGGATACAAGGAAATCTTAGCTGAAGTTACCGGCCCTGGAGCTTATGGCATTCTGAAATATGAATCGGGAGTACATCGTGTGCAACGTGTACCTAATACTGAAACACAAGGTAGAGTGCACACTTCCGCTGCAACAGTAGTAGTAATGCCAGAAGCGGAAGAAGTAGACGTGGTTATTAATCCTGCGGATATCGAAATTCAAACTGCACGTTCAGGTGGTGCAGGTGGACAGAACGTAAATAAAGTAGAGACCAAAGTAATGTTGACGCACAAACCTTCTGGAATTGTGATTACTTGTCAGGTAGAACGTTCTCAGTTAGGAAATCGTGAACGTGCAATGGCGATGTTGCGTACAAAATTGTATGAACTCGAGTTGCAGAAAAAAAATGCAAAATCGGCGTCCATGCGAAAAACTATTGTTTCTACCGGTGACCGATCTGCAAAAATCAGAACCTACAACTATCCACAAAGCCGTGTGACGGATCATCGTATTAGTCTTACGCAACACAATTTGCCTTCTTTCATGAATGGAGAAATTCAGGAAATGATAGATGCTTTAAATCTTGCGGAAAATGCTGAGCGTTTAAAGGAAGGCCTCGCTTAATCTTATTTCTTTAATAGTTATATTAGCAATATGAATCGCGTACAGCTCTACGAACAAATTGTAAAGAAGAAAAGTTTTCTCTGTATCGGACTGGATACTGATATTAAAAAAATTCCAAAACATTTATTAAAAGGTGAAGATCCGGTTTTTGAATTCAACCGTCAGATTATTGAAGCGACACATGATTTGTGCGTTTCCTATAAACCAAATCTTGCATTTTACGAAGCGAATGGTGTTGCAGGATTAACTAGTCTGGAAAAGACAATGAAAATTATTCCTGAAGAATTATTTTCTATTGCTGATGCAAAACGCGGGGACATTGGAAATACTTCCACCATGTATGCTCGCGCCATGTTTGAACATTACGGATTTGATTCGGTAACAGTTGCTCCTTATATTGGAAGCGATTCGGTAAAACCTTTTTTAGGTTATTACGACAAGTGGGTAATTCTTCTTGCACTTACTTCTAATGAAGGAGCTTTCGATTTTCAATTGTTACAATTAGCAAAAGGCGGAACATTATATGAAGAGGTTTTAAAAAAATCAAAAACTTGGGGGACTGCAGATAATATGATGTTTGTAGTCGGCGCAACCAAAGCAGAATACCTTGCACAGATTAGAAAAATTATTCCTGATCATTTTTTATTGGTGCCCGGAGTAGGAGCACAAGGCGGATCATTAGCAGATGTTGCGAAATACGGAATGAACAAAGAATGTGGATTGTTAGTAAACGCATCCCGTTCCATTTTATATGCAAGCGGAGGAGAAGATTTTGCAGATAAGGCCAGAGCAGAAGCATTGAAGATTCAAACCGAAATGGCGAATTTATTGTAGAACCACACTTTTTCGTGGATCAACTACAACAACAACTTTCCTACTACGGAATAATTTATTCCTGAATTTTCACAAATCGAAATTGTGAATACACTTGACCGCCATTTAAAATTCTAAGTAAATAAACGGAGGCAGGTAATTCATTAATATCGATTTCCGTTTTTGGTCCACGGCTCAAGAAAGTTTCAGTACCAACAAATCTTCCTGAAAGATCCATGATCTCATAGGAAAATCCACTTCTGTTTTCATTTGAATTTGAAATCAGGAACAAATTAGAAGTAGCGGGATTTGGAAATAATGACCAGTCAGAATAATTTACGTTTGAAGTTTCAATTCCAATCGGATTTATACCAAAGTAAGCAGTGAAGTTAGTGGTGAATGCTTCAAGCGTATCATTAAAAACAATATTCAACGTGTCAGAAATAATTCCATTGTCGCCCCATTGTAAAAAATGATAACCTGGATTTGGAATCGCCTCAATTTTTATCGGAACACCATTGAAATAAACGCCTTGCCATGGATAGGTTGTTGGAGTAATTGTGCTAATGTGAATAGTACCGGCGCCTGCAGGAAATACATCCAATGTTAAGTCTACCTGATTTGGTAAAGAGAAATTGTTTTGAATGTGATTACGCTCTTCGGGTGTTCTCGCAACCATTTGCGATTCAAATAAAAGATGATTTGAAGCGAAACCAGTCATCTGCTGTGGAATTTGATTCGGATTGCCCCATCGTGTATATTCTTTGGCCATTTCCAAAACAGTTTGGTTGTACATATCTGTTTCAATTCCAGAAATACGAGGAGTTAAATAAGCAGTATTCATCACATCTGCAAAACGATTGATGAAATAATTATGGAAACGGTCATTCTGAATGGCTCGTAAGAAAATATTGATGTAGGGAACATTTGGGTCTGCATTCAGCATATAATTGATATGGTCAAAATAACAATCTTCAAATGCATTAGGCTCAAATCCCATTTCCAAATCGATCGTGCAAAATCTGTAACGATAATTGGTTTTATCAGATCGATAAATTTTGATGTTATTGGTAGGCCAATCCACATTGGTCATCCAACTTTCACCGATGATATAATCAGTATAATACTGCATATCAAAAAAACGATCTGCAGCATTCCAAAAACCAGTGTCAATAGGATTCAACGCAGTGAAGTTATTATAGGCAACATAAAATGAATCTACATTTCCTGCTACAGCACGTAATCCACCGCCATACCAATAACTCGCCGAAAAAATATCTGTAGAGTCGGGATTAGCTCCTTCAAGTGTTTTGAAATATTCCGTGTCAAATTTTTCTCTGAGTTCATACAAACCAAAATAGCTTCCATTTACATAAACGCTAATCGGACGCCAAGCGGAATAGTAACAATTGGTTTCGTCACACATATTCATTACGGCCGAAGCATCCTTATAGGGAAGGGATAAATACTGATTGCTTCCATTGCGTAAATAAATACTGCTATACTTATGTCGGTTCGGACGATTAGGGATTATGGTATAATTCACAGCACCATCTCCAATCACAGGATGATTAAATTCCAAACGAAAAGAATGTTGTGGGTTTGATCGGCTTCCGCCCGCACCACCATCTATAGTCATTCCCGCATTTTGCGAAAAGATTAAGTATTGTGCAGAATCGAAATATTCTACATATGCAGCTTTAATCCAATCATTCTGCCAGTTATCAAAAATTCCTAATGAATCGTAAAGATTATCATTGTCGGTTACCACAGAAAGAATTGGTGTAACGTGATTTATTCCGAAAAGATAGGAAGCCACTGCAATCGGACTTGGCAATACTCCGTTTGCAAATGCACGTGCTTTTAAAGCGCAGGAATAAAAAATTGGAACAGGAGTTCCTGTATACAATGTTGAATTAACCGTCGGATCACTTCCGTCAGTAGTGTAATAAACTTTGGAGGAATCACTCGCAAGATTAATGTTTGTTATGTTTACATTGAAAGGTGCTTGATAAATTCCCGAACTAACATCAAACGTAGGGATGATTTCGTAATAGGAAAAAGTAGCTGAAAGATTATTAGTTGCTCGTGGAGTTGGCACCTGAAATAAAGCTGTATTGGCACTCGCATCAGGAAAAGATCCATTACTTACATCAAGTGATTGCGAAAACACATATAAAGAACTTGCAAATGATGAAGTGGTCTGATTGTAGAGATAAACAGTATCACCCGCCGTCGGAATTTTAAAATTGGTGTGAAGATTATTATTGGGATCCACCGTAACGAATGCTGCAGAAATAGAATTTGTCGAAACTAATTTCATGTTGATATCGATGTAATCATATACGGTTGCAGGATCAGTTCCAGCCACATCAAATGCAAGTGAAGTAATATTTCCCGCTGTTAATCCTGCGGCAGTAAGTTCTGATGCGCGAATAAGCATTTGATTTTTTGAGCCCCAATACCAATCACCATAGGGTGCAGGGTAACAGGTGTTACAATTTTGAACAACTCCGTTTCCAACCGTAAATCCATTCAATCTCATATTGGGGCGATTGTTGGATATAGTTCCGAAATTGAATCCACAGGATGCAGGACTTCCATCCTGGTATCCATAAACAGTAGACGGAAACGAAGTCGTAGTTTGATTCATAACAGAATTCGTAGTGTATCCGGTGGAAGTGTAAGAGCAGGTATTTACCAAAATATTTGACAATCCATCCCAATAAAAGGGCGTTGTAAAAGTGTGGATGTTCCATCCAACAACCGGATTAAAAACGGTAGAGGTAACAACATTTATAAATCCGGAAACAGGAGCACGATCTTTTCCACTGCAAAAAACCGCTATGTATGCTCCAGGCAAAATATTTACATGAGGAAAAACCCATTTTGTCGGATTCGCTGCATTGTCCGTAAGCGAATAATCAAACAAATCTATTGTAGTTGCACATGCATTATAAAGTTCAATCCAGTCGGGATAATCGCCGTCTTCATCTTGGATTGTAGAATAATTTCGATTGGAACCTTCATTTATTGCCAATTGAGCATTTAATTGGGAAGAAAAAATTGAACAGAATACAAAAAGTAAGGGTAGCAATCGTGAAGTAAAAAGGCGCATAGAATTTATTTTATTTCGAAGTTCTAAGATACACAATCTCAAATGGAAATTAGGTCATAATTTCATACTAAATGGTTTAGTTGTTTAATGGTAATGCGAACCTTCTAGTGCAATTTAAATGTTTGAGCTGAAGTTTTTTATTTTTCTAACAGCATTTCTCCCGCTATCCATTCGACGGAGCTCATTACTATCGGGGCTAATGAGAATTTTATTATTAATAAATTAAATATTTACAATTCCTTCTTCATCAAAAAGTCTTCCTGTAAATCTCTCCCTAAAGTAAAAATCGTTTCTCCGAATTTTTTAAATCCTTCCCGCTCGTAAAATTTTACCGCCCGCGCATTTTTCTTCCATACGCCTAACCAGATTATTTTCTTTCCCAATTCTTTTGAAAAAGAAATGGAATGTTTCATTAAGGTTGCTCCAATATTTTGCGACTGTAAAGTTTTGTCTACGTATAAGCGCTCAATTTCTATCGCCGGTTTTCCATTCAGTTGTTCTGGACTGGTTGCCGTTCCCAATTTTACGTAACCCACAATTTTATTTTCCAGCAGCGCAATAAAAAGATAGGTGTTGAGGGTAGCAATTTCTTTTCTTATTTCCGCAACTGTGAAATGCTCAGTAATGTATTGTTCCATGTCCTCCTGCGTATTCGCAAAAGCATATGCATCTTGAAATGCACCTGAACTGAATTCAGAGAGCGGTTTGGCATGTTCGGTTTGTGCACGAATAATGGAAATTGACATAGAAATAGATTTGCCTCACAAAAATAGGCATTACTGTTTCAGCATTTACCTATGAAAATAACCATTTACAAACGTTTATAAACGAATAGAAGTGGTTAATGCTTGCTAAGTTGAATTACTTCATTCTACATTCGCAGCCTTAATTTTTTGAGATCCGAATTTATATGAACGCTCCAATACACTTTATTTATGAAAGAAGAATTTATCCACTACATCTGGAAAACAAAACAATTTAACCCAACAAATCTAAAAACACAAGACGGACAGCCAATCACCATTATTCATCCGGGGGAGCATAATCATTCTTCTGGGCCTGATTTTTTTAATGCGCAATTATTTATCGGTAAAATGGCTTGGGTGGGCAATGTAGAAATTCATACCAAAGCTTCCGACTGGTTAAAGCACAAACATCAACATGATGATGCTTATGCAAATGTAATTCTCCATGTAGTTTTTGAGGCGGATGTTGCCGTAATGGGCAACACAAATCAGTTGTTGCCAACCCTTGAATTGAAGGAAAGAATTGATTTGAAATTATATCAGAAATATTTGAAATTGAGAAATAGTAAAACCAAAATTCCATGCGCTTCCCAACTAAATCGTATTCCTGTAATTCTAAAAACTGCCTGGTTGAGTAGAGTTTTAGCCGAGCGTCTCGAACGAAAAGTAAAAGAATTACAAGTAGAACTCGAACAAAACCATAATGACTGGGAAGAAACTTTCTACAAGCATATTGCGCGACAATTTGGAATGAAAGTAAATGCAGAACCATTTCAATGGTTGAGTAATTCAATTCCCTATAAAATACTTAGAAAACAAAACGACAATCTCTTGCAAACAGAAGCTTTGCTTTTCGGTCAGTCAGGATTACTTCCGGAAAAGGGCATTGATACTTATACCTTGGCGCTACATCGCGAATATGCACATTTGAAATTGAAATATAATTTGCATCCGATTCCATTACACTGGTGGAAATTTATGCGTTTGCGTCCCAATAATTTTCCAACAATTCGCATTGCACAATTGGCAAGTTTGTTTTATCGCCAATCACAACTGTTTAGAACCTGTTTAGAAACAAATAATCTAAATGAACTCCATAAAATTTTCGCTTCACCTGCCTCTGGATATTGGAACGATCATTTTCGATTTGATAAAGTCTCAACGCACTCAGAAAAAAATATGGGTCCACAAGCCATTGACACGATCCTGATAAATACAATCGTTCCTTTCAAATTTCTCTATGGAAAAATTAAAGGAGATGAACAACTTTGCGATAGCGCCATTGATTTATTGGAAAGCATGAATGCCGAAGACAATAAAATTATCCGTGATTGGAAAAGTAATAAATGGAATCCTGAATCTGCAGCCGAATCACAAGCTTTGTTGGAGCTAAAAAAAAGCTACTGCGACAAAAAGTTTTGTCTGAATTGTGAAATAGGAAGTTTTATTCTGGAAGAGCGAAATAGTAAGAAAAAGTTCTGATTATAAATCCCAGATTCTATCCTTGCGATAACGTTTTGGTTTGAAGGCTTCTTTGTGCTCAAGAATAAAAGCCATGATGAAATACATAATCACGGGCGATCCAACTGTAAAAAAAGAAAGGTAAATAAAGTACATTCTTATTCTTGTTGGTCGGATGCCTAGTTTGCTTCCCCACCAATTGCAAACGCCAAAAGCGCGCTGTTCAAACCAATTTACGATTTTGTCAATAAGACTAATGTTTGTCATCGCTCAATATTTCTTTACACTAATCTACAAAAAAAAACTATTCGCTCCAGTTTGCAAACCTAGTTTTTGTTGGTGTTTAGCTTTATTTAAGCAATTGATAGGCAAATAAACTGGCTAGATATGCCAGAATTCCCATATAAGTAAATTGGATTATAGGCCATTTCCAGCTTTTGGTTTCTCTGTGCACAACTGCGATTGTACTCATACATTGCATCGCAAAAGCATAAAATAACATAAGGGAAATTCCTGTGGCAATAGTGTAAACTGGCTTCCCTGTTTCAGGATCTCTCTCATCTCTCATCCTTTCCCGAATAGGTTGTGTATTGTTTTCATCTCCTGCTCCGTAAATAGTGGCCATTGTGCCAACGAAGACCTCTCTGGCAGCCAAAGAGGTAATTAATGAAATGCCCATTTTCCAATCAAATCCGATGGGACGAATTATTGGTTCGACTAATTTACCAAGGTGACCAGCATATGAGAGTTCTAGTTTTTGTGATTCAAGTATTTTGATTCCTGTACTCCATGCACTTGAATCGATGACAAATTGTTTGCGCAATGCTATTGTTCGTTCCGCACTCGTTGTGGCAAAATATAAATCCATATATTCCTTAGAGAAATTCTGCTTTAGTGCGTCAATCTTCGTTTGTGTTTTTTGAAATTCTTCGCCCGGACCGAAAGAGGCAAGCACCCAAAGCACAATCGCAATTGCCACAATTATTTTTCCTGCATCAAATAAAAAGACTTTTACTTTTTCATAAATTGTGTAAAATACATTGGACCATTTCGGCATTCGGTATACCGGTAATTCCATGATGAACCAACTTTTTTCTTTTCCTTTTATCAGCATATTCAATACCCATGCCGCTCCAATTGCACTCACGAATCCGAGCAAATACATTCCCATTAAAGCTAGTCCTTGCAAATTGAAAATTCCGCCAACTATTTTATCAGGAATAACTAATGAAATTAGTAAAGTGTAAACCGGCAATCGTGCACTACAACTCATCAAGGGCGTTACCATGATGGTGATGATTCTTTCTTTCCAATTACTAATGGTGCGCGTGCTCATGATTGCAGGAACAGCGCAAGCCATTCCACTCATAAGGGGAATAACAGATCGCCCATGTAAACCAATTCTTCGCATGAGTTTATCCATAATAAAAGTTACACGCGACATGTATCCCGAATCTTCCAGCAAACCAATAAAGAAAAATAGCAAAGCAATCTGCGGAATAAAAACAACCACACCACTGAGTCCGGCAAGAATTCCATTTACAAAAAGATCCGTCAAAATACCTGCAGGAAAATGATTGGAGCACCAAGATTGCATCCAAGCAAAACCTGTTTCAATCCAGCTCATTGGAAATTTGGCGAGGTAAAAAATAGATTGAAAAACAATCACCATTAAAAAAAGAAAAATTACATAGCCCCAAGTTTTGTGCGTCAGAACTTTGTCAAGTTTTGTAGTTAATGCAGGACGCTCAGCTTTTTTACCTGTGCATTCTGCTATGTGTTCGCCAATGATACTATAGCGTAACAAACTTTCTTCAGCTTGAGCTGCAGTAGGCGAAAAATCAGCAGCAGCTAATTTTTCTCTCCATTCAATATTTGTTTCGAATAAGCGATGGGCACGGTGCAGCGCTTGAAAATCTTTAAACGCAGGATTTATTTCTTTCTTAATTAATTTTTGAGCTTCAAGGGCAATATTGGATGGATCAATAAATCGATAAGCAGGTTCCGAAATTTCTCTGCAAATAGAATTTTCTAAATCTTCAATGCCAATATTATTTCTTGCACTTACGGCAATAACCGGAATGCCCAGTCGATTTGAAAGTCGGTCTTTGTCAATATAAAAATGGGCCTTTTCCGCCTCATCAATCATATTGAGCGCTAGAATACAGGGAATATTTAAATCAATAATCTGTCCTGCGAGAAATAAACTTCTTTTTAAATTAGTTGCATCAGCAACAATGATTACGAGATCAGGGAAATCTTCGTTTTCAGTTTCAATTAAAAAACGTGTAGCCACTTCTTCATCTAACGATTTTGGATAAAGACTATAAGTACCGGGTAAATCTGTATAATGAAGTGTGTATGTTTTATTTCCAAATTGTTTTTTTGCGTTGCCGGTTTTTTTGTCAACAGTTACTCCAGGAAAATTTCCGGTTTTCTGATGAAGACCCGTCAGTGCATTAAAAAGAGTTGATTTTCCACTATTAGGATTTCCTACAAGTGCAATTTTCCTATGGATAAAACCGTCTGTTTTTTTATTTTCCACAAAAAGAAAATTATTTTTCAGGAACGATTCGACGAATGTTTACTGTCGCAGCTTCTGCACGTCGCAAACTCAAAACATAACCGGAAATATTAATGGCGATAGGATCACCAAAGGGCGCCACCTTTTCAAGCTCCACAATTTCTCCTGGGGTACAACCCATTTCCAATAATTTCAGAGAAAGTTCGGCATCTGTAAACGAATCTATAACCGCCTTTTCACCGGGTGATAAAGAAGCAAGGTTATCCATGATTTCTACCATAATTTTGAGGTTACTCAAAGGTACGTTCAAGCGACCCGCTTAAAAAATGACAATTGTACCTAAAACAGGGTATTTTAAGGATCTCGAATCTTTTAGCAGAAAAACGAGGGAAATAAGTTCTGGAAGTAAAAGAATGTCAATAAAAAATTGACTGGAAACCCATTACTAGACTTTGGGTTAATGATGGTGCTTTTTCTGCTTTTTGGCCTTTCCATTCGTCTTAAAATTCGGACAATCGCCGCATTTGTTTTTACCATGGAAAATGAAGCATCCGTCCAGACTTGTGCAAGCAATTGCAGCAACAAAAAGAAGTGGAATAAATCGTCTGAAACTACGCATAGGAGAATAGGTTGATTCAAATATAAACAAAAATGATGCTATTCCTCTATTAGTAAACGCAATCATTGCTTTTTTCGTGCTTATTCACCCGTTAATATTCCGTAATTTCGCTTCCTAAAATGAATCCAGTCCGCCTCCTTTATCATATTGGTCAATATTCACTTTTACTCCGTCGTGTTTTTCGACGTCCGGAGAAAAGAAGTATTTTCTGGGATCGATTTTTTACGGAAGTCAATACTATCGGAATAGGTTCTTTAGGAATCGTTGCAATCATTTCCATTTTTATGGGAGCCGTAATCACTATTCAATCGGCATTTGGATTTGAAAGTCCTTGGATTCCATTATACGCAGTAGGTGTTGCAGCACGTGATTCAATTATACTTGAATTCTCTCCAACCATTGTTAGTTTAATTCTTGCGGGTAAAGTAGGATCCAGTATTGCTTCTGAAATTGGGAACATGCGTGTTTCAGAACAAATCGATGCATTGGATGTGATGGGTGTAAATTCAGCAAGTTTTCTCATTCTCCCTAAAATTCTTGCTTCCGTTTTTATTTCTCCATTTGTAGTTTGTATAAGTATGTTTCTTGGGCATGTAGGCGGATTTGTTTTGGGTGTTGCAGCTGGCGTTGTGACACCGTATGAATTTGTTTATGGAATTCAATATGAATTTCATCCTTACAATGTATTTTATGCAGTAGTAAAGACACTTTTTTTCGGTTTTATTATTCCATCTGTTTCTGCTTATCAAGGTTATTACGTAAAGGGAGGATCATTGGAAGTAGGGCAGGCAAGTACCAGAGCTGTAGTTTATAGTATTATTGTTTTGTTACTTTTTAATTTCATTCTCACACAACTTCTTCTCGCATGATCGAAGTTCAAAACCTTAATAAAGCGTTTGGTGAGAAAGTGATTCTCAAAGATTTTTCATTCACATTTGAGAAAGGAAAAACGAATCTTATTATCGGAGAGAGTGGCACTGGAAAATCAGTTTTGATTAAATGTATGGTTGGATTAATACTTCCGGAAAGCGGCAAAGTATTATACGATGGACAAGATTTTTTGAAAATGGATTTTGATGAACAAAAAATAATTCGTCAGCAGATTGGAATGCTTTTTCAAGGAGCTGCTCTTTTTGATTCAATGACTGTAGAGGAGAATGTTATGTTTCCCCTTTCTATGTTTACTAATATGCCATACGCCGAGAAACTGGAACGGGTTATGTTTTGTTTGGATCGTGTGAATTTGCAAAATGTAGTAAAACTTTTCCCCGCAGAATTAAGTGGCGGAATGAAAAAACGAGTAGCTATTGCGCGAGCTATTTCTGTTAAACCCAAATATCTTTTTTGTGATGAGCCGAATTCCGGACTTGATCCAAAAACTTCCATTCTCATTGATGAATTGATCAAAGAAATTACAGAAGAATACGATATGACTACCGTGGTTATTACCCACGATATGAATTCAGTTTTAGAAATCGGCGATAACATTGCCTTTCTTCACAAAGGACAAAAGCTTTGGGAGGGTACAAGAAAGGAAATCCTTAGTTCTACGAACACAGAGCTTTCTGAATTTGTGTACGCAACTAAATTCTTGAAACAATTCCGGGATCGACTAGAAAAAGGAATTTAAAAAAGTAAGTTCAAAAAAAATCCCCTCACTATTATAGGAGGGGATTTTTTTATAGAAAAGAATGATTATTGAACAATCATTTTGTGTGTGATAGAACCTTCTGTTGTAGAAACAGTGTAAAAATAAACACCTGCAGAAAGACTAGTTGTAGAAAGATTGAAGTTATGACGACCAGCAGAAGCATTTTCTGATTGAGTCAAAACAACTTTACCAGTTACATCAACAATGTTCAAAGAAACCATGCTGTTTGATTTCACTTGATAAGGAATAGTTGTTTCGCCAGTAGAAGGATTAGGAACGTTTTGACCAACGCCTAATTTACCATTGGTAGTTTCTTCTACACTTGCAGGATCTGTATCAACGTTAATCCAGATATCCCAATTCTGAAGGTAGTTTTCACTATCAGATCCAAGAAGGTGACCAGCAACTCCATCACACTCATAATAAGTATCTCCACCTGTTGAAGAAGGAAGCTGAGCATAAGTATTTAATGGAGGAGCAAAACGCATATCCTGACGATATGAGTTTGTTGCGTAATTACTCAACATTGCAAAATTAGGAAGAGTTGGATTTGCTGTACAAAATCCAGGACCTTGATCACCGAAACCAGCTGTGATTCCGAATGTATCCATTGCGTTTCCGTAATATTCAATTTTTACTGCAAACTTAGTAGTGTTGTTTGCGATCGTGTAGTTTGGCAATGTGTAGAATGTTCCATTGCTCAACCATGTTGAACTTCCAGTCATTGATACGTTAGAAATGATTGTATCTGTGTGAAGAACAACAGCTGTAGCAGTTGGATATCCTGCAGCAGTACACTGAACAATTTTCACAAGTACAGTATCATTCTGTCCTGAGAAGTTTGAATGACCTGCGTTAAAGAAAATTGTATCAATTCTAACTGAACTGTAAGAAGTTGTAGCAATTTGAACTGATCCATTGTAAGAATCATATAAAGGATTAAAATCAACAGTAGCCCAACGAAGACTTGTATCTCCATTTGCTAAGCTGTAATTCATATTCATATCCCAGATGTAACGGGCGTAGGTGAATCCTTGTGTGTTCACTTGAAAATCTTCATCCATGAATCCATAATCAGTATAGAAATTCATAGTTGTCTGAACTGAATTTGGATTCACATGCTTAGCTACAGGATGCAAAGGAGTTACGCCGCCTGGTCTTGCAACGATATTGCTTTGTGCAATTGCTGAAACGCTAATCAAAGCGATCATCAGTGTTGAGTAAATTTTTTTCATGATAGAAATTATGGTTTTGGTTTTTTTGCTCTCATTGCAAATATAAAGGAATAAGCTCGTTTTTCCTTGCTTTTTAACTAAAAATACAGCCTTTGACTGTCGCTTGACATTTAGTCTACCATATTAGTAGACATAAAAAAGCCCCCACATTACTGCGGAGGCTTTTTGAAAATAGAATAAATATTATTTGTTCTCTACAGCAAGTTTGCGTGTTACAGGCTGGCCGTTTACAACGAATGTGTAGAAATACATTCCGTTAGAAAGATCAGTTGTGTTAAGCGCAAGATTGTGAAGACCTGCAGATTGGTTTGATAGGTTCTCTGTGTAAACCACTTTTCCTGTTACATCAGTTACATTGAAAAGAATGTCGCTGTTGTTTACAAGTGTGTAAGTGATTGTTGTAGATCCGTTAGCAGGGTTTGGTGTGTTTTGGTTAATTGTTAAACCATTTGCATCAGGTGAATTAACAGAAGCAGGTCCTTCGATAAGAACTACATCAGTTAAATAAAGGATGAACATGTCATTCGCGTTGTGGTGGAATGCAATGTAAATATCCTGACCTGCATATGCGCTTACGTCAGCTGTACGCTGAGCAAATACATCATAAGGAGTGTTTATTGTATCGCCAGCTGTAGAAGCTGCGTTGTCACCAACAGTGAAAATTGGAGGATTAGTAAAATCAGAGAATGTGTTGCTTGTTGTGTTAACAAGAACTTCATATCCATCACGGTAAGCACCATCAGGCATGTTGTGTCTCCATTTCAATGTACCACCTGTAGCTGGAACAGTGATAGGTCCCATTTCTAACCAATTGTCAGCAGCTCCAACTGGATTGAACCATGAAGTTGCAGCTCCGAAGAATACAGAATCAGCGTGAATGTAATGAAGGTTACTTGTTGGGTCAATTGCGTAGAAGAATACGTAGCTAGAAGAAGGTCCGAAAGCAGAACTTGCTAATGCAGCTGCAACGTTAGCGCCATCAACATCTTCTGTAGCTATTGCAAATGTTCCTGGAAGTGTAGTGTTCCAATCGTAAACGTAGAAACCATCAAATACAAAAACAGTATCTCCAATTGCTTGTGGACCTGTTGGATTGTGATGAATCACCTGTGGTGTTTGATTTGGTGCAATGTGAATGTTTGAAGGCAATGTGTTTGATGCCTTGTTATTGCTTTGTGCAATCGCGCTGATTGCAACTGCAAGAACTGCAACTGTTGAGTAAAATTTTTTCATTGTTGTTTTTTTAAGGTTGAAAAATTAAATGGTCTTGGGGATTACAAAAATAACATAATCTTCAACAAAATCAAGCATTTCAGCCCAACTTGTTTCAAAAATAATTTTAACAGAATTCTCTTAAGCTGTTAAAGGCTAGGCATTTGCGGTTTCCATATAGGCCTCAATAGGTAAACAGGAGCAAACCAGGTTTCTATCGCCGTACGCATTGTCCACCCGACCAACACTTGGCCAGAATTTTTGGTCACGAATCCAGGACAATGGAAATACTGCTTTTTCTCTTGAATAGGCATGATTCCATGAGTCTGAAATAACCGTTTCAGCAGTGTGCGGAGCGTTTTTCAAAACATTATCCAACACGTCTGCCTTGCCATCTGCAATTTCCATAATTTCTTTTCGAATGCTGATCATGGCATCACAAAAACGATCCAATTCAGCTTTTGATTCGCTTTCTGTCGGCTCAATCATTAACGTATCATGCACAGGGAACGAAACGGTAGGAGCATGAAAACCATAATCCATTAAACGTTTTGCAATATCACCTACTTCAACTTTAGCAACGCGTTTGAAATCGGCACATTGAAGAATCATTTCGTGCGCTGCTCTTCCATTAATGTTCGTATAAAGTGTTTCGTAATTTCCTTTTAATTTCTCTTTAATATAATTCGCATTCAAGATTGCAATTTGTGTCGATTCTGTCATTCCATTTCCACCTAACATTTTTACATAACCGTAGGAAATTAAAAGAATTAGTGAACTGCCGAATGGTGCGGCCGAAATTGCATGAATGCCCTTTTCACCACCAGTTTTAATGACAGGATGGGAAGGAAGGAAAGGAACTAAATGTTTTGCCACTCCGATTGGTCCAACACCCGGACCACCACCACCATGTGGAATTGCAAATGTTTTATGAAGATTTAAATGACAAACATCAGCACCGATATTTCCGGGAGATGTCAATCCAACTTGTGCATTCATATTTGCACCATCCATATAAACCTGTCCTCCACAATTATGAATAATGGAAGTGATTTCAATAATTGATTCTTCATAAACTCCATGTGTCGATGGATAGGTTACCATTAAACAGGAAAGTTTTTCTTTATTCGCTTCTGCCTTTGTGCGTAAATCATTGACATCAATATTACCTTTCTCATCACATTTCACAATGATAATGTCCATACCTGCCATTGCAGCCGAAGCAGGATTTGTACCATGCGCTGAAGAAGGAATCAAAGCAACAGTTCTGTGATTATCGCCACGACTCATATGATAAGCGCGAATGACCATTAAGCCTGCATATTCACCTTGCGCTCCCGAATTGGGTTGGAAGGACATGGAAGCAAATCCGGTTACTTCACTAAGTGATTTATTTAAATCTTCAATTACCTCTAAGTATCCTTTAGCCTGTTCGATTGGAGCGAAGGGATGCATGTTTGCAAAACATGGCCAAGTGATCGGCATTAATTCGGCCGCTGCATTTAATTTCATCGTGCAACTTCCTAAAGAAATCATCGAGTGAACTAATGACAAATCTTTATTTTCAAGTCGTTTGATATAACGCATCATTTCTGTTTCGGAATGATAGGAATTGAAAATAGGATGCGTTAAGAAATCGGAAGTGCGTTTTATTGTTCCTTCAATCGGAGAAGCTGCAGGCGTTCCTACTTGAACATCAAACACAGAAAGGATATCAGCTAAGTCATTAGACTGAATACTCTGATCCAAACTAATATGAATAGCGTTTTTTCCATAACGGAAATTCACTTCTTTCGATTCTGCTTTACTACGAATTTTTTCAACTGAACTTCCCGAAGGAATTTCAAAGGAAACAGTATCGAAATAAGTAGCATTAATTTTTTTCAAACCTGCTTTTTCCAAAGCGTTGACAAGAATGCGTGTGTTGGAATGAATTTCAGCTGCAATAGCACGAATTCCTTTGGGTCCATGATACACTGCATACATACTAGCCATGATTGCAAGTAAAGCTTGAGCAGTACAAATATTTGAGGTTGCTTTATCGCGTTTAATATGCTGCTCTCTGGTTTGTAAAGCCATTCGTAAAGCATGTTTGCCATTGCTATCAACAGAAACACCAATGATACGACCAGGCAATAAACGTTTGAAATCTTCACGCGCTGCAAAGAAAGCTGCATGAGGTCCGCCATAGCCCATTGGAACACCAAAGCGTTGTGAATTTCCAACTACTACATCAGCGCCCCATTCGCCTGGAGGAGTAATATGTGTAAGTGCCATTAAATCTGTTGCAACAGCTACACCGGCACCCACTGCATGAGCAGCATCAGTGAATTTTTTATAATCATGAATTTCACCGTTGAGATCAGGATTTTGAATTAATGCTCCGAAAAATTCATCCGTGAAAGTAAAAGAGGATGCGTTGCCGATAACCAATTCAATTCCTAGTGGAGCAGAACGTGTAATAAGTAAATCAATATTCTGAGGGAAGCAGGTTTCAGAAACAAAAAATTTATGTGTGTTACGTTTTACGGCATCACGACTTCTGTTGCCATAAATCATAAACATAGCTTCAGCAGCTGCAGTTGCTTCATCCAAAAGCGAAGCATTGGCAATCGGCATAGCAGTGAGATCCATCACCATCGTTTGAAAATTCAAAAGTGCTTCAAGTCTTCCTTGTGCAATTTCAGCTTGATAAGGAGTGTATGCAGTGTACCAACCCGGATTCTCAAGAACGTTTCTTTGAACTACAGGAGGAACAATTGTTCCATAATAACCAAGTCCGATGCAAGAACGAAAAACTTTATTTTTTGCTCCCACCTTTTCAAGATCACGTAGATATTCAAATTCGCTTTGACCAGAAGGAAGGTTTAGTGGTTTCTTGAGACGGATATTAGAAGGGATAACCTGATCGATTAATTCCTCAATGGTTTTAACTCCTGTTGCTTTCAACATTTCTTTGACATCATTCTCGGAAGGACCAATGTGTCGTCTTGTAAAATTGTCTGTTGCCATGGTGATCGAAATTTAATTTTGAGATTATATTCTGAATGTTAATTCGGGTTTAGAATTAACAGAAAAAATGCTGTTTTAAGGTCGACAAAGATAAGTAGAAAAGAACTCCATTTTTGATGCCTTTCTTTGATTTGTGATGTGATTTGATGTTTTGATTCTTATCTTTGGACATAACCTTATTTTGGATATGAAGCGTGTTTCCCTTTTCCTCTTTTTAGCTTTTCTTTCCTTCACTCTTTTTGCGCAAACCGCGGAGCCATTGGATACAGTGTTTTTAATGAGCGGAAAAACAGTTGCAGGTGTTGTGAAAGATTCAACTGGAGATGAACTCAAGATTCTTATTCCTAAAAAAGGAAATTTCAAAGCAGATTTTATTGACCTCGACCTTGTTTATTCTGTAAAATATAAATCGGGAGTTGAATCCGTTTTTTATAAACAGGATACTTTGTTTGGAAATTATTACACAGCGCAAGAGGTGAAATATTTTATGCGTGGTGAAGCTGATGCAAGAAGATCCTATCGTTGTCCGGTTTGGTCGGCTGGTGCATTTGCTATGGGATTTACTGGGGCTCTTTATGGAGGCTATATTTTTACTTTTTTCACACCATTTGCTTACGCTGGAACTACGACATTTTTTAGAGTGAAAATCAAGCCTGGCACAGTTTCAAATCCTGATTATTTAAAATATGATACTTACCTTCTAGGATATGAAAAAGAGGCTAGAAAAAGAAGAATTTTACATGCGCTCGTATGGGGTGGAATTGGAATGGTGGGCGGTATTGTGACGAATTACGCAATTACTAAATAGAATTCAACTTGTTTCAGAAACGCCTTAAGGCGATTTTCGATTTTTACCTTTATAGCAATATACATATTGCTATTTGTGCACTTGCATTAGTTCAAACGACCTGCTCAGTTTTTCATTTGCGATTTACCATTCCATTTATTTTAATTTCATTTTTCGGAACGCTGTCACTTTATTCTTTTCAACGACTGGTGGGTGTGATGAAAAAAGAAATGAAAGATTATCCCGGAGAAAGGTTGCAATGGAATTTTAAAAACAAATCACTTCTTATTGTCATCATCTTATTTTCGGTTTTTCCCTTGGGTTATGCCTTTTTTCAAATCACGCTTTGTGGAAAAGTTGTTTTAATGGCAGCTGGATTCTTGAGTCTTATTTATTCAAGTCCGATATTGCCAATGAAGGGAAAGTTTATCCGCCTTCGCGACATTCCTGTTGTGAAGATTTTTTTTATTGCTTTAGTGTGGACAATGGTATGCGTGCTTTTGCCCATGTTTGGTTCTTTGGATTTTTATGGAAGGGAAGTCATTATTTTTTCCATTGGAGAAGTATGTTGGTCGGTAGTCATCTTCCTGATGATTTTTGCCATTACCATCCCATTTGATATTAGAGATATTGAATTTGATGCAACTTCGATTCGTTCGCTTCCAATGATTATCGGAGAAAAAAAGTCAGTGCGACTTGCGCAAGCTTTATTAATTATTTCTTGCCTAATTCTTTATTCGGGAATGACAACAACGCACGTGATGTCATTTATTCAAGTCCTTTATTATTTTTTGTGGACTGCTTTTTCCGTTTGGATTTTACACGACTGCTCCAGAAAAAAAAGCGAATACTATTTTACGTTCATTATAGACGGATTAATAATTGCTCTTTGGGGCTTTTTAACTTTTGAACGTTTCATCTAAAGATTCAGAAAATCCAATAATAGCTTTTTGAATATCTTCTTCTGTATGTGCTGAAGAAACAAATCCTACTTCATATCCTGAAGGGCCAATATAAATTCCCTGTTCTAACAAAGCGTGAAACATTTTTTTGAAATGGTCCATACTTTTTCCATCAATATCCTCGGAACATTGGATTTTTTCTTTTTCTGTGAATGCAATCCAGAAGATAGATCCAATTGAAAATAACTTTACAGCATACTTATTTTTGGAAACGTGAGCGCGAATTCCATTAACAAGCGTCAAACATTTCTTTTCTAGATTTTCGTAAAAACCTTTTTCCAAACAGGCTTTCATCTGTGCAATTCCTGAAGCCATTGCAACCGGATTTCCAGATAAAGTTCCTCCTTGATATACATCGCCATCTGGTGAAATTTTTGCCATAATTTCTGCACTCGCGCCGTACATTCCTACAGGTAATCCGCCACCAATTATTTTTCCGTAAGTGAGAATGTCGGGAGCGATTCCGTAATATCCAGAAGCGCCGGTAAAGCCCACTCTGAATCCTGAAATGACTTCGTCAAATAGTAAAAGTGAATTGTGTTTTTTAGTAATCGCGCGAAGAAATTCTAAATAGGATTTATCTTGAAGTAACAATCCATTATTAGCAGGAATCGGTTCAATAATTACACAGGCTATGTCATCACCGAATTTTGAAAAGGCTTCTTCAACAGCTACAATGCTATTTAGTGGTGCAACAATAGTTTCTTTTACAAATGCTTCAGGAATTCCTGCTGATGATGTATTTCCAAATGTTACTAATCCACTTCCAGCTTTTACCAATAACGCATCGGAATGTCCGTGATAACAACCTTCAAATTTTAAAATTTTATTTTTTCCAGTAAATCCTCTCGCTAATCGAATTGCACTCATCACTGCTTCTGTTCCCGAACTGCAGAAACGAATTTTTTCAATAAATGGATTATTCGATAAAATTAATTCTGCTAATTCATTTTCTAAAGCTGTTGGTGCACCAAATGAAGTTCCGTTTGCAGCGGTTTCATTTATTGCTTTTAAAACACGATCGTCTGCATGTCCTAAGATTAATGGTCCCCAGGAATTACAGAAATCTATAAATTCATTTCCGTCAGTATCCCATATATGCGATCCTTTTCCTTTGGCCATAAAAAGCGGCGTTCCTCCAACGGATCGAAAAGCACGCACTGGAGAATTCACACCACCTGGAAAATATTTTTTTGCTTTTTGAAAAAGTTCTTCTGAGCGGGTAGTTTTCATAGCCACGGATTTCGCTGATTTACGCAGATTAATATTTGAATCGTCAAATCGAATACAAATCTGCAAAAATAATCTGCGTTATCTGTGAAATCTGTGGCTTATCTTTACAAACCAATAAAATTTATGAGCTACGACAATTCCATTAACTACGCACGTCAACAGGATGAAATAGATCCGTTGAAAAAATATCGCGAACAATTTTATTTTCCACAATTTCAAGGAGAAGATGTGATTTATTTCACTGGTAATTCGCTTGGTTTGCAACCGAAAACAACGCGTGGATATATCGATCAGGAATTACAAGATTGGGCTACTTATGGTGTTGAAGGACACTTTCACGCAAAGAATCCTTGGTTTTCTTATCATGAACTTTTGACTGACAAAACTGCGAGACTTGTTGGCGCAAAACCGATTGAAGTGGTAGTGATGAATCAGTTGACAGCGAACGTTCATTTTTTGATGATGTCGTTTTATCGTCCGCGTGGATTGCGTTATAAAATTTTGGTAGAGGCAAAAGCATTTCCTTCCGATCAATATGCAGTAGAATCACAAGTGAAATTTCATGGGTATGATCCGGAGGATGCAATCATTGAAATTGCTCCGCGTGCGGGTGAATATGTTGTTCGCACTGAAGATATTCTTGCTCAAATTGAAAAACACGGTGAAGAATTAGCTTTAGTTTTTATTGGAGGTGTAAATTATTTCAGCGGACAGGTTTTCGAAATGGAAACGATTACTGCAGCTGCACATCGCGTCGGCGCTTATGCAGGATTCGATCTTGCACATGGAGCTGGAAATTTGAAATTGGAATTGAATAAATGGAACGTAGATTTTGCTTGTTGGTGTACGTATAAATATTTAAACAGTGGTCCCGGTTCTGTCGGTGGTGCATTTGTTCATGAAAAACATGCGAATAGTAATTTGCCTCGTTTAGCAGGATGGTGGGGACATGATAAAACTTCTAGATTCAAAATGGAAAAAGGTTTTGTTCCGATTCCTGGTGCAGAAGGATGGCAATTGAGTAATGCTCCTGTTTTTTCTATGGCGGCTCATCGTGCATCACTTGATATTTTTGATGAAGTGGGAATGGATGCGCTTTGCGAAAAAACAAAAAAACTTTCTGGCTATCTCGAATTTGTCATTGATGAAATTTCTGCTGCCAATAATAATTGTTTAGAAATTATTACACCTCGCGATTGGAAACAGCGTGGATGTCAAGTGAGCGTTATTGCACACGGGTACGGTCGCGATTTATTTGATCAACTGATGCGAAACGGCGTAATGCCCGATTGGAGAGAACCGAATGTAATCCGAATGGCTCCTGTTCCATTGTATAATTCGTTTGTCGATGTTTGGAAATTCGGTGAGAAGTTGAATGAAGCCTTGAAATAATTTTTCAAAAATGATTTTTGTCAATTTTCAATCCTTGCGTTTTGTCTTAATTTGTCAATAACATATTTCAAAATACTATGAGTACTCCAAAATCAGTTTCTCTTGTCGGTGCAGGACTTGTTGGTTCACTGCTTTCTATTTATCTCGCTAAGCGCGGTTACAATGTGAATGTATTTGAACGTCGACCTGACATGCGTAAGAATAGAATCAGTGCAGGGAAATCTATCAATCTTGCATTGAGCGATCGTGGTTTGCGTGGACTCGATGGAATTGGAATTGGTGATGAAATCAGAAAAATTTCTATTCCGATGTATGGTCGATCTATTCACAATTTGGATGGTTCAATTGTATTTCAACCATATGGAAAAGATGGTCAGGCGATCAATTCTGTTTCGCGTGGAGGAATCAATATGAAGTTGATGGATTTGGCGGAGAGCATGCCGAATGTGAAAATAAATTTCAGCGAAACCTGCAAAACGGTTGATGCAAAAAACGGAAAAGCGATTTTTGTAAATGAAGAAACAAAAAATGAAAGCACCGTAATTTCAGATCTTATTTTTGGATCGGATGGCGCTTTTTCTGCTGCACGTTTGAGTGCCATGATGGGACATGATCGTTTTGAATACAGACAGTTTTATTTAGAGCAAGGCTATAAAGAATTAGTAATTCCAGCTGGACCAAATGGCGAATTTCTATTGGAGAAAAATGCTTTGCACATCTGGCCTCGAAAAAGTTTTATGATGATTGCGCTTCCGAATATTGATGGCACATTCACTTGTACTTTGTTCATGCCCTTCGAAGGAGAAAATTCTTTTGGCAATTTGAAAACCAAAGAAGAAGTTAAAATATTTTTTGATAAAACGTTTCCGGACGCTGTTCCATTGATGCCAACTTTGTTGGAAGATTACATGGCAAATCCAAGTTCTTCATTGGTAACGGTGAAGTGTTATCCATGGACATTTGATGATAAACTTGCCTTGATAGGAGATGCTGCACATGCGATTGTTCCTTTTTACGGACAAGGAATGAATTGTGGATTTGAAGATTGTGTTGTGTTGAATGAATTGATTGATAAACACAAAGAGAATTGGCCTGCTATTTTGAAGGAATACCAAGAACTGCGTAAACCCGATGGCGATGCAGTGGCTGATTTAGCAATTGGAAATTTTACAGAGATGCGCGATAAAACAGCAGATCCAAAATTTTTGTTGCAGAAAAAAATCGAAGCTTGGTTCAGTGCCAAACATCCTGATAAATGGATTCCGCAATACACGATGGTAACGTATCGTCCCGACATTCGTTATTCCGCGGCTTTGAAACAAGGAATTCGCAATGAGCAGATCATGCAAGAAGTGATGGCGAGTATTCCTGGAATTGAAAAAAACTTTGAAACGGAAGAAGTGGAGAAAGCAATTCTTTCCAAAATTTAAAATTTGCGATTGCCCAATGAAAATCACCATTTCAACAGTTTAATTCTATTAAACAAATTTTATTAACTAAAAGTCAATTACCCTACTTGAAGAAATAGAAATAACGCATACGAGTTATTTCTTAATAGAAAAGGAGTTGTCACTTTTGATACAATGTTGGCTTATGGTATAAATTCGGATAGGCAACTTTATTTTATGGCCACAAATATTATTTTATGAAAAAATACATCTTCCTCTTTTTGCTAATCGTGAGTATTCCGGCTTTCGCCCAATTCAAATATTCTGCATGGAACATCGGTCCACAAATTGGATCTTTTAAAATCACGAACGGATTAGCGAGGTATGCTTTTAATGGGCCAAATCCAACGGATGTTTATTTAGCGGATTCTGCGGACTGTAAGTATGCTGTGACCAATCTGCGATTTAATGTAGAAGGTGTTAGGGATAATTTTTTTGTAAAAGGTTAAGGTAGTTTTCCACTGGGAAAGCATGTCGAAAAGGATAGTGCAAGTGTTTCTGGGAAATTTTTTGAAGCTGGTGTAAAATTCGGTTATGGATTTGCAATTAAACATAGAGTGGGGTTTCAATTTGGATTAAACGGAGGTCTATTAAGTGTAAAACAAAATTCCAACCCTGGTTTAAATACAGGGCCAACTAAATTCGATTATTTTGTGCCGAGCGCTGGTTCAACGCCACTCGACGGACAGCACATGTTTGGGAATATGGCTGTTTGGCAAGGCGGAGTGGTCATCAGTAACTTTATTTGTTTTACAGATAATCTTGGTTTACTCACTGTATTTTCTCATAATAATTTGGTGAATAAAAAAGTAACCATTAACGGTCGAAATGATCAATTGGAATTCTCGCTTTATTATTCAAATACTGAAAAACACAATATTGGTTTTAGTATAAATGTGACACAAAACTGGATGCATTTCAAAGGATATACTCCTGCAGATGCTACTGCGGCAGGCAACTTCGCACGAATTTATCCTGCTACAAAAGTTTCTATGACAACGATTTATTTAGGTGTTAATATTCCGATTGTTTTTGGGGACTGAAAAAAATCAAGATTGCTTTATTAAATTTTTGGTTCAGGTGATTTTAAAACGTGAGGCGTTTGTATTTTTGGCCCCCAAAAGCTACTATATTTAATCTTCAACTTCTTTAATTTCTTTTCCCCTTACTTGTCGGTGGTAGTTTCTGCTGTAGTCGAAGTTCTTTTCCTCTGCATCATATCCTACTAAAGCAACAGGAAGATCGGAAAGTGTATTCCCATTTTTACCTACGGGAATCATTTCAATTTCAAAATCAAATTGCATTTCTTTTGACTGTTTCGCTTTCTCTAAATGCGTATCAATTAACATCACGCGTTCTAGAAATCCCTTTTTTATAAATCGCAATGCATAGGTATGGCCATATGAAAGTTTCATATAGATCAATTTCATACCGGATACTTCAATGGTGTCTGATGTCTGATCTTCGTTATATAAAATTATGGTATAATTAGAAATACGTTCTCCATTGAAAGTAATTTTTGAAGACAACTCAAGTCCTGGTCCTTCTTGATTGATAATGCATTGTTTTGCATTTGCAGTTTGACAAGAGAAAATCAAAACAAATAAAAAAAATTTAGCGAGGAGGTTTTTCGTTTTCATAGTGGTTATTTTATGGCTCAAATGTATTTTAGCCAGCATAACTATGAAATCCTAATTTCTGTTTTGTTTTACGGATGTAAGATAAATGAACAAAATGTAAGCGCGAGGACAACTTTAATCGTGCTCCTCGGCTTACAAATATTGTAATCAATTACTTCCTAAACAATTCCAAGTATTCCTCAAATACAAAAATCCTATTTCGTTTAAAGCCAGTGCGCTCTTTCAGAATTTTCAGGAGAAGAAAGTCCTTGACGATTGCGTTGGCAGTGGGTTTTGAGATTTTCAATTCTTTAATGAGATCGCTTACAGTGATAACAGGTTTCACACAAAGATAATTCAGCATCTTCCTCGCAAGAGGTGCACGTTTTCCAAGCGTAACAATTTTCTTGTTTTCAATTGTCGCTTTGAGTTTAATAATTCCTTCAAATGTTTGGGTGCTCTTTTCTGTGGTTTCAATAATACCCACGAGAAAAAACTTTATCCATTGTTGCAAATTATTTTTTGCTCGTGCACCCGAAAGATTATCATAATACAATTGTCGATTACGCTCAAAAAAATCAGACAAATACAAGGACGGTTTCTTCAGAATATTATTGCTCACGAGATAAAGTGTAATCAACAATCTTCCCAATCTTCCATTTCCATCTAAGAAAGGGTGAATGGTTTCAAATTGATAATGTGCAATGGCCACTCTAATTAAATGTGGTATTTGAATTTCGGGATTGTGCAGAAATTTTTCAAGATCACTCATCAGCGCAACAACTTCCGTATTGTGAGGCGGAACAAACACAGCATCCTTAGGTGAAGCTCCACCAATCCAGTTTTGTGATTTGCGAAATTCACCCGGCGCTTTGTGTGTACCACGAACTCCCTTCATCAGTATCCCGTGCGTGGCTTTTAATAAACGATTCGACAAAGGAAGTTTATTCAATTCTTTCATCGCAAAATTCATTGCGCGGATATAATTCTGTACTTCCTGCCAATCGTCGCGTTGCTCTGGATTCACTTGCAATTTGCTCAAGACTGCTTCGTCGATATGCGTTTGTGTTCCTTCAATCTGACTTGAAGTTGTTGCTTCCTTTACGATATGCATCTTAATAAAAATCTCCACATCAGGAATCATCAATGAATAAGCATTCAGCGCACTGATTTTACTCGTTGCCTCATTTAAGAGCGTAATTATTTCTGGACTTGTTACTTCCCATTCCTTATTAATTTTTTCAGGCAAGAAACTTTTGTAGCCCGCCTGAGCCACATAACGTCCTGCTTTGAAGTCTTTGATGTCCATAAAACAAAGTTAACTATAAAAATCTATAGTTAAAGGAATGATGCTAAACTTAACTAAGAAAACTTATAGTTAAGGAAGAGAAAAGCGAGAGCTGAACGATTGAAGTTGAATAAATCTTCGGCTTGCATTCAATATGCCGGGCGCCATGCGAAAAATGCTTGTGAGAAAGTCTGTCGAGAATAGGGCATACTTTCGGTATAACGTAGGTAGACTTTCTCCGCAGGAGTCCTTTGGACAGAAAAAGCGGAAAGGCGAATTGCAAATGAAATTTAAGTGGTAATTTGGTGAATAAATTTGAAAAGTTAAAAGTTCGAGTCTCGTACGGGCTACGATAGATAAATTGGTTGAGGGAGCTAAGGAATAAATCTTATTGAATAATGAATCTTCCTGTTGAGGAAATGTTTTCATTTTGATGTACCTTATAAAAATATAATCCCGAGGCAAAACCACTAGTGGAAAATTCAATTTGATTTTCCGAAGTTTCCTTTCTCCAGATTTCTTTCCCAAACTGATCGTAAATAATCAATGTTTTGTTTCCATCAAATCCGTTCATATGAAAAGTAGCAATGGTTGTAGCGGGATTTGGAAAAACTGAAAGAGATTGATTTGAAAGTGATGGTTCAGTAATACTGGTTATAATCACCCCACAGGTATCCACATAATTTCCTCCTATCCATTTTGCAATGTGAGTGATATAAAGACTGTCCACCTTCTGAAACACTCAGCCCACATACATTGTGTCATTATAAAAAGCCATTGTTAAGCCTCCGCAAAAATTATTTGCAGCTGATGTAAAAACAGCATCATAACCGCACCATTGCGTTCCATCCCATGAAGCAAGACCTTTTGCTGAAACACCTCCCACCAATTCAAAACTTCCGATACAATATAACTTTCCATTGTGGACGCACATTTGTCTGACAAAAGGATATGGATTAACAGTGCCAAGTTGTACACTTCCTCCAACGGCCGACCAAATTGTATCATTCCATGTAACAATTGAAGTGCCTACGTTTCCATCCGCAGTAAAAAAGCAACCTCCTACATAGAGTTTGTCATTGTAAACTTCCAAGTCAGAAATACCACCTATTGAAACGATGATTTCATTCGTAAAGAATTGCCAGTTTGATCCGTCCCATTTTGCAAGACGACAAGTGTATCCATTAGGATCAGTGAATGCACCACTTACATATAGATTTCCTCTGTAAAATTGCATTTGCCAGATAACACCACCACCATACAAAAAATCATAGTTGCCTATTGCATGACAAGTTACTCCGTCCCATCTCGCAATTCCACCAACGGGAACGTTTCCGATTGTATCAAAAGTGCCGCAGATATAAAGCTCATTATTGAATGTAGTTAATCCTGTCACGCCTTTATTCAATGCTAGCGCAGCTCCCGGTACGGAATCCCAAACACTGCCATCCCAACGCGCCAGTGATGGGATATTTTGGTTTCCTGCAAGGAAAAAGCCACCACCCACATATAAATATCCTCCAAGCCTAGTAATTGCTTCAGTATTTCTCGGTTGACTACCGATTGAAGGATCGTCAATACCATGGCCTAGTGAATCCCATTGAGAGCCATTCCAACTTGCAATTCCCCAAATAGATTGGTTGTCAAACTGAATAAATGCTCCACCAACGTATAGTTTGTTTGCTATTGTATCGGTATAAAAAACTCTGGCCGGTTGATTGGGATTAGCAGGAAGCGAATCCCAATGCTGCGCAAGACAACATTGGGAAACGATCACTGCAAATACTATTGAACAAAAAAACTTCATCATTCCTGTTTAATGACTTTCTGCGAATAAACGGCCGTCCCGGAGTTATATTGTAGAAAATAAATTCCCGTTGAAAATCCACTTATGTCTAAGTTAATCATTTTTTCTCTATTCGCCCCTAGAGAAACACGCATTATTACTTGCCCTAAATTGTTGTAGAAAAGCAACTCCGGTAATCCTGCGGACTCAGTACAACTCCAAGCATTAGAATCAATTGCTGCGCAGTGTCCGCAACAGGGAGGAATCGCTGTCTATCGTGCGCGTGTTTTGCTCGAAGTGATTTATGATAATGTGAGATACTGGAATGACAATTGTTCTTCGTCTCAGAGAATGGCACAAGAGCAAACAACAAACAGCATCGCAACTTCGCAGAATGTTTCTCTTTATCCTAATCCGAATGATGGAAACATGACCCTTGCTTATACTTTACCCGATGAGCAGCAGGGCCAACTTGTTATTTATGACGTCATGGGAAATGTGGTCGATAAAGAAATACTTCCAGTCGGATCGCAACAAAAGAATATAATTCTCACGGGTCTGGCTTCGGGTATTTATTATTATCAGGTCTCCTTCAACAACATTGTTGTCAAAACCGATAAACTCATTATTGCTAAGTAAAAAGAATTCGCTTTTACCGCTGTCTTTGATTATCTTTAAGTCAAAGGCAGCGGATAAGTTCGATGAAATATTTAATAACATTAATCGTCTTGTTTAAATTATTCACCACTTCAATGGCGCAGGGAAATCTTATTCCCAATTCAAGCTTTGAATTAAATTCGGGCTGCCCGTCAGCGCCAAATCAACTATATCTTACCAACGACTGGAAAAACCCTACCCAAGGATCACCTGACTATTTTCACAGCTGTAATTCAACATGGTTGGGAGTTCCAGATAATATTATTGGCTCACAAAATGCACATTCAGGTAATGCCTATCCTGGCTTTGTGGTTTTCGGAGGTGCTTTTACGGAATATATCCAAGTACAATTGAATGATTCACTTCAAAATGGTAAAACATATTGTGTTGAATTTTTCGTTTCGCTCGCAGGACTTTCTGAATTTAAATCAATCGGTCCACAGGCATATTTTTCAACTGATTCTATAAGGAGTAACACAACTTCAAACTTTAGCTATGCACCTCAAATAATTTCCGCAAATATAATCAATGACACGACAAGCTGGGTAATAATTTCGGGAGAATTCAATGCGGGGGGAGGAGAATTCTATTTAACCATTGGAAATTTTTTGGATTCAATAAGTACTCCGTATGATACGCTTACAAATAACACAAACTTAGTTTCCTACTTTTATATTGATGATGTTTCTGTTTACGAAAAAATAAACTCTGATGCTGGGAATAATAAAGCAATCTGCCTCGGAGATAGCATCATTATTGGATCGTTTGGAGAAAATGGAATTACTTATCGTTGGAACACAGCTACTGGATTAAGCGATTCAACTAATTCTCAACCTTGGGCAAAACCGTTGCAGACCATGACTTATTATCTGACAATCACAGATACTGGAGGTCTTTATTGCACAGGATCACTTACGGATAGTATTACCATTACTGTAAATGATTGTACTCCACCTTCTGTTTTTTCAGTACCCTCAATTTTAAGTGGCGCAGAACTTCTAATGATTTCTTCTTTACCGATAAACATTTCGTTAGAGCTTTATGACGAACGAGGAAGGTTAGTTTTGAAAAGAGAAAATTATCTCAATGATTTTAGTGTGATTAATCTTGCTTCAGGAATTTATGTATACCGCCTCCATTTTAACGACGGAACAGAGCAGAGAGGCAAAATATGTGGCAAGAAATAGAAAAATGAAATTTCACAAAATATCGTAGTAATTTAAAACCCCCACATATGAAAAACGCTTCTCCGATTCGACAATTTCTTTTTTTCATTTCTTTTATTTTAAGTTCAGTTTTTCTATCATTGGTGGGAGCTATAGGGTTCGAACCTATGACCCCCTGCTTGTAAGGCAGGATTCAAAACAAAAATATATTAGTATTTCAATTCTCCGCTTTTTCTGTCCGAAGGACTCCTACGGAGAAAGTCAACCTACGCTATACCGTAGGTGTCACGATTTAATCTCGATATAGACAATAGATCAAAAAAAATGGTGCATTATAAAAATGCACCATACTTAATTGGAAGAATTTCTAATAACTAAAAGAGCAAATATTTTCTAAGCCCCTTTTGAGCGTACTTTACTTTTGTCAGTTGCAGTTTTGGCTTTTGAACGGGACTTCAGTTTTTTAATAAGTGCACTGAAGTCATTCTTTTCCAAAGAAGTCCACGGCTTATCTATTACATAAAAGTCAACATGTTTTGGTTCTCTTATTAATCCCATAATTTTATTTTTTTAAAATATTGATCAATCAATTTTTTAGCCGCGATATGGTCAATGTACATTCTGCTTCCCTTGAAATGGGTTACAAAAAGTGTTTCTTCGTAATGTTTTATCAAAACAGTCTTGGCATCAAAAGCAACAAATCCAGAATGACCTTTTTCTACGGTGTTAGAGCTAAAAATAGGTTTTCACAGCAAATTCAAATTGCTCCATAAATATTTTCTTGAATGCACTGATATTATTCTGCTCATAAAAAATAAGCATTGCTTTCTTGTAATCGATGGAGTCAACTGTTCTAAATGAAATAGGGCAATAGTTGTAATGCATCAAAATAGCATTGCTTACAATACGTGCAGTTCGTTTGTTCCCGTCTGCAAAAGGTTGGATGTATGAAATCAACACTAAGACCAACAAAGCTTTTTCGAAAATATCAGTTTTGCTATTTACTAATTTGCAGAAATCATTCAGCGCTTCCCTGATTTGAAATTCATTGTCGAGTGGTTTGTAATTTGTTCCGGAAATTCCGACTCTTCGATTACGAATATTTCTTGTTACGTTCAACTCTTTGATAAGTATACTGTGAATATCTTCAATGCTCTTAATTGAAATTGGTTCAATATAATCGGGCTGTTCGAGAATAAAATCTAAAGCAGCTTTATGATTCAACAACATGTTGGCTTCATCTTTTGTTTTGCCTGCAGCCGTTTCCTGTTCTTTCAACAATCGTTCTGTTTCAAGAAGTGAATAAGTGTTGCCTTCTATCTGTGAAGATTTCCAACTCAGATCCACAGCCAATCGTTCAAACTCCTTTTTATATTCTTCGGGCGAGAGATTGGAAATATTTTTTTCAAATGTGTTTTGTAATTCAGTTAGTTTATCTTTTTCATCCTTTGTAAAAAGCGAAACTTTATTTAAGGTAGCTGCTATTAATTCGTGATTAAATTCAGATTTGATCGCTCGCTCATCAATTTCCTTTTTGAAATAGTGATCAGGCTCTATGGGAATAAGCAATTCATAGGAATGACTAATTTCATATTTGGTTGCTTTCCCATTGCCGTGAGCAGCAATAAGTTTATTATTCAGTAATGCCTGAATTGCTCTTTTAACTGTTGCATAACTAATTTCCTCGCCAATTCCATCGTGGATTTCTTTAGAAGAAATTTGGGGATTTGCCTTAATAAAATCCAGAATTCCTGCACCCAGATCTGACATCGATTTTGCCATTTTACTCTATTTGTAGCTCACTAAAGTACGAAATAAAGCTCATTTCACATCATATTTGAGCCACAAATCAATTCTATTTGAGCTCAAAAATTGCGTTTTCCTCTGTACTTGCCGCAGAATCAAAATTCATGATTCAATCATAATAATTCTTCATTTTTGCAATTGCGCCATTAGTATTAAAGGTCTGAAAATCACAATCTTGAATATTGAATCTTGAATATTCAATCATTTCAAGGCACATTTTCATAGGAAAATGCTATCTTCGCATCCCTTTTAAGGGAAAAACTAAAACCAAACCAACATGTACGCTATCGTAGAAATAGCCGGGCTCCAGTACAAAGTGTCGCAAAAACAACGCGTTTTTGTGAACCGCCTTGAGGCTACAGAAGGTTCGTCAATTGAATTTGACAAAGTCCTTCTTATTGACAACGACGGAAAAATTACCGTCGGAACACCTGCCATTGATGGCGCTAAAGTGGCTGCTAAAGTCCTTTCGCACCTACAAGGCGACAAAGTGATTGTATTCAAAAAGAAACGCCGTAAAGGTTATCGCAAATTGAATGGTCACCGTCAGTCATTAACTGAATTGCTTATCCAGGGTGTTCTTGGAAAAGGTGAGAAGTTAAGTGCAGCTGATGCAAAAATCGAAATGGCACCAATTCTTGAACTGAAAGAACGTTCACGTTTGAAACCAACAAAACGCGTTTTTGCTGATGTTGAAGCTGAAGAAGAAGTGGTAGTAGAAAAGCCAAAAAAAGCGGCTAAAAAAGCTACAGCTAAAAAAGAAGATGCTCCTAAAAAAGCAGCTAAAAAATCGACTAAAAAATCAGAAGAATAATTGATGAGTAAATAGTGCGGAGTAAATAGTTCAGAGTTTGTCTCAGAACATTAAAAAAAATCTCCGAACTCCGAACTCCAAACTCAAAACTACCAAGTCATGGCACATAAAAAAGGTGAAGGTAAAGTAAAGAACGGCCGCGAATCGCGCTCACAACGTCTAGGTGTAAAAATCTACGGTGGACAGTTCGCTATTGCCGGAAATATTCTTGTTCGTCAACGCGGAACAACTCATTATCCTGATGCAAACGTCGGAATGGGAAAAGATCACACATTGTTTGCACTTATTGATGGTGTTGTAACGTTTAAGAAAAAACGTGATCACCGTTCGTACGTTTCCGTATTGCCTGTAGTTGCAGAATAATCACGGAAGATTAAGCATACGCACCCGTGAGCTTCGGTTTACGGGTGTTTTTTTGTTTTTGGAGGAGTTGGAAGTTTTTTGAAATTAAGCTTAACTCCCTTGCCTGTTTTTCCCCACAATCCAACTTTATTTAACTTTCCAACATCACAACCTTTCAACTTTCCAACCTATTTTTACATTATGCTCCAGTTAAATACAATTCGCGATAATAAAGAGGAAGTAATCAAACGCCTCACCAAAAAGAATTTCAATACCGCTATGATTGATCAGGTGACAACACTTGATGCTGATCGTCGTAAAACACAGGCTGAATTGGATTCCATAAAAGCAGAAGTGAATGTGATTTCAAAGCAGGTTGGCGAGTTGATGAAGGCAGGCAAAAAAGCCGATGCAGATGAATTGAAAAACAAAAGCATTGCGCTGAAAGAAAGTGAAAAATCACTTCAGGATTTGCTGAATAAAATTGAAGAAGACATTCACAATTTATTAGTCCTGATTCCGAATCTTGCGAATGATCAGGTTCCTGTTGGAAAAACGCCTGAAGAAAACAAAACGGTTTTCGAACATGGTGCCATGCCGAATCTTCCTGAAAATGCAAAACCGCATTGGGAACTCGCTTCACAATATGATCTTATCGATTTTGAATTAGGCAATAAAATCACCGGTGCAGGTTTTCCTGTCTACAAAGGAAAGATGGCAAAATTGCAACGTGCGCTGATCAATTATTTTCTTGATCGTGCAACTGCAGCAGGTTATATGGAAATACAACCCCCAATTCTGATCAATAAAGATTCAGGTTTTGGTACTGGACAATTACCGGATAAAGAAGGACAGATGTATCATGTTGGATTGGACGATCTTTATTTAATTCCAACAGCAGAAGTTCCGATTACGAATATTTACCGTGATGTAATACTGAAAGCGGAAGATTTCCCAATTAAGAATTGTGGCTATACTCCTTGTTTCCGTCGTGAAGCAGGTTCTTATGGTGCGCATGTGCGTGGACTAAATCGTTTGCATCAATTTGATAAAGTTGAAATTGTGCAATTGGCACATCCTTCAAATTCATATAAAGTCCTTGAAGAAATGCGTGTGCATGTTGAGAGTTTATTAAAAGAATTGGAACTTCCGTATCGTGTGCTTTTACTATGTGGTGGAGATATGAGTTTTGCTTCAGCTATGACTTACGACATGGAAGTTTATTCTGGTGCACAGAAAAAATGGTTGGAAGTAAGTTCTGTTTCTAATTTCGAATCGTTTCAGGCGAATCGTTTGAAATTACGTTTCCGTGAAGGGACTGAAAAACCACAATTGGCACATACACTAAATGGAAGTGCACTTGCTTTACCGCGTATTGTGGCAGCATTATTGGAGAATAATCAAACACCGGAAGGAATTGTAATTCCTAAAGTGTTGCGACCTTATACTGGTTTTGAAATTATAAATTGAGGACGACTCCGCTCGATCTCGTCTTCGCTCGATCTGGCGGTTGTCTCGAATGAAGGGATGGTTGCTCATTCGAACAGGCGGTTGTCTAGTTCGAATTGCTTCGAAATTTGTGTGAGTAATTAAATAATAGAATATGAAAATTCAGCTCATTGCTTTAACACTCCTGCTTACATCGCTCACGGCGTGTGTACGGGAGAAGCATGAGAAAGAATTGGCTGAGATAAACGCGTTGCGTGCAGAATTATCCAAAACAGATTCATTATTAATAAAAACGGATCTGGAATTTGCGGAACGAATGGCGGCTGAAGTGAAAAACAATACTCAATTCATCCAGTTTAACATTAGTAAGTTGGGTGATACCGTTGATTTCAAAACGTATAAACTTCTTAATAATTATGGGTCTTTGCTTCCTGCATTTGAAAAAGTGGCTGAGAATCATAAACACATTTCCGCTGCAATTGATTCGACAAACAGAAGCCTTGATAATTTACAGCATGATTTTATGGAAAATGTTCTGGCAAAGAATCTTTCTTCTGAATCCTGTTTGCAACTGGAAAAGGAACAAGTGAATGGCATGTATGAATTTGCTGGTGCTATGCGTTCTTCTTTAGATAAAGCAAAAGCAGGCTACGATACCTTAGCACCAAAAATTTCGGATTATATGAAATTATTAAATCAACGATTAGCAGATAAATTCGGAGCAGTAAAGTAAATAACATGAGATCAGTAAAAAATAATTTGTGTAAACCGTTTGCAATTTTCCTCTTGACAGTTATCCTGTTGTTTGGAAATACTGCTTTTGCACAAACTACTGAGCCTTCTAGCGACGAACAATTAGCGGCGCAATATTATCAGTCTGGTGAATATGATAAGGCAATTGTCTATTATGAAAAGTTGTATGATAAAACACCCATTGGAATTTATTACGACTATTATTTGAACTGTTTGATCTTTACAAAAAATTACAAAAAGGCAGAAAAGATTGTAAAACGTCAGAGCAGTAGAAATCCAGGCGATCTTACTTTTCATGTTGATCTAGGAAGAATATATGCTGCTCAAAATGAAGATTCAAAAAAGACAAAAGAATTCCAAGCAGGAGTGGATGCTATTTCCGGTGGTACAAGCGCAAATTCGGTGATTGATCTTGCAAATGCATTTCTTGGAATCAATGAATCTGACTTTGCTACTGCTGCATTATTGAAAGGACGAAAAGAGTTGAAGGGCGTTTACACTTTTAATATTGAATTGGCGGAAGTATATTCCATGAAAAAAGATTATGCTTCCATGGTCAATGAATATCTTGATTTGTTGGAAACCAATGTGGCCTATCAGCAGCAAGTGAAAAACAGTTTGCAGGCGAAGATGGATGCCGATGGAGAAGATAAAATTTCAGGAGTTTTAAAAACTGAATTAATAAAACGTTCTCAAAAAAGTCCGGATAAAACTATTTGGTCTGAAATGCTCATGTGGTATTACATGCAGCAAAAGAATTTTACTGCGGCATTAGTGCAAGCAAAAGCAGTCGACAAAAGAAAACATCTGGATGGCGATAAGATCATGGAACTTTGTGAAACGGCAAGGGCGAATGGCGATTATAGTGCAGCAGCCGATGGATATGATTATGTAATTTCTCTTGGAGAATCAAGTTATAATTTCAGAAGAGCAAGAATTGAAAAAATCAATACACGTTATGAAGAAGTAACTGTCGGCGGTGTTTATACGAATGCCGATTTGATTTCTCTTGAAACGGAAATGAATAAAACCTTGGATGAATTAGGCCGAGATGAGCGAACAATTACTTTGCAAAGAACACTTGCTCACTTAGAAGGATTCTATCTCTTTAAAACTAAAATTGCAATTGCACTTCTTGAAAAAGCAATTGCACTTCCTGATATCACGCCGAAAGAACAGGCGGAATGTAAATTGGAATTGGGAGATATTCTTTTGTTAGATGGACAAGTATGGGAAGCTTCACTTCGTTATTCACAGGTAGAAAAAGCTTTTAAGTTTGAACCTATCGGCCAAGAAGCAAAATATAGAAATGCGAAAGTTGCTTTTTATATTGGTGATTTTAAATGGGCGCAAATCCAATTAAATGTTTTGAAAGGAGCTACTTCAAAATTAATTTCCAATGATGCCATGTACCTTTCCATTCTCATTACAGAAAATCTTGCACTTGATAGTAACCCTGTTCCTTTAATGAATTTTGCACATGCTGATTTAATGTATTTTCAAAATCGTTTTGATTCAGCCGTTATTGATTTAGATACACTAGATAAAAATTGGCCAGGACATGCTTTAGCGGATGATGTGATCATGAAGCGTTATCAGATTGCCTATAAACAACAAAAATGGCAAGAGGCTGCAGGTTATCTAGATAAGATTATTAAAACCTATGCAGATGATATTTTGGGTGATGATGCCACATTTTATCTTGCGCAATTGTACGATACCAAATTGAAAGACAAAGAAAAAGCAATGCAACTTTATCAGGATGTATTTATAAAATTTCCAGGAAGTCTTTTTGCTGTCGATGCACGAAAACGATATAGGGAATTACGAGGCGATAAAGTTGAATAGTGATTAGAAAATACTGAACCAAGAACTATGATCATTTATAATGTTACAGTGAATGTGGATGATGATGCACATGAAGCATGGTTTCTGTGGATGAAAAAAACGCATATTCCTGATGTAGTTGCAACAGGTTGTTTTTCATCTGGATCAATTTTCAAACTATTGGTGGAGGAACAATCGGGAACAAGTTATTCGATTCAATACCGCGCTCCAAATATGGATGCCATCGATCGATATATGTTGAATTTTGCACCGGCTTTGCGTAAAGATGCGGAGGAAAATTTTGGTGGTAAATTCACCGCCTTCAGAACCTTACTGGAAGAGGTGTAAAATTAATTCTGAATTCTGAATTCGTATTTCAGGAAAATAAAAGTAATCAACACCATTCAAAATTCAGAACTGCGACTGCAAAATTTCATTATGAAAGTAAGAGCAAAAAAACATCTTGGTCAACACTTTCTACGCGATGAAAATATCGCAAGAAAAATTGCGGAAAGTCTCAAGCATACAGATCGCTATAAAAAAGTTTTGGAAGTAGGTCCCGGAATGGGAATGTTAACTAAGTTTTTATTAGCCAATGAAAATTATGAAACATGGGTAGTAGAAATTGATCGTGAATCGGTAACCTTTCTTGAAGAAAATTATCCTCAATTGCAAGGAAGAATTATTTCAAAAGATTTTCTGAAATATGATTTGTCGCAAACCTTTTCTGAACCTTTCGCAATTATCGGAAACTTCCCTTACAATATTTCTACACAGATTTTATTTAAAGGGCTTGAACATCGTAATCTGGTTCCAGAAATGGTGGGAATGTTTCAAAAAGAAGTTGCGCTTCGTTTAGCAGCTAAACCAGGCAGTAAAACATATGGTATCATCAGTGTTTTGCTTCAGGCATGGTATAAAATTGAATATCTATTTTCAGTTAGTGAGCATGTTTTTTCTCCGCCGCCGAAAGTAAAATCGGGTGTGATTCGTTTGACTAGAAATGATGTAAATGAATTAGCCTGTGATGAGAAGTTATTTGTAGAAGTAGTAAAAGCAGCTTTTAATCAACGTCGCAAAACCCTACGTAATGCACTGCATCCATTTGAGATTATACCAGGTAATGAAGGTCACATTTTCTTTACAATGAGGGCAGAACAACTTTCGGTAGAAGAATTTATTACCCTGACTTTATTACTAAGGAAACCTTAACTTTGCCACTGGAATAAATAGTCATTTGCCATGCTTAATTTATTGAGCATAGACAATTGGCAAAATAAAACCGAGAATTAATCATGGCATTTCAAATCACAGATATTTTTCTAGATGAGTTGCGGCAGGCCATTGCTTCTGGCAATGAGGCAGGTATTCGCGGCCTTTTGGATGAATTGCATCCGGCTGACGTAGCTGAGATTCTGAATGATCTTGAAGATGATGAAACGGTTGCTGCTTATAAATTTCTTTCTGAAGAAGTAGCACCGGAAGCTTTGTTGTTGCTGGAAGACGACAAACGCGAAAAAGTTCTTGAAGGACTTTCTTCCAAACAGATTGCTGAACAACTGATTGATAATCTTCAATCGGATGATGCAGCTGATGTACTTTCCGAACTTTCAGATGAACAACAGGATGAAGTTCTTTCACACGTAGAAGATGTTGATCAGGCAAGTGATATTGTCGATTTGATGAATTACGATCCGGATACTGCAGGTGGTATCATGGAAAAGGAGTTAGTAAAAGTTCATTTGACAAAAAATGTTTGGGAATGCGTTCGTGAAATAAGAATGCAAGCAGAAGAGGTTGAAAATATTTATTCCATCTATGTAGTTGATGAAGATGAAAAATTGATGGGTTTGCTTTCTTTAAAAAGCTTGCTCACAAAAAATCTTCGAACTCCAATTGTTGAAGTATATAATCCGGATATCATCAGTGTAAGAACGAATACTCCTGCAGAGGAAGTTTCGATGCTGATGGATAAATATGATCTTGTTGTAATTCCAGTTGTTGATGGTTTAGGTCGCCTCGTAGGAAGAATAACTTTCGATGATATGGTCGATGTAATTCGTGAAGAAAATACGGAAGACGTTCAGAAAATGGGAGGTGTGGAAGCATTGACAGAACCATACATGGCGACTCCTTTCTGGCAAATGATTCGTAAACGTGTCGGTTGGTTGGTGATTCTTTTTGTTGGTGAAACATTGACGGCAACTGCTATGTCCTTTTTTGAAGATCAAATTGCAAGAGCAGTAATCCTTGCGATTTTTATTCCCTTGATTATTTCCAGCGGAGGTAACAGTGGTTCACAAGCAACATCATTGATTATTCGAGCGCTCGCACTTGGAGAAATTACCGTTAGAGATTGGTGGAAAATTGTAAAAAAAGAATTTCAATCAGGACTTGTGCTTGGATTAATACTTGGAGTTATTGGATTTTTACGTGTGGCGCTTTGGTCAAATTATGTTCAGGACTATGGACCACATTGGATGATGATAGGAGTAACCTTGGGCATAACTTTGACCTTGGTTGTTTTGTGGGGATGTTTATGCGGAAGCTTACTTCCCTTATTATTAAAACGTGTTGGATTGGATCCTGCAGTTTCTTCTGCTCCATTTGTTGCAACACTCGTAGATGTAACAGGTTTAATTATTTATTTCACTATCTCAATTGTTTTATTAAAAGATCTTCTCTCCGAGCATGTCCCGAATATTATTGCTAGATAGTAATCATCCTTCTTTGATTGATACGCTGCGCAAGAATGGTTTTGTGTGTGATGAAGATTATGCCAGTCCTAAATCTGAAATTGAAAAAAAAATTGGAGAATACGAAGCTGTTGTCATTCGTAGTCGATTTAAAATTGACGCGCAGTTTATTGATGCAGGAAAAAATTTAAAATGTATTGCACGTGCTGGTGCGGGAATGGAAAATATTGATGTGGCATATGCTGAGAAAGTAGGAATTCATTGTTTACATGCTCCCGAGGGAAATCGAGATGCGGTGGGTGAGCAGGCCATTGGAATGTTATTGGCACTTATGAATAATGTGTGTCGTGCGGATAGGGAAGTGCGTTCGGGCAATTGGATTCGCGAAGGAAATCGTGGGTATGAGTTACAAGGGAAAACGATTGGAATAATCGGTTTCGGAAATATGGGTACTGCATTTGCGCAGCGACTAAAAGGTTTTGACGTTAATATTCTGGTGTATGATAAATACAAAAAGAATTTCGGAACAGCTGATGTAAAAGAAAGTACAATGGAAGAAATAGTTGAAAATGCTAATGTGATCAGTTTCCATCTTCCACTTACTGAAGAGACGAATTATTTAGTGAATGATAATTTTCTTTCCAAGTTTAAAAAGCCAATTTGGTTGATTAATACTTCAAGAGGAAAAATCGTTGATACTGCTTCTCTGGTAAAACATTTGGAGAATGGAAAGGTACTAGGTGCTTGTCTTGATGTTTCAGAATATGAAAGCATTTCATTTGAAAAAATGGAGCTTGAAAATCTTCCACAACCCTTTCAATATTTAATCCAATCAGACAAAGTTATTCTTACACCACACATTGCTGGTTGGACATTTGAAAGTCATAAAAAAATTGCTGATGTACTTGCAGCTAAAATTACTGCTGTCCTTTCTTAAAGAGGAACTTCTTCGAAGTCAAAATTAAATTTTACCACTTCGGAAATATCCTGTCCGCGATCCATAATTTCCTCATCACCTTTTTCATAGGCCCAGATTATTTTCAAATCAGCACCATATCGCTTGATTAATCTTTTCATGACGCCTATGATATGACGAATAGTTGAAGTGTTGAAATAGGTCATGAAAATGCGCAAGGTAACTTTGCCATTATGTTCGACAATAAATTTGTCAACCCAATCATAAAGTGGTTGAAAAAATTCATCTGAATTTTCTGGAATTGAATTTCCTTTGATTTGAAGCAATGCGGTTGAAGCGTCAAAATTGACGCCCGCAGTTCTTATGGTATTGGTTATTAGTAGAGGCTGAAGCATAAAATGGAATGGGGCAAAGATCGGAAAACCAAACCAATTAATTGCTAAACGTTCAATACTCCAATCTGCTGTAAATCAATTGAATGTAATGAATTTTGGAAGAACTTTTATAAGATGACCTATTCCTTTACAATACGATCAATTGCCGGACAAATCTTTTTTCTCCGCGAGTTACCATTATGGAATAGATTCCTTGGGTAAAAAATAGTGTATTGTGTTCTAATTCATTGATAGTAACTTCCTTTTTTTCAAGTGTTCGACCAATAGCGTCTACAATTTCAAGAGAAACAATATCATCCTTATTTCCTGGACAAAAAATATTCACATTTCCATTTCCGGGATTTGGGAAGACAGAAAATAAATGTTCTTCATTTGTGAATTCTACACTTTTGAAATCTGAATAAGTAAATTGTCCGTTGAAATCAGTTTGTTTCAAACGATAATAGGAAGTTCCTTCAAAGGGATTAGTATCTATTGTATGATAATTATTTTGGGAGGTCGATGTCCCAGCTCCATTGACCGTGCATACAGAAACAAAATTTATTCCGTCCTGCGTTTTTTCAATAGTGAAATAATCATTGTTGGTTTCACTTGCGGTAGACCAATTCAACAAAACATTTTGTCCATTTGTTTCTGCAGTAAAATTTAATAATTCTATAGGTAAAATGCCTACACCTCCATGAATCCAGAATTCTGAAAAACTTGAAATTGTAAATTCAAGATAATATCCGCTATACATAGTGCTGTTGAGCATAGAACCTTGTGGATACCAAGTTAAAGAAGTGGCATCAGTAGGATAATAAACACCATCTTCTGTTGGTCCATCATATTTTGTAACGGATAGATTCGCAGGTGTTAATAGAGAAGGATCTACAGCTTGCAGTGCTGTAAATTCTGCAGGAGTAAAAAACAAACGAATTTGAACGGAGGAAGAAGGCTGTGTGGTTGGTGTAACTTTAAAATGGCGGGCAAGAAAGCGGATACCATTATAATTTCCGGGAGTTGGGTCTTTGTATTCGCTTACAGTGGTTGTACCTAAATTATTGCCGTTGTCTTTTATGGCAACAAGAACATGGTTAGGATTTAATGGATCGTAATAGGTTTTCCAAGTTCCATCATTACAATTTGAAGTGGTACTTAGAATTGTCAGCGGGGCAATTTGATTAAATTGTGAATTTAAATTTTGGAAGATACTGATATTTGCTGCTGCACCATTTGGTGTAATAATTTCAGGCTTTCCATCCCCGTCTAAGTCGGCTACTGCAATATATTGTGAAGAGTTTGGTGTGGACCAATTTCCACCTGATGTAAAACTTACGCTTCCTGGAGTACTTGTGTTTTTAAATGCGGCAACCATTGTAAAAGAAGTGTTTGGACAAGTTGCCACATCGATTTTTCCATCTCCATCTAAATCTCCTAGATCTAAATGGTTGTTTCCATTAGGATTCGCAATATCCACTTTAGCAGCAAAACTTATACTTCCAATGGTGCTGGTATTGCGGAGTGTTGAAAAATTATTTGAATTTGCGTTGGAGCAAATTACATCCTGAATACCATCCCCATCAATATCGCCAGTCGTGACGGTTAAGGGATAAGTTCCAGTAGTAAAAGAAACTCTAGGAGCAAGTGATGCAGCATTGATTATTCCAGCTGAAGCTATATTTCGATACACGGAAACATTATTGTCTGATCCGTTTGAAACAATAATATCCAATTTACCGTCACCATCTACATCCATTATTGCATTTGTCCAAGGTCTAACTCCGGCAGAATAATTTACACGGGCAGAAAATGAAGTTGTATTTAAAACACCCACAGTAGAATTATTCTTTAAGATGGAAATCGTGTTATCCTGTGCATTCGATGCAATAATTTCTGGCTTTCCATCCCCGTCAATGTCTCCTGCCGATACAAATGGATAAGCACCTGCCTCAAAACATACTCGGAAAGTAAATGAAGATGCATTGATTACTCCTGTTATACTTGTGTTTCTATATATGGTGATAGAATCCTGTCCTGCTGCGTCATAGTCGCCGGTAATCATATCTTTTTTTCCATCACCATCCAGATCAACGAAAATTACATTACCCGTTTGTCCCGAAGAAGGAAATGTAACTCCTGCAGCAAAGGAGGAACCGTTAATAATTCCAACGCTACTTGTGTTTCTAAAAATAGTTACGCCAGCATTACTTGTTGCAGCCATTTCTGATTTTCCATCACCATCAATATCAACTATGGCACATTTTCTTGTAAAGACGCCGATTGTATTATTTACTGGGGCTCCGAATGATGCATTTGTAATTGCTCCCCCACAAAAAGTAGGATCGAAAAAATTGGCAGCATTCGAACTTAGATGTGAACTTAAAGTTATGACTGTAATGGCTTCATAAGTTGCACCTGCAGGCAAAACAACTTGAAGTGAACTAAATGTTGACGATTGAACAACTGCTTTTGTTGCGCCGAAGTAAACAATATTTGAAGTTGTTGCAGCATCAAATCCAGAACCGTTAATTGTAACTGATGTGTTATACGGTCCGCTAAGAGGAGTGATATTTGTAATTACAGGCTTTGTTAAATAATGATCGAAGCGATAAGTTAAGCCAGCACTTACAACTCCAAAAATGTTATTGGTTTCAACAACTGAACTAACAGTTGCTGTTGTCGAAAGTGAATTAACAGATAAAAAATTATTGGAGACTACACCACCTAATCCAATCGAAGCATTTTCAGTATTACCCGTTCCTGGTTGTGGGCGATATATAAATTCAATCCTTCTGTTGTTTTCATAAAGTTTAACTTGAAAATCAATTACAACTCCTGCTGAAAGATAACTCCATCTTTCATTCAGCCACTCAACAGTCATAATTCTATTAGGTGCTACACCACTTAAATAATAGGTAAAACTTCCAGTTGAATTCAAGGCAATGTCATCCCAGAGTGGCGCAATAATCGGTCTTGGAGTTCCCGTTGCAAGATTGTTTGATGTTGCTGAATTTGAAAGTGCAGTTCCAAAAGTCATCCAACCATTAGTGCTCGCTGAAAACGTAGTATAAGCAACACCTTCGTAAATAAATGGAAATCCAATTGGTTTTGAATTAAACCAACCATCATCAAGTCCTCCACCGGAAAGGGCAGGAGAAACTGATCCTGGTACACCTTGGATTTGTGTGAATGTGCCGTTGAAGGCAGAAAATGTATAATTACTTACGTTTTGTGCAGCGGCTCTTCCACATAAAAAAAGCAGAAAAATAACTATACCAATTAAGGAAAGTAAAAAGCGAGATGAAGGAACCTGAATTTTCATACTATTAATTATTGGATAGGAACAAACAACCAAATGATGAATGCGGAAATCGAGAATACAGTAATAGAAATCCAAAAGGCAAAAACATGGAAATCGGAATAGGATTTAATTTTTAGTGCTTTCATAGGTCTGATGGTATAGCTCAAAATTCCACAATTGGACTTGGGTCTACAATCCTGTAATTAGGTATTCTGAAGTCGAAACGCCCCAAAATCATTCGATTTCATTGCCATCTTTGAGTTTCCTCCTATATTCAGGTATGAAATTGACACCAGGGATACTTCTTATCATCTTGTTTTCGCCACTTCTTGCATTTGGAAAACCAAGAGGAAAAATTGACAGTTTGCTAAAAGTGTTACCCAATCAACAAGACACTTTCAAAATCAAAACGCTGATAAAATTATCGCAAGCTTATTTTGGAATCAATGAGGATAGTGCAATGATCTATTCCCGACAACTACTTATAGAAGCAAAAAAAAATGGGAACAAAGAACGAATCAGTGAGGCATACTTTATAATCGGTTCCTGTTTTAGACATCAGTCGAAATTGGATTCTGCACTTTACTACAAACATGTTTCACTTGCGATAGCAGAAAAGGCAGGCTATAAAAAAGGAATTGCAAGTTCTTGCAGTGATATCGGCTTATATGAAAAAGATAATGGAAGATATGATTCTTCTAAAATTTATCATTTGCGCGCAATAAAAATTCGAGAAGAAACGAATGATCAGAAAACTCTAGGAACGTCTTACATCAATCTAGGACTCTTGTTTTATTTCACGCACGATCCTAATCAAGCTTTGATTTATTACAGAAAGGCTGCAATTAGTTTTTTAAAATTAAAAAACACAAAAAATTACGCATTGGTTCTGAATAATATTGCTGCCATTTACGACGACAGAAAAGAATCTGATTCAGCACTTTATTTTTATTCCCGTGCACTTGCAATTCGTGATAGCATTGGAGACAAAGCAGGCGTTTCACAAACACTTTTGAATATTGGCGTTCTCTATCGAGATATGAAACAATTTGATAAGTCTGAAAAATACCTCTTAGATGCCTACAATCTAAAATTGGAAATTGGAGCAGAAAAAGAAGGAATAGCGATTTGTATGTTTGATCTTGCGCAAACCTTGCGAATGAAAAAAAATTACGGAAGTGCGATTTTATATTTACAAAAATCGGAAATAATTGCGGAGTCGGCCGGCATGAAAGAACTGGAGCGAGATATTTGTCTCGAATATTCTGAATTATATAATGCACAAGGCAAACCAGAAATTGCTTTGAAGTATTTAAAATTATATATTGTAAAGAAGGATTCTATTCTCGATGAGGAACGAATTAAATCTTTGAATGATATGCAAGTAAAATATGAAACGGATAAAAAAGATAAAGAGAATAGTTTACTGAAAGAGCAAGCTAAGGTATCGGAGATAGAAAAGGAGCGAGACAAAATTTCATTAGAACGAGATAAGAATTTGCGAATAGCATTATTTACAGGTATTGGAGTTCTAATTCTTTTCCTCGGACTTGCATTTTATGCTTATCGGTTAAAAATTAAATCAAATCTCCAAATTTCAAAGCAGAATAAAACACTCAAAGAACTAAACAGTAAGCTGATCGAATCGGAAGATGAATTATTGGCACTTAATAAAACCAAAGACAAATTATTTTCTGTTATCTCACACGACATTTCAAATCCTATTAAAGCAATTGCGAATTATAATCAAGCCATTCTCGCAAAAGAAAGTGAATTGAATAGAGAACAATTAGCCGAAGCTTTGCGAAAAGTAAATCAATCTGTACAACCTCTACAAGGTTTTATTGATAACCTCTTGCATTGGTCATTACTCCAAAGAAATGGTGCCACCACTAGCCCGGAATATTTTAATGTGGAAGAAATAGTAAATGAAATTATTACACTTTATACGCCTTATGCTGACCAGAAAGAGGTGAGGTTAACAAATGAAATTTCTCCTAAACAGAAAATTAATGCAGATAAAAATATGTTTCGACTTGTGTTACGTAATTTAGTGAGTAATGCAATTAAATATTCCAACGAAAGTGATGCAGTTATTATCAGTTGTACTTTACATGGCGCAAAAATGAAGTTTCAAATTAAAGACACTGGTTCAGGGATGAAGAGCGAAAAAATTGCAGAGGTTTTGGCTGGTAAACAAACCTCTTCAGAAAAGGGGACGTTTGCCGAAACAGGTACTGGGCTAGGACTAAATCTGGTTACTGAATTTTTGAGAATGAATGGAAGTGACCTACGAATTGAAAGTCAACCAGGAAAAGGATCCATTTTTTCTTTTGAACTTCCTTCAGCGTAACAATCCTTTTCGCATTGCAAACTTTACCAAACCAACGGTATTTTTTACGCCGACTTTAGAAAGGATGTTTTTTCTATGAGTATAAACTGTTCCAATACTCAGTTTTAACTTTTCGGCAATTTGTGAACTCGACATTTCATCACAAACTAAAAGCATTACTTCTTGTTCTCTTTTACTAAGCATGTTGCAATGTTAGTCTGAGAAAATAGTTTGGGCAATCCTGTAAATGGGTATTCTTAAAATAATTAATTGAAATAAATTATTCCTCGTCTAATAAATGATGCTTGAGCGCATATTTTACTAAACCTACAGTATTCGCAACGCTTAATTTTACCAATAAATTTTTGCGATGCGTATCTACCGTTCCTGTACTGATGAAAAGTTTCTTTGCAATTTCTGCACTGGAATATTCTTTGCAAACTAAAATCAGAATTTCTTTTTCACGATCTGTTAGTTGTTCATCCGGTTTTTCTAAAACTATTGCGGATGATTTTAAACGAACAGTTTCTTCGTGATCATATTCTTTTATTTCTTCCGGAAAAACTTCGCCTCCGCTATGAACTGTTTTGATCGCTTCAATCAAAATGTCGAGAGAAGTACTCTTTAATAAATAACCTTTTACACCAAGCTTTTTTAATTTTTCCATATAACGCCCACCGCGTTGCATGGTCAGCATGATAATGGAATGCTTTTTTCCTTCTTTATGTAAAATTTCGGCAACTTCAATTCCACTTTTTATAGGAAGGTGAAGATCTAATAATAAAACATCAAACGAAGATTTAGTAATCATTTCTAAAGCCTCATTTCCATTTATTGCTTTGGCAACAACTATTGCTTCTTTAGAATTATTCAATAACATTTCTAACCCTTCTAGATATAAAGGATGATCATCGGCTAATGCTATTCGAATGGCTTGACTCATTAATTATTTTTCATTACAATTTGAACCGTATATCGACTTTTTACTTCCAGAAATATCTGTTTGCCTGCAGTTACACGATCAATTGTGGCTTGGTCGTAATATCGAATGGTCACCAACTCCACATTTTCATTATATAATACACGATAATTCTCCTTTAATTTTTCTATTAATCCAGGCAGTTTCAGTTTATCTTCATCAACACTGACAGAAAAACTAATAGCGGAATTCAACATCACATTCATCTTCACACGCTGCCTTGCAAATAATTCGAAAATATCTCCAAGGTTTTCTTCAACGATAAAAGAAAAATCTTTTGGCGAAATAGAAAGCAAAATCTGATTCACTTTAAAAATAAAACAAGGAACGGGTAAATGAACCTGAACATCATGAATCTTTGTCCCTTCTTTTTTAGGATCAATAAATGATCGCACGAAAAGTGGAATTTTTTTATTCTGTAATGGTTTTATAGTTTTCGGATGAATAACAGTAGCTCCGTAATAAGTAAGCTCAATTGCATCTTGATAAGTAAGTTGCGGAATCAATTTTGTTTCATCAAACCATTTCGGATCTGCATTAAGAACGCCTGGAACATCTTTCCAAATGGTGACACTTTCTGCATTGAGACACCAGGCAAGAATAGCAGCAGTAAAATCAGAACCTTCGCGCCCAAGTGTTGTGGTAAAATTCTCAGAAGTAACTCCAATAAATCCTTGTGTAATGACAAGTTGCTCTTTTCCAGATTTGAAAAAAGGAACTAATTCTTCATTGATCATTTGTTCAGTTAATGCCCAATCCACTTTTCCTTCGCGGTAGGAATTATCGGTTTTGATAAAATCGCGAACGTCCCACCATTTGTTTTGTATGCCATCTTCTGATAAATAAGCACTCAGCACTTTTGTAGATAAAATTTCTCCGATTGAAACGATTTGATCATAAGTGTGATCATAAGAATGAGTAGCTGCTTCTTCTGTCGCCCATTCTAATTCTACAAACGTATTGTGAATGTCGGTAAATACAGGATGATTTTTGTTTGAAAATAAATCGTTGAGAATATCTAAGTGAAATTTTCTGATCTCCTCAAGTATATCTTGAACATTATCTTTTTTGAAAAAGAAAGCATCACATAGTCGTTCAAGTGCGTTGGTTACTTTTCCCATTGCGGAAATCACAACAACTAATTGTTCGCCTTTAAATCCATTGAGGATTCCTGCTACATTTTTTACGGCATTTGCATCCTTGACGGATGCACCTCCAAACTTGAAGACTTTCATGGGTACGAAAGTACGAATCTCTTTGCCCCGATATTAAGGTCTATCGATGGAAATTTTGTCTTCAGTAAGTCGGAAGTTCATCCATTCTTTTAAAATTTCGGGCTGATACTTCTCATAGAACTTAATAGCTGGCTCATTCCAATCAAGTACTTGCCATTCCATTCTGCGTGCGCCACGGAGTTTGCTTACTTTGATGACTTCTTCAAACAACATTTTCCCAATTCCACTTCTTCGTTCTGATTGAGTTACCACAATATCTTCCAGAAAAACGCAGGGTCCTTTCCATGTTGAATATTTAATATAATACAAGGCAATGCCTACAATTTTTTGCTCCCGTTCGGCAACAAAACAATAAAATAAAGGATGTTCACCAAAACCATCACGCTCAAGATCTGCTACGGTAACTACAACTTCTCCAGGTGCTTTCTCATAATCAGCCAATTCTTTTACCAGTGCAAGCGCACCTGCCATGTCTGATTTTGTTGCTTTGCGAATGTGAATATTCATGTGATAAAGATTCTGCTTTAAATAGGGAAGATTACGTAATTTCGGTGAATTGAAGAAAATGTAAATTTACATCTTTGCACCAAACATAATAGATTAGATTCATGAGCAGAGTAAAGACCTTAGGCCAGTTTATCATTGAAAAACAATCCGATTTTCCTTATGCAAAAGGAGAACTTTCTCGTTTATTAAGAGATATTGGAATAGCCGCAAAAATTGTTCACCGTGAAGTAAATAAAGCCGGACTTGCCGATATTCTCGGTGATGCAAATGAAACGGGAGAGACAAATGTGCAAGGAGAAGTGCAGAAAAAACTGGACGTTTTTGCGAATGAGCAATTTATTGCCGCTTTAAGTGTTGGGGGTGAAGTTTGTGCCATTGCCTCAGAGGAAAATGAAGACATGATTATTGTGGATAGTCCGCAATCAAAAAATGCTAAATATGTTGTGGCGATGGATCCTTTAGATGGATCATCAAATATTGATGTGAATGTTTCGGTGGGAACCATTTTTTCTATTTACAGAAGACTTTCGCTTTCCGGCCCAGGGACTTTTGAAGATTTTATGCAACGCGGAACAGAACAAATTGCTGCAGGATATATTATTTACGGTTCTTCTACTATGTTAGTTTATACAACAGGAAAAGGTGTAAATGGTTTTACGCTTGACCCTTCTATTGGAGAGTTCTGTTTGTCGCATCCGAATATGAAAACTCCGGCTTCAGCAAAAACATATTCCATCAACGAAGGAAATTATGTACATTTTCCTGACGGCGTAAAAAAATATATTAAATATTGTCAGGAAGAGGACACTGCAAGTAAACGCCCATATTCCTCGCGATATATTGGTTCGGCAGTTGCTGATGTACACCGTAACTTGATTACCGGTGGCATTTATATTTATCCGAAAACTGCGGCTTCTCCTAACGGAAAACTTCGTCTCTTATATGAGTGCAATCCGATGGCTTTTATTATTGAGCAAGCTGGAGGTAAAGCAACAGATGGAGCGAATCGAATTATGGAACTTCCTATTACAACGCTTCATCAACGGACCTCCTTCTTTGCTGGTTCTGCAGATATGGTAGACAAGGCTTGTGGTTATATGAGCGAGTTTTCTCCTGTAGTTGCCAAAAGCAATAATTGAAATTTTCTTAATTTAGAAAATCCAAATCATTGAGGAAATAAAACTCATTGATTTGGATTTTTTCATTTTATTTTTTCGACTGTAACTTTTAATTAAAGTGCGGCGTCTTATGCATGAACTTCGATTCATCATAAACTTAAAATAAAAAATAAAATGAAAACGCTCATCCTCATTCTTGCACTATTTATTGGATTTACAAATGTTTCAATAAACGCTCAATCGCTTAGCGCATCTAAAAGTGCTTCACTGATTTCCGGAAATGAAAATTTTGTTTCACCTGAAAATAAAATTTATCAAAAGATTCAAAATACAATGCGTGTCCCATCAGTCATGAAAGAAGAAAGTATTTCGGCTCGCATTCGTGTCGTCTTTACCATTGATGAAACTGGCAAAGCTCACGTGTTGGATGTGGCAACTAAAAATGAAAAGATCCGTAAATCAGTAATTAATCAATTTGAGGCAATTGACTTTGCAGATTCTAAAGAAACACAAGGTCAGGAATATTCTATATGGTTGAATTTCAAGGTTTTGTAGTCAGCTACTAATTCGCCTGTAACTTACAACCGAAGTCAACCGTCTTATTCAAAAGCAAGTAAATTTACCCTATTATGAAAACCATTTTATCCTCCATCGCCATCCTTTTTAGCACTGTAATTATTGCTCAGGTAACTTCTGAAATCAGACCAGTAGGAGATTTCACCGGCATCAGAACTTCATCCGTAATTAAAATTGAAATTACACAAGGTGAAACATGTTCTGTTACAGTTGAAGGATCTGCAAACGATATTAAACAAGTCAATACTGAAGTAAAAGATGGAATCCTATCCATTACCAGCGGAGCTTCCGATATCGAAGATGATTCAAAAGTAATAGTAACAGTTAAAAATTTGCGTTCTATTGATTTAAGTGGAGCGTCTAATACTTCTTCAACTAACAAAATCGTTTCCGATTCTTTGAGAATAATTGGTTCAGGAGCTTCTTCCTTAAAACTAGATGTTCAAACGGATTATTTAAAATCAATCTTAAGTGGTGCGAGCAATTTAAAAATTTCAGGAAATACAAAAAATCTGGATGCTGTTTTAACTGGAGCTTCCCAAATGAAAGGTTATTCTCTAATTGCAGAAAGAGCAACGATTACTACTTCAGGCGCTGCCTCTGCACATTTAAATACAACGACTGCTTTGATTGCTACAACTTCTGGCGCTTCTGAAGTACATTATCAAGGAAATCCAAGTGAAAAAAATGTAAACTCATCTGGAGCAAGTTCGGTTGTGATGAAAGATGATGCTAAATCTGATACAACAAATATCAGGATGGGAAAGTATGATGTGCATGTAACGGAAGCTGATGTTGACGATGATGAGCGTTCTAAGCGTGAAAAACACGCAGACGATAATGATTTTGAGTTCTGGGAAGGTTTGGATTTCGGTGTAAATGGTTTGTTAACACAAGACAATAAAATTGATTTGCCTGCTGGATTTGATTTTTTAGAATTGAATTATGCAAAATCATATTTCTTCAGTTGGAATTTTTTCCAGAAAAATATTCACATCTATCGTAACAATGTAAATCTCGGAACTGGTTTAGGAATGAGTTGGAATCATTATAATTTCAGAAATTCATATACACTAACACCTAATGTTCCATACCAAACCGCCATATATGATTCCGTAAATCATTTTACACGGAACCGACTTGGAATTACTTATTTAAACGTTCCGCTTTTCCTAGAATTTAATACGAATAATTCAGATGCTAAAAATTCATTTCATATTGCCGGCGGAATGGAATTCGGATACAATGTTTTCAGTAATATTCTCAAACAACGATATGAAATGGACGGGCATAAAATTAAAACAAAACAAAAAGATGATTTTAATGTAAATCCATTCAGCATGGATGCGATTGCAAGAATCGGTTACGGAAACTTTACCATCTTTGGAAAATACTCGCTGACCACACTTTTTGAAAAAGACAAAGGACCGGTAGTATATCCATTCACAGCCGGTATCAACTTAAGTTTTTAAATAAAGGCTTTAACTTCCTCATCCCGTTCCAACCTTATTATTGGAACGGGATTTTTTGTGGCCAATTGTAGCCTATTTAAGCAGTTAAGGGAATGAAAATTTGAAAGAAGAAGGTTATCTTCGCACTGACAAAAAGGCCCGATTAAATAACCTTTTGAATTGTAGCTCCCACCAATGGAAAACAAAATAAAGATATTACAGGATAAAATTGCCGAGGCTCAATTGGGCGGCGGACAAAAAAGAATTGATGCGCAACATAAAAAAGGAAAACTTACAGCGCGTGAACGATTACATTTTCTATTAGATGATGGAAGTTTTGAAGAAATCGGAATGATGGTCACTCACCGTTCAAATGATTTTGGATTAGAAAATGAAAAATATCTTGGTGATGGAGTGGTTACCGGTTACGGAAAAATTAATGGCCGTCTGGTTTATGTTTATTCGCAAGACTTCACTGTTTTTGGTGGATCCCTTTCCGAAACACACGCAGAGAAAATTTGTAAGATCATGGATCTTGCTATGAAAAATGGAGCACCTGTTATCGGACTTAATGATTCAGGTGGCGCAAGAATTCAGGAAGGGGTTGTTTCTTTAGGCGGATATGCTGATATATTTTATCGCAATACACGTGCATCCGGAGTGATTCCACAAATTTCTGCTGTAATGGGACCTTGTGCAGGTGGAGCAGTTTATTCTCCAGCCATTACGGATTTTATTTTGATGGTGCAGAACACTTCCTATATGTTTGTTACCGGACCGAACGTTGTGAAGACTGTTACACATGAAGAAGTTACTTCAGAAGAATTAGGTGGTGCTTTGACGCATGCATCAAAATCGGGTGTAACGCATTTTGCTTCTGCTAATGGATTAGAATGTTTGCAAACCATTCGTGCTATGTTGAGTTATATGCCGCAGAATTGTGAAGAAGAAGCGCCTCGAATGAAATACGAGCCTGCAAATGAAAAAAGAAAAGAATTAAATTCAATTATTCCTGCTAATCCGAATCAGCCGTATGATATTCGTGAAGTAATTACAAATGTTATCGATGCAGATTCGTTTCTTGAAGTACATAAATTATTTGCTGAGAATATTGTAGTAGGGTTTGCGAGAATAGGAGGAAGAAGTATTGGAGTAGTTGCAAATCAACCTGCGGTGCTTGCAGGCGTTTTAGATATTAATGCGTCCACTAAAGCTGCACGGTTTGTTCGTTTCTGTGACTCATTTAATATTCCTTTGCTTGTATTTGAAGATGTTCCAGGATTTCTTCCCGGTACAGATCAGGAGTGGAATGCGATTATTACTAATGGTGCAAAGTTGCTTTATGCGTTCTGCGAAGCAACAGTTCCTCGCGTAACTGTAATCACCCGCAAAGCTTACGGTGGAGCTTATGATGTAATGAATTCAAAACATATTGGTGCTGATATGAATTACGCTTGGCCAAGTGCCGAGATTGCTGTAATGGGTGCAAAGGGAGCTGCTGAAATTATTTTCAAAAATGAAATTTCTGCAGCAAAAAATCCTGCTGAAAAACTGAAAGAGAAAGAAGAAGAATATCTTGAGAAATTTGCAAATCCTTATCGTGCAGCAGAACGCGGCTTTATTGATGAAGTCATTATTCCCGAAGATACAAGGTCTAAACTCATCGCAGCTTTTGAAATGTTGGAGAACAAATCAGATAAATTACCGCGGAAAAAACATGGGAATATTCCGCTTTAGATTTTTTTATCGCAAGAAATAGTGAAAGGTTGCTTTTTTTAAGCAACCTTTTTTTATCTTTAGAAATAATCAAATCTAAAAACAATGAAACGCCTCTACTGTATTATTGCATTGACCACACTTCTTGCACTTCCGTCTTTTTCTCAAACAGATAAAGGCTGGAGATCTGTAGGTGGTTCAGGAATGCTTCAACTTGATTTTAAAAATTCTAATTATAATTTCGGATTAGCCCCTGAAATGTATTGGTTTGTTGCTGATAAATTTGCACTTGGATTTGATTTTGGATTTGGATTCGGCACTATAAAAATAAATGACTCTACTTCTTCAAGTTATATTAATGCTTATGTAGCGCCTGGAATACGTTATTATTTCCGTGATACAGAAAAAAAATGGAGACCTTATGCATTTCTTAATGGCGGATATGAAAGTTATGCGGATCATTTTAAAATGAATAATGTAAAAACAAATACCACTTCAACTGGATTCAGAGGTTATGCGGGCATGGGACTTGCGTGGTTTTTCAACGAGCATGCCGCTTTCGATATGCGCTTACATGTGATTGATTACACCAGAAATCAGGCTGCTTTTAATCCCACTTTCACAATTGGAATTCAGGCATTCTTTCATCACGAATAAACTATTGAACGGTTAATGTAATGGATTTCTGAGTAAGATTTCCATCACGATCTGTGACTGTAAAAATCCATTTTTCCGTTCCTGTCTGATTTCTTGTGACAAGATAATAGTCATGATTGAAGCCGGTATATTCAGCGGCCGTCATAGAATAAGTAAGATGCGAAACACTTGTTGATGCGCCATCATACGCGTATGAAATATTCAGCGTACGCAAGTCATCTTCTTTCTTTGTAATTACAACTCCAACGAGAATGCTATCGCCATTTAAAATAGTAGCATCTGAGGAAGTATAACCAGCAGTAGTTTTAAAGGCAAGGTCCGGAGGGACATGTGCATCTTTATTTTTTTTGCAAGAGCCAGTCAACAATAAGATTGCTACACAGGAAAACGAAATCAAATTTTTCATCGATTGAGTGTTTTAAAATTTATTACCATTCATATTTTATATTCAAACAAATGTTTCGCCCCATATTGTAAATGCCGAATTCTTTGAAGCGCGATAAGTGATCATAATAAACTTTGTTTAATAAATTATTACAGCAGAGATCAAAATTAATTTTGCTGTTTCCTTTCATCTTGTAGGTGGTTCCGAATCCAACATCACACAATAAATAATCTGTAGTGACAGATTCAAATTGTCCGGGATGATTTTGTACGAAAAAATATTGTGTTCCGGTTCTGAAATATATATCATCCCACTTTCCATGATTGCCTAATTCAAATTTTAAATTTCCATCGATGCGGTCGGCAGGAATGTAAGGGAGATAATTTCCATTATCTGTTTTTGCTCTTACCATCGAATAAGCAACTGAAAAATCCATCCAATCCATTTTTTCAAATGACCAATCCATTGTCGCTTCACCTCCTTGCAGAGTCGCATTGGTTTGCAGGTAGCGATAGATTTTAAATCCGTAATAATCCTGTGTTGTAGGTTGCAAATAAACGTAGTTAAGAAAACGATTGTTGTATACTGTAGCAGTAATTTCAAAATGTTCTTTTTCAAAAGCAAATCCAGCTTCAGCGCAGAAGTTCTGTTCGATCTTCATGTTTGCATCGCCAATTTCATAGCGAAAAGTGCCTTCATGAACTCCATTCGATTGAAGCTCTGCTAGATTTGGTGTGCGAAATCCACTAGTTATATTTGCCTTTACATGAAATTCTTTAAACAATTCAATTGAAGTTCCAAAAGAGCCATTTAACGCATTATAAAGTTTATTTATCGTAGGAATAATTTCGGGAGGTGAGGCCGATAAAACAGCATTGTTAGTAAACACAAAAGTTTTAATATAGCGCGCGTCATAGCGAAGGCCCATTTCAAAAACATGATGCTTGGAAATATTTTTTGCGAAAGAGTAAAAAGATCCTTCTCCAAGATTTGCATTAGGAACAATTACTCTGAAACCTAAATTCTTATTGTTTTGAAATTGAGATTGAATACCATTGATCAATGTCCAATTTTCATTTATAGGATGTTCGTATTGAAAATGCAAAGCAAATGTCAGCAATTGCATATCCAAACTGATTCCACCGCCGCCTTCATCTTCCCTTCTTCTATTAATATGAGTCCCGAAAATCAAACGAAAAATATTTCCTCTTTTTCCGAAGAAAGTATTTTGCGAAGTAAAAAGATTGACAAAAACAATGTGATGTGGATTCTTAAAATTGCGACTTCCTCTGCTGTCTGAAATCAGCCTACTCGCTGTATCCATTATAAATCCGAAATCACTTTTGGAAAATAGATAATTATTAACACTGACCCAATTGTTTTTATTATAAGTATAAGTTGCTTTTCCAATGTATCCATCGAAACGGGAATTGAAAATACGTTTGTTATTTCCATCGGAATAATCTGCTTGCGATTCTGCGCCTAAACGAATTCTCCAGGAATGATTTTCCTTTGTGGATCGTACGCCTGCATCAAGGCCCGCTCCATAGGTATTACTGAATAATCTAGAAGAAACATCTGCCTGTGTTGAATCGGTAAAAGCAGGTTTTTCCTCAATGATATTAATGACACCGCCCATTGCTTCAGAACCATACATCAACGCAGCTGGACCTTTTATTACTTCAACACGATCAACGCCCATGTCTTGAAGTCCCAGCCCATGTTCATCTTGCCATTGTTGATTGTCGAAACGCATTCCCATAACAATAGTTTGAATGCGATTGCCATACATACCACGAATCACTGGCTTTGAAATTCCAGCACCGGTAGAAAGTTGATTGACTCCAGGAAGTTTTGAAACGCCATCACTAATGCTTAATGCTCCTCGACTTCTCAAAACTCTTTGTGATAAAGATGAAACGCTTGATGCTGATTGGTTCTCCGTATGCGATTGAGTGCCCATTACTACAACTTCTTCCATTTCTCTGTTTCCTGATTCCAACGTAATGGTGATGATAGTAATCGAATCGGCAAATGAAATTGTTTTCGAAAGCGGATGATAACCCAGTTGCATAAAAGTAAATTTCTGACTATTGCCGGGTAAATCATTTACTATAAAATTTCCTTTGTCATCGCAACCAACACTTCTGTTTAAATCGGGAAGGAATACTAATGTGAAGGGAATAGGGAGACCATTTGTTTCATCCAAAACTTTTCCATGAACGCTATGATTTTGTGCAATAGCATTCGTTATTCCCGATATAAGGAATAAAAATATAAGAATATGGTTCTTTGCTTTGAGCATTTAGAAATTCCTGCACTTCCTTTTTACAGAAAGTGCAGGAATGAATTATTATTGATGGAATTTTGCGATATCGTAAGTTCCGTTTGAATTGGTATAACGCAACCAAAGTTCTTTATTTGTTAATCGAAGAATACGATAGGTTTCAACCGTTCCGCTGGTAGGTGTAAAGGTTATATCATCTTTATCCGCACCTAATTTCCAAGTTCCTGCATCATTAATATTCCCTGTTAGTTTATAGGAATTGTCTTTTTCAATTTGCCATTCGCAAGACGCTCCCCATAAAACCTGAACTGTTGAGGTAATGTCGGTTCCATTCGAATTGTAATTTTCAAGTGACCAATCTCCCGTAATGCGCATCTTTTTTGTGAGCAATGAGAAGGCTGGACCATCTTCGTACTTATTACAGGATGGCATTGTAACTGCAACACTCATGAACGCAATCAATACTAGAATAAGATTCTTTTTCATTTTGTTTTTGTTTTGTTTGTGGTTTGAAATAGCAGATAGAATAAATAATTCATATCAAAGCGACTGCTTTTTCGCTTTAATGGAATGTGATACTAAATAAGTTTAAGTGAATTAAACTAACTCCGGAGGAGGAGAAGTTATTTCGAAATAAGGTGTGCTGATGGAAGACAAAATAAATTCACACATCAGAAATTGAATTTGTGAATTTGTATTTCGGATTTGATCTTTTTTAATTGCAGGAAATACAGGGAAAAATTTAAATGTTTCTTTGACTGATTTTTGTTGTGTTGGATTGGAATTGTTTTTTTCAAAACTTTCGGCAACAAGATTTTTTACCTTGCTTTCTTCCTTATCAGCTACACATCGAATTTGAATCTTTCCATTTGAATCGGAGATGGATACACAATCATAAACCTGATCGTTATAAATAAAATCGGTCTTCCCGATCCAACTTATTCCCGCAAATTGATTTCCGTTTAAACTGAGGGTTTGGATGGATTCTTTCTGTATTTCATCTTGAAAGGCCAAACGATGTATTCCTGTTTTTGCAAATGCAATCAAATAGAATCCACTGCCGTTAAAAAACACAATTGCGGCAAGTGCAACAAGAAATAATTTTATGGAAAGGGGTGTTTTCAAGCATTCCAAAGATAAGAAATTGTAAGCCCAAATAGAAAGTTTGGAGACTGAAACTTTAGGAAAAGCCCTTCTTATTGCACTGAAACACGAATTTCTACCGTCGAAATTCTACCATCAGCATCATTTACGTTAAAAACCCATCGCTCATTACCGGCTTGATTTCGAGTGTGAACTGTAACATCTCTTTCAAAATGAATTCTGTCATTCGGTCCAATATATACTCTGGAAACTAATCGAGGTAAATTAGAACCGTCGAATGCAACCTCTGTATAGAATTCGGAAAGATCATCCGCGCCTTTATTCATTACCATTCGAACAATAAATGCGTCACCAGGTGAAACGGTAACATCTCCAGAAGTATAACCCACTCCAGCTTTAAGTGTCAATACAGGAGGTGTATTGTCCTTTTTGCAAGAGGCGATAAATAGTACAATCAATAGAAAAAAGACTTTTTTCACAATGCCAAATTACATAAAAGCCGACAGGTTGCAAAGTTGAATGTTATGCAAGGGTGAAAATAAAGCAACAAATTAATTTGAATTAAATATTCCTTTGGCACTTGTCCCTTGGCACTTGTCCCTTACCTTCGTTCCCTCATGACGATCCGGGAAATTATCGGGATGTATGAGAATAGTTCGCCTCAAGCGAATCAACTGATACAGGAGCTGAACGGAACAAAAGCAGCACGGATTAAAATCCGGGGTTTAGCAGGTTCTGCAGGGGCATTTATTGCCTCGTCGGTAGCAAAACGAACATTTCAATCCCATCTTTTTATTCTTCCTGATCAAGAAGCTGCTGCTTATTTTCTGAATGATCTTGAAGGATTGTTTGAAGCGACAAATGATCAGGACGATAATTCAAGTGTACTTCCTCTTTTCTTTTTTCCATCTTCCTATCGAAAGGCATATCATGTTGAAGAAACCGATAATGCGAATGTATTACTGCGTGCGGAAGTTTTGGATCGTATTCGTAGAGAGAAGCGCGTTGCCGTTGTTACTTATCCGGGTGCATTGGCAGAAAAAGTAGTGACACGACAATTGCTGGAAAAAAATACTTTGCAACTGAAAAGAACAGAAAAAATTTCAATAGCATTTGTAACAGAATTACTTTCTGAATATGGTTTTGATCGAGTCGATTATGTTTATGAAGCCGGACAATATGCAGTGCGCGGTGGAATTGTAGATGTGTTTTCTTTTGCAAACGAACATCCTTATCGCATTGAATTTTTTGGTGATGAAGTAGATTCTATACGAACTTTTGATACACTAACACAATTATCAATTAAAAATTTAGACCGACTTACAATTATTCCTAATGTTCAAGGGAAATTATTAATTGAAAATCGAGAATCTTTTTTTGATTATTTCGCATCAGCAGTTCATGAACATGGTGGTTCTCCTAATGTAATTTGGATTGATGATATTGAAGGAGCTGAAGGTTTTGTTGAAAAAGAATTTGAAGCTGCAGTAAAGGCTTTTGAAGAAACGACTGAACATTCGCCTGTCAAACATCTAACACCCGAAGAACAATATATCAACGGAGAAAAATTTAGAAAAGAAATTCTGAATTTTGCATTGGTAGAATTTGGAAATAGGTTTGTTTTGCCAGGAGCAGTTGATATTGAATTTTCGTTCTCGCCTCAACCTTCCTTTCAGAAAAATTTTGATCTCATTACGCAAGCATTGGCGAAGAATACAACGCAAGGGTATAAAAATGTGATTTTCACAGATAGTGCAAAACAAGCCGAACGTTTATTTAAAATATTCGAAGACATTGGAAGGAAATTAGATTATTCTCCTTTAGTTCATTCTGTTCACGAAGGTTTTGTAGACCATAATTTAAAAATTGCCTGTTTCACAGATCATCAGGTTTTTGAACGCTATCATCGCTTCCGTTTGAAAGATGGATTTCAAAAAAGAAAAGAAGCGCTTACCATAAAAGAATTACGTGGATTAAATCCGGGTGATTACGTCGTTCATATTGATCATGGTGTTGGAAGGTTTGCAGGGCTTGAGAAAATTGAAGCTGGCGGGAAATTTCAGGAAGCAATTCGCTTAGTCTATCGTGATAATGATGTATTGTATGTTAGTATTCATTCACTTCATCGCATTTCAAAATTTGCTGGAAAAGATGGTGAAGTTCCGCGCATTGATAAAATCGGGTCAGCTGTTTGGCAAAATTTAAAACAAAAAACAAAAACCCGTGTAAAGGAAATTGCATTTGATCTTATTAAACTTTATGCTTCCCGAAAGGCACAAGAAGGATTTCAGTTTTCTCCTGATAATTATTTGCAGAATGAATTAGAAGCATCTTTCATTTATGAAGATACTCCCGATCAACTAAAAGCAATAAATGATGTTAAACGAGATATGGAAACGGCACATCCAATGGACCGATTGGTTTGTGGTGATGTTGGTTTTGGAAAAACAGAAGTGGCCATCCGAGCAGCTTTTAAAGCAGTGTGTGATTCAAAACAAGTAGCAGTATTAGTTCCGACAACAATTCTTGCTATTCAACATTTCAAAACATTTTCAGAACGATTAAAAGATTTTCCAGCTAAAATTGATTACATCAATCGATTCAGAACTGCAAAAGAGAAAAAAGAAATTCTACAGAAATTAGCGAGTGGTGAATTAGATATTCTCATTGGTACGCATGGAATAGTTGGGAAAGATGTGAAGTTTAAAGATTTGGGATTATTAGTCATTGATGAAGAGCAAAAATTCGGCGTTGGGGTAAAAGACAAATTAAAGGTGATTAAAACAAATGTGGATACACTCACCTTAACCGCAACACCCATCCCAAGAACCTTGCAATTCTCCTTGATGAGCGCGCGTGATTTAAGTATTATAAATACACCACCGCCCAATCGTTTTCCTGTGCAAACCGAAATCCATACAATGAGTGAAGAGCTTGTTCGTGATGCGGTGGTGTTTGAAATTCAACGTGGAGGTCAGGTTTTTTATGTGCACAATCGAGTTGCAAATATTTATGAAATTGCAGGAATGATTCAACGACTTTGTCCGGATGCAAGAGTGGGAGTGGGGCATGGACAAATGGACGCACACAAGTTGGAAGAAGTGATGGTCAATTTTATTGAAGGACAAGTTGATGTTTTGGTGGCCACTACGATTATTGAATCGGGATTAGATATCAGTAATGCAAATACAATCATCATCAACGATGCACACATGTTCGGCTTGAGTGATTTGCATCAAATGCGTGGACGTGTTGGACGCTCAAATAAAAAAGCATTTTGTTATTTAATGACACATCCTGTTTACCTATTGACTTCAGAAGCGCAAAGAAGATTAAAAGCAATTGAAGAATTTTCTGATTTGGGAAGTGGTTTTCATATTGCCTTAAAAGATCTTGACATTCGAGGAGCTGGAGATTTATTAGGCGGTGAACAAAGCGGTTTTATTGGTGATATCGGATATGATATGTATCAGAAAATTTTAGATGAAGCAATTCGTGAATTAAAAGAAACGGAATTTAAAGAATTATTTAAGGAAGAGGAAGCGCTTCGCGAATTACGGAAAGATGATACTTCTGCAAAACATGTTGGTGTTTATGTTCGCGATACACAAATTGATACGGATCTTGAAATTTTGATTCCGGATGAATATGTAGATAATATCACAGAGCGACTTTCCTTATATCGACAGTTGGATGATACGCAAACGGAAGATGATCTTGGAAGATTTGAATCATCTATGCGCGATCGTTTTGGTCCGATACCAGGACAAGTAATTGAATTGATTGACACCATTCGTTTGCGTTGGTTGGGAATGGATATTGGATTTGAACGGTTGGTTTTGAAAAACGGAAGAATGGTTGGGTATTTTATCACCAATAAAAATTCCCCCTATTATCAATCAGAAGCATTTACAAAAGTGTTGAAATTCATGCAGGCAAATCCGCGTGCTGCAAAAATGAAAGAGGCAAATAGTAAACTAACGTTGAGTTTTGAGCAGGTGAAAAGTGTAAAGGATGCAATTGCGTTTTTATCTCCGATTCACTAATTGTTTAGGGATTAATTACCTGGCAAAAGCAACAATCACTTATATTCGTTTGTAAATATTTGGCAACCGAATAATAATTCACTCACTTTTAGATTTGCGTTTGTAGTAAATCTAAAAAAACAAATATGCCATTTGTCAGAATCTGGATTCATGCTGTTTGGTCCACAAAAAATAGAGTGCCTTCTCTTGAAAAAGGAATTCGCCATTTACTTTTTGATCACATCCGATCTAACGCTCATAAGAAGAAAATAATACTTGATTGTATTAATGGTTTTGATGACCATGTGCATTGCCTGATAGGATTAAAGAAGACACAGAATCTTTCTTCCGTGATGCATTTGATTAAAGGAGAATCCTCGTGGTGGATTAACAAAGAAAATTTGTGTGACCATCTTTTCGATTGGCAGGACGAATATTATGCAGTATCAGTAAGCGAATCAGCTTTGGAAAATGTCCGGAAATATATTGCAAATCAGGAGGAACATCATCTAATGAAGAACTTTAAAAGTGCGCATGAATTTGATCTCAATTCTTTATTGCCATGGGATTAATCCTCTTTTGTTGCCCATTTATTGCCACGGGATTAATCCCGTGGCAATAAAATTACAAATCTCTTCCCATTCTTTTATAAAAACAGGCAAAGACAATTGCAAAGGAAAAGGAGAAGAAGGTGTCGATAACAGTTGCAGTTCCAAAATCCACAACCAACAATTGAATTATTACTTTAGCAATGGTGATGTAGGCAAATAATTCTACGCCCCATTTTTTCATGTGCCAAACACCTACAAGCGAAATAAATCGTAAGGCAATAATAGAACCATATAAAATCGGATACCAACTTGCTACATCCCGAATAGCAGGAGCAGAAATTGCAATAATTTGTCCCGATGAAAAAATAAATCCTATCACCCCAAGGATGGAAATTATTTTCGGACGTTTTCGTAAAACCTGAGCCATATGTTTAGTTACTACGAATTGCTTCAACAGGATCTAACTGAGCAGCAGAATAGGCAGGAATAAATCCTGAAATAATTCCAATCAAAACGGAAATGGTTAATCCAAGCGTGACATTATTTATAGACAACACAAACTTGAATTCTATTAAATTATTTGCAATTAAAACCATCGCGTAATCTAATAGCAATCCTAAAATTCCACCGATCAAACAAAGGAAGACTGACTCGGCTAGAAATTGCATTAAAATAAACCAACGTTTTGCGCCAAGCGATTTTTGAATCCCGATCTGGCTTGTTCTTTCCCGAACTGATACGAACATAATATTTGCAATTCCGAATCCTCCAACAAGAATTGAAAAGGCCCCGATAATCCAACCCACCGTCCCAACCACACCGAAAACCTGTTCCATCGGTGCCGCCAAAACACTCACTTCATTCAATGAAAAATCAGCGTCCTCGCCCGGTTTGAGCCGATGCAAACTTCTCATAGTACCAGTCAATTCATCTTTTAGGTCGGCAGTTGCAACATTATCCTTTGCCTTAATCATGATATAGGGGTCGGCATTGTCTTTATCAACTTCCATTATAGTGGCAGCGAAATTCAAGGGAATTAAAACCATATTATCACTGGAATTCCCCATCATACTTTCCCCTTCCTCCTTAAAAACACCTATGACAGTTACTTTTCTACCTAAAAATTTTATTTCTTGCCCAATCGGGTCTTCATCATGGAAAAGTCCTTTTGCAATACTTGAACCGATAATTGTAACTGCACTTCCAACACCACATTCTTGCTGAGTAAAATACCTTCCTCCTGTCAAATCGAATGATTTTACCTTATTGTATTCGAAAGTTGTACCAATGATGGAGGTGTTTTCAATAAAAGAAGTTTTATAGTAAGTGGTAGCGCTCGACCCTACAGAAAATACAATTGCATCCGCAGTAAAAATTCGTCTTCTGAGTTCTTCACTTTCTGCCACTTTCGGCACTGGTCGGTTCATGTATTTCCACCAGGCATATTCACCACCCTCTGGAACCCAAGGCCATTTTTGTACAAAAACTACGTTTTCTCCTAATGACTGAACGCTGCTTCTGATCTTATTTGCCATTGAATCTACAGCAGTAAAAACGGCAATGATGGCGAAAATGCCAATGGTAATCCCTAATAAAGAAAGGGTAGTGCGCAAACGGTTAACGCGCAAGGCATGGAAGGCAAAAATGACGCTTTCTCGAAGGAGTGTAAGAAATAGCATAGTGTAAAGATAGACAGGAGAAGTGGCAATTTGACCCCTTTTCAGAAGTTTACTTTGAACTTGAAACACTTGAAAGGAAAAGTTGAACACTTATCCAAAGACCGAGTTTTTGGTTAAGAATTATCTAATATTTATGTGCGGAAAACTGACTTCAAACTACTCAATTTCTATTTTCCAAATGTCATTTATGAACAGCCTACGTCCTTTATCAACATTGGGAAAAAACAAGGATTTCGCTGCAATTCAGGGCGCTAAAACGCTTAGCTTTGAGTACTATTTTCAGAGGAACATTATGAGCGGTCAAAAGAAAATTAAAAACGCACTTATTTCAGTATTTTATAAAGATAATCTTGAACCGGTTATCAGAAAATTGCACGAATTAGGTGTTGGAATTTACAGCACTGGCGGAACACAAACTTTTATTGAAGGTTTAAAAATTCCAGTCACGCCAGTTGAAACATTAACATCTTATCCTTCTATTCTTGGTGGGCGAGTAAAAACATTGCATCCGAAAATTTTCGGCGGAATTCTTTCGCGTCGTGGATTAGAATCTGATATTGCTCAATTGGAAGAATATAAAATTCCTGAAATCGATTTGGTAATTGTTGATTTATATCCTTTCGAACAAACTGTCGCTTCAGATGCGTCCGAACAGGATATCATTGAGAAAATCGACATTGGCGGAATTTCTTTAATCCGTGCAGCAGCAAAAAATTTCTCTGACGTAATTATTATTTCTTCAAGAAATGATTATCCTTCATTGCTGGAATTACTAAATACTCAAAATGGTAATTCGGAATTAGTAGATCGAAAAAAATTCGCAACAAAAGCTTTTTCAGTTTCTTCTCAATATGATTCTGCTATTTTTAATTGGTTCAATAAGGATCAAAACGAATTAGTTTTCCGTCATGCAGAAAATGGTGGACGTTCTTTACGCTATGGAGAGAACCCACATCAACAAGCGAAATTCTATGGAAATCTTTCCGGAATGTTTGAACAGTTGAATGGGAAAGAACTTTCTTATAACAATTTGCTAGATGTTGATGCAGCTGTAAATCTTATTGCTGATTTTGCTGAGCCTACATTTGCAATTATTAAACATAATAATGCTTGTGGATTAGCTTCCAGAGATTCTATCGTAGAGGCGTGGAATGCTGCTTTAGCTGCTGATCCTGTTTCTGCATTTGGAGGAATTCTGGTTTGCAATAGAAACATTGATGTAACTGCAGCTTTAGAAATTACCAAAATCTTTTTTGAAGTAATTATCGCACCATCTTATGAACCTGCTGCCTTTGATATCTTAAAGCAGAAACAAAACAGAATTATACTCGTACAAAAACAAGTAAGTCTCCCGAACACACAATTCCGCACACTGCTCAATGGCGTAATTACGCAGGAGAAAGATCAACGCACTGAATCCATTACTGATATGAAACCGGCTACAAAGTCTGTACCGACTGCTCAGGAATATGATGATCTCGTGTTTGCAAATAAATTAGTTAAACACACCAAATCAAATACGATTGTTTTTGCAAAGAACCGTCAGTTGCTTGCTAGTGGAACGGGTCAGACTTCAAGAGTAGATGCATTACGACAAGCTATTGTAAAAGCGAAGGCGTTTGGTTTTGATTTGAATGGGGCGGTAATGGCTTCTGATGCATTTTTCCCATTTCCTGATTGTGTTGAAATAGCAGGTAATGTTGGAATTCATGCAGTCATTCAACCTGGTGGATCAATCAAGGATAAAGACTCCATTGCATATTGTGATGAACATGGTATGGCAATGGTTTTCACGGGTAACAGACATTTTAAACATTAATAAAAATAAACCAAAAAATAAAAAACAAATCACAAAGAAATTATTGAAAGGTTTTGGAATTTGGATTTTCAGTTTTGGAATTTGATAAAGAATTATGGGAATATTTAGTCTCTTCACGCAGGAAATCGCCATCGACTTAGGTACGGCTAACACGATTATCATTCACAATGATAAAGTAGTAGTTGATGAACCTTCTATTGTTGCAATTGATCGCGCCTCAGGAAAAATTATCGCTGTTGGAAAACAAGCTATGCAGATGCATGGTAAAACACATGAAAATATAAAAACCATTCGTCCTTTGAAGGATGGTGTAATTGCCGATTTCCATGCTGCTGAACATATGATTCGCGGAATGATCAAAATGATTAATCCGGGAAGAAAATTATTTTCCCCTTCACTTCGAATGGTAATTTGTATTCCTTCTGGAATTACTGAAGTTGAAAAACGTGCGGTTCGTGACTCAGCAGAACATGCTGGTGCAAAAGAAGTTTATTTGATTCATGAACCAATGGCAGCTGCTATCGGTATCGGAATTGATGTGGAAGAACCGATGGGAAATATGATCATCGACATTGGTGGAGGAACTTCTGAAATTGCCGTCATAGCATTGGGTGGAATTGTTTGTGATAAATCTATTCGAATTGCAGGAGATGAATTTACCGGAAGCATTGAAGAGTACATGCGTCGACAGCATAATATTCTTATTGGAGAAAGAACAGCTGAAAGAATTAAAATTGAAGTAGGAGCAGCACTTGCCGAAATTGAAAATCCTCCACCAGATTTCCCCGTTCATGGAAGAGATTTGATGACGGGAATTCCAAAAGAAATTTATGTTTCTTATGTGGAGATCGCGCACGCACTTGACAAATCCATTTCAAAAATTGAGGAGGCTATCCTCAATGCACTAGAGATGACACCGCCAGAGCTTTCGGCCGACATCTACCGCACCGGAATTTATCTTGCTGGTGGTGGTTCACTTCTTCGTGGGCTTGACAAGCGAATTTCTCTAAAAACAAAATTGCCTGTTCATGTTGCTGAAGATCCATTACGTGCAGTTGCTCGTGGCACCGGCATCGCATTGAAAAACATTGACAAGTTTCCTTTCCTTATTAAATAACCTTTTCAAATAAAAAGTGATTGGTGATTGGTTTAAAAAATCGCACAACGTTAACAAACCACCAAATACGCATCACCAATCACTAATCACCTTCTAGAATGCGCAATCTCGCAGTATTTTTAGTACGGCATTATTTCATTTTGTTTTTCCTTTTATTGGAAATTCTCTCCATCTATTTTCTCGTTCAAAGAAATTATTTTCAACATACAAGTGCAGTCTCTGCTGCGAACTGGTTTACAGGATCGATTTATCAAGCTCGAACTGACTTTACAGAATATCTGGATTTGAAAGAGCAAAACAAATCGCTTGCAGATAAACTCGCTCTGGAATTGAGCATGAAAAACACTTCCTACTTTATGTACAACACCGCTGGAGTATTGCATAGTGACACAACCTACAAACAGCGTTATGAATATTTAGCAGCTGAAGTAATTGATAACACCGTTACAAGAAGAAATAATTATATCATTCTTAATCGTGGAAGCAAACAAGGAGTAGTGGTAGATCAAGGAGTAGTTTGTGCGGAAGGTGTTGTTGGAATTGTGCGGGAGGTTTCCGATAACTTTTGTGTCGTCATGTCGCTGTTGCATTCGGATTCAAAAATCAGTGCTAGTTTGAAAAAGGATGGTTCTTTTGGAACCTTAGTTTGGGATGGAAACGATTATCGCACTGCTACCTTGAAAGATCTTCCTGTTACGCCCATCAGAAAAGGAGATTCGCTAGTTTCAAGCGGATTGGGAGATGCGTTTCCAAGTGGCGTGCCTGTTGGAGTAATAAATTCTTTTCAGATTAATGCTGAAAATAAAACCTACATCGTTGAAGTAAAACTGGCAACGGACTATAGGAAATTAAGACACGCATTTATTGTAAAGAATTTGCTGCGCGATGAAATAAATGATTTAAAGAAAAAAGCGGGAGTCGACAATGGTCAATGATATTATCAAACATATCATGCGTTTTATTCTGCTGGTGGCGGCTCAGGGACTCATTCTTAAAAATGTAGAACCGGGACCATTCATTAATCCGTTTTTGTATGTTTTATTTTTAATGCAATTGCCTTTTGAAACTCCTCCTTGGCTTGTTTTAATCATCTCTTTTATTCTTGGTTTTTTTATTGATATGTTTTACGGGACAATGGGCATGCATATGGCCGCTTGTACATTTATTGGTTTTGCTCGCCCAAGGATTTTAAAATTGATGTCACCACGTGATGGTTATGAATTCGGATCACAACCTACCATTCAAGACATGGGCCGTCCTTGGTTTTTAACTTATGCAATTATTATTATTTTGATTCACCATTTTCTTTTATTCTATCTGGAAATGTTCAGTTTTAATTATTTCTTCTCTACCTTCTTTAGAGTTATTGTTAGTTCTGCAACTACTTTGGTATTGGTTGTTGTCACTCAATTTCTATTTTATCGCACCAGACAAACTACATGAATCCGGCAACCAAAAGATATATTCTTATTGCTTTTGCAACTGTAGTAGTGCTACTGTATGTTTTTCGCCTTTTCTATATTCAGGTTGTTGATGATCGTTATAAGTTAGATGCAGCCAATCAAGCCTTTTTATACGTTACTGATTATCCTCCTCGCGGAACTATTTATGATCGAAACGGAAAGAAGATGGTATTCAACCAAGTTGCATATGATTTGATGGTGGTACCACGCGATATGAAAGGTTGTGATACAATCGGACTGAGCAAAATATTGGGAATTTCCAAAGAAGAATTTGAAAAACGATTAATAAAATTTTCTGGTAGCCTTAAAGAATCTTCTAAGGACTATAGAACTTATATTTTCGAAAGTCAGATGTTGCCCGAACTTAATGCAAGGATTCAGGAAAGACTTTATAAATTCAACGGATTTTTTGTGCAGGCTCGTACGGTACGAAAATACACTTATCCGATTGCTGCACATTTATTGGGTTATGTTGGTGAAGTAAATCAATCGATTGTTGATACTAGCGATTATTATAAATCTGGCGATTATCTCGGACAAAGTGGAATTGAAAAGGGCTATGAAAATGAATTACGTGGTAAGAAGGGTGTGCAAATTAAAATGCGCGACGTTCACAATAATATCAAAGGAAGTTTTAAGAATGGAAAGTATGATACAGCATCTGTAAAAGGCGAAGATCTAGTTTGTACGCTTGATGCAGAATTGCAATTGTATGCCGAGAACTTGATGAAAAATAAAATTGGAGGTATTGCCGCAATTGATCCTTCTACAGGTGAAGTTCTGGTATTAGTTACAAGTCCAACTTATGATCCTAATTTGTTAGTAGGTCGCGACTTTCCAAAAAATTACATGACGCTTTTGAGAGATTCCATTGGCAAGCCACTTTTTAATCGCGCGTTGAAATCAAGATACCCTCCTGGTTCTACTTTTAAATTAATGAATGCATTGATCGGATTACAGGAAGGTGTTTTATCTACAGCAACTGCTTATCCTTGCAACCGAGGTTATCCTCCATTAGGTGGTCATCCTGCATGCCACGCACATGGAAGTCCTTTGAGTCTTGATGGTGCAATTGCACATTCATGTAACTCCTATTTCTCTTATGTTTTCCGGTCAATTATTGATAATCGGAGAAAATATAAAGATGTTTATGCGGGATATAATGCTTGGAGAGAATATGTATTAAGCTTTGGTGTCGGAAAAAAAATTGGAACAGATCTTCCATTCGAAGACAGAGGGCTTGTTCCGGATCTTAAATGGTTTGATAACATACATGGAGTACGTCGTTGGAGCAGTGCTTCAGTAATTTCATTAGGGATTGGCCAAGACGCTTTAGGGGTTACGCCATTACAAATGTGTAACATCATTTGTTCTATTGCCAATCGTGGTTATTATTTTACACCACATGTTATCAGGAAAATTGGGAATAATAATCCATTGGCAAAATGGAGTCTAAAAAATTATACGCTCGTAAAAGATGTTAGTTGTTATGAAGCCGTAATTGAAGGTATGGCAAAAGCAGTAACCGAAGGAACAAGTCGCATTGCGTTGATTCCAGGCATTGAAGTATGTGCGAAAACAGGAACAGCTGAAAATCCGCATGGACAGGATCACTCGGTATTTGTATGTTTTGCTCCTAGAGTGAATCCGAAAATATGTATTGCGGTACTTGTAGAGAATGCTGGTTTCGGTGCTACGTGGGCGGCGCCAATTGCAAGTCTCATTATGGAAAAATATCTTACGCATAAAATCACCAGACCAGAACTTGAAAAAACAATGTTAGAGGGTGATTTGATCAGTAAAGGACCTGGCGTAAGTAAAAAGGCTAAGCGATAATATTTAATGCGCGAAAAAAGCGAAAATATATTTTACAATGTCGATTGGTTTACCGTCGCAATATATTTATTGCTGATCGGAATGGGTTGGATGAATATTTATTCGGCCGTTTACGATAAAGACACCAGTAATATTTTCGATGTCAGTCGTCAGGAAAGTAAGCAGATGATTTTCATTGGAATTTCTATAGTTCTTGCTGCTTCCATTTTAATTATCGATGCCTCTTTTTTTACAGCGACTGCCTTTTATTTATATGGTGGAATTATTCTACTCAATATTGCTGTTCGTTTTCTTGGTTCTGATATTCGTGGAAGTCATTCCTGGTTTAAGTTTGGATCTTTGAGTTTGCAGCCTGCAGAATTTGCGAAATGGGCCACCGGACTTGCTATGTCTAAATATTTGAGTAGCGTAACCAAAGCTGATGTTTTTAATAAATTAATGATCACACTTGGAATAATTGCAATACCCGTTTTTGTTATTGTATTTATTCAGAATGAAACGGGATGTGCACTTGTATTTGCCGCATTTATTTTTGTAATGTATCGCGAAGGAATGATTCCGGGATATATTTTGATGTTTGGATTATTAGCAGCGGGTGCAGCAGTTGTTGGAATAAAATATCCAGGTACTATTGTTGATCTGGTACCGAATACCGATCCAGTTAAAATTGCAAAGATTCATTTAGATTCAAAACCGATTATTATCTGGTGTTCTATTCTTGCTGCAATTGGAATGGCTCGATTATTATTTATAAGAAGAACAATTAAACAAATATTATTTACCAGTATTGTCTTTTCTATTTTTACTGGAATGTTTTTGAGCACTCCTGTTGTGCTAGAAAAATTACCTGATCATATGAAGGGTAGAATTAAATGTTGGTTGGGATTACCTGTTTCTCGAGCCATGCATGATAAATATGCTTACAATACGGATCAATCCATGATTGCAATTGGTTCAGGTGGATGGACAGGTAAAGGATATTTACAAGGAACACAAACAAAATTTCGATTTGTTCCTGAGCAAGAAACAGATTTTATTTTTTGCACGGTGGGTGAAGAGTGGGGATTTGTTGGTACAGCTTTTCTAGTAATTCTTTATCTCGTTTTAATTATGCGATTAATAATTATGTCAGAGCGACAACGCTCCGACTTTACGCGAATATATGGATATGGAGTTGCCGCAATATTTTTTATTCATCTTGTGGTGAATGTAGGGATGACGGTTGGATTACTTCCTGTTATTGGAATTCCACTTCCATTTTTCAGTTATGGTGGATCATCCCTAATCAGCTTTACGATTCTCCTATTTATTTTCGTAAAATTGGATTCTCACCGATTGTTAGTGTTGAGATAATTTTTTTAATCGTCAATACACCTCCTGCGTCGGCACTCAGTCTGACAAAAAAGGCTCACCTTTTCGGGCGAGCCTTTTTTAATTAGTATTATTTGTCAGACTGAATGTTTGTTTGAAAAAAAATAATCAGTATGAATAAATTTGATTCAAACGAAATGTATCGAAGTCTAGAAATGTCTAGCGCGATTATCAGAAATATTTGCTTCGTCTTTTAAAATCTCTGCAGCTGCTGCATCTGTTCTTGAAGCCAATCCCGTAATAACGGATGCTTGTTTTGCTTTTGCTGCTTCCGGTGTAATAGGAGCTGCTTTTGCAACTGACTCAAGCATGACAACATAAACTCCTATTGTTCCTCTGATAGGAGCGGACATGGTTCCTGCAGCCAATGTTGCTAATGTTCCAACTACACCTGGTTCAAGTCCTGCACCTTGTACATATGGAGAAGCCAATGCAACAGGGGAACCTGGCATTACTGGAAGATTTCCAGCTTTTGTAGCCCAATCAGCAAGGTTTGCACCTTTTGCTTTAGTAAGTTCATCTGTAAAACGGTCACCTTTTATTTTCTTAATTACATCTACTTTGCAAATCTCTTGAACAGTTTCATCTTCAAAAGGTTTTACGCCTTTATCAAGAACATTTGTTAAACGACAAACAAAATAACGTGTTGTATTTTGGAAAGGTTGAGATACAGATCCTACAACAGATTTCTCATCATACATCCAACGAATAACTTCTTTTGGATTTTCAAGTCCACTGATGGCTTTTGAATTCTCTGAAAGTGCTTCTGATTTGAAAGCCTGCATGTTGTCTTTCTTTACAGAAGCTGCAAACAATTCGCCAGTATTATTTTTTCCTGCAAATTCAGATGCTTTTTGATAAACTTCACGAGTAGTATTTTCAGAAGGAACAATCTTTTTGTCAATAGATACAACCTGAACTTTTGTACTAGCTGTTGATTTGTCAACTACCTGAATGACGTGATAACCAAAATCTGTTTCAATAACTACAGTAGCTCCTTTTGGATTGTTGAAGCCTGCATCTTTGAAAGGCTGTACAAATCCACTTTCTTCAGAAAACCAACCATAATCTCCTTTGTTACCAGATTTGGAACCAGGATCTTCAGTAAGTTTTTCAACAATGTCTTCCATTTTAGTTTTTCCACCTTTTACAACGCGAAGAATACTATCCGCTTTGGCTTTGGCTTGAACTTTTGTTCTTGTGATTTCTGGACCAGCACGTTCTCCACCTTTATATGTAATAAGAATGTGACGAACTCTAACTGAGTCAGTTGAAGTTTTTTGTTTGTAAACTTTAAATACAGAAATATTTTCTCCAGTAATAAATGGTCCAAGAACATCTCCTTCTTGAGCTTTCAGGAATGCACTATCAGCACCTGCTGGAAATTGTCCAGGATGCATATATGTTTTTGTGAAGCCTGCTCCTTCAGAGTTTTGTAAAACATAAGTAGAATCTTCAGTTGGTTTTACAGCTTTGAATGCAGCAACCATAGTAGTCATTTCTTCCTTTTGTTTAGCGATATCATCTGCAGATGGCATAATGTCAAAGGCAACGTATTCCATTTTGCGTTCTGCGTCACGCTGTTTGAATTTCCATTTGTTATTGGAATAATAATCTTTCAGCTCTTCAGTAGTAGGCTTAATAGTAGAGTCTGCGATTTCAGCATATCTTTTTACAATGAATTTGTAAGTGTATTTTGTATTCTCATCAGCATACTCATGTTTAACTTCAGAGTTGGTACAATAGAATCCTTTACGAACAAGTGTATTGTATTTTTCACGCAAAAGAACTTTTGCCATGTCAATTTCAATTCTTCTCCATTTAACTTCTGTCTCTGCATCCATTTTTCCAACAAATGCACGAACTTTTTTTCCACTTAAAGATCCATCAGGACCAGCAAAGTCGGGTGCAATCTGACCAGTTTGTGGATTCTGAAAAAACTGATTCATGTAAGGAGAAATATGATCACCATACATTTGTTCTGCTAACTCATCATCTGTAAGTGTAATTCCTAAAGCGCTGAATTGCGGCTCGAAAACATATTTATTTACTAATTCCTGCCAAACGCCATCAGAATATTGATCTTGCTCTTGCTGATTAAGATTTTTTCCATCAGCGAGTTCATCAATTTGATTTTTGAAATCCATAATGGAAACTTCGTGACCATTAATTTCACCAACATTATTATCACCACTACCGCCGAAAAGGCCGCGTTGCGAATTGAATAAATCGGTTAAAACAAAGGCAAGCAATGCTAGGAAAATGATTCCGACTAGGAGACCTACGCGACTGCGAATACTTGATAGAATTGTCATGTGTACTGAATTTTAAAAGAATTGGGACGCGAATATACGATTTATAGGGAAATAGTTATAAGGAAAGGGGGTATTTAAGCGTCAGATAATCAATAGATTGAATCAAATGCAAAGGAAGAAGTAGGAATGGAGCTTAAAAAGACAGTTTATCCCTTGTTTTTGGACTGTTCTTCGTGCTTTTTAGCTTCTCTTTCAAGGTGTCTATTGAATCTTCTTCTAAGACTATACATCACTCCTGCAAATAAGGTAATAAGCAACGAAAAGGTTCCATTGTCTGTGTTCTTATTAATAAAATAATAAGCAGTTAGTCCTGCACAAAGAATGGCTAAAACCATCCAGGTATATTCTGTTATTCTTAAATAACGTTTCATATGAACTTATTTAGGGATGTCTTTTAATAATATGGTTCCTGAAATATTTTTGATTTCATATTCTTCAAATCGTTCATCCGATTCAAGTCCTGTGCCCCAAATCACTTGATCCTTCGTTGTTATTTTTACAAACGATTCAGTATGGATTCTTCTTTTTACTCCGTCCCAAATAAGATGTTCTGTGTTTAGTTTTTCTCCTTTTGTATTGATTACCACCACATCATTTTTCGCCTCCATAATTTGATCTCGCTTCTTGTTTATTGCATAGTTTGCAGTCAACGAGCTGCTGATTTTTTCACTGTCATTATAAAACTCCACTTTTACTCCCTTTGCCATTTCTTCATATGGATTTATCCCACCGAATTCTTCAAGGAGAGGTGCTTTTACATGAATTTTTGCTTTAGCAGAATCAGAATAAATAATGTCCACATTGTGTTCTGTCAGCAATGGAACATTTGTATTTTTTGAAAACGAATTTACTTTCACCGGATCGTTAATGCAGGAAACCGACATTACAATTGGAAAAAAAAAGAGAAAAGCAAAATAGTTTATCCGTTGCATGCGCAGGAGCGCTTAGTCGTACTTGAAATGTGCAAACCATCTGTCGTTGATGGTAAATCCAAAAGTAACGCGGAAGAAATCTTCCTTAATTAAATTATTTTCTGTCGTTCCACGCATACCATATTCAAAATTCACAGTCGCTCTTGAAACAGGTTCTCCAAGTTTTGTGCGATAAGGAACTGGCATTGACATTCCGAAATTCACCGATTTTTCTGTCAGCATTACGTTTTTAAGTTCAAGACCAGTTTGGAAATAACGAACTCCTAAACGGTATTGAATTGCTGTTAAATAATTACCACGGCCTTGTTGTTTCGGTTGATATTGAAAACCTGCTGTAATACGTTGTGAGTTTTTGAGATTATACGATTGGCCGCCCGTACTAGACTGACTCCACATTTGCATCATATAGTCGGCTTGAAACATCCATTTATAATCTTTCTTCAATGAAAAACCGAAACCAAACATGGCAGGAATATCTACATAAGATTTATATCCTAATGAATCAAGAATAGTATCCTTAAATGCTTCAATGGTTCCAAGCTGTCTATAGGTTTGTCCCAGCCAATCATTGGTTACATTGATTTTTGTTGGCGTAGAAAAGACAGCGCCAAACGAAACTCGAATACCTGGTTTCGGAATAAATAATTTTGCAGTGTCAGGAAGTCCGCGAGTGGTATAATAAAATTCATTTTTACCCCACTTTTTTCCAACGACCATTGAATCATTCATCGCAACATATTTTGGATTCAAAGATTTTTTTAAACGGAATGAATATTGAATCCCGTAATTAAAATAGACATCTCGGAATAAAGTTTTCTTCGTGATTTTTGTATTGTAAAGATTCATCGTATCCGGAAAAACATCTCTTCTAATATTATTAAGCGAACCGAATAAATAAGAAGTTTCCACTCCTACAGAAATATTTGCAAACGCATTTTTTCTACGGATTTGTTTTTTCAATTCAGATGTATCACCCGCTAATTTCAGTTTAGCATATTTTTCAGAAAGTAAATAATGTCTCGGAAGACCCGCAAAAGGTCTTATTCCATTTGAAAGAAAAACCTGATTAACACCACCAGAACCTTCATACTTATAGGTTACAGGACCGATACCTACGATACTATCAGAATTATTCACATTATAACCGACAGAAGAATAAGGAACAAGTCCGAATCCTGCACCCCACCATTTCGTAACTGGAAATGCTAAGGAAAAATTACCTAATGTGGACCGATTGAAAATAGCTTTGTCGGTTGAATTTTGTAATTGAACAGTATTGCTTAATAATGAAACTTCATACGAAACAAAATTATTTGAAGTAAGTGAAGCTGGATTTGCAAAATTGAAATATTGAGGAATCAATGAGTCATTTCGAACACCGATTCCACCGCCACCCATTCCTGAATTAATAACACTTCCATTCATTTGAAAGTCACCGATTCCAAAACGGGAATAGGGAGAAACAGTTTGAAGGACTGCAGGATTTTGTGCATTTAATTGTGCAATGGAACCGAATCCAATAACAACAAAAAATAAAGAAATTAAAAAAGATCTAAAGCAAATGGTTTGCGACATGGAAATCTAGAATTCGGTAAAGGCCTGATGCAACAATATTTGGGCGTGCAAAGATGCCATTTTTAAGGGCTTCTGCCAAAAGCTTAGCATCTCCACCTCCAATTATTGTATTTAATCCGGGGTATTGTTTGAGATATTGATAAATCATTCCTTCCAACTCTGCAATTGTGCCGTTAAAAGTACCAGAACGAAGGGAAGTTTCTGTGTTATTTCCTGTTAAAGGATGTTTTCCATCAAGATTGATACGCGGCAGTTTTTTTGTTTTCTCGTGCATGGCATCTATTCTCATATGAAGACCAGGTGATATGGCTCCACCAAGAAAATTTCCTTTTGCGTCAACAATGTTATATGTAATACAAGTTCCTGCCACTATGGCCAAGACGGGGGAGCCAGGAAATAGTTGCCAAGCCTCCACTGCAGCTGCAATTCGGTCATAACCAAGACTTTCCTTTGATTCGTAAGTATTAGTAATAGGAAGCGGTGTTTCAGGTCCCAAAATAATAAGGGGAAATAGTGGTGCTAAATCAGTAATTAAATTGGGAGAGTGGTTAACGACTGAGCCCAAAATGGCTGATTTGATAGGTTTACTTGTGGCAAAAGCCAGAATTTCTTCAGTTGTGGGGGCTTCTAAAATACTTTGCGCAAATATTTCTCCATCACGGAACATGATAGCTTTCAGGGCAGTATTACCGAAATCGAGGACTAGACGGTACTCCATATTTGCACAAATCTATGGAGAATGCAAGGAAATATTTCTCGTTTTTAAATTAATCAGTAGATTTGCGACCCGTTAAGGGAATGCATGTGTTAAAATGTGCAGAACAAGGCGGATAATAAGGAGGCTTGGTAGCTCAGTTGGTAGAGCAATAGACTGAAAATCTATGTGTCGATGGTTCGATTCCATTCCAAGCCACTTCTTGAAAAAGAAAAGCTTCTCAATTTTGAGAAGCTTTTTTCTTTTTATGCTTGCTGGTATTTTCATACCTTCAATTTCAAGAAAAATGCTTTGACCCCACCTCACATTTCTTTCAGATTTGTTTTATGTATACTGTTTCTGCTGTTTCGGTTTTCGATTTCAGCACAGGATAGTTATTGCGATTCCTTAATAAAAATTCTTCCTGATCAAAAAGAAGATACGCTAAAAGCGAAAATGCTTTATAAACTTTGTTCCTGTTATTATTACGATGATTCAAAAAAAGCAATCGATTTTGGTACGCAAGCGTTAGCACTTTCTGAAAAACTTGAATTTAAAAAAGGGATAGCTTCTTCCTGTAATAATCTTGGAATTGCTTACGATAATATTGGGGAGTTTGAAAAGGCTGCTCAGTTATTTTTTCGATCAATGAAACTGAAGGAAGAATTGGGCAATTTATCGAGTCTTGCATCAGTGTACGGCAACCTGGGTGGAGTTTTCGACGAGCAGGGTAATTATGAGAAAGCAAAAGAATATCACAATAAAGGTTTAGCAATCGGCATAAAATTAAAAGACAATAACATTCTTGCATTCGCCCATCAGAATTTAGGAATTGTTGAAATGGAACAAAAAAATGAAGGCGTCGCCTTGTCTCATTTTATTGAAGCAGTCAATTTGTTTTACGCTCTTGGAGATTCGCTTAATTATTCCAATAATCTGAATAATATAGGTGTCTTATATTTTAATAAACAGAAATATGATTCTGTTGAAAAATATTATTCCCTAGCCTTGCAAATACGTTTAAGAGCTGGAGATAATCTAGACCTCGTAAATTCATATAATAATATGGGAGGTTTATGGACTGCAAAAAAGGAATATAAAAAGGCGGAGGAAAGTTATCTCACTGCTTTGAAACTTGCAAAAGAAATGGGTTCTCTATCCACGATGAAGTCAACTTATAGCGGACTAGCTGAAGTATATGATTCATTGGGCGATTTCAAAAATGCTTTTGAATATTTGAGGCTATTTCAGCAACTAAATGATTCCTTATCTGAAATAAATTCGACAAAAGATTTGATGGTTCTTGAATATAAATATCTTCAAGAAAAAAAAGATAAGGAAGACGAAATTCGTGAGCTGGCATCTGCAAAGCAAAGAAAGATTATTTATATTTTTCTAAGCACCATCCTTTTAATTGTTTCAGGATTTTCTCTTTTTCTTTTTAATCGTATTCGAGTTATTCGTAATCAGAAAGCCGTTATTGAAGCGAAAACAAAAGAAATTGTGGATAGTATCAACTATGCACTGCGGCTTCAATCTGCAATTCTACCTCCCAATAAATTGGTTAAACAATTACTTCCTGACTCATTTATTTTTTATCGTCCAAAAGATATCGTGGCAGGAGACTTTTACTGGCTTGAGAATTTCAGAGGTAAAATATTCCTTGCAGTTGCGGATTGCACAGGACATGGCGTACCGGGTGCGATGGTGAGTATCGTTTGTTCCAATGCATTGACTCGTTGTGTAAAAGAATTTGGAATAGATTCGCCTGGCGAAATTTTGGATAAAGTAAGAGAAATTGTTTTGTCAACATTTGAACGAAGTGAAAGTGCTGTGAATGACGGGATGGATATCGGTTTGGTAAGTTTAGAAACAAGAGAAAATAATCCTGAGAAAATGTTCATCAGATTTTCCGGTGCCAATAATTCGCTTTGGATTGTTCGGAATCATGAACTAATTGTCTTGAAAGCGGATCATCAGCCGGTAGGAAGTTTTGATCAGTCATCGAATTTCACTACCCATGAGTTTGAATTGCAAAAAGGAGATTGTATTTATCTTGGAACAGATGGCTATGCAGATCAATTCGGTGGTGAAAAAGGAAAGAAATTTAAAACTGCGAATATTAAAACGCTTCTGATTTCAAATTCAGATCGACCATCGGAGGAGCAAAGTCAAGTGCTCGAAATGACTTTTGATAAATGGAAGGGAAATCTTGAGCAGGTTGACGATGTATGCGTGATGGGTGTGAGAATATAATTTCAATTTTCAATTCAGTAATAAAATCGAATTAGAGAAATAAAAAAAACACTGCAGCTTCCATCGCTAACGGTGTTTTTTAATTATAAAACTCTTCCTTGGCGGATTAAGCTTTTTTCGATCTGCTTCGTCCGAACCAAGATTTTTTCTGTGGTGCGGCTGCAGTATGCGTCGATTTTGCTTTTGGTTTTCCTGAACGATTTCTTCCATTGCCATTACTCTGCGGACGGCGAGCATGCGATTCTCTTGGAGGAGGAGGTGTTCCCATTTTAAAAGGATGCTCTTCCACAATCGGAATCGATTTGCCAATCAGCTTGGTGATATCCTTGACGTATGCGCGTTCTTCATTGTCACAAAACGAAATTGCTATTCCGCTTGCGCCTGCGCGTCCCGTACGACCAATTCTATGCACATAAGTTTCTGCAATGTTTGGAATTTCATAATTAATAACGTGCGATAGATCATCTACATCTATACCACGCGCAGCAATATCCGTTGCTACTAAAACACGTGTCTGTTTCGCTTTGAAGTTACTCAAGGCTCTTTGACGCGCTGTTTGTGATTTGTCACCATGAATAGCTTCCGCACGAACGCCTGCGCGAATCAGATCTTTTGTTACACGATCTGCTCCGTGTTTTGTTCTAGTGAAAACTAAAGAGGTAATAATATTCGGATCATTCAATAAATGAATGAGCAATAATTTCTTATTTCCTTTATCCACATAATACAATTCCTGACGAACAGTATTTGCTGTAGATGAAACAGGAGTAACTTCTACTTTTTCAGGATTCGTAAGAATGCTTGCAGAAAGACGAACGATTTCTTGAGGCATGGTTGCCGAGAAAAATAAAGTTTGTCTTTTAGCAGGAACTTTTGCAATTACTTTTTTTACATCATGCACAAATCCCATATCCAACATACGATCCGCTTCATCAAGAATTAAAAATTCTATTTGATTAAGATGTACATGGCCCTGATTCATTAAATCAAGTAAACGTCCTGGAGTTGCAATTAAAATATCCACGCCCGCTTTCAAAGCATCTGTTTGTGGTTTTTGTCCAACACCACCATACACTACTACGTTTTTTAATCCGGTATGACGACCGTATGCGGTAAAGCTTTCGGAAATTTGGATGGCTAATTCACGAGTAGGTGTAAGTACGATTGTACGAATTGGTCTGCGACCTGGACCTTGAAAAGGTTTGTTGTACATTAATTGAAGAACTGGAATTGCAAATGCTGCAGTTTTTCCTGTTCCTGTTTGTGCGCAACCTAACAGATCTCTTCCTGCAAGAATAATAGGAATTGCTTTTTGTTGAATAGGTGTGGGCGTTGAATAGTTCTCTTCTTTAAGCGCCGTGAGAATGGGCGTAATTAAATTTAATTGTTCAAATAACATTTGTTAGTTATTAGTTCTTAGTGTTTAGTACGGAGACTGCATAGCAGTATTAAATTCCGGATTAGGCACAAGATTTAGAGTTCAGTAAAAGATTAATTAGTTTTTATTTCTCAGAACTCTGTGGAGAACCAAAAACTAATGTGTGAGATCACCGGCTTTTTATTTCCGTATCCCTTATGAATTCCAACACTTATTTATGTTTGAAAAAATTGCCGGGCGATTGACCAGCAGAAGGAGGGATAAACTTTCTGAAACAAAGATAAGTCAAATAAGTGAACTGCCGACATTTGATTGCAAATGTGCTGATGACAGATGTGCAGATTGCCAATGAAAAAGGATGGAGATAAATTATGTTAAGACGGCTTTTCGGCTGATGCAATTCGAATATCTCTGTTTTCGAAAATGATTTTTTCTGCTCCATTCATGCCCGAATTCAACATCACATTTGATAATTCTTCTGAACTTATTCCAATGTTTGGATAAATCCATCTTAACAAAGGTTTGTATAATGCACGCATTAATTTGTAAGAAAAGTTAGGTTCTTTTCTTGGTGTAACGGGATAAATATAACCGGGACGGAAAATATGCAATGCATCAAATTTCAAACCGATTAAATATTTTTCGGCCGCTCCTTTGTCGCGAGCAAACTGCATAGAACTTTTTTCTGTTTGATCTGCGCCTTGCCCGCTTAAAAAACAAAAAGCAGTTTTTGAAGAATTTTCACGTAGCGCTTTTGCAAAAGCAACGGTATATTCAAAAGTAATTTTTCTGAATTCCTCCTTAGGAACTTGTCCAGTGTAAGCGCCAATACAATAAAAGGCAATGTCCTGGTTTTTGAAATGTTCAAGTATTGAAGAGAAGTCGAGAAAATTTTCATGAATTACTTCTACCAACTTGGGATGTGTAATCCCTGATTTTCTTCTAACAATAGAAGTAATCTTATTGATATCATCTCTTTTTAGACATTCCAGCAGAATTAATCCACCAATCATTCCACTGCCTCCTGTGATGATGATATTTTTCATATTTTATTTCTTGAAATTAGTTGTGTATTGTAGAGTCGTTTCAGATTAAAATTTATTGTCGTTCATATGAATTTTCTTAAGTAATGTTTTAAAGCTAATGATTATCTTTCAAAACAAATTGGTTACTATTACTTCTCTGTGATGTTTTTTATCAGGACCTACTGGCTATATCTATTGCTTCCAATACTATTATTTGTATTGGCAATTGGCCTATTTCAAATAGATGGATTATATGGGCAAGACGCTTACGCTTATTTAAAATTTACCAACGCATTAAGAGATTTTTGGGGTGGAGGAATTAAACCAGATGATTTCTTTTGGCCGATACTTTATCCTTTCATTTCCTCTTTGGTTTCATTTTTCACCGGCAGAAGCGCATTGGCATTACAACTTGTTTCGGTTCTTTCATTGGCAGGTGCAATGATTTATTTACATGTCATTTTGCAAGAGAAATTTAAAAATATTTTGCTTATAAGAATTTACCTGATAAGCTTTTTTCTTTTTTCTCCATTTATTTTGAAAATGTCTTTGCTATGTATGTCAGACATGTTATGTCTGTTTTTTATTGCGGCTCACCTTGGTCATTATGTTCGTTTTAAAAATCGCAGTAAATCTGTCGACCTATTATTAAGTGTTTTGTTTGGAGTCGCAGCGGTTTTTACAAGATATGGTGCTGCGGTGTTAGTATTATTTACCTTATTGCATATCGGCATTCTCCTAATTAAATCTAGAGATTTTATAAGAATTGGTATATGTTTTATCGGACTTCTGATCGGACTTCTGCCTCATCTTATTTTCACAAGCAGAGGCTATTTGAATTTTACAAATCATCAATGGTTAGCAGATTGGAATATCCTAAATATGTTCAAGAGTTCATTCCAGACGAACGACGGAAATATGCATTTTATGTTTCCAAATATTATTTTTTATTTCCTGAATATTTTTCATCCAGGTCATCTTATAATATTGGTCCCATTAATTTTGATTTTAATTTTTAGACGTTCAGGACTTTATCAATCTTTTTTACTAATTCCACTGATCATTTATTTTCTATTTATTTCAGGTATTCCTACGCAAAATATTAGATTTCTTTTGCCACTCATGATTTATTTAATCATTCTCCTGTTTCCTGCGGTTGAAAAATTGTACGAACAACTGCCTTTCAAGAAGATCATTTTACTTTTTTGTGTTGTTGCAAATAGCGTCTTATTTATTCTAGGATTTGTAAAACTATATCAAAGGATTCAGTTCGAACAGGAAGTAATTTCCCTTTTGAATTCAAAATATGTTGGTAGAAATGTATTTTCATTTGACATGGATCAATCGATCGAGGGAAGAGGCTATAGGGGAAAAACATTAGGACTTTTTGAAAAAGTTTATCCCGATATTGAAAAGGGTAGTTTAATTCTTTTTAATCCGGATAAATTTAAAATACAATGGGAAGGGAAACCTCCAATGCAAAACTGGGAGAAGGTGAATGAAAATCATAAGTTGAACGTAGTCCAAAAATTTAGAGACGGTTGGTCCTTATATGAAGTGTATTAAACACATAGTTTGGATTACTCCTGGGTTTGCGGCGTCAGAAGCAGATGACTTTACGATTCCAGCAATGCAAACACTTGCATTAGAAATTCGCAAGCAAAATCCAGAAACAAAATTTACAATCATTGCAATTCATTTTCCTTATAAAGAAGAGATTTATAATTGGAACGGTATTACGGTCCATGCAATTGGTGGTGCAAATGGAAAATTCCCATTTCGATTTTTAACTTGGAGAAAAGTGAATGTGGTATTAGCAAAAATTCACAAGGAAAGTAAAATTGATTTGATTCACTCCTTTTGGCTTAGTGAAGCTGCACTTTTGGCCCAGAAGTTTTGTGGGCGTTTGGGAATTAAACATGTTTCCACATTAATGGGCCAGGATACTCTTCCATCAAATCGATATTTGAAGTTTTTGAAACTATATTCCATTAGCAAAGTGGCGCAATCGGATCGATCTGCAAATCAATTTTTAGAAACGACTGGTAAAAAAACCGATGCTGTAATTCCATTTGGGATTGATTCCTTCAAATTGACTACAGGAATAAATAGGGAAATTGATATTATTGGAGTCGGCTCACTTTCGGAAATAAAAAATTACGGAAAGTTTATTGAGATAATTTCTCTTGTAAAAAAAATATTACCTGAAGTCAGTGTCATATTAATTGGCGAGGGTCCACAATTAGTTTTACTACAACAAGAAGTGCAAAGAAGGAAACTATCGGAGAATATTATTTTGAAAGGTAGGTTAAGCAGAGACGAAACTTTAGTATGGATGCAGAAAAGTAAAATATTTCTTCATACTTCCAATTCTGAAGGAATGGGTTATGTGTTTTTTGAAGCAGCAATGTGTGGATGTAATATTGTCTCAACTCCTGTAGGAATTGTCGCGAATGATCAATTCACATTTGTTGAAAGCAATGTAAATGAAATGGCAAAAGAAATTGTGAAGTGGTTAACAACAAAGCAGGAATATAAGTCGAGAGAAGTATATTCTATTGAGCAATCTGCAAAGGAATATTTAAGTTTGTATCAGAAATCAATTTAGATGCGAATTAAAGAGAAATTAAAGAGTGCAAACATTTATGCTAATCCGAAAAGGTTGTATTATAAGCCTTCCTGGCTTGTACTTGGGGTAAATAACCTTTGCAATTTACATTGTAAAATGTGTGATGTTGGTACTGCAACCTTGAATACAAATTTTGCAACAAATCTTGTAGGTGCAGAACCGTTAAATATGCCCTTGGTGTTGTTTAAGAAAATTATTGATCAAGCAAAAGAATTTTGTCCAGATGTGAAAGTTGGATATGCATTTACAGAACCCTTAATATATCCTCATCTGATTGAATCCCTTCAATATGCTAATGCGCATAATATTTTCACCACTATAACTACCAACGCACTTACATTAAAAAAAACGGCAGTTGAAATTTGTGAAGCAGGATTAAATGAGTTGTTTATTTCTTTAGATGGACCGGAATCTATCCACAATTTTATCCGTGGTCATAAGAGTAGTTTTCAAAGAGCTATAGATGGAATAGAAGAGGTTCTAAAACAGGAAGTAAGGCCAGAGATTTCTGTTTTTTGTGTAATAACAGAATGGAATATTGGTTATCTGAAAGAATTTGTTGAGTTTTTTAAAAAGTTTCCATTAAAAAATTTGGGTTTTATGCATACGAATTTTACACCGAATGAAGTTGCCGATGTACATAATTCTATTTGGGGTACTGCGTACCCAGCAACTTCTTCCAATGTTGAGCAGACAGATATAAAAAAAATGGATTTGAATTTATTATGGGATGAAATTAAAGCTATCAAAAGTGGAAATTACCCTTTCTCTGTTTCTTTTTCACCAGAAATCGAATCCAAAGAAAAATTGATGGAATTTTATTTGGAGCCTGGAAAAATAATAGGGAAGAAGTGCAACGATGCTTTTCATAATATTATGATTAAGTCGGACGGCAGCGTAATTCCTGCACATGGACGATGTTATAATCTTACGCTTGGAAATATTTATAATGAAAACTTAGGAGAAATTTGGAATTCAAAAATATTCGGACAATTCCGGAGTGACTTAATAAAAGCAGGAGGACTTTTTCCGGCATGTGCCCGTTGCTGTAGCGCTTTCTAAGAAATTCATGAGTAAAAGATACTGAATGGAAATGTTGATGAACTAAAAGGTGTCGAAATCTGCCATCGTAAATTTCACTTTTGACATTTCGAATTCAAGACCTAGGTCATATCTTCCAACGTAAAAACTTTCTATACCTTTTAATCTGGCTTTTAGAGCTTCGTAAAAAATGGATTCTTTACTTACAGTAAAATGAATTTCAGTGCAACCTAGTAACTGGGAAATAAATTTTAATTTCTTTAATAGTTTATCAAAGTTGATGTCACTTCTTTTTTCTATATCACCCACTTTTAATTCACCATCCGCTCTGATCCAGACTTTGCAATCATCAAGGGTAATGACATGTTTTTTAGTATAGGTTTTGTAGTTAAAGTAATCTTTATCGTGTACCACATACCCAAATTCATTTCCACTTAAGGAGTTTTCAAATTGCGGTTCTCCTGTTTTATAAAAGGAAAGAATTAACTGGGAATACCATTGGTATAGGAAAGAAATAGAATTAAATTTTCTGAAAAATTTAGAAAATGGAATAGTTTGAGATTTCAGAATAAATGTTGACGTTTTTTCATCGCTATAAATCCAACCCATCTTCGCACTATTTCTATGCGAATTTTGATTTGGAAAGCCGTACAATAATTTGATGTCAGATTCTTTTGCGAGTTGGTAAGTCTTTCGACCTAATGTATCAAACCAACCTTTGCCACGATAATCGATATGTGTCATAGAATCTCCAGAAATCGCAGCGAAGTAAAATTTATTCTGATAAGTAATTTTACATGGAAAAAGAGAGTAGGAAGAAATGGGAAATCGATCTTTTGTGTAAGCAATGTAGCCTAAGTGATCTATACCCCAAAAAGTTGTATTTAATTTTTTTTCAAAAAACCCAATTGGAACATTTTTACCAAAACAATGTTTATATAAAAATTGTAAATCTTTATAATGTGATCTATTTAATCTTTCAATTGTAATTTCAGGCATCCTTTTTTATATCGCTTCTTTCGATTACACTTTCTAAAGTGCCAGCATTGTTTTCTCCTTTCGAATGATAAAGATCTATTGAAACTAAAATGGCCAATGTCGAAAATACACAAGCTGCCATTTTATCTTGATCAATGAAGGAATTGAAAAAGCCATGAAAAATGTAAGTGCTCATGCCAAGAATTGCACTTAATGCAATTAACTGAAGTTTTCGGTCATTAACTTTGTAATAGACTTTCAATCCGAAGTATAAAAAATAAAAAATCATAAACACATAAAAAACAAATCCAATAATTCCGGTTTCTGATAAATAAGTAAAATATTCGGAATGTGCATTTCCTCGATCACCGTACCGCGTGCTAATATAGGTCATGTTTTCAGGAGTTTGGAATTGCGCATATTGATATTGGTAAGTGCCAGGACCAAAACCTGTAAAAGGTCTTGCTTCAAACATACGATAGGCACATACCCACCGATTTATTCGCTCCAAATTAGAAGCATCTCTAGTAATATTGGTTACGGACTTAAAATGATTGCTGATATTTCCATCGTTGCTTACGGCATCAGTTTCTTTTATAACACTATAAACTTCTCGATTATAAACATATCCCACTGTGGAAAGTGAAAGAATAAAAATCAAAATGTGCCAAACTTTTATTTTGAGATATTTTATAGAAAGTGAAAAAATAAGTGCAACAATCAGACTAAGAATTGCCGCTCTTGAAAAGGTGAGAAATTCAGCAGCCAACAACAATACAAGTAAAATTATAACTGCTGATTTTTGAAAACGTTTTAATGAAAATACTTTAGCATATAGGGATAGAATAAAGATAAATGGAATTACAAAAGCAATACAAGCACCATAAATTGTATGATCATCAAAGAAGGGTGAAGCAATGGAAAAGGTAACTCTGGGATCAAAATTGTAATGCGCATGGGCTTTCCACACAATTAAAATTACAGGGATCAATCCTAC
>JBBRYH010000007.1:0-114927 GCA_038237845.1 Bacteroidia bacterium
CGCGAAGAATTTCGGGCAGGTGGTTTACATCAGCGGGGAAGAGGGTTTTTCAAAAACGCTTCGTGATAAAGTGGTAAATAATAAAATTGACAATCCATATTTGTTTTTTGCCGATTGCAGTTCCTTTGAGCAGATAAAATCGGAGATCGAAAATAAATTCCATTTTATTTTCATTGACAGTTTGGATACACTTCGTATTGATGCGATTCGACTTCGAGAACTCAAGGAACTTTATCCTCAATCAGCTTTCATTACAATCTCGCAATCTACAAAAGACGGAAAGATGCGCGGATCACAGGAAATAATTCACGATACGGATATGGCAGTGAAGGTGGAAAATGAGATTGCGATGACTACAAAAAATCGCTTCAATCCGAGAGGGACGGAGTTCAGAGTGTTTCCGGAGACTGGAAAATCATTGAACAAAAGCATAAATCAGCCGAGGAATTTATTGTGAATAAGAATCATTCTTCAATCTCTAAGCCGAGCATATCTAAAAAATCCATACCCTCTCCATCGAAAATCGCAAATAATCTTTCAATATGTTTGTTTGCATTTAATTTATTTCTTGATGTAAGGGATAAAAATTCATATCTCATTTTCATGTCGGCTAAAATTCTTTTCTTCGCTGCATCGGGTTCTTTCCAAAATAAAAATAATTTTTTTGTTTTAGATTTTTCAATGGGATACATTTCAATTTTCTTTCGCAATTTTTCAATTTCCCTCTTCATATCAATAGTGTCAGGATTAATTTTACATTCAATAAACTCTAACATATTTCCTCTACTGACAAGAATATCCACCTCGTTATTTTCTTCTTTAGCATCGCTCCAAACTACTTCTACATTTTGCTGAGTTTTGGAAATATAATAACTACAAAACATTTCAAAGAGGAAACCTTTCATTTCCTTATCTCTCCCCTGTAATTGATTGACTTTTACTCCGAGTTCATTTTCATTACGATAAATCGTGCTTCGCTCTCCAAGAAAATCTTCAAGTTCCCGATAATCAATTTTTATTGTCTCAATATCAATTTCGCCCTTTTCAGAATAATGCTTCACCAATGCCTCTGCTTGGTTATGCTCCGAGCCTGAGAATCCGGAATAATCTCCGCAGGAATTAAATAGCAAGATCCATCCTTTGTCGTATAAATTGTCATGATGATATGAATTGAGCAAAACTCCATAGGTGTAATCATTTTCCTGTTTACTGTTAGTAGACGTATGCGGATGAACAAAACGAAGTACCCTTATCTTGCTATCTACCTTGTGATGCCTCTTTAGTTCAACTGCACCCGCCATAAGAGTGTTAAATGCCGGAACACCAAAATGCATGGAACTTTTCCTGCTGTGAATATATTCGGCAGGATACCATAGTAATATTTCTCCTAAATCTTTTTCTTTCTCGTACTTAGGAGCTTTTAAAAATTCACTGATAATTTTCTTGGGTGGCTGTTTTTTTAGAAAAACCGCATCGGATAAAACAACAATATCAAATCCGACTTTATTGCTTAAAGGATCAATAATATCGCGCTTAATTCTCCAGAAATAACTGTCCAAATCTTTTCTCTTTCTTAAATCAACTCTTCTGTCAAATATGCCATTGTCAAAATGAGTTTTATCATCTTCGGAAATGAATTTAATTTTTGTTTTCTCGGTCTTCCTATCAAAATTATCATACTCAGTCCATCCTTTAGCTTTATGAATGTTTTTTATCGAACCTGTTATTTCATCCTTCTTCAACAACTGATACCATAAAAATTGCAGAGTGAATTTATATCCTTCCAACGCTCGCTTTAGCCGCTCATCGGGAATTTTAAAACCGAGCAAAGAAGTCAGATGCGCGTAAGGAGCTTTATTATTTGCAAACTGATGAAAATAAATGTAAAGATTTCCGATGAGCAGACAGCGAGTAAATTCATCTTTGGGCAATGGCTCTTTTCGGAAATTCGTCTTTGAAATTACATTTTGAAAAATGCTAAGGGTATCCTTTTTAAATTTTGCCGTTTCCTTTTCTAAAGCAGAAAGATTATTCGCTTTCAATAGAGCTGACGCGCAATTGAAAAAGTTACAGAGAAAAATTGTTTTTTCACAATCAGGTTTAAAATCTACGATATGCTTTCCTTCGTGGCTGGCTCTGCGCAACAGCTCGCTCTCATTTAAACCAAACGAATAATCATATTCAAACGAAGAAAAAATAAGTCGGAAAGAGGATTCAATAAAATACCTGTAACCTGAAAAAATATCACCATCAATTTCTCTCTGATGAGTAGTTTTCAGCCAACTCTTAAAGGAAGGAATATCAGTAGCTTTTTCAAATATTTGAAGTGATACAAATAATTTTGTTACATCAAGGTTCATCGAAATTGCTTTGAATTATTTTGATATTGAGATCGATAGAAACTAAAATCGGAGACAGGGGTAGTGTTAATAACAATTATCTAACTGCTCCTCCAATTTTTATAAAGTTGTTGAATAAAATTAATAACAATGGAAATTGCAAGTGACAGAAGGACGATATCAATGAGATGCACGATGAAGGCAGGGATTATATTTCCAAGTACAGGGTTAAGTAGGAGACCTGCAACTGTTATAACTCCTATTATTTGATAAGCAACTTCACCTGATTGTCCACTTCCATCTTCATAACCCCAAGCCGGCAGCAAACAAACGAAATAGGTTGCAATCAAGAGAATAAATGATATAGCAAACAATGTCAAGGAAATTTTCAAATATTTATTTCTGTTTGGCATCATATAATTTAATTTTATCCTTGATTTGACTTGCTGCTAATGACTCAAAATTATTGTTTTCAGTTAACGCGTAAATAATTGTTTGAATTGAAAAAAGTTTTGTATAGTCGTCAATATTCGAATGAACCACAGCTTCCCCTTTTGAATTTTTCTCACCAGTCAAGTCAACATTCGTAACCTTTGCTCCGGTATTTTGATAACCATGAGAACCAATGTTGCTTAATTGCGTTTGATAAATATTTAGGTTGAATTTTATGTTTGACGGTACGGTAGTTTTTACACTAAAACTTACTGGACCCTTTGCTCCATCTATCGTCAATAATAACGCGACATTTATTCCGTCGCTTTGAAGTTTATCAAGCGTGCTCATCAAAATATTTGCACCCCAGCTATAACCATACAGTACAAGAATTCCCGTTTTAATATCAAAATTCTTTTTTATTTTTTCCACCAATGGTTTGTAAATATCGGTATCGAAGTCATTTACGAATAAAGGGGAATTGAAGACATCAACACTACCTTCGCCTAAACCAAGACCAAATGGTTCATTGGCGATTGCGAGGGCATTGCCAATGTCAAGATTAATACCAAATTCTCCTTCGTTATTGTAATCTACGCCTCCAAATAAAACAACCTTTTTTGATTTAGAGCCTGCTTCACTAAAACTTTTTTCATCCTTAGTGGCACCGCCATTTTGAAACCATCTATCAACGCCCTCTTTTACATGTGTTGGGAAATGAGCTCCATTGTTTCCCCATGGATTCTTAAATTTTGCCATGATCATTTTTTAAATCAAATACTACTCTTCAAAAAGACTTATTTCAGGCAATTGATTTGAAAAGCACACGCAAGACGAAATTATTTTTATTTTATTTCTTCAACACTTACGTCATCAAAATCATATACTGCTCGCCTATCATATCGAAATTGTTTTGCACTTTCGTCATAGGCTTTTTGGGCTTCAGATGGAGCCTCATTTTTATTGTAAAAGCCATATATAACACTTTTTTCGTAAGCGAGATATCGACGCTTCGAAGTTGGTTTTGTTACCTCGGATGCTGGATATCTACCTCCTCCAAGAATAAAATAGTTTTCTCCTCCATGTGCTATATATTCCGCAGATATTTTTGTCCAATCTGAAGTATTATCTACGAATATCGCCCTACCATTTGTTGAATCTATTTTATTCAAAACTTGTGTGCTTATAAAAAGATAATGGGGCTTCAATGGAATAGAGTCGCAGAAATCAAAACGAAATTCATTCTTGCAGACGGTTGAAGAACTATCCAATCGTCCATAAATTTCAATCCTGTACTTTTTCCCTTTTTCAAGAGGAGCTTTCAGTTTACAATAGATCATTTCCTGTCCACAGCTGCCTTCGAGCGAAAAATTGTAAGTAGGTGAATATTCAGAATATTTATAGAAAAAACTTATATATCCATCGCCACTATGTGCATTCCTATAAAGAAGGTATTCTGCTTCCTGTTTTGTGCCTTTATTCTGGTAATAATATGGATGGCATTTATTAAAATAACTTGTCCCCCCCCAAGAATCCCATTCGGGTAACATTCCCCTTTCGACGAAAGATTCCTGAATTGAATAATCTGTATCATTAAATAACTGGCAATAATTGGAATTTTCAAAACTGGAATCAGGAATAAGATTTTGAGATCGCAATTGTAAAAGTGCAAAAGCAAAAACAAAAAATGTTATTTTTTTTTTCAATGCTGTTTCCTGTTTAATATGGGAGAGTGGTACTTATTGCATCCGCAAGCTTGTTCGCTTCGTTAACCAATTTTCTCGGCGCACCCTGATTATATAATAAAGATACTGTAGCGGAGTCATTAGTATCGTTATTAATATAGCCACCAGAATTTTTTAACAAGCTAATAATGGGATCAAGCGACATACCGTCAGCAACTGCCTTATTAATTGCATCAGTTTGAGGATTTACAACGTTGGTTGCATCTGGATCAACAAGCCCGTCGACAGGAAATCCAATTACTGCTGCTACCGCTAATGCACGGAAGTTAGCTTCGTTTAAAGCAGAAATTAGTGATGGTCCACTTGGATTAAACGAAGGAAGATAGGCACTCGAACTTGTCCCTTTTATTTTTGTTAGTAGTACACTGGAGCCGAGATTGCTCAAAACAGTAGCCAATTTATTTAGTAATTGGGCTTGGATTGTGGTCAACGTTGTTGGACCAGGGCTGTTCGGAATCGCTGGATTTGACTGCCCGAATATTACGTTAAAAGATTTTGGTGCGGCGACTTGTTGTAACTCCTCTGTTGTGGCAGGATTAGCCTCTGAACCGCCACCATTATTAAACCAAAGACCAACGCCATCTTTTACATGACTCGGAAAATGCGCTCCACCGTTTCCCCAAGGATTTTGAAATTTTGCCATAAAGTTTTTTAAATCAGGTACTGGTCGGTTGGAAGTGGGAAATCCGATTATTCCCGCAACTTAAGTCCGTTTTTCAAATCCGTTTCCAAAAGGAAATTATAATCCATTATTCCAAACCATTTATTTGATAATTCATATATCGGGTATTGAATTTTAAAATTTTTAAAATCGGCATCTAAACTTCCATGCGAACTTTTATTAATTTCAGATAAGAAAATAATATACTCCCTACTTTTTTGAACGGTATAGCGTGGAATAAAAACTGTTTTATTCATACTATCAAGTTTTATGTCGGATAGAATCGAAAAAGCAATTGTGTCATTTTTTTTTGTATTAATTCCTTTGTAAACGTCAATAACGATGCAATGAATAATTGATTCTGATTTGTTAATATCAGTCCATCCTATTGAAGAACCTATAATTCGTACATGCAAAATTATTTTTGACTCGGAGATAAGGGTTTTTAAAATGGTATCCTGTGCGGATGAAATTCCACATGAAAAGAGTAATATGAAAATGAATATTAATTTATTTAATTTCATAATATTCTATTGGGGAAGCACTTGATGACCACTACCAATTTCATTTGAGCCCTGTGCAGTATTTAAAGCCCACCCACTTACCGAAACAAGACTTTTAATAATATATATTTTTGTGTGCCATTTGGCTACTGTAGCATCAACAATAATCCCATTTGTTTTAGTATTAGTAATTTCAACTTGCTCTTCAAAATTTCCCATTTGTAAGGCTTCTACTATAGTAGAGGAAAACGAATTAATACCATCTGCACCCAGAAAAGGAATATTAGGTGCATCCATCGAGAAAATTTTGTAAAGTCTTGTCGATGCGTCTAGGACGGGAACAACCTGTACATTCGCATTGCTTGGACCATCTTCAAATCGTGGTCTCTTGCTACCAGCGAATTGCTTATTAGCTTCTTTTAATGCCGTAATGCCAGTGGTAAATCTCCTGATTTTAAAAGTAAAATCCTCAATCTTTGCACCGTTTGTATCAATAAAAAATACCGTTTCCTCTGCATGACCAAAACCTAAAGATGGCACGGCATTTAACCCTAACTTAGTTACGGGGGGACCACAGGTTAGGCATTTATTTTCTGAAGTGAAGTTACCTGTAGCACGAATAGTAAAACTTTTAACAAACGGAACGCCTTGAGTTATTGAGATCAATACTTTTTGGTTCTCTGACAAAGCGTTGTTCTCTTCCCAGATCAGTGGACGGTATTTCCCATCCTTATTGTATGGATTTTTAAATGCCATTATCAAAAATTACTACTTAGTTATTTCCCGCAACTACATTCCCCGCTGCAACCACAGTTATTCGTGTTCTGAGCGACATCACAGCATGGTCCAAAAACCTTCTTGTAAAAGGTAGCTTTATCATTTGCGGCAGCAATTCCATTGATAATCTGTATCCGTTGATACTCAGCATCATTTTCAAGACCAGCAGCAACAGTAGCAGCATCTTGCAACTTCATGTTGTAACAGTCAAGAGCTTCACCTTGTCCGAGCAACGCTTCAACAATTACAGCTTCAGTTGGGAGAATGTGATTTTGTACTTTCGTAATAATTCCGGGGAAATCAATTCCACGATAAGTTTCAACTAAACCTGCGCGCTTCCTGATGATTTTATTTGTGTATGAAATTGGAGGATCAGTAAAAGAACAACAACTCGCAACGGTCTCAGTGAAGCACTCCAAAAAAGGAACGGTGTTCCCTAAATAATCTTTTATACTGCACAATTTTGCAAAAATATCATTGCGTACTTTATTAGTAATATCAAAACAAGGCGAACCTGCCGCTCCATCAAGAAGAACTTGGGTTAAAAGTTCATTGATATTCGAAAGCCCAACTTCAATATTACTTTCCGGATATCCGTTGGAATAAATAAAAGAAACATCATCAAGATATGTAACAGAAAAATATTCCTGATTTAATTGGCGGAAAATAAAATTCAAAACCCGACTCAAATTTATATTTTGCACTTGACGGATAGTTGAGTCTTCTTCTCCCGTTTTTTGAGTAAATGAACTTTCTGTATTAACTGAAACACTTCTTTCATGAGAAGATTTCGAAACGTGATTTGCCAATGCGCTACTTAATTGCTCGTTGTGAGAAGCAATATGCGTGTTTAATGTCGAAGTAAAATCTGCTGATGCACCAACTGAAAGATTATTTTTTGGAGTTAATTGGAGTGTTAAATCTGCGTAAGTCTTTATAGCAAGGATCAATTGCTGGTCAAGCGACTGATCCTTTGTTGACATTTCTTCAATATAAGTTTGAAGATCATCTGCACTCGATTCACTAAAGGAATCCAAAATATTATCAGCCCGCTTTTTCGATTCCTCTGTTTGCTTATATGTTTTAATACTTATTGTTGTTTTTTCACCCGGAAGTAGGCTAAAAGATTTCAGCGTTTTCCCCGCTCCATAGTTTCCCAAGTATGAACAAGTTTTATAATGAAGTACAATAGCAATTGTCGGCTTAGGGGCTTTAGGTTTTGGAAGAAAAAGGATTCGTGGCTTTCCTGAAAACTGACGAATAATTATTGGTCGATGACCTCTCTCTAGTTGCTTCACAATATCAGACGCATCAAAACCCGCAACTTTATTTCCCGCAGATTCATCTAATGAACTCTTATTTTCCATCGAAATACTTCTGCTGGTAACATTCATCTGATTCGCAGGAGGAGTAGTATTAAGAATTTGTTGTGTCTGAAAATAGTGTGGGGAAGTAAACACAGGTGTCGGAGACGAAACGCCTAAGACATCATCATTCATTAATTAAACAAGATCATTTTGTGAAGATCCTGCAATAGCAGTCCAAAAATTAGCTACTGGAGCCGCTAGAGCTGTTGGCTTAAAACATGCTGAAGAAATTTGCAACAGCGAATATCCTTTGGAAGCAAAACAGGTCGATTGCGCTAGGCTGTAATTTAAAATTGCCGGAACTCCAGCAGGATCTAATACTATAAACGGAGGTTTGGGAACGCAAGAGGTTGGATCAGCCATGATAAATTATATAAAGTTTAAAAATGAAAAAATACAAAAACGTAACCAAAAATAATCTTTACCTTGAATTATGCAAATTTTAGTTATGAACACAGTTTTATAGAATCAGCTTTGTATTTGCGTGATGCATAACTTATGTCGAAATGCCATTTGGAATTTCGGAAAAGAAACAGTGATATTTTGGAACTAATTCCTTCAAGATTGTTTTTGTCAAGCACAAACAGAATTCCAAAGAAAGCAGAAAAGTTTGTTTGGACAAGATCGCGCAAAATGTAATTCCATACAGTTTCATGCAATCTCATGCGGTTCCGTGCAATTTCGCACAAAATTTTCGTGTCGAAATTTCCCTTATATTAGCTTTGTGTTTCTTTGAAATATTGCCGAGTAAATAAGGGCTAACCGAACATAGTCCCCTCAAAAGAAACTTTAAAATGTTTCTTTGCGACAATCAGGTACGATTATGCAGAACTTGTTACCTGTTTGTTACCCATCCCACCCAATAAATCCGCTAAGTGTTTGAATGTTAAATAGTGTCGGCAATTTTACGAATTCACGAATTACGAATTCAAATCGAATAGATTACGCATTCTTACATTAGCCTAATTCATATTCGTACGGTGTGCCCACGGAGAGACTCGAACTCTCAAGGAAATAACTCCAACGGCTTCTGAGACCGCAACGTTTACCAATTTCGCCACATGGGCTGTGAAAAAAGGATGAATGATAAATGATGAATTAAAAATGAATAGCAATTAATTCATCATTTATCATTTACGATTCATCATTATAAAGTGCCCAGGACTGGATTCGAACCAGCACGGTTGCCCGCCACCCCCTCAAGATGGTGCGTCTACCAATTTCGCCACCTGGGCAGGGATTTTATTTATTACAAGATTAAAAGAACAAAAACTGCTTTGGTGCATCCACTCCCAACAGAATTGTTGGGACCACCTGGGTATTATTAACCTTGGATTTGCAAGAACAGTTGAAAACGTCCTCTTTTCGAGGAGGACAAAAGTAATACTTTTCCGTAATTTTGGAAATGCGAAATTTATATAGACCATTTGCATGCTTTTCTCTAATTCTCCTTTTCGGATTGAATTCGTGTAAACAAGAAAATGCAAAGCCAGATTATAGGCATGAAATGAGAAAGTTTGTTGAGAAAATAAGTGCCAATGGAAGAGCCCTCCGTCCCGGTTTTATAGTTGTTCCGCAGAATGGACTTGCACTTTTGTCGTCTGATGGAACTTCAACTGGAACTGCTGAAAGCGCCTATATTAATTCAATTGATGGTGTAGGGCAGGAGGAACTTTGGTATGGTTATGACAATCAAGATGACCAAACAACGCCAGAATTAGAACACGAGGATTTGTTGAAGATGGGCATTTTTGCAAGAAGTCACGGGCTGTCTGTTATGGTAACCGATTACGCTTCAACTCCATCAAAAATTGACGATTCTTATTCTAAAAATTACGCAAATAATTTTATTTCATTTTGTGCTGATCATCGTGAGTTAGATAATGTCCCTGCTTATCCACAAGTTCCATTTAACATTACAAATAGTTCGATTTCGAATTTAGCTGATGCGAAAAATTTTCTGTACATAATTTCTCCTTCTGCTTTTGCTACTAAAGAAGAATTTATTCATGCGATTGAAATTTCAAATTATGATCTTGTTGTAATGGATTTGTATTTTGATGAAACCACAATGATTAATGCGGCAGATTTGAATCGTATTCATACCAAACTGAATGGTGGAAATCGAAAAGTCATTTGTTATATGAGTATTGGTGAGGCTGAAAGTTACAGATGGTATTGGAAGCCTTATTGGAATGCAGCGCCCCCCTCTTTTATAGTTGCAGAGGATCCCGATTGGATCGATAATTTCAGCGTTCGTTATTGGGATCCGAATTGGCAAGCAATCATTTGTGGAATGAACGATTCCTATCTTAAACGAATTGTTGATGCAGGTTTTGATGGCGCTTATCTTGATTTAGTAAGTGAATATGAATATTTTGAAGAGTGAGAAAAATACTGATCCTTTTCTTATTTATTTGCAGTCATTCTACTTTATTCGGACAAAAATCGAAAGTTGCGAAGGTTGAAGTAAATCCTTTAGGTGACAGCATCGTAGCTTTTGCAAAAACATTTCTTGGCACACCCTACAAATACGCGAATGCATCACCCAAAACAGGATTTGATTGTTCCGGATTTACTTGGTTTGTGTTCCATCATTATGGCATAGAAGTTCCGCGTTCCTCAAAGGATTATAAAAAGTTCGGCAAAGAGGTTACAATTGAGGAAGCCAGAAAAGGTGATATCATCGTTTTTCGTGGAACAAAACCTAATGATAAGTCTGCGGGCCATGTTGGAATTGTAATTTCAAATCCCGGTGAGCCACTTCAATTTATTCATTCTTCTTCTTCGAAAAAACACAACGGTGTTACTATTACTGAATATTTAAATAGCGCCTATCCCAAACGATTTATTAAGATTATCAGAGTGCTCGATTAATTCTTGCCGAATAAGTTTAGATAAGTTCCTTTATAAAATTCGCAGAATGTATTGAAATTACTTTTGCAAAATCTCCTGCGAAATTTATTTAATTAAGTTGTAAGATTGAAAATTACTTCCAATTTTCTTTTGTATTAATATACAAAAATCAACCTTGAAAATTTTTTGGCACTACCACATTCAAAACAGAGGGTTCAATTGAAATATCCAATTCTTTTCCCATCACATCTGGCTCCCCATCATAATGAGTTGCACCTTCTGATTGGCGAGTGACAATTATTTTATTCCCAGAAAATGATTCCAAAAATCTAGAAGTGTCGATTTTTTTTCCAAACATTTTGCTTGCTATCCCAAGCATATGCCACCATCGGAATGGAAGCAGAATTGAAATATTTAAAATTCCATCTGTTACATTTGCTTTCGGAGCAATCCATGCATTGTTTCCATATTGTCCTGCATTGGCAACTGTCAAAAGGAATGCATCCCTTTCTATTTTTTTTCCATCAATTTCAATTGTATATTTTTCTGCTTTATAGGATCTGAATTCGGAAATGGTAATTTTCCCATAGGTCAGAAATCCACGTTTAGTGCTTTCCGAAAAAAGTTTTCCGATTCTTGCATCAAAGCCCATTCCTGCTGTACAAAAAAATGAACGGTGGTTAATTTTGCCTTTGTCAATTTTTTTAATTTCCCCCGTTTCCAAAAGTTTCATTGCAGCAGAAGTTTCCATTGGAACTCCTAAATGTCGGGCTAAACCATTACCTGAACCAAATGGAATTATTCCAAGCGCTACTTCGGTCCCTGCAAGTACGTTTGCTATTTGACTAACTGTTCCATCTCCTCCAACAGCAACTGCAATGTCAAATCCTTCTGAAGTTATCCGATTAAAAATAACATCTCGGTCTGAAATTTTATTCCAAGGAATAATTTCACTTTTATAATTCGTACTAATCAAACTCCGAATTAAAGCAACTCGATCTGTTTTTTTATCACTTCCTGAATTAGGGTTAATTACAAAAGCGATTTTCTTTTGGTTCATAGCGACAAAGTAAATAAATATTTGTTCTAAGTGAGAAGTAATTTACCATCTTCAATAAGTAATTCAGCGTATAATTCCTTTATGCGGTAAGCCATTCGGAGGTAAGGGGCTCTGGAAAATGCTGCTCCAATACTTCGTTGAAATGTTTAATAAAAAGGGCCTCAGATTGATTTTCCCATTTGCGAAACGATTCACTCTTGGATTTATACGTTGGAAGCCAATTCATGAATTTACTTATTTTAAATTTTTCATCATAAATCCCGACTCCGGCACGTGTTGCATCTAGACCATTACACAATTGCTCGAAATGTCCTTCAACAGGAACCATGAATGCAGGTTTATCTAAATAAAAAGCTTCGCAAACGGATTCAAATCCAGCAGAACTTATCAAACCATTGCAGCCTGCCATATACTCCAAGAATTTTGTGTCACTAAGTTTATGAAAGAAAAGATTTTCATGCACTTCAATAAATTCCTTTTCAGTTGATAGATCAGTAAAAATATGCAAAAGGATACCAGGGTTTTGTTTGTGCCAATTTTCAATTTCATCCCTGTATCCTGCATTTACAAGGTAACATAGAAAATATCCACTCTTGCTTGGTGTTAATTGTTTTACTTCTTTTCGAAGTAGAGGAGGAACCACTTTTAAGATTTCTGAATGGGTGTCGTCCATTGCGTCAAATGAAAGTGCAAGTATACGCGAAGAACCTGATGCAGTAAGATCTGTATAACGATTTAGGAAATAGCGATCGAATGCATGGCCTTTTGGATATTCAAATAGGGGATGATCACCCAAGTATTGGTGAGCAATGGAAATAATAGGTGGACGTTTTGACTTAGATGTTGTCTTGGAATACAACCCAACTAATGGCTCATAAAAATTAATTATTATGTCCGGTTGCAATTCTTCCACCTGATCACGAATAAACTTAGCACTTTTAATATAAGTACGGAAGCGTTTAAAGTTGTGCCAGGCTGTAGCAGGAAGATTAATTCCTCTGTTATTTTTAGTAATGAAATTCGGACTTTGAACACGATGGACAGAAACCCCCGAAAATTTTTCAATAAAAAATTGAGGTATTTGCCTTCTTTCGCTGGTGCCGACAATAACTCCGCATACATTGTAACTATTTTTTTCTAGCATCTGGCGTAATGCAATTGCCTGTGTCATGTGCCCACGACCTTCACCCTGAACAACAAATAGAACTTTTCGATTCATAGCTTTACGATTAGTGGATTTTGATTTAGTTCATTATTAAAATGATCTTGAATTTCCTGAAACGCTTTAAGCCAATCTGTATAATAAATTATTTTCCATTCTCCTTCATACGTCTCGACCAATGCGGTCAATGATTCAACCCAATCCCCGCTATTTAGATAATGAATTCCATTGATCATCTTATCTGCAGGTGTATGAATGTGTCCACAGATAATTCCCTTACAATGACGAGCCTTCGCAACTGCAGCAAGTTGTGTTTCGAAATCTGAAATAAAACTTACTGCGCCTTTGACTTTTGCTTTTACTGCCTGTGAAAGTGAATAGTAGGGTAAACCACGTCTTTCTCTCCTGTGATTGTAATGTTTGTTTAACCATAACAGAAAAGTATAGGCAACATCACCAAGTTTTGCAATCCATTTTAATTTGGTGGTAACGGTATCGAAAATATCACCGTGCACGACATAATATTTTTCCCCAGCGGATTCTATAAAACAATCACGACGGATTGAAAAATTGCCCAAAGTAAAAGGCAAAACTTCGTCTAGAAAATCATCGTGATTACCTCTTATATAAATGATGTTTGTTCCTTTTGCTGAGCGTTTAAAGACCAATTTGAAAAACTTAGTATGTTGCTTTTTCCAAGCTCCTGATTTCCTTAACTGCCAACCATCAATAATGTCTCCATTAAGGATCAGTGTTTCGCATTTATGGTGTTTAAGAAAGTGGATGACTTCTTTCGCCTTTGAAGTCGCGGTGCCCAGGTGTATATCGGATAAAACAATTGTTTTGTACCTGGTCTTTTTCACATTTAGTATTTAGAATACCCTTTTAATATCATCATGCAAATATTCAGGAATCTTATCATATGGATGTGAAGGCGAATTGATCTTTAGATCAAGTGTGTCTTTCATTAAAGTAAATTCCGATGACAAATTGTACATACTGTGTTAACGCAAAATAGTGCCCGTGTTAATACGTCCCCTGTTAAATTGACAGACAAAATATGTTAATGCCGACGTTTTGACAGTGAAAACAACACTTTTCGGATTGGTATAGAATGTGCATAACACTATGCATGAATAGTAAATAAAAAACTAACATATTTAATAACCTTAAAACGAACAAAAATGAATTACTTAAAATTTGCACCTCAGAACCGTATGCGCATGAACCCACTTTTTAATGCTGTTTTACCTTCTTTTTTTGATGAAACAGTTGCAAATCGGAAACCTGCTCAATTTATCCCTGCAGTAAACATTGCAACGGATGAAAAAAATTGGCACATAGAAGTATCAGCTGCCGGATTTAAGAAAGAGGATTTTAAAATCAATCTTGAAAACGATACGCTTACCATTAGCGCTGAACAAAAAGTTGAAGGCAAGGAAAATGAAACAGGGCTGAAGAATTATTCAAGCCGAGAATTTCGAAAAGCTTCTTTTGCTCGCAGTTTTACGTTGCCTATTGACAAAGTGAAGGTCGAGGAAATTGTTGCTGTTTATGAAAATGGTATTTTGAATGTCAGTATACCAAAGTTGGAAATGGTGAAAAAAGAATTTCAGAAGGAAATAAAAGTTTCATAAGTGAGGAGTAATCTTGGTTTGAGCGCCAATATTACGTAGGAGGTCACCTACCTTAACGGGTAGGTGACCATTTTTTTGTGTTTTGAAGCTTTCAATAGGCATTTAGGTCAAATAAGTGGAGGCTTTTCAACAATGGAGTATTGATTACTCCTTTTTTCATTTAGAAAGTATGCCTGTGCACTACATAGCTTTGTAAGAATGAGTGAAAAACCATTAATCCTTATTACCAATGATGACGGCATTCACGCGCCCGGCATTATTGCACTTGTTGAAGCAGCTTCCAAGTTTGGTGATGTCTTTGTTGTAGCCCCTGATAAACCTCAGTCTGGAATGGGACATGCCATAACTATCAATGCAACTTTACGCGTTCAGAAAATTGATGCTCATCTTGCAAAAGATGCTTGGAGTTGTAGTGGTACTCCAGTTGATTGTGTTAAAATGGCGATCAATAAATTATTGCCTCGTAAACCTTCCTTATGTCTTTCTGGAATAAATCATGGGGCAAATCATTCTATCAACATTATTTATTCGGGAACAATGTCGGCTGCAATGGAAGGTGCAATTGAGGGAATTCCTTCTATCGGTTTCTCTTTATTGGATTACGATATCAATGCAGATTTTTCCTCCTCTATAATTTTTGCAGAAAAAATTATAGAATATACCCTTAAGCATGGGATGGAAAAGGGTGTTTGTCTAAATGTGAATATTCCGAAACTTCTAGCAGATGAAATTAAAGGAATTAAGGTTTGTCGTCAAGCGAGTGGAACCTGGGTTGAAGAATTGGATGAAAGAAAAGATCCTTACGGACGAAGTTATTTTTGGTTGACAGGCAATTTTGAGAATTTTGAACCCGAAGCTACTGACACTGATGCATGGGCTTTAGAAAATGGATTTGTTTCAGTTGTGCCAAGTCAATATGATATGACTGCCCATAAAGTCATTCAACAACTTTCTAATTTAAATACCTGATCAAAGAAGGATGCTGAAAAAAATAGATAATATTTTTGTTGGACTTGGTTTAGGTATTCTTATGCCAGTGATTGGCGTGTTTGTCTATTACCTATTTACTTTTAGAGTGCAAACCTCCTTCGATGGTTTTATTGCTTATTTCAGATCCATCCATTTATTTGTTGCCTATATCAGCTTATCATGTTACATCACAAATCTTCCGATGTTCTTTTTATTTCTACGAAAAGATAAATATCAAGCTGCAAGAGGAGTACTTTTTGCAACCATTGTTTATACGGCATGGGTGGTTTATGAAAAATTCTTCTCCGTATAAATGAAATACTACATTATTGCCGGAGAGGCTTCAGGAGATTTACATGCAGCAAATATGTTGCGTGAATTGAAAATATGCGACCCTGCTGCAGAATTTCGTGCTTGGGGCGGAGATTTAATGGAAGCTCAAGGTGCAAAACTTGTTAAACATTATAGAGAATTAGCTTTCATGGGATTTCTTGAAGTGGCCATGAATTTGAAAACAATTCTCAATAATATTTCTGATTGTAAAAAAGATATTGCTGCTTGGAAACCTGACGCAGTGATTCTTGTTGATTATCCAGGTTTTAATTTACGAATGGCCCCATTCGTACATGAGTTAAAAATTCCTGTATTTTATTACATCTCTCCTCAGATATGGGCTTGGAAACAAAAGAGAGTATTTAGTATTAAGGAAAATGTTGATCGCGTATTTTGTATACTTCCTTTTGAAAAAGATTTTTATGCAAAATATAATTACTCAGCTGATTTTGTTGGTCATCCTTTGTTGGATGCAGTTGCAACTTTTAAGGAGGAGAAAGCAGTTGAAGAAGATGGAAGGAAAATCATTGCCTTGCTTCCTGGAAGTAGAAAACAAGAATTAAAAAAAATCCTGCTACCGATGTTGGAAGTAGCAAAGAAATTTCCACAATATCGTTTTATAATTGGTGGCGCCCCTGGACAAACACTTCATAATTATAAAGAAATTATGGGTGATGCTGCTGTGGAGATTGTATTTGGAAAAACATATGCGTTATTAAAACAGTCCTATGCAGGATTAATAAAATCAGGAACTTCAACATTAGAAGCTGCATTATTTAATCTGCCGCAAGTAGTTTGTTACAAAGCAAGCTCAATTTCATATCACATCGCAAAGCGAGTGGCCAATGTTAAATACATTTCCTTGCCCAATCTAATTATGGATGAACCAATCGTGAAAGAATTAATTCAGAGCGATATGTCGGTTGAGAAAATGACTGAAGAGTTGAAATTGATTACTGAAAGCGAATTAGGAAGAAAGCAAATGCTGGAAAATTATAATCGGTTATTTGGAAAATTAGGTGGGGAAGGAGCTTCAAAAAAAGTGGCAACATTGATAACCGAACAACTCCGAAAATGAAAAGAACCTTTCTATTCGTTTGTTTCTTTTTTTCATTTTTACTACAGGCCCACACCGTCGATGTAAAAATTCTGTCGACAATGGCAGTAACTACTGTCAACGTTTCTGTTTCATTCGGAGATTACCAGCTTTACCTCGATGGAAAATTACAGGCTGATAGCTTAGCCAAGAAAGTATTTCAATTGATTGTCATTAATGATTCTATTGAAGTAAGAATCCCTGGAGATACTTTAGGCCGCTTTGCTACTTTTCGATTAATTGGACTGGAGGATAGTTCTGTTTTTAAAATCAAGCCAATTAAGCCTACCTCTGGAACTCGAGTGTATGATCATTCTCTCACGATTACAGTTTTAAATAGTTTATTCCAATGTATTAATTCTGTTGATCTTGATCATTATGTAGCTGGAGTTGTAGAATCTGAAGCGGGAGGACGAACTTCAAAGGAATTTTATAAAGTACAAGCGATTCTATGCCGTACTTATGCGCTTGCTCATCTTTATAGACATGCAACAGAAGGATTTGAAGTATGTGATGGCGTTCATTGCCAGGTTTACCGTGGTCGACCTTCTGATTTAAATGTACTTGCTGCAGTGGAAGAAACTGAAGGACTTGTAATAGTTGATAAAGGATTGACCTTGATCACACCAGCGTTTTTCTCTAACTGCGGTGGGCAAACAGCAAATTCTGAAGATGTTTGGTCTGTGCCTGTACCGTATTTGCGATCTGTAAAAGATACTTTTTGTTTACATAGTACAAATGCCAGATGGACGCGAAAAATATCTAAAGAGGATTGGTTGAATTATCTTGCAACCAAGCATAAATTCCCTGTGAATGATTCTGCTGCATGTTATAGTGCATTAAATATGTCGCAACGTTCCCGAACTACCAATTATACTTATGGAGGAATCCGCATTCCATATAAAACGATTCGTAGCGATTGGCAGTTGCATTCAGCATACTTTTCAATTGAACAAATGAAGGATAGTGTTATTATTCGAGGAAGAGGATATGGTCACGGAGTTGGATTATGTCAAGAAGGAGCAATTGCAATGGCGAAGAGTGGCTATTCGTACGAATGGATCATCGATTATTATTATAAGGATGTTGAGATTATTAAATTGTCGCGTTTGGAATTTTTTAATGAGCAATAGTTTTTTTTGAATTAACATTTCAGAACTTTCCAATATTGATTTGAGCCATATTGCAACGTATCTTTATCCAGTGAAAAATTGGTTTGTTTCAGCTTTAGTCTTCCTATCCATAGTTTCAGAAGCGCAACAAAAATCGCCCTCTGATACACTTACGCCTTTGCAAATTGTTGAACGTTATGTTTCGCCCAACGGATTTCCAAATCGTTTGAAATTTTTCTGTTGTGAACTTTACGGTGAATGGAATGCTGATTCTACATTAGGACAAAATCTCCCTCGAACCGTACAACGAACAAGTGAACTTATTTTTCAGGATACAGCGCATGCAGTAGTTTCTGTTTGGCTTCATGATTCTTTGACTTCACTTGATATTTATTTTTATTTAGTTAAAAATAAGAACTGGACGATGTATGCCGTACGTTCGCTTGTGATGCGTCAAGCAGCAAAGGATGCACTCAAAAGATTGGATAGTATTCCGGAAAAAGATCGTGGATTGGTTTACACCAAAACACATCAACATACCTATGCATTTGAACAGGAAAATTTGGAACTATGGAATAATTCTGATAATGTATTAATAGAACATTTTAATTCTCATAAAAAACAATTTCTAGAAATTCAAAAAAGACTCGTAAAAAAAGGCTATACCAAATCTGATTCTTTAGTGGCTTGTGGAATGAAAGATAAAAAAATAAAGAAGATTTCGAATGCAATACTTATTCGTGGATTTGAATATGATAAACGATATCCAGGATGTGTTTTTTATTTATTAGGTGGGATTTCGGATAATACAGTTGGTTATCTATTTCAACCCAATCCTAATAAAATTCCATTGATTACCGAAAAACATTATATCATTCTTAAATCATTAGGTGATGGATGGTATTTGTTTAAAACTACCTGAACTATAGGAATAGGTAGAGGTGGAGTAAGAGTCAGATAAAGTCTTTAAACATTTACAGGAATCCAAAATATAATTACCTGTTCCCATATCCCTTCTCAAGTATCCAATTTCAGACACAAGTTTTCGTTTCATAAATATTTCTACCTTTACCATCGTAATGGTTCTCGATTTCAATTTTTGAGATAGAGATGAAAAGGGAATCCTGTGAGATTCAGGAACAGTTCCCGCTGCTGTAAGTTCTATTTAAACTCTTTGGATTCTACATTGCCACTTTTCAATTGAAAGGGAAGGCGCCGAAGAGAGAACAAGTCAGAAGACCTGCCAATTCGAATGACGATCCGCTGCTTCGGGAAGAAAGCTGTAGGTGTAAATGGATTTAAAATCTGTTTTCCCTGCTTTTTCCTACAACGTGTTTTCATTGATCCGGGAATAGATCTGTTGAAATGAAAAGTAAAAGAGTTTACACTTTTTGTCACTTGTTGCTGCTTGCATTTCTGTCGCTAAACATACGTTTGCAGGCACAGGATACAATCATCGCAAAATCATGCGAGCTTCCTTCCATTTCCATTTCCTATGTAAGAGCATATACCACAACACCTGGACTTGTTGTTTTGCAAGCTGATTCTATTCAGCAAAGTCATTATCAAGCAGGGACGCTTACTGATTTGTTGGGTGCAAATGGATTGCTGTTTTTGAAAAGTTATGGAGTTGGAAATTTAGCTACTACTTCTGTTCGTGGAGCTTCCGCAAATCAAACTTCTGTTCTTTGGAATGGAATCAATCTGCAAAGTCCAACTAATGGAATTTCAGATTTGTCACTGATGCCTTCGATATTGTGTGATAATGTTTCTTTTCAAACGGGTGGTGGGTCTGCGGGTTGGGGAAGTGGAGCTATTGGAGGTGTTATTCAAACCAATTCTTATCCAAGATTTTCTGAAGGAATTCGTGCACGTTATACAGGTCAAGTGGGGAGTTTTGGCGAATTGGATCAGGGTGTTTTGGTAGGGTTTAGTAATTCGAAAATCTCCAGTGATATTCGTATATATAATCAGCAAGCGAAAAATGATTTTACATTTAATAATACGGCACGATTAGGGAATCCTTTGGATACAGTAAGTAATTCTGATTTTTTGCAAAGGGGAATTTTTGGTGAATCTGCTATGAAGTTCAAAGATGGCAATCAGTTTGTTTCGGTTAAAGCTTGGTATCAATCCAGTGATCGAAGAATTCCCCCAACAATGCTTGAGACTTCAAGTGAGGCTCGACAAAAAGATGAATTTTTTCGTGCTGTTGCGAATTACAAATATTTTTCCAAAACCAATTTTCTGTTTGAAATTAAATCGTCTGTGCTGACAGAATTCATGGATTTTATCCCTGGATATTCTCAACGTAATTCATTAACACATTCCATTTCATTTATCAATGAAGCGGATATTCGTTTTAAATTATTCGATAAAGTTTTGACTTATGTTGGATTGAATCAAACGAATTCTAAAGCAGATGTTACTGGATATGTTCCTTCAACCGTTCAAAATCGAGCGAGTCTTTTTTTAGCTTTTAGTTATATACTCAAAAGCAATTGGAATTTTGCTTTGAACTTCCGTGATGAAGAAGTACAAGGTAAGATCACACCTCTAGTAGGTTCGTTGGGAGTTGAATGGTCTCGCATGAAATATTTGACGATCAAAACAAACATCTCACGTAATTACAGACTTCCAACATTCAACGATTTGTATTGGCAGCCAGGAGGAAATTTGAATTTGAAACCTGAAGATTCTTGGAACGAAGATGTCACCGCTGACTTTCATTATAAGAAAAATGGATTTCATGGAAATTATTCCTGTACGATTTTTAATCGTAATACAACCAATTGGATTCTTTGGCAACCCGGTCCTGGTTATTGGTCACCTGAGAATTTATTGTCAGTTTGGAGTAGGGGATTTGAAAATCGATTGAAGTTGAAATATACCAAGGATAAATTTGATTTTACTTTGATCGGTGGATATGATTATGTTTTGGCTACCAATGAAAAAGCGAATTCGCCCGGAGATGTTTCGCTTGGAAAACAATTAATGTATGTTCCAACAAATCAATTTTATGGTTTGGTTCAATTCGCGTATTCGAAATATTATTTGGAATTCAATGAAAGATATACTGGTTTACGTTTTACCGCAACAGATCATTCAACCTATTTAAATCCATTTATGGTTACTGATGCTACTGTTGGGAAAAGATTTGATTATAAAAAATCTTATGGAGATATTTTCTTTCGAGTAAATAATTTATTGGATTCCCAATATCAAGCTATTTCATGGAGAGCCATGCCAGGAAGAAATTTTCAAGTAGGAATTACAATTGACTTCAAAATGTTAGTTAAAGACAAATCACAAACTATAAATTAATCTAAAAATGAAAAACAAAAATTTCTTCAGTATCTCAATTTTCACACTTCTAGTACTTTTCTCAACTTCCTGCAAAAAAGATGAACCCACTCCAGTTGCAAATACAGGTCAAGCTATAGCAATTGGTGATGGAGTTTTTGTTTCTGACGAAGGAAATTTTCAGGGTGGAAATGCTAAAGTGAGTTTTTATCGATTTAGTGATGGTAGTTCTATTGAAGATTTATTCTCTCCTACAAATACAAGACCTCTTGGTGATGTATGCCAGAGTTTATCCATCATAAATGGAAATGCTTATATCGTGGTAAATAATTCTGGGAAAATTGAAGTCGCTAATCCTTCGAATTTAAGAAGTGTTGCAACGATTACCGGATTTGTTTCCCCTCGATATATTTTACCACTTTCTAGCACCAAAGCTTATGTAAGCGATTTGTATTCAAACACAGTTCATGTTTTGAATCTTTCAAATAATACCATTTCGGGTTCTTTTGCTTTTCCTGGACAATCGGAGGCAATGACACTTGTTAACGGCGAAGTTTTTATTTCTAGCCTTAATCATGATAAAGTGTATGTCGTGAATCCTATCACAGATTTAATTACAGATAGTATTGCAATTGCAATGGGTGGTAATAGTATGCAACTTGATAACAATGGAAAACTTTGGGTTCTTTGTTACGGAGATTATTTTACAAGCGCTGCCGGCGGATTGTATCGTATAAATACAACTTCTCATACCGTTGAGCAATCATGGCCATTTACAACTTTTGAAAGTCCTACCCATATTTGTTCGAATGCAGCTGGTGATACTTTATATTATTTGAATTACGGTGTTTATCGTTTTCCTTCTAATACAGCAAGCGTTCCAACTTTACCCTTTATTGCTCAAACAACACAGAGCTTTTATGGATTAGGAATTCGTCCACTTACTGGTGAAATATTTGTTACAGATGCAGTAGATTACAGTCAGCGTGGGCATTTGCTCCGATATACTCCTGCTGGTGTTCTAACGGATGATAAATTGGTTGGTGTAATTCCTGGAGGGATTTGGTTCTATTAGCGGATTTATTAACATAAAAGAGCGGGGATTTCAATAGATTTCCTCGCTTTTTTTTGCCATATTGTATGGCCCTAAAAACGGATTAAAATCAGTTCTTCAAATTTAAACTCATGAAAAAACTATTACTAGCTGCAATCATTGCTCTTTCTCCATTTATTGGAGTTGCTCAATCTTCTCAACCAGTTTACCAAGATGGAAAAATCTGGTTCAGGGTAAAAGATGACGTTCGAATTGTAGCGTCTCTAAATGAAAATCCTTTGAACCTTGCAGTTGGATCATTGCCTTTCCTAGTTCCGATTTCGAAAACACATATGGTTACTAAACTTTCGAAGCCGTTCTACGCTGCGAAAACTTCACCTATTTTGCAAAGAACTTATTTACTGGAATTCGGTGATTATAATTCTGCATTAACAATCATTGATGAATTGAAAGCATCAAAGCAGATTGTTTATGCTGAGCGTGTACCGATGGATTACACTTGTTTAACTCCAAATGATCCTTCTTATGGTTCACAATGGCATCTTGCAACTATTAATGCAGCTGCGGCATGGAATTATTTTTCTGTAGGTTCTACAATTAAAATTGCAATTGTAGATAATGCTATCGATCGTACACATCAGGATCTTTCAGGAAATCTTTGGGTGAATCCAGGTGAGATTGCTTCGAATAATATTGATGATGATGGTAATGGATATATCGATGATATTAATGGTTATGATGTTGGTGATAATGACAATAACCCCAATCCAATTAATAACACTTGGGATCATGGTACACATTGCGCAGGAATTTCAAGTGCAAAAAGTAATAACTCAATTGGAATTGCATCAATTGGTTATTCTTGTAAATTAGTTTGCGTAAAGGCTACTACAAATTCTGCTTCTTCTTCTACAGTAACCAATGGTTATGATGGAGTAGTTTATGCTGTAGCAGCGGGTGCTGATGTTATCAGCATGTCATGGGGTGGAACGGGAACTTCTACGACTGCGCAGAATATTATTACATGGGCTTCTCAACAAGGAGTTGTGCTGGTTGCAGCTGCAGGAAATAGTAATGTAAATACTATGTTTTATCCAGCTGCTTACACAGAATGTATAGCAGTAGCTGCTACTCAAAGCGGAGATGCAAAAGCAAGTTTTTCAAACTATGGAACTTGGGTAGATATTTCCGCTCCAGGAAATAATATCTATAGTACACTTCCAGGAAATGCTTATGGAAATCTTTCAGGTACTTCTATGGCTTGTCCATTAGTTGCCGGTCTTGCTGGATTAATGCTTTCCTTAAATCCTTTGTTAACGACTGCAGATGTTCGCAATTGTATTGTAAATAATGCGGTGAATATAAACACACAGAATCCAAGTTACATAGGACAATTAGGTGGTGGAAGGATTGATGCCAATGCTTCGATGGCCTGTGTTGGTTCTACTTTAAATTTGCCTCCCGTTGCTAATTTTGTGGCAAACGTGACGACGGTAACTGCTGGTGGTGCAGTACAGTTTACCAATCAGTCATTGTATTGTTATGCGGGAACAACCTATTCATGGACATTTACTGGTGGTACTCCTGGTTCATCTACTGCTCAAACTCCAGGATTGATCGTTTACAATACACCTGGTACTTATAATGTTTCGCTTACTGTAACTAATGCAAATGGAAATAATACACATTTAGCTACAGCGTATATTTTAGTTACTCCTGCTGGAGGATGTACAAAAGTAAATTTACCTGCTCCTGCAACTTGGAGCCCTGTAAATTATTATACAGGAACAAGTGTTGGTCAAGCCGGATGGATTAATGGTGTCAATGTAAATGCCGAAAAACAAAAAGCAATGTATTATGATGAGTCAACACAACCTTATACTATTTTGAATAATGTTTGGGTTGCTTTCGGACTTGCATATACTTCAACTCCTTCGAAAATTGTTCCTTGTCATATTTATGATGGAACAACGGGTGTGCCAACGACATTACTTGGGACTGTCAACACTACCATGGGACAGATTATGGCAGATGTTAATGGAAATTATTATACAGAATTCTCTTTTGTAAATTCTCCTATCACTTTACCTGTTTCCAAAAAGTTCTTTGTAAGTATTGATTTAACAAATTTAAATTGGGCTACTTCACATGATACGTTATCAATTGTAAGTAACACCTCCGGACAAACTTCAGCTCCTATTCCGGTTTGGGAACAGCAATCAAACAATACTTGGCATGAATATACCACTGCTGGTTCATGGAATTTACCTGTTTCACTTTATATCCACCCATTCCTTACTGGATTAAATACACAAGCTGTTTTTACACAATCAGCAACAACAATTTGTGAAGGTGCAGCTATTTCTTTTGATGCAACTGGTTCAACTTATCAGGATACTTTGCTTTGGTATTTCCCAGGTGGTTCTCCTTTAACTTCAAATTCTCTTATGCAATCCACACTTTATAACACTCCAGGATCTTATTCTGCAATTCTTTATGTTGTAGGCGGAGGATGTGATTTATTTGATTCTGCCTTTGTGAATATTACTGTTAATCCAAATCCGTCCGTATTGATTTCTGCAACTTCAACTTCAGTTTGTTCCGGAACCCCTACGACATTAACGGCAAGCGGAGCAAATAGTTATATATGGACGCCGCCAACTTTCTTATCATCGACTACAACTGCAAGTACAGTGTGTACGCCAACTTCAACAATTACTTATAATGTTCAGGGAACAACTACAGCAACAGGATGTTCAAGTAATTCTACAATTGAAATTGATGTATTGAATACTCCAGTTGCAGTTGAAACCGAAAGTTCGACAGCTATTTGTGTTGGTCAATCCGTTATTTTTGATGGATCAAATAGCACTAACGCTACGAACTTTGGTTGGAGCTTCCCTGGTGGCAGTCCTGCAACTTCAAATTCTTCCAGTGCAACGGTAACCTATAGTGCGGCTGGAAATTATAATGCAACTTTGATTATTACAAATGCATGTGGTGCAGATACTGTAATTTCTCAAACGATTGCAGTTGGCTGTACCGGTATAGATGAGATGAACGCTACAGATGCAAGTGCATTTTATAACGCGAATCAGCAGCTAGTTCAAATTTCAATACCCGTTTCAGTGGAAGGATTTACAATCAATGTTTTCAATTCAATGGGACAAATTGTACGATCATTCTCTACAAAAAATAGCAATGAAGTAATTGCTACAGAAACGTTAGCTGCTGGTGTTTATACACTTCAAGTAATGAATCAGAATTCAAATTACTTGATGAAGTTTGTTAAAGACTAAATAATATTAGTAATTATAGAAAAGTCCCCTAGCTTAATTGCAAGGGGACTTTTATTTTATTGTATTTTATTGTTGGTAGCTAAATTCAAACCTTCATTATTTTATTTCGAAATCCAACAATTTTTCTTCTCCAATATAAGCTTCCAATCGATCACCAATTTTTACCGGTCCAACACCTTCGGGTGTACCTGTGAAAATTAAATCGCCTTTCTTTAAAGTGAAAAATTGAGAAGCATACGCAATAAGTTGATCGAAAGAGAAAAGGAGATCTTCTGTGGAAGCTTTTTGAACCTGTTTCCCATTAATGTCAAGATGAAAATGAATATCATCCATTAATGGAAATTTAGCCTTCTGTAAAAATTTGCCAATAGGAGCGGAGTGGTCAAAGGCTTTTGCTTTTTCCCAGGGCAATCCTTTCTCTTTGCACTTCGTTTGAATGTCGCGCGCCGTAAAATCTATTCCAATTCCTATTTCATCATAATAGCGATTTGCAAACATCGGTTCTATATGTCGGCCCATCTTAGAAATCTTCAATACAATTTCTACTTCGTGATGGAGGTCCTTTGTAAATTCCGGATAATAAAATGGGAGATTTTTTTGTAATAAAGCAGTTTCAGGTTTTAAAAATAAAACAGGCTCCATGGGAATTGGAGAATTCATTTCCTTTGCGTGCTCAGCGTAGTTTCTTCCAATGCAAATAATTTTCATAGTGAAGGGATATGGTAATCTGGTAATTTGTTTAACTCTAATTTCTAAGTATTTTCAAAATTAAATTCAAAAAATCAGTAGGTCATTTTTTCATTTGTAATCTCAACTGTGTTAATACCTTTTTTGTGTACAACGGAAAATCTCCATTCATCATCCAGTTGTAATAGGAAGGTTCCTTTTCAAAAATTTCTGATACAGTTTTGCCATTGTGTTTTCCAAAACTAAAAACAGGAATTCCTTTATCATTTAAAACAATTCTTCCTGCCAAATCTACATTATTGGAACGTGAAGAAAACTCATGAAGAAAATCTACATCATTTTTTAAATCAGGATAACGTTCAATTTGAGCTTCAAGAATTGCCCATGTAGCTTCTATATCTGCATCTGCACTATGGGCATTCACTAAATCCAATCCACAATAAAATTTATAAGCGGCAGATAAAGTACGTTGCTCCATTTTATGAAAAATGTTTTGAACATCAACCAATTTTATTTTGCTTACGTCAAATTCAACTCCTGCACGAAGAAATTCTTCTGCAAGAAGTGGTACATCAAACTTATTAGAATTATATCCCGCCAAATCACATCCGGAAATGTAACTAAATAACATATTAGCAGAATCCTTAAACGTCGGACTATCTTTTACATCCTCATTTGTTATATGAATAATGGAAGTAATAAATGCAGGAATTGGAATAGTCGGATTGATGCGCATGCATTTCATTTCCTTATCTCCATTCGGCATCAATTTCAAAATCGCAATTTCTACAATTCGATCTGATGCTACATTAATACCTGTTGTTTCAAGATCAATAAAAGCAAGAGGTCGAGTCAATTTTAATTTTGTCATATTTTTATTTCTTTTTGATTCAAATCGAATCAAGATGATGTTTTATTTTCAAAAGTAATTCCTGATGAACAGGTTTATTTCCACAGATAAATTCCCGGCCAAAAATATAATCTTCCTTCCCTGTAAAATCGCTGACGATTCCACCAGCTTCCAATACAAGAATAGCTCCTGCAGCAACATCCCAGGCTTTAATTCCTTTTTCATAGTAGCCATCGAATCTTCCACAAGCTACATAGGCGATGTCAGTCGCTGCAGAACCAGGACGACGCATTCCTATACTTGATCGCTGAACATCTGAAAACAAGTTAATATACTGTTCATGCCAACTTTGAGCCTCATAAGGAAACCCCGTTGCAATCAGCGATTGTTTTAAACTGGTTTTATTTGAAACATGAATTCGTTCTTCATTCATCCATGCGCCACCATTTTTCCATGCATAAAAACATTCCTTCATGTTGATTTCATATACAACTCCAAGTAATGGTTTTCCATATTCTGTCAACGCAACCGAAGTTGCAAAGCAAGGAACTCCTTGTAAATAATTTGTAGTTCCATCCAAAGGATCAATGATCCAATTGTAACGTTCATTTTTTATTAAGGATGAATCTTCCTCGGAAATAAATCCTGCTGCTGGAAAAATATTTTTCAATCCCTCCACAAAATACTTTTCGGAAGTTTTGTCTACATATGAAACAAAATCAGATGATCCTTTTGTTTCTATATCAGAAGGTTTTATTGTTTTACGTTCGTCGGAAATGAATTTACCAATACGAATACTTAATACCTTAACCTGTTCGCATATTAGTCGAAGATTTTCAGAAGTAAGTATTTCTTCAGTAGCTGGCATTAATTATGCTAATGTTGTTTTAGCACGTTTTTTAGTCCAGATTAATCCAATAATTCCAAGACTCATCAAACAAACTGCAATTAATTCAGCTTGTGTAACATGATAAGAACCGATTTTGAAAAGTGTAGTATTCACACGAATTAATTCAACTAAAAAGCGTTCTAGTCCGTTGAAAATTAAATAAACGCTGAATAAAGCTCCGGGAGATGAAAACTTTTTACGTTGCGACCAAAGAATAAAAAAGAATAAAATATTTACAAATGCTTCATACAATGGAGTAGGGTATACCGGAGCTGCCAAATGAATATTATTTGGATCGCATAGCAATTGGGCCATTAAATATTCAGAGCTCGATGGATCTGTAAACGGATTACAGGTATGATTTACATTGTTCGGATAATCATAAGCCCATGCCCATTTCGGAAGAAAAAACAACCAACCTGGTTTCGGTTTTAGATTCACAATTCCCCAATCCCCATCACCAGAAACTTGACAACCTAAACGACCAAATCCATAAGCAAGAAAAAGTCCAGGTGCACAAGCATCCATTACATACAACAAACCAAATCCTTGTTTCCTAGCATAAAAAAGTACTGCAGCACCTCCTAAAATCAATCCGCCATACATTGTTAATCCGGAAAAAGAAAAAAGCATATCAGCAGGGTCCTTCAGAAAGTCTGAAAAATTTTCAAGAATATGAAAAATCTTTGCACCAAGAAATCCGAAAAATGCCGCTACTAAAGTCATGTTACCGACATGATCTCCTGCTCTAAATTTTTCTTCAATTTCGATTGGCTCTTTTAATCTTTTTTTCGCGGATTGTTTCCATTTGAAATAAGCGAATGCTCCACCGATTGCTATTCCAATAAAAATATTTCCAGAAGTTGACAAAATATAGGCACGTGGGTCAGAAGAGAAGGCACCTCCTGCGAATGGAATAGAAACTAATTTCCATCCTATCAAAAATCCAAAAACAAATTGTCCGCTTAATTCAGTTCTTGTTGCTGCAAGTCCTGTCATGATCTTACGAAATGCAGGTTTGAAAAATCCCTGATTTTCTTTTCTGTTTAATTCTTTTGCAAAAACCCATGCGCATAACAAAAAGGAAATAGCTACAAAAAAACCGAAACTCTGCAATAATTTTAATGCCGGAATACTTAATCCGAAAATGTCTTTTACCGCGTCATAAATGGTTGGATACATAGGGAGAATTTAATTCAGTTTTTATTTAAGCACAGATAAAAGTTCAACCCCTGCGATGCCATCTAATTCGGTTTTCGTAAGTTGAACTTCAATAATTTTATTCACTAAATTTTCGTCAAAAGGATGTTTTACTTTTATATAATTGTCTGTATAACCGTGCATCTTTCCATCACGATTCTCATGTTCAAATAATACAGGACGCTCACTTCCTTCATGCTGCGCATAAAAATGTCTTAATTTCTTTTCTGATAAAATACGCAACATTTTATTCCTTCGTTTTCGCTCTTGAACTGGAACAATGCCATCCATTTGAATTGCATCTGTATTCGGACGTTCAGAATAAGTGAAAACATGTAAATAGGAAATGTCCAATTGATTCAGAAAATTATAAGTCTCAAGAAAATCTGTTTCCGTTTCTCCAGGGAATCCAACGATCACATCTACTCCTATGCAGCAATGCGGCATCAAAGTTTTTATTTGTGTAACACGATTGGAATATAATTCTCTCAAATAGCGACGACGCATTAATTTCAGAATCTTATCAGAGCCGGATTGCAATGGAATATGAAAGTGTGGAACAAACCGCTTTGCGGTTGACACAAATTCGATGACCTTATCATTAAGCAAATTTGGCTCTATACTGGAAATACGAATTCGCTCTATTCCCTCTACTTCGTCTAATGCATTAATTAATTCCAGAAAATCTTCCTCTTTTGTTTTTCCTCCATTTGCACCTTTTCCGAAATCACCAAGATTAACACCTGTGAGTACAATTTCCTTTGTCCCAAGAGATGCAACATGACTTGCATTTTTCAAAACATTTTCAATGGTATCACTTCTGCTTTTTCCTCTTGCCAAAGGAATAGTACAAAAGGCGCAAGTATAATCGCAGCCATCCTGAACTTTCAAAAAGGCGCGAGTGCGATCGCCAAATGACCATGCATCTACAAAGAAATTCGCTTCTTCAATTTCGCAAGCATGAACAGCAGCTTGTTCACGTTTTTGAATTGAATCAAGATAGCTAACAAGATTAAATTTTTCTGAAGCACCTAAAACCAAATCAACACCTTCTATTTCCCCAATTTCCTTTGGTTTTAATTGAGCAAAGCATCCAATAATTACCACAAATGCATCCGGAGAAATTGCCAATGCATCACGAACTGTTTTTCTACATTCACGATCTGCGTTTTCAGTAACAGAACAGGTATTAATAACATAAACATCTGCCCCCTGATTAAATTCCTGTTTTTGATATCCAGCTGTAGTAAGCTGGCGACCAATAGCAGAGGTCTCCGAAAAATTGAGTTTGCAGCCAAGCGTATGAAATGCTACTGTTCTTGCGGTTTTCATTGGTGCAAAGGTAACAAAACGAGGGCAGGAAAGGAGCGCAGAGAGATGAAAATGTAAAGACCAATTTCTGCCTCATTTTTCCTTGCCCAGCTTCTTTTTATTCATCCATTTCTTTATTTATTATCCCGATTGTACTTTTTTGTTAATAACCCTGTTTAAAACCACAATGCATAGGGCAGGGAATCAACTCCTTGAAAGCGGTAAACTTGTTAAGTCTTAATTACCTATGAAAATGAAAAAAAATCTACTGTCTATATTTTTAGTAACATGCGTTATTTCGCTTCTAGTAAACTGTGGTGAGGGAAATAAAGTAACTGATTCTAGACAGATTTTTCGGTTTAATGAATTAGGTGATGTGACTTCTTTGGATCCTGCATTGGCAGGTTCATTTGAAAATAATTGGGCCCTCGCACAACTTTTTAATGGTTTAGTTGAAATGGATACTGCTCTTGAGGTTAAACCATGCATAGCTAAATCATGGAATATTACTGACGATGGTCTTCAATACACTTTTCATCTCCGAACAGATATTGTATTTCATGACAATCCACAATTTCCGGGAGGCAAAGGAAGAAAAGTAAATGCTTCTGATTTCGTTTTCAGTTTCAATCGTTTGTTTGACAAATCCATTTCAAATGCCTCTACACTTGTCGATGGAATTGATCATGAATTTGGTTCTGAGGTTCCTGCAATAAAAGCAGAAGACGATTCAACACTTTCGATCCGTTTGAAAAAACCGTTTAAACCTTTTCTTGGAATTTTAACGATGAAATATTTCTCCGTTGTTCCTAAAGAAGTGGTTTTGTTTTATAAAAAAGATTTTGGCATCCATCCTATTGGCACTGGACCATTTCAATTAAAATTCTGGAAAGACAAAATTTCATTGGTATTAGAGAAAAATCAGAACTATTTCAAAGTTGATGCAATGGGTGTGAAATTGCCACATTTGGATATGATTTCCGTTTCATTTGTAAAAGATCCTGATGCTGCTTTTATCGAGTTTATGAGTGGAGATTTAGATATGATTTCTGGAATTGATGCCATCAATAAAGAAAAAGTTTTAGAGAAAGATGGCCATTTAAAGGCTACGTATAATGATAAAATAGTTCTCGTTTCTGAGCCATTTCTGAAAACAGATTATTTCGGAATTCTCATTGATGAAAATATGGACATTGTAAAAAATTCTCCGCTTCGGATTAAATACCTACGCCAAGCCATGAATTATGCAATTGACAGAGATAAAATTGTTCGTTTCCGTCGCTACAATTTAGGAACACCAGCGGTTTACGGATTTATTCCTCCGGATATGCATGCTTACGATCAATCGAAATTGAAGGGTTATTCTTATAATCCTGATAAAGCGCGTGAGTTATTGGATCTGGCAGGATTTCCAGGGGGAAAAGGTTTGAAACCAATCAAGATTACAACGACTTCAAGTTATATTGAAATTGCTGAAGATGTTTCTAGTCAGCTCAATGAAATCGGAATAAAAGTTGAAGTTGATATTATGCCGCCTACAGCATTTAAATCAGCCGTTGCCGAAGGGAAATTGCAAGTTTTCCGTAAATCATGGATCTGCGATTATCCTGATCCTGAAAATTTCATGTCGCTTTTTTATAGCAAACATTATAGTCCTGAAGGAGCGAATTACACCCATTTTCATCATTCAGAATTTGATCGCTATTATGAGAAATGTCTGGTTGAGCAAAACGATTCCGCGCGATCAGAATTATTCCTTCGAATGGATCAAATTCTCATTGAGGAAAGTCCGGTAATTCCTTTGTATTATGATCGGATTGTGAGGCTGGTTCAGAAAAGTATAACGGGATTAATAATTGATCCAACAAATTCCATCAACTTAGAACAAGTTCGTAAGAATTAGGGTTTTCATGACCGTTTGGGAGTTTAAAGATATTTATCGACACCCGTTAATAACCGCTTTTTTCCCTGCACTTTTTCCCTATTTTTACCCATCAATTTCCAATCACCCCCGCCTAGGCGGACACCAATCACTAATCACTAATCACTAATCACTAATCACTAATCACCAATCACCAATAACTAATAACTAATAACTAATTTCTCAAATGGGCGTTCTTGTCGGAAAAAATTCAAAAGTAATTGTTCAAGGTTTTACTGGAACAGAAGGTACTTTTCATGCCACACAAATGATTGAATTCGGAACCAATGTTGTTGGTGGAGTTACACCTGGAAAAGGTGGCACAAAACATCTAGAGAAACCTGTTTTTAATACAGTCTCTGATGCCGTAAAAGGTACTGGTGCTGATGTGTCAATTATTTTTGTTCCTCCAGCTTTTGCTGCGGATGCAATTATCGAAGCTGCGGAAGGTGGAATCAAAGTAATTGTTTGTATTACAGAAGGAATTCCAGTGAAAGATATGATTGTGGCAAAAGAATATCTCAAAGGAAAAGATTGTCGATTGATCGGACCAAATTGTCCTGGAGTTTTAACTGCCGGCGAAGCAAAGGTTGGAATTATGCCAGGTTTCGTTTTCAAAAAAGGCACTATTGGAATTGTTTCTAAATCAGGAACGCTTACATATGAAGCTGCGGACCAAATTGTAAAAGCAGGAATGGGAGTTACTACTGCCATTGGAATTGGTGGCGATCCTATTATCGGAACCACAACAAAAGAAGCAGTTGAATTGTTGATGAATGATCCGCAAACAGAAGGAATTGTAATGATAGGTGAAATTGGTGGTGGATTAGAAGCTGAAGCAGCACGTTGGATTAAAGCAAACGGAAATAAAAAGCCTGTTGTTGGATTTATTGCAGGAAAAACTGCTCCTAAAGGTCGTACAATGGGTCACGCAGGTGCAATTGTTGGCGGAGCAGAAGATACAGCAGAAGCTAAAATGGCAATTCTACGTGAATGCGGAGTTCATGTTGTAGATTCTCCGGCTGATATCGGAAAGAAAATGGCAGAAGTTTTGAAAAAAGTGACTGCTTAAATTTTAGTTGATATTTTTTATAATCAAGGGTCGTAATTCATTGCGACCCTTGTTATTTTTGTTTTTATAAATTGATTTATGCTTAAGACCATTGTAATTAGGAATTACGCTTTGATCGATGAACTTGAGATTGACCTTGCAAAAGGCCTCACCATCATCACAGGCGAAACAGGCGCAGGGAAATCTATCCTCCTTGGTGCTTTAGGTTTATTGCTCGGCGATCGCGCTGATTCTTCTGCGTTAAATGATAAAACCAAAAAGTGTTTAGTGGAAGGAACATTCAATGTCAAGGAATACGATTTGAAAGAATTGTTTTTGGCAAATGAAATTGATTACGAAACCGAAACCGTTATTAGAAGAGAAATAAATCCCGAAGGAAAATCGCGAGCCTTCATTAATGATTCTCCGGTAAGTATTTCCCTGTTGAAATTAATCGGTAATCGTTTAGTGGATATTCATTCACAACACGAAACTTTAGAGTTGAATGAATCTGTTTTTCAATTAAATGCCTTGGATGCAGTGGCAGGAACTGAAGGATTGAGAGCTGAATATAAAACTACTTTCAAATCATTCCGTAAACTTTCTGAGCAATTGGCAGAATTGAATGAGCGAGAATCCAAAGCAAAAAAGGACCTCGATTATTTCAATTTTCAATTTGAAGAATTGGAAAATGCGAAATTGAAAAAAGGAGAGCAATCTATTCTCGAAGCGGAATTGGAAACGCTTGAACATGCAGAGACAATCAAAAGCGGACTTTCAAAATCCTTGACAATGCTGGATGGACAAGACGAAAGTATGATTGCTTCATTGGTAGAAATAAAAACCACCTTGGCTCATTTGGCAAAATACAATCCCAAAATTGCAGCTTTAAGTGAACGAATAAATAGCGCTTACATTGAACTGAAAGACATTGCGAGCGAAATAGAAACTGTTGAAGGCGATATAATTCATGATCCGAAACGATCAGAAGTTGTGCAGGAGCAATTGGATCAGATTTATCGCTTGCAAAAAAAGCATGCTGTAAAAACTATTGAGGAATTGATTGATTTATGCAATGAATTGGAAAGAAAAATTTCCGACATCGGTTCAATGGAAGATCAAATTAAGAAGTTAGAGAAAGAAGTAGAACAGGAGCGTAAAAAGTTGCTAGATCAAGCTGTTAAACTTTCAAAGAAACGTGCAACAGCTGCTCCTAAACTTTCGAAAGAAGTAAAGGAGACATTAAATCAATTGGGAATGCCAAATGCAGAGTTGAATGTTTCTCTTGAGGAATTATCAGAACCAAAAGAAAGTGGAATTGATAAAGTGACATTTCTTTTCTCTGCAAATAAAGGGAGCGAAGCACAGACATTAAGTAAGGTAGCTTCCGGTGGTGAGTTGTCTCGATTAATGTTGAGTTTGAAATCGTTGTTGGCAAAACATACTGCATTGCCCACCATCATCTTTGATGAAATTGATTCAGGAATTTCTGGTGATGTAGCAGCTAAAACTGGAATCATTTTGGAACAGATGGCTGATTCCATGCAGGTCATTACAATCACCCATTTGCCGCAAGTGGCAAGCAAAGGAAAATCTCATTTGTTTGTGTATAAAGAAGAGCAGAAAAATCGCACCGTTACGCGTATTCGTTCTTTGAGCAAGGATGAGCGTGTGCAAGAAATTGCAAAAATGTTGAGTGCTGGAAAAGTAGGGGAGGCCGCAATGAAAAATGCTAAGGAGTTGTTGAAGAATTAATCAATACTTCGCCAAATAGTCTCATATCTCTTAAGTATATTTGACCTGATCTTATTTAAAATTATCATTAGTAATCTTTCGATCTTTAATATCAATCTTTAATTTGTAATCATTTAAATATGTCATACAATCTTCTCAAAGGAAAACGTGGTATCATCTCTGGAGCTTTAGATTCTAATTCTATTGCATGGAAAGTGGCTGAAAAGGCACATTCTGAAGGTGCAGTTTTCACATTGACCAATGCTCCAATTGCCATGCGCATGGGAGAAATTAATAAACTCGCTGAAGCAACAGGTTCCAAAATCATTCCTGCTGATGCAACGAACATGGATGAATTAAAAAATCTGTTCACTCAATCACAAGAAATTCTTGGCGGTAAAATTGATTTCGTTTTACATAGCATTGGAATGTCTCCAAACATTCGTAAAAACATTGCTTATCCTGAATTGAATTATGATTTTTATATGAAGTCGGTTGATGTAAGTGCAATGTCATTTCACAAAATGATGTCAGCAGCTTATCAATTGGATGCAATCAGCGAATGGGGTTCAGTAGTTGGACTTTCATACATCGCTGCGCAACGTACTTTCTCTTTCTATTCAGATATGGCTGATGCAAAAGCAATGCTGGAATCTGTTGGAAGAAGTTTTGGTTATCATTATGGTAAACACAGAAAAGTGCGTGTGAATACGATTTCACAATCACCTACAAAAACAACTGCTGGTGGCGGAATCAAAGGCTTCGAAGATTTTTATGAATACGCTCAAAAACTTTCTCCATTAGGAAATGCAAGTGCAGAAGATTGTGCGAATTATTGCATTCTGATGTTCTCTGATCTTAGTAAAATGGTAACAATGCAGAATCTGTTCCATGATGGAGGCTATTCTATGACAGGAGTTTCAACAGAAGTAATGGAAATGGTTTCTAAAAAATAATTGCACTTTTTTAGACTTTGTGCTAATAATTGCATTTAGTAAAACTCAAAAAGCTTCTCAGTCCCGATTGCTATCGGGATGAGAAGCTTTTTTATTCTCAAGTAATTTCCAATAAAAAAAACCCCAAACATTACTGTTTGGGGTTTCTAAAATTTATACCGTTGCTTCGAGCGCAGTCGAGAAGCGAGCGGAAGGCTAGCCTATTTTACAGATTTCACAACTGCAGCAAAAGCTTCAGGGTGATTCATTGCAAGATCAGCAAGTGTTTTGCGGTTAAGCGTTACACCTTTTTTATTCGCCATATCGATGAACTGGGAATAAGATAATCCGTGCTCGCGAACACCTGCGTTGATACGCTGGATCCACAATGAACGGAAATTACGTTTCTTTTGTTTACGGTCACGGTAAGCATAAACCAAACCTTTTTCAAGGGTGTTTTTAGCTACTGTCCATACATTTTTGCGAGCGCCCCAATAGCCCTTAGTCATTTTAAGGACCTTTTTGCGCTTAGCGCGGGAGGCAACGTGATTTACACTTCTTGGCATTTCTTTGTTTCGTTTTGGCTGTCAGCGTCTCTTCCTGAATTTTTATCGAAGGAAAGAGAACTTTAATGCTTGAGAGCCGGGTTTAACATTTAGTTTTTCGAATAAACCAGGTAACTGCTTTTAAGTTAATCCTACAAGCAAAGGAGAGCTTTCACGTTGTTAGTATCCTGTTTGGATACAAGGCCGCTTTTTGTAAGACGACGTTTACGTGTAGTTCCTTTTTTGGTTAGAATGTGACTTTTGTAAGCATGTTTACGCTTGATTTTACCCGAACCAGTGATCCTGAATCTCTTCTTCGCGCTGGAATTGGTTTTCATCTTTGGCATAAAACTGTTCTTGTTTTCCCGCTGGAACATTCCTTAGGGGGTGCAAATGTAATGAAAGTGATTAGTTAATAGTTATTAGTTAATAGAAAAAAGATGATTTTTTTCAAAAAGCGCCTTAAAAGGAAGAAAAAAGGGTCGGAATAAAGTCCAGACCCTTCTATTAACTAATAATTTATCACTAATAACTAATTACTTCTTCTTCTTTGGAGCCAAAAGCATAAACATTCGCTTACCTTCTAAAAGTGGTAATTGTTCTACTTTTCCAACTTCTTCTAACTCTTGGGCAAATTTCAACAATAGAATTTCTCCTTGTTGTTTGAAAACAATTGTACGTCCGCGGAACATTACATAAGCTTTCACTTTTGCACCGGCTTCTAAGAATTTTATAGCGTGATTTCTCTTGAAATTAAAATCATGATCATCACAATGCGGACCGAAACGAATTTCTTTTACGACAACTTTTGTCGCTTTAGATTTCATCTCTTTCTGCTTCTTTTTCTGTTCGTAAAGGAACTTTTTGTACTCGACCACACGACAAACTGGTGGATCAGCATTGGGTACAATTTCTACTAAATCAAGACCTGCTTCTTTAGCAATTTCAAGGGCTTTCTCAATAGAAAACAATCCTTGTTCGATTCCTTCTCCAACAACGCGCACATTGGCTACGTCGCGGATTTTTTCATTGATCCTGTGAAGATCTTCTCTTCTTGGCATTCTTGATCCACGCTGAAATGGGGGACGAGGCCCGCTTGGAACAGATGGTCGTGGACGATTACTTGGGTTGAAAGGAGCTGCGATTTTGACCTCCGGTTTTTAGTTAAACTTAATTGAATTTTGAGTTTTAAATTTTTAATTCTAAATTTTGGATTAACTGAGCATCAATTCAAAATTCAGAACTCAAAAATTAAAATTATTTTCCTAATTGTTGAATGATTCTAATTTATTTTTCACTTCTATATTAATCAGATCTGCGAATGAGGCAATGGGCATAGCGCCTAAATCTCCATGTTCTGCATCACCTTGTTTTCTCACAGAAACTGTGCCATCGGCTTCTTCTTTTTCTCCGAGAATCAACATAAAAGGAACTTTCTTCAATTCAGTATCACGGATTTTCTTTCCGATTTTCTCAGAACGATCATCAATGAAGCCACGAATATCGGAATTTCTCAGCATTTCCTGAACTTTCTTGGCATAGTCGATGTACTTATCACTGATTGGTAAAATACCAACTTGCTCAGGTGTTAACCATAAAGGGAACTTTCCTGCACAATGTTCGATCAATACTGCTACAAAACGCTCCATAGAGCCAAATGGCGCACGATGAATCATCACAGGACGATGTTTCTGATTATCAGCACCGGTGTATTCCAATTCGAAACGCTCCGGTAAATTGTAATCAACTTGAATAGTTCCTAATTGCCATTTACGACCAATTGCATCACGTACCATGAAATCCAGTTTTGGACCATAGAAAGCTGCCTCTCCGTATTCAATTACGGTTTTCAGATTCTTCTCGGCAGCTGCTTCAATAATGGATTGCTCTGCCTTATTCCAATTTTCATCAGTACCAATATATTTTGAACGATCAACTTTATCACGTAAAGAAATCTGTGCAGTGTAATCTGTAAATCCAAGTGCACCGAAAACATAAAGTACAAGGTCAATTACTTTACAGAATTCTTCCTTCACTTGATCAGGACGACAAAACAAATGGGCATCATCTTGTGTGAATCCTCGTACACGTGTGAGCCCATGCAATTCGCCATGCTGTTCGTAACGATAAACGGTACCGAATTCTGCATAACGTACAGGAAGATCTTTGTACGAACGTGGTTTTGTTTTATAGATTTCACAGTGATGTGGGCAATTCATCGGCTTTAGAAAAAATTGTTCACCTTCCTGCGGAGTGTTAATCGGCTGAAAAGAATCTTTTCCATATTTCTCATAGTGACCTGAAGTCACATACAATTGTTTGTTTCCAATGTGCGGAGTGATAACCGGAAGATATCCCGCTTTCACTTGTGCTTTTTGTAAAAATTGCTGAAGACGATCGCGCAAGGCAGCACCATTCGGTAACCACAAGGGTAATCCCATTCCGACTTTTTCTGAGAACGCGAATAATTCTAATTCACGACCTAATTTACGGTGATCACGTTTTTTAGCTTCTTCAAGCATGACGAGATATTCGTCAAGTTCTTTTTGTTTTGGAAAAGTGATTGCGTAAACACGGGTCAATTGTTTTTTTGATTCATCACCACGCCAATAAGCACCAGCAATGTTCAGCAGTTTTACTGCTTTGATAAATCCGGTATTCGGAATATGGGGTCCTCGACAGAGATCAGTGAAATTTCCCTGTGAGTAAAATGTAATTTTTCCATCCTCGAGATCTTGCAAAAGATCGAGTTTGTATTCATCGCCTTTTTCTGTGAAGTAAGAGATTGCATCTGCTTTAGAAACTTCTTTGCGAATGAACTCACTTTTCTTTTGCGCAAGCTCAATGATTTTCTTTTCAATTTTAGAAAAATCGTCAGAGGACATTGCTTTGCCACCAAGATCAATATCGTAATAAAATCCGTTTTCAATTGGAGGACCAATGCCGAATTTTACTCCAGGATAAATAGTCTCTAATGCTTCAGCCATTAAATGGGCAGATGAATGCCACATCATTTCTTTGCCGTCGAGATCGTTCCAAGTAAGAAGTTGAACTTTGGAGTCAGCAGTAATTGGTCGGGAGGAATCCCATGCTTCACCGTTTACTTTAGCGCCGAGAACATTTCTGGCAAGGCCTTCGCTGATGGATAGTGCTATTTGTAGCGCTGTGGTGCCTGATTCGTATTGACGAACGGCTCCGTCTGGTAATGTAATGTTGATCATTTAGTTTTTTAATCCTGCATACAACGCAGGGTTTTTGTTGTGAGGTGTAAAGATAAGAAATAATGTGCAGATGTGTTGCAGCCGTAAGCCTGTTTATAGAAAAGTGAGGGGTTGAAAATAGCCCCGATTGAAATGAAAAATCCTTTTCAACATTTGGGTTGAGAAGGATTTGTAATGGAAAGCGGGAGAAATGCAAATAGAAAAGAGAATATTCTGCTTCTGAAAAAATTAGTACTCACTTCTTCTTTCAACAAGCACTTCACAAACACAGCGAAAACCCAACCAGGCTTGAGGCTTTTTATATTTGAATGTCATTCGATTGTCGTAGCGAAGATAAGTTGTATCGCTAGTATGATAATCTTCCGCATTGTTTTTGAAACTAGAACCATCGAGATAGGTATCATAGTTTAATCCTTTGAATAAAGAATCGGCAATAATTTCGGAGACATTTCCTGTCATATTGTAAATTCCATATTTGTTCCGATAAAAAGCGGTGACCTGAGAAGTTATAGCACTTAAGTCATCTGAATATTGAACAGAACCACCATCGTTGGGACGGATGTAACGAAAATGTTGTCTGTGATTATAGAGGTTATTATATTCAATTGTATTGGAAACTGGTAATCCGTTTTTCCCTGTCAATTTTTCATAACCATAAGGATATAAATTCTGATTTAATCCAGCAGCGGCGGCATATTCCCATTCTTCTTTTGTCGGTAATCTGAAACGGAATATTTCTTTAAACGGATAAGTGGAATCTGCTTTCCATTCCTTGACTTTATTTTCGCGAATAAAAATAAATTCATTTACCCGATCACTTCGCCATTTACAAAATGCAACTGCTTGTTCATAAGAAATTCCAACTACAGGATAATCTCTATAGGACGGATGATGTAAATAATAATAAATGTAGGGTTCTTGATACTTTAATGGTATTCTCCAAACATTCGTATCAGGAAGAATTGCATTTAATTTTTCCGGTTCACGCCGGCTGGTCCAATAGATAAATTCAATATAATCAAGGTTACGAGTTTCTGCTATATCAATAAATAAATTTGCACGAAGCCAAACTGTTCCTGGAGGTGTTTCATAGATAAGTTTAGGCGTTTTTCGAATTTTGTCGGTCTGGGTTTTGAATAACATACAACCTGACAAAATCAATAGTGGTAAAATGAATTTGAATTTTGAATTTAATAATTGCATCGCGTGATGTTTTTGTTATAACGACGTCCACTCGGAAAGATACAACTCTAAATATTTGACACTTTCAATTTATCACTCGCAATTGTTTTAGGAAATTAAGATGAAATTATTTTTTCATCATGGCAGGATATTCCAATTTCAGACTTTGCAATTTTGTTAATACAATTTTAGCCACCTGATATTCTTTATACCAATTCTGGTCTGCTGGGATAATATGCCAATTGGGTTGGTTACAATGTTTGAAAATCTGCAAATAAGCTTTCATGTAATCATTCCACTTTTTACTGGTTTCCCAATCGCCGTCGTTATGCTTCCAGAATTTTTTTGGATTTGTCTGCCGCTCCGTTAATCGTTCTTTTTGCTCCTCCTTCGAAATATGCAAATAGAATTTCAATACATGAGTGCTATGATTGTGTAGCAACAATTCGAAATTATTAATATCTGAAATTCGTTCCTTTGTTTTTTTCTCGTCGAGATTTCCATTTACAACTGGGACTAATAAATCTTCGTAATGTGAACGATTGAAAATATGAATCATACCACGTTCGGGTGAATTCTTATGTACTCTCCATAAAAAATCATGAGCAAGTTCTTCAGGAGTAGGAGCTTTATATGCGTAGACACTTACACCTAATGGATTTAATCCAGAAAAAACGTTTGCTACTAATCCATCTTTGCCAGATGCATCGAGTCCTTGAAGAATAATTAAAATGCTATGTTTCCCTTGTGCAAAAAGAATTTTCTGCAAATCGGCAATCTCCTTTTTTAGCAGTTCTGTTTTTACTTTCGTTTTTTCCTTGTCGAAAAGTTTAGGTGCACGCGTTGAAATTGAAAGGGGAGAAGTCATGAGGTTAATATTTGCTTTAGGTTGTCAGTTGTCAATTTTAAGCACGTTGTTTTAAACTTATAGTTTTTTATTGGGTTGATCCTTCATTGACAATGGACAACTGACAAACGATTAGGTCTGTAAAACTCCAGTATTGTAACGTTTCGTTATCGGAGAATGATTTGCCGCTTCAATGCCCATAGAAACCCATTTGCGCGTTTCTAATGGATGAATTATGTTATCTACCCATAAACGAGCTGCTGCATAATAAGGCGATGTTTGTGCAGTATATTTTTCAGTGATTTTATCCAGCAATTCTTTTTCTTCTTCGGGCGTGATTTCTTTTTTGCCTTGAGACTTTAAAGAACTCACTTGAATTTGTAAAAGAACTTTGGCCGCTTGTGCACCTCCCATTACTGCAATTTGTGCAGTTGGCCACGCAGCAATCAAACGAGGATCGTAGGCTTTTCCGCACATTGCATAATTTCCTGCTCCGTATGAATTTCCAACTATGATGGTGAATTTTGGAACAACAGAATTACTCATTGCATTCACAAGTTTCGCACCGTCTTTAATAATTCCACCTTGTTCAGATCTAGATCCTACCATAAATCCGGTAACATCCTGCAAAAACACTAAAGGAATTTTTTTCTGATTGCAATTCATAATGAAACGTGCTGCTTTATCAGCCGAATCGGAATAAATTACTCCGCCGAATTGCATTTCACCTTTTTTACTCTTCACTACTTTTCTTTGATTCGCAACAATACCAACAGCCCAACCGTCAATGCGTGCTAATCCGCAGATGATGGATTGGCCGAAAAGTTCTTTGTATTCTTCAAAATCAGAATCATCAATAAGTCGATTGATAATTTCACGCATTTCATATGGTTTTTCACGCGCGTCGGGCATGATGCCTAATATTTCATTCGGATCTAATTTAGGTGCAGTTGGTGTTTTGCGATCAAAACCTGCTTTGTCATAATCACCAACTTTATCCATAATGTTGCGGATACGATTGAGACAATCTTTATCATCTAAACATTTGTAATCTGTAACACCCGAAATTTCGCAATGTGTTGTTGCACCACCTAATGTTTCATTATCGATGGATTCGCCAATTGCTGCTTTAACGAGATATGATCCTGCCAAGAAAATGGTGCCTGTTTTATCTACAATCATCGCCTCATCACTCATGATTGGCAAATAAGCCCCACCTGCAACGCATGAACCCATGATAGCAGCAATCTGAAGAATTCCCTCGGAAGACATGATGGCATTGTTTCTGAAAATTCTCCCAAAGTTTTCTTTGTCAGGAAAAATTTCGTCTTGCATTGGAAGATAAACACCCGCACTATCGACGAGATAAATAATCGGAAGTCGATTTTCCATTGCAATTTCCTGGGCACGAAGATTTTTCTTTCCTGTTATGGGAAACCAAGCCCCTGCTTTTACAGTAGCATCGTTTGCCACAACGATACATTGCTTTTTGTTTACGTATCCAATCATCACAACTACTCCACCGGAAGGACAACCACCATGTTCTTCATACATTCCATCACCTGCAAATGCTCCTATTTCTATTCTGTCACTTTCTTTATCAAGTAAATATTCAATTCGTTCACGTGCAGTAAGTTTTCCTTGTTCATGTTGTTTTTCAATACGTGACTTTCCACCACCAAGTGCCACCTTTTCAAAACGTTTCTCCATGGCGGAGATCATTTGTTTTAAAGTGTCTTCGTTTTTATTGAAAGTAATATCAGTATTTGTTTTGGCTGTTGACATACAAAGAGTGTTGTTGAAATTTGGAATTCAAAGTTAACGAATTCAATGGCCAAAATGATTGGAAACTGGATTTTCATTGGTTAATATTGGCACAAAAAAAGCAGAGACCTAAAATAAGTCTCTGCTATATTATTAAATTAAAGTAGCTTATTCTTCTTCGTCAGAATCGCTTTCAACTTCTTGTAATTCATACAAACGAATGAATTCTGCAAGTTCAGCGGGTTTAAGATCTTTCGCCTTTACTTTATATTTTGCTTTAAGATAATCTGGTTCACGTTGCTGCAATGTTTCGTGTACTAAGGTCCATAATTCATGACCTGATTTGCCATTGAGTAATGGACGAGTATCTTTTTCTGCTTCGAGTCTTTCAGCAAGATGATCGGTGCTCATTTTTAAATAAATGACTACACCAGCTTCATTCATCTTTTCCATATTGTCAAAGAAGCAAGGAGTACCACCACCGCAAGCGATAACACAATTGTCCTCTTCTAAAAGTTCAGTAAGACATTGTTTTTCAAGATCGCGAAAATGTTTTTCACCATCAGTAGCAAAGATGGCAGTTACATCTTTACCTGCTTTTTTTTCTATTACTTTATCAAGGTCGAAAAAATTGACATTGAGTTCTTTCGCGAGAGCCGCTCCCATTGAGGATTTGCCGCTTCCCATATAGCCGACAAGAAAAATGCGCATAATTGTTTTGTTTTAAAATTAATTATTTGTTTCACTTTCACTAGAAATCATTGTACTGAAATTTACAGAAACCATGATTCCGTTCTCAAAATAAAAGTCCGCCATTGCGTCCTCGAATGTAATACGTTTTTCGCCCCATTCGTGATTTTCTTCATCCAATTCTTTGAACCCATTTTGTTTAAAAAGTTCTTTGAGTTGGGGTTCATTCAAAGAGAAAATCGATATATCCCAAATTTTAAGGTCAACTGAATTGTCAATTTCTGCACAGCAAAAACGATTGGTTTTAGGGCCATCAAAAAAAAGTGTAAATCCGTTTGCCCAATAGTGCCAAACTGTTGATTCAGAACCATCAATGCCTTCCAGAATTTCTTTTTCTTCCGGTTCTCCAAAAAGGGTCATGGCTTCAAAGTCAGACGCGCCAAATAATAGCGATCCGAAACTTTGAAGTAATGTGGCTTGAATAGGTACCATTCTAATTTATTTCTAGAAAGTTAAAAAATAACTTCAGTAATTCTTAACTAATTTAAATTGTTTGGAAATAAATCAGCTTTAATTTTAGAAATCAGAAAAAACAAAAAAGCCTTCTCACATTTCTGTGAGAAGGCTTTTTGCGGAACGGACGGGACTCGAACCCGCGACCTCCGCCGTGACAGGGCGGCATTCTAACCAGCTGAACTACCGATCCAATTGACAATAAAGGTAATGAACTTAATCGTATTCTTTGATTTAACTACTGTGATCCCGCTGGGAGAACTCCGAAGGAGTGATGCTCCTGTATTTCAGGACACGAATCACAGCGAAAAACAAAACAAAGAACTTAACTACTGTGATCCCGCTGGGATTCGAACCCAGGGCCCCTACATTAAAAGTGTAATGCTCTACCAGCTGAGCTACGGAATCATGCTTTTGATTTCTCAATTGCGGGTGCAAAGATATGTTCTTAAAGCAGTCTACCAAATTGTTTTTCTATAATTTTTAAGACATTGTTCATAACAAAAAAATAGTGCTTTTGATAAAAACGGTAATTATTGGAATTTACCAATGAAAATTGCTCTGAGAAACGAATTATTATTCAGATTGCTGCACTATTTTTCCCAATACCATTTTTGGGTTGAAGGAGTTTCAGCTTCTTGTTTCCAGTATTTTACATCCACAAATTGCTTTGATGGGCTAATTAATTCTTTATTGTAAATAGCACTGATAGGATTGAATGAAATGTCTGTAACACCAACCGTAAAGGTTGTAGGTGGCGCCGGAGGTGTAGGTGGAGGTGGTGGAGCAACTTCGCCTTCAGCAAGAACAGGAGCTGGTTTAGCAGGTGCTGCCTTTGGTGGAGGGCTATTTGCAATAACTACAGTGAATTTATTGAATTCAAGAAGTTTTTTTAAAAAATCAGCTCGTTCAGGACTACAGTTCTTCTCTACGATGGAACATTTTATGCCATCTAATTCTTCAAATGCGTGATTGGGATTGAGTGCCATTGCTTCCTGAGAAATTATTTAAGGATAGAAACGATATAATCATAAATGCCGCTGTAAAATCCGGTGGCTACAATTCCCAGCATACAAACTCCTAATGCAAGCTTTATTGGGAATGAAGTTTTAATAGTTTCCATCGGAGATTCATTTTTATTGATGAAAATTGCTTTTACCACTCTGAGATAGTAGAATAATGAAATTACCATATTCAAAGAAGCGAAAGCAACCAAAAGATAATTCCCTTTGCTTGCACCGGCCGTCACTAAAAACATTTTTCCGAAAAATCCGGCCGTAGGTGGAATACCTGCTAGAGAAAACATTGCTAAAGCCATTACCCATCCTGAAATAGGATTATTCTTATAGAAACCATTGTAATCTGAAATATTTTCTTTCTCTGTCTGTATAGAAACCATACTGATGATTCCAAACGCAGCAAGGTTTGAGAAAATATAAACGATGAGGAAATAAATTGATGCTGCTGATCCAGAACTTCCACCATTACTAAGACCGATTAAAATATAACCTACTTGAGTGATGGATGAAAAAGCAAGAAATCTCTTAATATTCTCCTGACGCATTGCGAATAAATTACCAATGGAAATGGTCAACACTATGGAGATGACAAGCAAATGGTACCAGCTAGTTCCCATATTGCTGAAAAGATTCAAAAGTGTGGTAACAAAAACAAATACAATTGCTCCTTTTGAAATGACCGATAGATACGAAGTAACTGCTATAGGTGATCCTTCATAAACATCTGCTGTCCAGAAGTGGAATGGAACAACTGAAAGTTTAAAAGCGAAACCAATAAATACAAAGATGAAAGCAAGCATTTGAAGCATTCCGCCATCCATGTGCATAGAAATTTCCGAGAATGATAAGGAACCTGTTGTTCCGTAAAGCATGGAGATTCCAAAAAGCAAAATGCAAGATGCAAAAGCGGATGACAAAATCATTTTTAAGGCAGCCTCTGATGATTTCAACTTATCGAGATCAAAATTTGCAAGTGCCGCGAGTGGAATGGTAGAAAGTTCAAGACCGAGATAAAGCATCATGAAATTACCAGATGAAATCATATAATTCATTCCTAACAAAGTGGAAAGAAGTAAAATGTAGAATTCCAACATGTGTTCATGTTTCTTCAACCAATCCCAAGCCATGAGTGAAATCAGTAAAGTTCCAAATGCAAGAACATTTTTTTCAAATGCAATTATTCCATTGGTATGATACATTCCACTGAAAAGTGAACCTTCCTTATTGAAAAGAAATCCAATAACAAAGTTGAGTAGTAATAATAAATTGACAATCGACAGTAATGAAGATTTCTCTTTTATACCGTCCCATATTTTAAGAAACAGCAAGAAGAAGATGATGAGCATTATGCTCAACTCTGGTTTCATCAAAATGAAAAATTCTTTTCCCATAAACTCAGAAACCTCCTATTGATGAAAGTTGGTCCATAATAATTTTTGAATCAGGTCCAACCAAATTGATCAGCCAGAAAGGTGCCATTCCAATTGCAAGAATAGCAACAAGTAAAAGTACTGATGCTAATTTCTCATTCCATTCTGCATCTTTTATCAATCTGAAATGTTCGTCTTTTATTGGACCCATGACAGAAGATCCCGCCGCACGAAGAATATAAACAGCTGTTACAACAATTGATGCACAAGCAAGAACTGTTGCGAAACGATGCCATATTTCAGGATTTTCCCATGCGCCCATGAATACCGTCATTTCAGCAGCAAAGCCACTGAGTCCAGGTAAACCTAATGAACACAAACCTGCAATTACAAATACGACTCCTATAAACGGCATTACTTTTAACAAGCCCCCTAATTGTGCCACCTGTCGGGTGTGTGTACGTTCATAAAGCATTCCGATTGCTGCAAAGAATAATGCTGTCATTAATCCGTGAGAAACCATTTGCATCACTGCCCCCTCAATAGAAACTTTGGTCAGCATGCCAATTCCAAGCAAAACAAATCCACAATGAGAAACAGAAGAATAGGCATTAATGTATTTTAAATCTTTTTGCATCAAGGTTGCAAAGGCTCCATAAATAATTGCAATTGTAGCAAGTAAAATAATTACCCAAGAATAGTGGTGAGCACCTTCTGGCATCAAATAAGTTGCAACACGTAAACAACCGTAACCTCCAAGTTTCATCGAGATGCCTGCAAGAAACATCGAGGCAGCAGTAGGAGCGGAAGAGTGTCCATCAGGCGCCCAAGTATGAAATGGGAACATCGCAGTGAAAACGCCGAATCCAGCAAACAATACTGGAAAGAAATACATCTGCAGACTTAAAGGAATATGTTGATGAGAAATTTTTAAGATATCAAATGTATGATGACCACTTCCATCATTCGTGTTGTAATAAATTCCAAGAATGCCAATCAAAACCAGTGCAGAACCAAACATGAGCATTAATGCAAGTTTCATTGCGCTGTATTCTTTTTTACCACTTCCCCAGATTCCGATCAAAAGGAACTTTGGAATTACAGCAACTTCTAAGAAGAAAAACATCGTAAACAAATCCAATGAAATAAAGAACCCGTACGCTCCAACACTCAATAACATAAGTAAAAAGAAAAATTCTTTCGTTAGTGTTTCCATTTTCCAGGAAATCAAAACGCCAGCTGCTACTACAAAAGACGTAAGTAAAATCATTGCAATTGAAATTCCATCAACTCCGATATAATATTCAATGTTTAATGCTGCATACCAGGAATGTCGTTCAGTAAAAAGCATTTGACCCAAATTACCACTAGCTCTTTCTGCATTGTAGAAATAAAGCAAAGCACATGACAGTCCCAATTGGATCACCGAACCAATAAACGCAACCCAGCGAACTGCAAAGATGTTCTTACAAGTCAATATGACTATTGCAGTGAGTAATGGGATTAATATGAGTAACGACAGATTCATTTAATACAATCAGTTAGTCCAGAAATAAATAAACAAAACAGAAAAACTCAGCACACCTACGAAAAACCAAATTGCATATTGTTGCACTTTACCTGATTGAATTGGTCGAAGTGCCTCTGCGATATTTTCAGTAATTGTAGCGGATAAATTAATACAACCATCCACAATGTTTTTGTCAAACCATGCGGCAGGCTTTCCTATCAAATTGAAAATAATTTTTTTGGTTTTGAAAAGATAAATTTCATCAATGTAAAATTTATTGTAAGCTGCTTTATAAAAGCCACCTAGTGCCTTGGAAACAGTATCCGGTTTTGAATTAGCCTTTTTGTACATAAACATGGCCAAAAGAATGCCAGAAACAGCAATCAAAACTGGTCCTATTGAAAACATTGGATTGAATTCTGTTTCCAAAACTTTCCCATCGCTTGTAACAAGATGACTAAAAGGAATAAATCCGGCACCAACTGCACATAAGCCAAGAATAATTAATGGAATCAACATCGTCTTCGTTCCTTCTCCATGTGAATCATGCGAGTGATCGTCATGTGCATGATCAATAACTTTTTCCTTAGACCAGAAAATATTGAAATACAAACGGAACATATAAAATGCAGTAATTCCTGCAGTGATGATGGCAACAACAAATACTAATTTGTTAGAATGAAAAGCTGCAGCAAGAATTTCTTCTTTACTAAAGAATCCGGCGAACGGAGGAATTCCTGCAATAGCAAGACATGCAATAAGGAAAGTTATATGTGTAATAGGCATTGATTTTCTTAATCCACCCATGTCTTTCATTTCATTACTATGAACGTAATGGATAACTGCACCTGCGCCAAGGAATAACAATGCTTTGAACATTGCATGTGTGAACAAATGGAACATAGAAGCCATATATCCTAAACCTTCTTCTCCGCCATAGCCGGAAACGCCAAGAGCAAACATCATAAAACCGATTTGCGACATAGTCGAGTAGGCGAGGACTCGTTTTATGTCGGTTTGAGTGCAAGCAACGATAGCCGCAAACAACGAGGAGAATAAACCGACATAGGTTACAACTTGTAAGGCAGGTGGGCAAGACAGAGCGAATACTGGAAATAATCTTGCAACCAAATAAACTCCAGCAACTACCATTGTAGCAGCATGAATCAAAGCAGAAACTGGCGTTGGTCCTTCCATTGCATCCGGAAGCCAAACATGTAGAGGGAACATTGCCGATTTTCCTGCGCCACCAATGAAAACTAAAACGAGTCCCCAAGTAAGTGCAGAAACGCCCATAAAGGAGGCTGCAGTAATAGTTGTGTAATATTCAGAATGATTAGTCAGTCTTTCGATTAAAGTTTGGAAATCGAGTGTGTGACTGTAAAAGGCGAGCACTAAAATTCCAATAAGGAAACCGAGATCTGCAAAACGTGTTACGATAAATGCTTTTTTTGCAGCAGCAACAGCAGATGGTTTATCGTAATAGAATCCAATTAACAAGAAGGAAGAAACACCAACTAATTCCCAGAAAATATAAATCTGAAAAATATTGCTTGCCATTACCAAACCTAACATGGAGAAAGTAAAGAGTGATAAGAAAGAGTAATAGGTAGCATAACGTTCTTCACCCTTCATATAGCCCATACTATAAATATGTACCATGAGCGAAATAAAAGTAACTACCACCAACATCATAATTGAAATTGGATCCAGAATTACTCCTAAGTCTATGGAAACACCTGGAGAAAATTCAAGCCATGTAAATTTGAACGCAATAATCTGTTCATAAACACCTGCAGCATTTTTTCCTACAACAAAGAAATATTCATAAGCAGCATAAAAGGAAATAGAAGCCGCCACTAATAAGGAAAGCGTACCCAAAATTCCTGAAAAGTTTTTCAAATATTTCCTTCCAAATAATCCCAAGAGAAGAAAGGTTGCGAAAGGCAACAATGGAACAAGCGCTATAAGTTTTGAATGCAGCATAATCAGAATTTCATGGAATTAGCATCTTCCACGTCGATTGATTTATATTTTCTGTAAAGACTGATAATAATTGCAATTGCAACAGCAGCTTCAGCGGCTGCAATCGTAATAATAATGACTGTAAAAAAAAGTCCGTCTAGTTTTCCTGGGAATAAATATTTATTAAAAGAAATGAAATTAATGTTCACGCTGTTTAAGATCAATTCGATTGACATTAACATGGTGATCATATTTCTACGCGTAAGAAATCCATACACTCCAATAAAAAAGAGTGCAGTGCTTACAACTAGAATTTGTGGCAGTCCTATTTCGTTCATGCCTTTGGTTTTATTTTCATTGCAATAACAATTGCCCCAATCATTGCGGCAAGTAATAACATACTGATTACTTCAAAAGGTAATAAATATCCATGTTCAGTTGTACTGAGCATTTGCATTCCGATATTATTGACACTTGGTTCAACCGCTTTTTCACTTGTGGTATAAAAAGTGTGGCGATTGATAAGTAGTAGTGTTAATGCAAATCCTGCTGCTGCTGCAATAGAAGCAAAAACAGATCGAATCAGTGTTGGAGCTTTCATGTCTTCTCCTGATTGATGTGTGAGGAAAATGGAGAAAATAATGAGTACAACAATTCCACCTACATAAACTACAATTTGTACAGCGGCAATAAATTCGTAATTCAGCCAAAAGTATAATCCTGCAATTCCAATTAATGAGAATAATAGATAGATCGCAGCTCTGAAAACTTTCAGACTGGTCACAGCCATTATTGCACCGCCAATTATAGCGGCTGATAAAAGATAAAAAAGGATAGTATGTGCGCTCACGTTATTCTACTCCTGCTTTAAGTTTGGAATCAGCTTTATTAAGAATTTTTTTCAATTTTGATTTATCAAAAACACTGTGCTCGAATTCTTGTCCCATTTTAATGGCTTCAGTTGGACAAGCAACAATGCATAAGTTGCACATGGTACAAAGGTCGAGATGATAAACCCAAGTATCGATTGCTTTTTTCTTTTTGCCTTCCTCGTTGATAATTTGTTTTGTGATAATTTTTATAGAACCATTCGGGCATGCAATTTCGCAAGCCTGGCAACCGGTGCAACGATGTTCATTTGCATCATCATGCGGCATTATTACTTCTCCACGGAAACGATCAGCCATTACAAGTGTGGCTTTGTTGTCGGGATATTGTTCAGTATGAATTTCTTTCGGATGCGTAAAATAATAACCGGTCATTCTCATCCCTGTAAGAAGAGATTTGATTGACAAGTAAATTGTTTTAAAATATCCAGGTTCTTTTTCCATTTTTTATTTTCCTAAAAATGCCATCCCATTATTGCCATTAGCGTAACCAAAAGCACATTGAACATACTTATTGGCAAAAGGTATTTCCATTCGAGATTCAACAATTGGTCGACACGTAAACGTGGGAATGTCCAACGAAACCACATAATAACAAAAATGATAAAGAATGTTTTTCCCATAAACCAAATGGACGAAGGAATATAATCCATGATATGATTAAAGGATTCTAAATGACCTAAATGAAATGGCATCCAACCTCCAAGGAAAATTGTTGCAGCGATTGCGGAAACAATGAATAGGTTGATGTATTCCGATAAAAGGAACATCGCGAATTTCATTCCAGAATATTCGGTGTGAAATCCTCCAGTTAATTCTTGTTCAGCCTCTGTTAAATCAAATGGTGCACGATTGATTTCTGCTGTGGAAGCAACAATAAAAATTACAAAAGAGATAAGTACTGGAATATGACCTTTAAAAATCCACCATCCATCAGATTGACTTAATACAATGTCTGACATTTTCAAACTACCGGAAAGAATTACAATTGTAATTAATGAAAGTCCTATTGATAATTCATAACTCACAATCTGAGCGCCACTTCTCATGGCACCTAATAACGAGTATTTGTTGTAGCTGGACCAGCCCGCCATCAAAATTCCAATAACTCCCAATGAAGAAACAGCCGAAACATAAAAAACGCCAATGTTAATATCGAAAATCTGAAAATCTTTTGCAAATGCAATTGGTGCACAAACCAACATGGAAGCAACCACAACAATAATAGGAGCAAGGTGGAAAAGAAATTTATCAGATGCGGATGGTGTTAGTCCTTCTTTGAAAAGCAGTTTAACGGTATCCGCCACAATCTGTAATGATCCTTTTGGTCCGACACGATTTGGTCCTAAACGAATTTGCATGAAGGCAGCGACTTTCCGTTCCATATAACCTAAAAAGAAACAGAGGACGACAAGAAATCCTAACAAACAAACACCCGTTAAGGCCATTTCTGTCAGCATAACAATTCTAGTATTGCCTATAGAATTATTGAGCCAAGTATGAATATGGCCTGCTAAAGATGAAAAACTTATGGTTAATACTTTATTCACTATCTGTCAATATCTGGTATTACTAAATCAATGGTAGCCATAATTGCTACAAGGTCTCCGATTTTTCCACCTTCCGCCATTTTCGACAATGCAGAAAGATTACTGAAACCAGGAGATCGGTATTTCACTCTATATGGAGAAGCAGCACCATCACTAACAATATAAACTCCTAATTCTCCTCGAGCAGTTTCAACACGCTGATAAAATTCACCTTTAGGCAATTTAATTACCGCTTTTGTTTTTTCTTGAAATTCTCCCTCTGGAATATTATCAATTAGTTGTTCAATAATATGTACTGATTGACGCATTTCAGCCATACGGCACATATATCTTGCATAACAATCTCCATCGGTTGCAAGTATCTCGTCAAATTGAACCTGATCATAAGCTCCATAAGGAAACCATTTTCTTACATCACAACTAACTCCTGAAGCACGAGCTGTTGGTCCGCTAGTCCCAAATGAAATAGCATCTTCTTTAGAAAGTATTCCAACACCTTTGGTGCGTTCTTCAAAAATTATATTTCCAGTCAGAAGTTTATCGTAATCGCCAAGATTTCTTTTAAAATCTTCCAACATTTGTTTTGTACGCTTTTGAAAATTCGGATGAATATCAAACATCACTCCTCCCGGAACTGCATAATTCTGTGTCAATCTTGCTCCACATGTTTCTTCCATAATATCATTAATCGCTTCACGATCACGGAATGCATAGAAGAATGGAGAAACAGCGCCCAAATCAAGACCTGTACATCCCCACCAAAGTTGATGCGACGCAAGACGAGTTAATTCAGACATTAATAATCGAATGACTTTTGCACGAGGAGTGGCTTGAATTCCCAATCCTTTTTCAACGGTTAGGGCACAAGCTTCATTATTAATATGAGCGGACAAATAATCCATCCGGCTGGTAGCAAAAATGAAATTTCTATAAGAAAGATTTTCACTCATCTTTTCTATAGAGCGATGAATATATCCTAGATGTGGCTCAACTTTATGAATTGTTTCTCCATCAAGCCAAACTTTTAAATGTAAGACACCATGCGTCGATGGATGCTGTGGCCCCATGTTGACAACGAACAAACCGTCATCGGTAACAACGTCTTCTCCGAGCAATTTCATATTTCGATCATGTTTTCGTCTACGTAATCTTTGCGCAATGGAAATCCCGGCCAGTTGTCATCTAAAAATATTCTTCTAAGGTCTGGATGGTTTAAAAACTTCACTCCAAACAAATCGAAAACTTCACGTTCATGAAAATTTGCTGTTTTCCAAATTCCAGCAACTGATTCGATTTGTGGATTTTCGCGATTTGAAAGTTTTGCTTTTACCACAAATTCATGTCGTAACGATCTTGACAAAAGATGGTACACCATCAGTAAATGATCTTTCCAATCAATACATGTCAAGCAAAAAAGGTAATTCATGTCAAATTCAGCGTTATTCCGAATGGAAGTCATGAAAGGGAGCAATTTTTCAAAAGGTACGATGACATTTAAAAATTCTCCAGTTTCTTCAAACTCAGCCTCTGGTAATAATGAGGTTATTGCAATTTTCAGTTCTTCACGGTTCATCTTTCAGCAGTTTTTGGTTTGCGGAAAGAAGTATGCTCCGTTTTTATTTTCTCTTGTAATGTAATCATTGCATGAAGCAAAGCTTCAGGTCGGGGAGGGCATCCGGGAATGTAAACATCCACAGGAATAATATGATCTACACCTTTTACAACAGAATAAGTATTGTAAAAAAATGGTCCGCCTGAAATAGTACAAGCGCCCATTGCAATTACATATCTTGGTTCAGGCATTTGATCGTAAAGACGTTTTAATACAGGAGCCATTTTCATAACGATTGTACCAGCAACAATGATAAGATCAGCTTGTCTTGGAGTTGCACGGGCAACTTCAAAACCAAATCTCGACCAATCATATTTAGCATCAGCAGCATGCATCATTTCAATTGCACAACAACTTGTTCCGAAAATTAATGGCCACATGGAATTTGCTCTTGCCCAGTTTATGACATCATCAAGTCTGGTAACAACAATTCCTCCTCCATCTGTAGGATGAACTTCTCCTGGAAATTCTATTTTATTTTCGTCAGACATTTGGCGGTCTTTTTAAAATCAACACTACATCCACTTTAAAGCTCCTTTTTTCCAGGCATACAAAAGTCCCATAAAAAGGATAAACATAAAAATTACAATTTCAACAAAAGCTGGCCATCCAATATTCTTAACCACGACAGCCCACGGATACATATAAATCAACTCTACATCAAAAACAAGAAAGATTAAAGCAAACAAATAATAACCAACGTTGAACTGAATCCAGTTGGTTCCTGTGGGTTCAATTCCACATTCATATGCTTCTCCTTTAACAATATTCTTCGACGACTTAGCCAGAACTTTCGACAAAAGGATTCCACCGCCTGCGAATGCAATTCCGCAGATAATAAGTAATATGAGAGAACCTGCACCCATAATATTTTATTTGATGATCATTTTAGTTTTAAAAAGGCACTTTATATGAATGAACATGCATAAGTCCGAAAAAAGTGTGACAAATATTACTTTTTAAAAACAATTTTCGGTTACTTTACACCAACTATTTTTCCAATCATTTAAACAACTACGATAATGGCAATTAAAATCACTGATGATTGCATCAATTGCGGTGCATGTGAGCCTGAATGTCCAAATGGAGCAATCTTTGAAAACGGAGCTGACTGGCATTTTTCTTATAAGACAGAAGTAAAAGGAATGTTTACTTCCAAAAGCGGTATTACTGCTGATGCGGATGCTACACAACCTGCAGTTTCTGCTGATTACTATTATATAGTTACGGATAAATGCACTGAATGTGTTGGTTTTCATGACGAACCACAATGTGCTTCTGTTTGCCCTGTAGATTGTTGCGTACCTGATCCAGATCATGTAGAGTCGGCAGATGAGCTTACAGCAAAAAAAGTTGCATTACACCCTTAGTACATTAATTAAAATACCATGGACACGTTGGAACAAAAAAGCGGAAGGAAGACAGAAGTCAAGAAAGCCGAAAACATTGTTGTGCGATTTTCCGGAGATTCCGGAGATGGAATGCAATTAACAGGAACCCAGTTCACAGATACTTCTGCATTTTTAGGACAGGACATCAGTACTTTTCCTGAATTCCCTGCTGAGATCAGAGCTCCGATAGGAACCGTTGCAGGTGTATCCAGTTTTCAGGTGAATTTCGGTAGTAAAGAAATTTTTACTCCTGGTGATAAATTTGATGTGTTAGTAGCGATGAATGCTGCGGCACTTAAAACGGATATTAACCAATTAAAAAAAGGTGGTATTCTTATCGCTAACACTGCAGGATTTGACAAAAAAAATCTTGGACTCGCACATTTTGCTGATGGAGTTAATCCATTAGAAGACGGTTCAACTGATGATTTTATTGTTTACAAAGTTGATGTTACCAAATTCACGAAGGATGCTTTAGTTGATTCTGGACTTGGTAATAAAGAGATGGAACGTTCAAAAAACATGTTCGTATTAGGACTGCTTTTCTGGATGTTTGATAAGTCCATGGATTATACCATGCAATTTATCACTGAAAAATTCTCCAAAAAGCCTGAAATCATGAACGCAAATATTAGTGCGTTAAAAGCAGGTTGGAATTTCGGAGATACTACAGAAGTATTTACAACACGTTTTCAAGTTGATATTGCTAAACTTCCTTCTGGTGTATATCGTCAGATTACAGGAAATCATGCAACCGCAATTGGATTGATAGCAGCTGCTGAAAAAGCAGGCATAGATTTATTTTTGGGATCTTATCCTATCACTCCTGCATCTGATATTTTGCACGAACTTTCAAAATATCGTGGGAATGGTGTAAAAACTTTTCAGGCGGAAGATGAAATCGCTGCTATTTGTGCGGCAATAGGCGCTTCTTATGCAGGTGCGTTAGGCGTAACTACAACTTCTGGTCCTGGTATTTCTCTTAAAGGAGAAGCTATCGGACTTGCAGTAATTACTGAAATCCCATTGGTAATTATTAATGTTCAGCGTGGTGGACCTTCAACTGGTCTTCCTACTAAAACAGAACAAGCAGATTTATTACAAGCTATTCATGGTCGTCATGGTGAAGCTCCACTTCCTGTGCTTGCTGCTTCTTCACCTGCAGATTGTTTCGAAACAGTTTATGAAGCTGCTCGAATTGCAATAGAACACATGACTCCAGTAATTTTCTTGAGTGATGGATATGTTGCAAACGGTTCTGAACCTTGGAGATTCCCAACGGAAGATCAATTAGGCCCTATTAAATGTGAATTTATTACGGAGACAAATAATCCTGGTGGAAAATTCCTTCCTTATAAACGTGATGAGCGTTTGGTTCGTCCACGTACAAAACCTGGTACAAAAGGTCTTGAACATCGTATTGGCGGACTTGAAAAACAAGATGAAACAGGAAACGTTTCTTATGATTCAGTGAATCACGAGAAGATGGTTCATTTACGTCAGGCGAAAATTGAAAAAATTGCAGATTTTATTCCATTAGCAGCAGTTGACAGCGGAAAAGAAAAAGCAAAATTGTGTGTATTAGGATGGGGATCAACATCCGGTGCTATCAAAACTGCCGTTCGTGAATTAATTGCGGAAGGTCACGATGTAGCTCATGTTCATTTACGCTATGTAAATCCTTTCCCGAAAAACCTCGGTGAATTATTGAAAGGATTTGATAAAGTTTTGATTCCTGAAATGAATCTTGGACAATTGGCACAACTTATTCGTGCTAAATATCTGATTCCTGCAATTACCTATAGCAAAGTTCAAGGACTTCCTTTTGCTGTGGACGATTTGAAAGTAAAAATTATTGAAACCCTAAATAGCAAGTAAGATGAGCGCAGATGTTATTACTTCAGAACCAAAGAAAAGCCCGAAAGATTTTGCATCAGATCAGGATGTGAAATGGTGTCCGGGTTGTGGTGATTATTCTATTCTGAGTCAGGTTCAGAAAGTGTTTCCTGATTTTGATACGAAGAAAGAGGATTACGTTTTTATCTCAGGAATCGGTTGTTCTTCACGTTTCACTTATTACATGGATACTTTTGGTATTCATAGTATTCATGGACGCGCAGCGGCAGTTGCTTCTGGAGTTAAAGCAACAAATCCGAAATTAGATGTCTGGATGATTTCGGGTGATGGTGATTCTATTTCAATCGGAGGAAACCATTTTATTCACTTGATGCGCCGTAATTTCAACATCAAATACCTGATGTTTAATAATGAAATTTATGGTCTGACGAAGGGACAATATTCACCTCTTTCTGAAAAAGGAATGGTCGCAAAATCAACTCCTTACGGGTCGGTTGATGAACCTTTTAATCCACTTGAATTAGCATTGGGCGCGAAGTCAACTTTTGTTGCCCGTTCACTTGATCGTGATCCGAAACATCAGCAGGCCATGTTCAAACGTGCGCATGAACACAAAGGAACTGCATTTGTAGAAATTTATCAGAACTGCCCTGTATTTAATGATGGAGCTTTCTTCGCTTATACAGAAAAGGGTTCTAAGATGGAAGAGTGTTTGTTTGTTGAACACGGTAAGCCAATGATTTTTGGAGCAAATAATGATAAAGGAATTAAACTTGATGGTTTGAAACCAGTTATCGTTGATTTGACTGGCGGAGCTTCTGTAAATGATCTTTGGATTCATGATGAAAGAGATAAAACAAAAGCATTAATTCTAGCGAGTTTGTTTGATGATGCTTCATTGCAGCCACATAATCCACGTCCTTTTGGTGTGTTTTATGTAGAGCAACGTTCTACTTATGAGGATGATTTAACTGCGCAAATTGCAGCCGTAAAAGCAAAAAAAGGCGCAACTCCATTGAATAAAATCCTTTCTGGAGACAAAACTTGGATTATTGCGTAATGAAAAGATTTTGACTTTTGAGCGGAATTGTTGTTTAACAATTCCGCTTTTTTTATTCCCCAAATCCAATCCTTAATATTTCAGAATTGGGATGAATTCAATGGCAATCAATATGAGCAAAGAGAATGCTTGTTTTGGTAAAGAATAAGGTTAATTAAGGTTAGCTTTTGGAGATATGTTGCTAAAAGGAGCCTTCAGAAATATTATCTTTGCTTCTCACGGCAAATACCTCTTTACTCTATGCGTTTAATTCGGCGCATCATTTTTTTGATTTTAATTCTTGTCGGCTTTCATGAAGCCAAAGCTTCTCATTTAATGGGAGGAGAAATCACTTGGACTTGTCAGGGTAATGGACAGTTTGTTTTCCACATGAAATTATATCGTGATTGCAATGGAGCTACTGGACCTCCAAGTGCAGCGCTTGATGTTTTTAATCATCCTACACTCACGACTATTGCGATGAGCCTTTTATCGCAAACTGATATTTCTCCACAATGCAATGCCCTTGGACCACAAATTACCTGTGCTACTGCAAGCAATACTCCAGGCGCTGTTGAAGAATTTATTTATCAATCTTCTGCCATAACTATTGCAGGTGTTCCACCTGCTGCAGGATGGATTTTTGCTTACCAAAATTGTTGTAGAAATAGTGCGATAACCAACTTGGTAAATCCTGCCTCATCCGGTTTTACATTACGTGCAAAAATGTATTCTTATAATGGACAAAATACAAGTCCATGTTATGACAATTCACCGGAATTTCTTGAAAGTCCTAAAACAATTACTTGTACAGGATATCCATTTACATATAATCACAACGCAGTAGATGTTGAATTGGATTCTTTGGTTTATGCTTGGGACCAACCACTAGATGTTTACACGTTGCCTTTGTATAATCCGCCTGCTATTCCGTTTGCAGCTGGATTTTCATTTACAAGTCCTTTACCTGGAACTAGTTTAAATCCAGGAAATGTTCCTGCAGTTTTAAATACGGCAACAGGTGAAATTTCATACACTTCATTTACGAGTGGAAATTATGTTAGTTGCATAAGAGTTGAATCCTGGAAATGCGGACAAAAAGTTGCGGAGGTGTTTCGTGATATTCAGAGTGTTTTACTTGCTTGTGGAAATAACACACCACCAACAGTTACACCTCCTTTTCAAGCGAATACTATTTATCAGGATACTGTTTATGCTGGAGCATTAGTAAATTTTACTTTGAATGCAACAGATTTTGATTTTCTGCCGAATGGCCAACCACAGACTTTAACAATAAGTGCTACTGGACAAGAATTTGGAGCGGGATTTACAAATCCTTCTGCGGGTTGTATAAATCCACCATGTGCAACTTTGACACCGCCTCCACCTGTATCAGGACCTTTTGGTGTGAGTACTGATTTTAATTGGCAAACCGCATGCAACCATATTAATTATACTACTCAATGTTTTGTTCAATCCAATACTTACAACTTCATTATTCGAACGAGTGATGATTTTTGTCCGGCCCCAGCACAGACGATTGCAACCATTTCTATAACTGTACTTGCATTGCCTGTTGTTGCTTCACCAACTATTCATTGTGTTGCCGTGGCACCAAATGGTCAAATTACACTTACTTGGGAACAACCAACTGATACTGGTGGAACATTTAATAGTTATCACATTTTCAGCTCAACAACTATTGGTGGACCTTACACCGATGTGGATTCTATTTTCAATTACAATCAACTTTCATACACACATACTTCAGCAAATGGCAACGCTGGGCCAGTTTATTATTTCATCAAAACTAGATCTGGATGCGGCGGATTGACTTTCCTAAATGCTGCTGATACTGTAAGTTCAATTTATTTGAATGTTGTAAATAGTGGGAATGTTGCAGCTAATCTTTCATGGAATAATATTCTGACACCTGCACCCTCAACTCAATATCCATGGTTCAGAATTTACAGAGAATATCCTGTAGGGAATTGGGTTTTGCTTGATTCAACACAATCACTTACTTATGTTGATTCTATTTCAATTTGTAATTCTCAGGTGAACTATAGAATTGAAATTGGCGATTCACTAGGATGTGTTTCTGTTTCAAATATTGATGGAGATATTTTTCAAGATCCTATTGCTCCTGTTATTCCTGTAATGGATTCTGTTTCGGTTAGTTTAGCGAATACTGCACAGATTGGATGGCAATCGAGTACATCTACAGATGTAGTAGGCTATGTGGTGTATCAATCTATCAATGGAATATGGACTGCCATTGATACCGTTTGGGGAATAAACAGTACAAATTATATTAATTTGATTTCTAATTGTGGACAGCAAAGTGAAGATTACGTTGTTGCTGCATTTGACTCTTGTGGAAATATCAGCACATTTAGTTCGGTGCATAATACTTTGTTTACGACTGCTGCTTTGAATATTTGTGATGCAACAACTACATTATCTTGGAATGCCTACATCAATATTCCAGGAGGACTTGGTGGTTATAATATTTTCGTAAGTGATAATGGCGGACCATTTTTGCTGACAGGAACTACAACGGCAAACGACACTGACTTTGTACACACTGGACTAACACAATTTCATACCTATTGTTATTTTATTCAAGCTTATAATACTGCCAATACAATTTCATCCTCTTCAGAACATGTTTGTGTATTTGCGAATGTACCGCAGCAGCCAGTATTTAATTATTTGCGTGTAGCGACTGTGGCTGGAACTAATATTGTAAAATTAAAAGCATACGTTGATATTACTGCAGACGTTCAACGATATGATGTATATCGCGCGGATAGTATTACAGGAACATGGGTACTCATTGGAAATACACCTTCGAATCCACCTGTGACTTTAGTGACGTATACAGATATAACTCCTGAGACAAGTGTGCAGAGTTATTATTACAAAATGGTTGCGGTAGATAGCTGTGGTGCCGATGCAATGGCTTCAAATATCGGCCGTACAATTTTTCTTCAAGCGGTAGGTAATGATGAAATTACAAATTCATTGTATTGGAATGATTATGAGCAATGGTTAGGTGGTGTATTATCTTACAACATTTATAGAAGTATTGATGGTGTTCCTGATCCAGTGCCGATTGTAAATATTCCATTTACAAATGCGGTTAACAATGTTTATGTAGATGATGTTTCTCAATTCAATCATTTTATTGGACGATTTACTTATCAGATTGAAGGAGTGGAAGGACCTGGAAATCTTTATGGTTTTGCGGATACAACTTATTCCAATATTGCAGAAGTAATTCAACGTCCATTGGTTTATGTGCCGAATGCATTTACTCCTAATGGAAGTGGATTGAATGATGTGTTTATGCCTTCAACTGGATTTGTGGATATTGTAGATTATTACTTTGCAGTTTTCAATCGTTGGGGAGAAAAAATTTATGAGACCAATGATTTGACAGGATCTTGGGATGGACGATACAAAAATCACAAATGTGAGCCTGATGTATATGTTTGGTTAGTGACTTTTAAAACTGCGGCTGGTCAGTATATTGATCAGAAAGGAACTGTTACTTTGTTGCGTTAGATTACAAGTGAAAAGTAATTGGTGTCGCATATACAGGTTATACTAAGTACCCAATTCTCCCTACTCACCACTCACCACTCACTACCCACTAATCACTAATCACTAATCACCACTTCTTAACAAGGAAAAACTTTCTAATTAGCCCCGACAGCAGCGGCACCTTGTATAGCGGATGGCGGGAGAAATGCTCCTAAATGATTAAATGTGATGCTTCTGAACCTTATTTTAAGGTTAATTCTTGTCAAAACGAGATAAGGCACTTCTAAAATCATTCATCTTCCTTATATTTGCACGAATTTTATAGGCACTAAAATTCCCCGAAGGGGTCCTTCGGACAAACCAACGTTCTTATGTCTCTTGACAATTCAAAGTTTATAGGTGAAGGACTCACCTACGATGATGTACTTCTGGTTCCTGATTATTCAGAAGTTCTTCCACGCGAAGTTGATATTCGCACAAAATTCTCACGCAACATTACTATTAATACTCCGATTGTGTCCGCTGCTATGGATACAGTTACGGAATATGAATTGGCTATTGCCATTGCACGTGAAGGTGGAATAGGGGTGATTCATAAGAACATGAGCATTGAGCAACAAGCAGCACAGGTGCGAAGAGTGAAACGTTCTGAAAGTGGCATGGTACAAGATCCAGTGACCTTATCTGAAAGCGCTTTAATTTCGGATGCACTGAAGTTGATGCGTGATAATAAAATTGGTGGAATTCCTGTTGTGGATAAAAGTGGATTGCTGGTTGGAATTATTACGAATAGAGATTTGCGTTTTGAAAAAAATCTGAAACGTCCGGTGCGTGAGGTGATGACTTCAGAAAATATTATTACAACAAAAGTTACTGATCTCAAAAAAGCAGAACAGATACTTCAGCATAATAAAATTGAAAAACTTCCGGTTGTAGATAAAAACAACAAGCTGATTGGCTTGATTACTTATCGTGATATTTCTAAAATTAAAGAGCGCCCAAATGCAAGTAAAGATGATTTAGGTCGCTTGCGTGTTGCTGCTGCACTTGGTGTAACTGCAGATGTAATTGAACGTGCAACGGCGCTTGTGAATGCAGGAGTGGATGCAATGATAATTGACACGGCTCATGGACATTCAAAAGGTGTGTTGGAAGCATTGAAATTGGTAAAGAAAACTTTTCCTTATATCGATATTATTGTTGGGAATGTGGCCACAGCTGCTGCAGGACTTGCGCTTGTAAAAGCCGGTGCTGATGGTGTGAAAGTTGGAATTGGTCCGGGATCGATTTGTACAACTCGTGTTATTGCAGGTGTTGGTGTTCCGCAATTAACTGCGGTGATGATGGTGGCGAGTGCTTTGAAAAAATCAGGTGTTCCTGTAATTGCAGATGGAGGAATTCGTTTTACAGGAGATATTCCGAAAGCGATTGCTGCAGGAGCGAGTACAATTATGGCTGGATCACTTTTTGCTGGAGTAGAAGAATCGCCGGGAGAAACCATTATTTTTGAAGGAAGAAAATTCAAGACGTATCGTGGAATGGGATCGCTTGATGCGATGGAAAAAGGATCTAAGGATCGTTATTTCCAGGATGTGGAAGATGATATTAAGAAATTAGTTCCGGAAGGAATTTCAGGACGCGTTCCATATAAAGGAACTTTGGGTGAAGTAGTTTATCAGTTGGTTGGCGGACTACGTGCTGGAATGGGATATGTTGGAGCAAAAAATATTGCTGCTTTGCAGGATGCGAAATTTATTCGAATTACATCTGCAGGGATTCGTGAATCGCATCCACATGATATTGTGATTACGAGAGAGGCTCCGAATTATAGTACGAAATAATTGAACGATTGAAATGTTGAAAGTCCTGCTTCAGCAATGTGGCGGGATTTTTCGTTTAAAGATTTCTTATATTTTTTTTATAGCACTCCAAATCCCACTGAAATTTTTGAACTGGATTGTTTATAATTGTAATATAAAATTTCACAAAACCATTTAAACGGATTTTAATTCATCCAACTTCTATTTATCAGGATGTGTTTCCAATCGCTTGATCAAATTATCCGCAAATTCATTAGAGGAAGTGCCATAACCATTAACAAGCAAGCCTTTTAATTCTAGTTTCGCAGAGGAGATAGCATATAATACAGATTGATCTTCCGGATTAGATGAGCCTTCGAAACGAAAGACTTTGTCAATTTCAAAATCATCAGGTGATAATGTTTTTTTTACTTTATGATCGACTATTTTTTCTGGAGCTATATTAAAATCCAGAATATATCCCAGCTTTTGTAAAGCATTAATTGTTTCGGATAATGTGCCATAACTTTCTTTCATAGGGAGAAATGTTTAAATAATAAATTTGATTGTCGATTTGTTGAGGGAGTTGGAGATTTATTTTGTTGGATAAAGCGCTTATCTTTTTATTTTAACTTTTATTTAAATATAAAAATAATTTTAAAGCGTTGTCTAAGTTATAATAAATATAGATTGTAAGTCTTACATGCTTTCGGCTATCTCTTACATAATTCGCACATTAATGTAGATTAATTTCCAATTTCCAAATCCTTTTGTAAAATATATTGCGAGGTAAAATCGTGATTTTTGGTTACGGGTAGTTGCGCGCCTAAGGCAATCAGAAAATGGTTGTTGACTTGATATTTAATTCCCATAATCAAGCTAGCGTTAAACATTTCCTTTTGTTTTTTCTCACCCAAAAATTCCGTTATCAGAGAAAATCTTTTACTAAACTTATAGACTAAAGCTAGGCTCCCTTCGAAATTCTTTTCTTGTAGACCATAGTGAATCACTTGATGAAATGCAATTTGTGAATTGGAAAGTGTTGAAGAAAATCCGGCTTGTAATTTTACCGCTTCGTGTCTAGGTATTTCAAATTCAATAAGTGGTGAAAGTGAACTCATCTTATTTTTACTATGCAGTATTGCATAGTTGAACATTATTTCTGATTTATAATTATCCAAACGTACGAGAAGTCCGATATTTTTTGAAAGTCCGGTTTCAACTTGAAAATCAAAATCGATAAATGACCTTCCCTCTGATTGGGTAAGGAGGGTAGCAAAACGCAGACTATAATGTCTTACATGTTGTGGCATTCCCATGTGCGTAAAAAAGGGCATAGGAACTGCCATGAGCATCTCTTTGTGTTTTGGCTGGAAGGAAGTATCGTTAGCCATTTTTCCCATTTCCTGAGCGGAGGCTGAAAATGTGAGGATGGCAAAAACCAAGCAAATAAAAGCGAATCTGAATCTTGAATTTATACTTTGAATTATTCGCATTTACGCCGATCATTAATCAGCGACAAAGTTTGTGATCTTGTACTTATGAGGTGTTGCACTTTTCTTGTCAGAACTTACATTATTCGCACATTCTGATTGGAATCAGTGTTACAAAAGAGATAAATACTAATCTAGTGTTTTTACTTTTAAAAGTTTCAAAATTAAATCAGTTCGACTTTTTGCCTGTCAACAAAAGCACTACTCCTGCAACTAACAAAACACCTCCGACAATAGGAGACCATTGCACTGGATGATTTTCCTTTTGTGTAATATGCATCGTTCCGATTTCAGCGACTTCTTTGTGTGTGACAAAATTAAATCCTGTAATCAGCATCATTACAACTCCGATTACAATAAGAATAATTCCAATATTTTTCATAAATATAAAAGTTTGATTTTTGTTTTGTCAAAGTTGCTTATCGAGGATAGAATATTGTTTGTAGAATATTGTGAAATAGTTACAAGATTCACATATTGGCATAAAATGAGAACTTTAATTTCAATGGAATTGTGGTACTTTTCCCTTTTATACAGTGGGTTTTTATGTACTACAGATTCTCTACAGAATAAATTCTTCACTTAGCAAAAATTGCTGAATAATGAAGTTTAAGTACTTTTCCCTTTTTTTATTTTGCTTTGCCCCCCAATTCTTATTTTCCCAATCTTATACCCTTAGTGGTTACATTAAAGACGCTAAAAGTGGGGAAGCTTTAATTGGTGCAAGCGTTTACATTACTACATATAAAACTGGAACAGCTGCAAATAATTATGGTTTTTATTCCATAACTATTCCAAAGTCGGATAGTATAGGTGTAGTGTTTTCTTATCTCGGTTACAAAGCTCAGATTAAAAAAATATATTTTGGGCAAAATATTTCTCTCGATATAAAATTATTTCCTGATTCTATAATCGGTGAAGAGGTTGTTATAACTGATAAAAACAATACTGATAATGTTGAAAAACCTAGAATGGGAGTTATTGATATTCCGATTTCTAAAATAAAAGAACTTCCAGCTATTCTTGGCGAACCTGATGTATTGAAAGTTGTGCAGCTTTTGCCTGGTGTTCAGTCGGGACAGGAGGGAACAACTGGGTTTTATGTGCGAGGTGGTAACTCCGATCAAAATTTGGTACAATTAGATGAAGCAGTTGTTTACAATCCAAATCATTTGTTTGGCTTATTCAGCACTTTTAATTCGCGTGCGCTAAATAAAGTAACCTTAATTAAAGGTGGATTTCCTGCGCAATATGGTGGTCGACTTTCATCTATTCTGGATATTACCATGAAGGAAGGAAATAACCAGCAATTTCATACTGAAGGTGGAATCGGATTGATTTCTTCACAGCTAACGATTGAGGGTCCTTTTGTTAAGGATAAAGCATCATTCATTATTTCAGGTAGAAGAACTTATCTCGATTATATCCTAAAACCATTTTTGCCGAAAACAAATCAGACCAAATATTTTTTCTATGACTTGAATGCAAAAATCAACTGGGAAATTAATAGCAAAAACAGATTGTTCCTAAGTTATTTTACTGGAACAGATAAGGCTGGGTATACGGAAGCAAGTAGTATTAACTATGGAATTCATTTTGGAAACAGTACTGCTACATTAAGGTGGAATCATTTATTTGGACCAAGAATATTTTCGAATACTTCAATTATTTACAATACTTATTTGTTAAGTCTTTCTACTGTCCAAGGGAACTATTATTCTCAATTATATTCTGGCATAAATGATATTGGTGGAAAATCAGAGTTTGAATTTTTCCCGAATTCAAATCATACATTTAGATTTGGTGCAGTTTATACCTTTCATACTTTTTCATCCACTGGTAAATCAGGAAGTATTCCTACAAATCTTCAAGCTACTACCATTGATGCGAATAAAATTCCTCCGAGATTTTCTACTGAGGGTGCAGCTTACATAAATGATGAATGGAATATTTCAAAACGCGTTGGTGTAAACCTTGGCGTTCGTCTTCCGATTTTTGTTACTAGTAAAGTTACTTACGTAAAAATTGAACCTCGCGCAACGGTGAAAGTTGAACTGGATTCAAGTTCATCTATTAAAGCGTCCTATACAGTAATGAATCAGTTTTTGCATATTGTTCCAAGCTCAACAGCATCACTTCCAACCGATATTTGGATTCCATCAAGTAATATCACTAAGCCTCAATTGTCAGAGCAAATTGGTCTTGGTTATTTTAGAAACTTCAAACATAATATGTATGAAGCAAGTGCTGAGGTATATTATAAGACGATGTATAACCAGGTTGCATTTAAAGAGGGATCTCAACTACTGGAACAATCCAATATTGATAGTTCTTTGGTTTTTGGAAAAGGTTGGAGTTACGGTGCTGAATTTTTCTTAAAAAAGAATGAAGGAAAATTAACAGGATGGATTTCCTATACTTTAGCTTGGACTTGGCAACAATTTCCGGATTTAAATTACGGTGATAAGTTTCCATTTAAATATGATAAGCGTCACAATCTTTCGGTGGTTGCAGTTTACGAAGCAAATAAAAAATGGACCTTTTCTGCAGAGTTTGTTTTTTCAACTGGCGGTGCTTACACTTTGCCAGTAGGTAGATTCAATGTAAATAATGATGGTTCACTTTACGATGCTTCGTATTATGCTTATGATCGAAGAAATAATTATAGAATGAATCCATATCATAGATTGGATGTTGCTGCAATTTATAAAAAGTCAAGACATTTCTTTAAATGGAAATATGAATCTGAATTAGTTTTTAGTATTTACAATGTATATAGTCATCGAAACCCCTATTTTGTTTATTTGACGGTTGATCCGATCACTAATGTTGCAAAAGCAAAACAAGTTTCTTTATTACCGATCATTCCGAGTATCAGTTATAATTTTAAATTCTGAACATGAAAAAGATTTATTTCATACTTGTTTTTTCTTTTTTTTCTATTCTAATTTTTCGATGTCAGAAAAATATAGATGTGAAGATTCAGAATTATGATAGTCAGCCGGTAATTGAATGCATTCTCTATCCTGGGACAATTCCCAAACTCTTTCTCTCAAACAGTGTTGCTTTCTTTAGTGATCAAGCAACTCCTCAACAACTTTTTGTTCGGGGTGCCAGTGTAACAATTATCGGACCTTCCGGGTCTGATATATTAGTTGTGGATTCTTCCTTTGATAACTTTAGATGCCGTTGGGTTTTGTTTTACAAGGGAAATTTTCCTTCCGTAGTAGGAGGAACTTATTCGCTAACTGTTAATTATAATAACAAAATCTATTCGGCCACTACCACTATTAATCAGCCACAAGTTCAAATCCAATCTGCGAGTTATGTTTATAGTTTTCATGATATTTATGGAGATCATGAGGGAGTAGTAGTAAATTATAATGATGCAACTGGAAGCGGTAATCATTATCGTTATCAAATGGGACGAATAATTGATAGTACTGTTTATGGTGCTTCCAACCTTGGTGTTGTTCACAGTAGCTGTATTGGTAATGGCGACTTTTACATAAGGGAGCTTGGAAGAAGTGTTTATTCTGATAAAAATCTGGACGGGCAACAATTAACGCTTACTGTGGAGCCTGCTTTTACACATCAGCAAGATGATACAGGTTTTGTTTTTATACAATCTATTGATGCTTCATCTGCCGAATTTTATGATCAATTGGATAAACAAAAATTAGCCTTATTTAATCCATTTATTGAACCTGTATTTATTAAGCCTCAAATTGAAGGAGCAATAGGTGTTTTTGGTTCCGCAATACTTTCAGATTCTGTGATGTTCGTTTTTCCGGAGTAGTCGGTAAATAAAATAGGCTGATATTTTATTTATTAAAGGGAGGATAGTTCCTCGTAAAATTCTGTGTAGAATCAGGTTTATACGTTATCGTTCTGAATTCACTAGAATAATCTACTGGCTTAAAAGGTTCCTTATGAAATTTCCTTGAAAACCATTTAATACGGTCTTTATAAATAATTCCTTTCAGAATAATTCGTACGTTGTTATTTTCAATCTGCTGAAATTTCTCTAAAATTATAGTATCCACGTTGATGAGATAATTCCCCCATGATCCTTTTATTGTTTTGATGGTAGTCTGATGTACGATCGATTCTCTATCCAAATTTTGATCACCAGAAAAACTTGATCCATTTGCATAAAAGTAGAATGGTTTTCCTGTAGTGATAATTGTTTGTAAAAGTTTTGGCCCTAAAGTGTCAATGTAGTACCCATCAAAACGCAAAAAAGAATGTGATCCAGATTGAAAATTCTTATGATATATAATTGCAGTGTCGTAAGTGGAACAAGCAATTATTAATACCAAAATGAAAGTTGTGAAATAATATTTCAAATCAATTATTTTTGAGTAGGAGGAGTGTGGTTTCCGCCTTGTCCACCTGTGGGAGCAGGGCCTTTGAACTTTTTAATATTGTAGGTTAGCGTAAACATGAAATATTGTCCTAAAGTATTTGTTCTACTATCTTCAATATAAGTATCTGAAACGGTTCTTGAAACACTAGTGTTTTGTTTTAAAATATCGAATACACTAAATTTTGTTTCAAGCGATTTGTTTTTCAAAAATTTATAGGCGATAGAAGCATTCCATAAATAGTAATTTGTATTAAATCCTTCACCTAGCCCTGAATAATAGGTTTGGTCCAAGCTTGTATTTAGCACCAATCCCTTATAAGGAAGCCAATTAAATTTAAAAGAAGCAGTGTGTGAAAAATAGTTTGTGTTCGATTGTTTTTGAATAGTATTGGTTACAGTAGTGAAACTTCCATTATATGAAAGTGTAAAATCTACTTTTTCAGAAATGTTACTAGACAAAGTAGCTCCAGGACCGTAATTTAAATTATCTGATAAATTTGAACTTCCATTGATTCGTGATGGAGTTTCTGTTATTCCGCCAGATACATTCAAACTCAAATTGCATTTTAGCTTTGTAAGAACAAAACTATAGGTTAGGAATCCCCGTCCACTTTTGTAGCCTGACATGTTTTCATAACGGATAAGTTGCGAACCTGTGTTGAGAAATACACCACTTATTGTCGTATCATGTGTTGCGATGAAAGTAGAGTTGCCGATATATTTGCTTGTCAAACCTGCGTAGAAAAATGCAAAGAAGCCAGTAGCTTTTTCTGAATTTGTTTTTCCGTAATGTGCAATAAGCGTATGTTCAAAATCTTGAGAAAGTTCAGGATTACCAGATTTGAGTTGTAAAGGATTTGAATTGTCCAGTATATTTTGAAGTTGACTAATTGTTGGGGCAACAGTTGCTGTACGGTAAATGATTTTAAGATTTTTCCCTTGAGAAAACTTATAATTAAAAGTCATATTGGGCAAAATATTTTGGAAATGTTTGTTTACTGTAGATGAAACAGGAAAAGTCTGGTTGCCAGTAAGTGTTGCATATTGGAAATCATTTCCCAAAATGATACTCGCTTTATCTGCATTATAACGAAAATTGATTCCAAGTTTCTGCGTCAGGTATGTATTCTCATATTTGTTTGTCAATACAGAATCCATTAAGGTGAAATCATTTGAATTGAAGTCGAAATTATTTGTTTCCTTGTTTGTATTATTCTTTGTTAGCGAAGGCGCATAATTAAAAAGAAACTGTCCATGTTTACCAACCGGTTCAGAGTAGGCGAGAGCAGCAGAAAGTGAATAGCCACCAGTTTTTGTGTTGGAATGTTGATCAATCAAAGTAGTATCATTCGGATATTTATTTAAAGAATAATAGGCACCCGAGCCAGTTCTTGGATTAAATCCTTCACTAAGATCAATTCCAATTGTCCTCCCCGGTTTTGAAAGTTTATGTCGGAAGGTTATTCCGTTAGTTAAGTTAAATCCTAAATTCTTTGAACGATTCTCTGTATAGATAGTAGATTGTGGTGTATTGGATTGCGATGAATTAATTCCATCAAGCGTCTTTGAATAATCGGTGTATTGGGAAGTAAACTTCGTAGAAAGAATTAAGGTGTTCATGGAATCAATTGCATATTCAAATTTGAAATTGAATCGATGATTTATATTGTCTGTACTCGCATTGTTAGTTTCAGTGTACGCTAAGACACTATCTGAAGTAGTAAAATAATTTCTTGAAAGTGTAGTATTGTTTGCATTTTGACTCATATTGAAAAAGTAACTGCCACTTACTTTAATTTTCTTTCCCCATTCGTCGTTATAATTTGTACCGAAAGAATGTGTAGTGGTTAATCCCCCAAGATTAGAAACCGAAAAATTACTTGATCCACCACCACCTCTTGAATAACCGCCTCCGCCAGATCTACCAAGTCCACCCATTCCCATCATACCTGTTGGCTTTCCTGATCCACCTGAAGAACCCATAGAACCCATAATATCAGACATGCTGAAGTTTTGTTGATTGATATTATTAGACATGCCAAGAAAAGTTATTCTTCTTGCATTATTAAATAAATTCAACGTAACTCCTGCATTGTAACGTTCGTTTGTTCCATAACCTGCATAGACTTTTCCGAATTGCCCATTCATGTTTTGTTTCTTCGTCACTAAGTTGATTGTCTTTTTTGATTGACCATCATCAAAGCCGGTAAATTGTGATTGATCACTGGACTTATCATAAACCTGGACTTTGTCCACCATATCTGCAGGAACGTTTTTTAAAGCGGCATTTGGGTCATCTCCGAAGTAGGGTTTTCCATCCACTAAAACCTGCTTTACTTCTTCGCCATTTACTTTTACGGTACCACCTTCATTCGTAACACCAGGCAATTTATTTACAAGATCTTCTGCTGTTGCATCAGGATTTGTTTTATAAGCTCCGGCATTAAATGCAGTTGTATCTCCGTTTTGGGTCATACGAATCTGTTTTTCATTAATGTCAACTCCAGCAAGTAAAATGCCATTGTAATGCATCGTTACATTTTCAACGACTACATTTGAATCTTTAACTAAAACCCTTTTGGTTGAAGGTTTATAACCGGTATAATTTACTCGAAGACGGTAAAATCCATTGGGAACTCCAGTTAAAGTGTAATTACCTAAACTGTCCGTTAAGCCTCCTGCAACTATTGGGGCTGTAGAATCTCTTGGAATTTTCAAAATTACGCTAGCTCCAAAAATAGGATGTAAACCTGTGCTATCGGTAACGGTTCCAGAAACGGTGAAAGTCTGGGCCTTCACTGCGTTATGAATAGCAAATAGAGACAGAAATAGAAAGAAATATTTAATGTAGAAATGTTTCAACGGTTGTATTTAGATTGTGCTAATTTACGCAAGTCGGTCAATGAATTAATGCCAATTTCCCCTATAAAAGTTAAAAGAACTATCCAAATGATTTAGGATTTATACTTCAGACGACTTTTTTGTGAATTTCCTTTTGAATTTGACTAAAAAGATTTCGATTTCAATTTGGCGTTTGATTCAATATTTTTTGAATTTCGGGTTTGAGCATTTCGGAATTAAATACGCCGCATGAATTATATCGTATTATCCCATTTCGATCAATAATAATATGTGTGGGAAAACAGTTGTTATAATAATCAGACATAATCTGAAGACCATTTGTTACTAAATGGTAATTGAATTGATTTTTGGCAATCATTGAATCCGCATTAACACCTTTTTCAAATAATACAGAAATAAAAATTATTGAATCAGAAGAATATTGAGCAGGTAATTTATTGAGTTCTGGTAATTCTGTAATGCAAGGAGGACAGTAAATTGACCAAAAATTCATCACTATAACTTTTCCTTTAAGACTGTCGTTGGACCAGAAATTGCCATCGATATCTACCAATGCAAAGTAGGGAGCTAGAGTGTCCTGATAAATATTCTTTTGCCAGAATATTGTTTCTACATTTTGAGATTTTAAAACGACAGAAAAGAGCAGACAAAAAAGTAGAAAAACAAACTTGTTTTTAATTGAAAAAGCGATTTTAATTAATCTATTTGTCAATGTAAAAATCATTTTCAATTTCTTCACTTGGACTCAAAGGAACTCCAGGTATATGATTTTCGTGCGATGCCTTTTTTATTTTTATTTTTCTAGATTGTAGCACTCCTGCAACTTCAACTTCCAATAAGTATTCGCCGGGCCATACCACATATCCACCTTCGTAATTCGATTGCGGATCTCCAGTGAATTTATTTTCATTCATCCAATTCTTGTATTGTGTAGCGTAAATGGAATCTACTGGAAAAGTACTATAGAAAAAGTTCAAGCCAACTTCACTTGTGTCTTTTGCTTCTGAGAATAAATATTTTCCATCTGAAGATTTAATTCGAATTGTTGTTGGACCTGATTTATTTGTAAACCAAGTAATGTCTGCTTGCGGTTGACTGAAAATCTGGAAACCAGTTGCCGTTTGCAAATAAGTTTGTTGCATTGTTATTTCGCCCAAATCATAAACAAAAAGTTCTTGGTTAGTAATGCTGTCATTCAATTGTTCCAATGCTGCAATAGAAGCAATGTAAATCGAGCGACCGTGTGTTCCAACAACAAGATCATGTTCACGCGTTTGAATTATGAGATCATGCACAGCTACAGGAGGAAGGTTATTAAACATTCTCATAAATGTTTTACCACGATTTAAGGAAGTATAAAGCCCCTGGTCTGTTCCTATAAAAAGTAAATTTTCATTTATTGGATCTTCCCGCAAAACGTTGACTGGTTCCATTGGCAAATCTATTCCAATTTGTGTCCATGTTGCACCATAATTTTCCGAAACAAAAACATAGGCTTTGAAGTTATCCCATTGAAATCCGCTTAATACAGCATAAACGCGACCTTCAACAAACGCAGAAGCAATCAATCGATTAACGCGCAAGTTAGAAGGCAACTTATCCGAAACTCTATTCCAAGTAGCACCACCATCTTTTGTAACGTGAATTAATCCATCGTCACTTCCAGCATATAATAATCCAAAAGTCATTGGTGATTCGCAGATGGCAGAAAGTGTACCATATGGAACATCGCCTGTTCTACCACCACGTGTCAAATCACCCGAAATAGCTGTGAAATGATCACCTTGATCCATGGAACGATAAAGTCTTTGTGCACCTATGTATAAAATATCTTGGTTGTGAGTCGACAACCAAATAGGAGCTTGCCAATTAAATCGCATTGGCTTATCTCCTAAAATCATTTCAGGTCGAATTTCTATTTCTGTATGTTTTTCTCTATTGACACGGAAGTAATGACCGAATTGATATCCAGTATAAACTGTTACATTATCTCTTGTATCAACTTGTACCTGCATTCCATCTCCACCAAGAATTCTTTTGTAGGGATATTCTCCATCATCCATCCATCCTAAACTTGGCGAATAATTGGAAGGCCCACACCAAACTCCATTGTCTTGTAAACCGCCGTAAACATTATATGGTTTTGACATATCCACATTTACAGAATAGAATTGACCAACAGAAGGAGTATTTGCTTTGAACCATGAAACACCATTATCCCAGGAAATATTTACGCCACCATCATTTCCATTAATGATATGACCTTTTCTTTTTTGATTGATCCACAAATAATGGTGATCACCGTGTTGATTTTCTCCATTTGTAGAATTGAAGGTTTTTCCCCCATCAATACTTTTTAAAAGTTCAACACCAGCAATATAAATTTCATTTAAGTCGAAAGGAGACACCCATATTTTTCCAAAATAATAACCGTAAGTATAAAACAAACCTTCAAGTGATTTTGTATTTGTTTTTTTCCAGGTTAATCCGGCATCATCCGAACGATAGGTTTCTGCACCAACAATTGGTTTGTCAAATAAATCACTATTAGCATCTGAAACAAAATCTGCAAGCGCAACAGGTTCTATTTTTTTAGAACTGATCTGTTCTCGTACATAGGCAACAGAATATTTATCAGGGAAATTATTTTCGATGAGGTATTTTCCGAGTTTTGCTTCATCTAATGCAAGAAATTGTTCTCTAGTCATTGATCTGAAATCGGAAAAATTTAGCTTGTCTTTTTTTACAACGGGCTTAGTATCGATGTTTTGATTGTCAACAATGGCATATATTATTTTTGAATTATCTGGAAAAATACTTAAACCCATTCTGCCTAATCCATCTCCATTAGGTAAACCGGAATTAGCTCCTGAAATTAAAATCCAAGTATCTCCATTATCCGTGCTTTTATAGATGCCCGAAGATTTCCCACCTTCTACAAAATCCCAGGCTTTCCTGCTTCTATGCCAAGCAACAGCATAAAGAATGGATTCATTATTCGGATCGGCATACATATCAATGACACCGGTAGTATTATCGATAAATAAGGTTTGTTTCCAAGTTGTACCCCCATCGATACTTTTATATACACCTCGTTCTTTGTTTGGCGTATATAAATGTCCTGCCGAAGCAACCAAAATTGTTTTGTTATTGGACTGCGATAGTATTATTTTTCCAATATGATGTGTCTCTTCTAAACCTTTATGCTCCCATGTTTTTCCACCATCACTACTATGAAAAATTCCGGTGCCTGCATAGGAAGAGCGACTTGAATTACATTCGCCAGTTCCCACCCAGATTTCAGGAATCGCATTAGTCCAATTTACTGCGATATCACCGATGTCAATTAAATTTTGCCCATCAAAAATTGGAGAGAAAGTTGTTCCATTATTATTTGTGTACCATACTCCACCTGAAGCATAAGCTACATAAAATATTGTAGGATCTGATGGATTGATTTCCATATCTACTACGCGACCACTCATCACAGTAGGGCCAACATTTCTAAACGAAATATTTTTTACAACAGAATTATTTTCTGCACTAATGCGCTTTGAAAATCCTGCAATTCGCTCAGCAGCTAAAGTCGCTTTGGGCTCTGGAGCAGGTGGTGGAGTTTTTTGAGCGTAAAGAGAAAATGGTAAAATGAATAAGGAGGCAAGTAGTATATTTTTCATAGGCATTTAGGTGCTGTGAAAGTAAGAAATTGTCCTAAATAAGTGTTCTAAAATGACAAGTCTTATTCCAACGGTTTGAATGTGTTTTGAGTGGCATTTTCGCCTGCAAACTTGCTTTAGAATTTTTCGAAAATTCCCAATCCAAACAAAGCAAAATCATATTTTATTGGATCATTTTCGTCAAATGTGCGAAGTACAGCAGTTAATTCTTCCACTGCTTTCCAATCCGATTGCGTTCGTTTTAGTATCCCTAATTTTCGAGCAACATTTCCTACATGAACATCCAATGGAATTTGTAATCGGGCGGGGGAGATGCTTTTCCAGATCCCGAAATCAACTCCTGTTTTATCTTGCCTTACCATCCACCGCAAATACATATTGATTCTTTTTGCAGAAGAATTTGAAGCTGGATTAGAAATGTGTTTATCTGATCGTGAATTATGTTTTAGATTAAGGAAAATAGTTCGGAAATGAATAATTGCATTTTGAGCAGGAGAAATTTCTGTATTAAAATTAAATCCATCTGCAAATACTTTTTCTAACCCTCCATAATTTAAATAGATATTTCGAAGAGCTCGAATAAAACATTTGGCGTCTAATTGATTAAATGTTCGATGGACAAATAAATCAAGTTTTTTTAAATCATTGGCTGTTGCTGAAATTACAAATTCATGCGGAGTCATTTCCATCCGTTCTATCAAGGAAAAACTATTTCGAATGATAACGGGCCTTTGTCCCCAAGCAATAGTCGATGTTAAAAATCCGGCGATTTCAATATCCTCTTTTTTAGAAAACAAATGCGGAATTGAGATAGGGTCGCTCTCAATAAATAATGGTCGATTGTATTGAATAACCTTTTCATCAAGAAAATGTTTCAATTCACTTTCTTGAAAAATTGGCTTCTTCATTCTAATTTTTGTCACGAATGGGATTAAGCCTCAATTGCTATTTTCTCCTGAACTTTTGCAATTTTATCATTCATCATTTTGAAAAAACGAAAACGTTGTTTTTCAGAAACCCCACTAATCAGCGAAGATTTTTTGATCAGATTTTTTAACCAATTATCTGTCTCGTCACAAAAATCCGAATTACTTGTAACCATTGTATTAAATGTGTTATGGGAAATGTAGGAGTGACGTCCTGCCCCTGCTCGAATTAAAACACAATTGTTTCCAATCATCAAGTCGGAATTGTATAAGGCATAATTTTCTGTGGTTGAAGCTCCAGGCACTGCTCCTTGGAATTTCGTACTATGCGCAGCCTGCCATTCAATTCGCTTAATCATTTTTGAAATATCTTCCAGCACATCAATCATATCCTGTTTGTTTTTGAAAAGGCCCGACTCCCAATAATATTCTACCTGTTTTAAAGTGCTATTCAAAGTATCTTCTGACCATATTTCAATCGATGGAATATGAAGATACAATTCATAGATTTCGCTTACGGTATCTAATAATTTTTGAGAAACGGCTTCGGGCTCAAAAACTTTTCCTTCAACGCTTGTATTATTAAGAATGGAGCGTGACCAATAAAATAATTTGAAGGCAGAAAGTTTTGGAAACTGAAAATGATGGAAAATAGGAACATCTTCTGCAGCAAAAATAATTTCCTTATTCTCGATAGACTTTATTTGTTTTAAGTCGGTTAAAATACTTTCTAGATATTTTTCAAAACTTTCATGATCACTGGAAAGATGATTATAACTAAACGTTACAGAATTTCCTTTTCCTTTTTGTTCTCCGACATAATCAAAAGGTATTCTATAGTGACTGCAAATTCTAGAAACTTCATCAATAGTCAATGCGGTTTCACCTCGGATTCTTCTGTACGCACTGTCGGTGCTTACGGTTAGTAAATCTGCTAATTCATCCACAAGGGAACGATTTGTAGGAATAGTTTCCTTTAATCGCTGAATAAATTGATCCTGAATTGTTCTTTCATTTGCAGCCATCGGAAGCATTTTTAAAATACGCGAAAATATTTTTGCATTTTTCGCATCTGTGTAGTGGGTATTTGTAAAAATCGCAAAAAAACAGATACGAAAGCCTATTTAGGACTCCTTTTGTGGTTTTTACTTTTTAAAATAAAATCTCAGCAAAATGTCGTTTTCTTGTCCTGTTGGTGTAGGGTAGTTTTGCTTTATCAAAATAATTAAAACCTAAAACAATGAAAACATCGAAATTATTATTGCGCATTTTAGTTGGCATAACGCTCCAAGGTTTTTCCATTTCTGGTGTTGCACAAAACACACTTCCAATTACAAAAGCAAAAGTTGTTGTATTGGATTTTGATACTAAAATTCCAAATTACACTCCAACTGCAATGGGGAATTTGGTTAGAATCGAGTTGGAAAAGTTAGACACTTTTGATGTAATGGATCGATATGATGTTACCTATTTGGTGGAGAAGAATGAATTAAAAGTAACAAATTGTTATGGCAAAATATGTCTGGTTGATTTGGGCAAAGCTCTTGGTGCCGACAAAATGTTGACAGGTAGTATTGAAATCTATGGACCTTCAATTGTTTATACCATGCATCTAATTGATGTAAAAACTGAAAAAATTGAAAGTTCACAGGTGACAGAATTTCTGAATGATCAAAATGAAATTCAGACAATGACGGCAGTTATGCTCAGACAACTTTTTAATAAACCAGTGGAATATAATGTAATCAGTCAATTGACGAAGCCTGATAGTTATGATGCTCGCGCAAGAACACCTGTTACAGAAAAAATAAATTTATCGGGACCAAGAATGGGTGCAACCTTTTTTACAGGTGAAGCTGCAACTATTCTTGCTGCTCCAAAATCACAAGGAGGGTATAAAGCTTTTCCATTGATGTTTCAATTTGGGTATCAATTTGAAAAGCAATATCTGGCTGCAGGAGATTTTCAGGCATTGTTTGAATTTATTCCAATGATTACAGGACTTGATCAGGGATTAGTAATTCCGAGTTTTACAATTATGAATGGAATTCGAGCGAATAAAAGAGGTTATGAATTTGCTTTTGGACCCACCTTTAATCTTGTGCAAAAAGATTATGGATATTATGATAATGAAAATAATTGGATTAGAAGATCGGAATGGAATGCGGCAAATTTAAATTCTCCAAATGTTGTTACACCTGCTTTTGAACAACGTCTTGATAGCCGTGGGGACTATACACTTGGAAGCAATTTTGTTTTTGGAGTTGGGAAAACATTTCGAAGTGGAAACCTTAATATTCCTGTTAATGCATATGCAATTCCTGGTCGTACAGGTTGGAGATTCGGATTATCGTTCGGATATAATGCCCGAGCTCATTCGAGCAAAAAATAAATCAAGAAGAGTATATCGCTAACGCGCTAAGAGTATCAAGTTGAAATGCGCTTGGTGAAGAAAAGGAGCTTAGGCCTTTTCGGTCACGTCGGTGAATGCCGACGTGATTTTTTTATACCATTTTGTCAAGGTTCAAAGCACGCAATTTCGGAGCAAGAAACATTACCCCACTTGCTACAAGAACCGTCATACATCCGCCAAAGGCAACTGAAGGAATTAATCCCATTAATCGAGCTGCCAAACCTGATTCCATTTCACCGATTTCATTCGAAGAACCAATAAAAATACTATTCACAGCACCAACTCTTCCTCGCATTTCATCAGGAGTCATCAATTGCATAATGGTATGTCTTATTACTACGCTAATCATATCAAAAGCACCGCTAAAAAAAAGTAAGGTCAACGACAAATAAATATTTGTGGAAAATGCAAATCCAATAATGCAGATTCCAAATCCAGTAACAGCAATATATAAATTGCGACCGGCTTTTTTTGTTGTTGGAAAATATGCAAGTCCGATTCCCATCATAATAGAGCCCACCGCAGGAGCAGCACGCATAAAACCAACAACCATGTCAGCTTTATCACCCATATGCAAAACATCATGCGCAAAAATCGGAATCATCCCAACGGCTCCTCCTAATAAGACTGCGAATAAATCAAGCGATAAGGCAGAAAGCATTATTTGATTACTAAAAACAAAACGAATTCCTGCAGTGAGACTATCTTTTAATTTTTCCTTTTTTTCTTTGATTGGTACTGGATGATTAAAAACTGGAATGAGGAGAAAAAAACTTAAAGTAATTAATGAAGAGCATACGCCATAGGAGAATTCAATGCTTATTAATCCCATTAATAATCCTCCGAGCGCCGGACCAAGCACAGCCGCTGTTTGCCATAGATTGGTATTCCACGTAGAAGCATTTGCATAAAGTTTTCTTGGAACAAGTTGCGATTGAAATGCTGGAAATGCAGGTCCTAAAAAACCTCGAGCAATACCCGTGCAAAATATGATTCCATAAATCGGCAAAGTTCCAAGGGAAGTAAGCAATGTCTTGTCAAAGGTGATATAAAAAAGTGCCCAGGAACAAACCAAAAGAAAACCAATACTAAATTGCATGATTCGCTTTCTCGCAACAATATCTGCAACATGTCCAGCGAAAAGTGCTAGAATAATAAATGGAATAGCTTCTGCAAGACCAATAAATCCTAATCTCAATGCTTTGTCAGCAGTTGATCCGGTTGCTAGATTATAAATTTGTAATCCAACTACAACACCCTGAATTTGCACACCTAAAGTGAGACAAAATCGAGCAGCAAGATATATGCTGAAATCTCGAATCCTTAGCGCTGCATAGGGATCTTTCTTAATAATATGTTTTTCTTCGTTCAATTGGCAGTTGAATGTTGACAAAGTTACCTAAGATTTTCTCCATTACGTTAATTCTTACCTTACGATAGCTTAAGTTTGTAAACACGATTACTATATGAGAAATACATTATTGTTTATATTTTTCTGTTGCGGACTGTTGTCGGCATGTAAATCTGACTCTAATAAAAATAGTTCCCAATCAGATTCATCAGATGTCAAGATTGATCCTTTTACTCCTCATGAAGTAGGCAAAGGTGATGGTGGAGATTATGCATTTAAACCTGATACTTCCGTTCAGAAAATTATTTTAGGTAATCCTGACTGTTTAAAAACTTATTTTTTAGAAAATGGTTTTCACGATGTATCCTTGGGAGGTAATCGAAAAGCAATGGATTATTATAATTCCAGTGTAGGTATAAAACATTTGATGGAATTAAGAACTACAAAAAATAAAAAAGGAGAAACTGTTGTTTACGAAATTATTGTTCAACGAAGTGATGATCCACCAGCTCCTCAACTGGCTACAAAAGCAATTCCTTCCAGTGATTTTAATTTTGTTTCGGGCCATGGCATTTCTATAGGAATGACTATCGATTACGTGATGTCAATTTATTCCAATCAAAAATTTATGGAAGTTGAAAAGGGTGATACTGTTTATCTAACTTATACCCCTAAGCCTAAAGATTACAACTTTTTTAAACGTTATCATCCTGCTGCTTATTCTGTAGTTTATAAATTCAAGAATGAAACATTGCGGAGAATGGAATATTCTGTTGACCCGAAAGAGTTCGAATGACAATGAACAAAATACAATCCGCAGTCATACGTTTAAATGATCACGCACCAATTGCTGTGGATTATCATTTTCCTGAAGTAGGGGATAATCCAGTTCCTGTTTTAATATTCATGCATGGCTTTAAAGGTTTTAAAGATTGGGGTCATTTTCCTTTAATTGCAGAATACTTAGTTCGTTCTGGTTTTGCGGTGGTTCGATTTAATTTTTCTCACAATGGAACAACACCAGATAAACTGACAGAATTTGCTGACTTAGAAGCATTCGGAAAAAATACTTTTTCTATAGAACTTGCTGATTTATCAGTTGTGATTGATGATATATTTTGGCGCGGTGGAAAAGAATTGAACTGTGATCCCAATCGACTTGGATTAATCGGTCATAGTAGAGGTGGGGGAATTGCACTTCTTGCAGCTCATCATGATAGTAGAGTGAAAGCAGTTGCTACTTGGGGTGGCGTGAGTGATTTTGAACCGATGGTAAATCCGCCTGACTTGTTAGAATGGAAAAAGAATAAAGTGATGTATGTTGATAATGCAAGGACAGGTCAAAAAATGCCATTGAATTTTACACTTAGAGAGGACTTTTATAAAAATCGTAAAAAACTGAGTATTCCTTTTGCTGTTAATCATTTGTCGATTCCTCAATTAATTGTTCATGGAACTTCCGATACTTCTGTTCTTTTTTCCGAAGCGGAAAAACTTGGATCCTGGAATCTTTTTGCGCAATTGGTAGAAATACAAAATGGCGATCATACGTTTGCTGGAAAACATCCTTGGGAATCTAAAGAATTACCAAAAGAAACTATTGAAGCATTACAAGCAACGATTTCTTTTTTTAGAGATTGCCTTTAGTTAAATGAAATTATTTCCTTCTGTTTTATATTTTCTTGAAATCAACTTTCATAATATATTAAAATGAAAAAGGTTGATTAATTACTTCCTGACCGTTATTCGTATAAACCACTGTATAATTACCAGCTGCCCATCCATTCACTTTCATATTAAATTCGAATTTGATTTTGCCAGCAGGTAAATTTGTTTTGTGTGGATTTGTAACAATGATTTTTCCAGTACTATCTTTTACGAAACCTTGAAGTTCCACAGGTTCTGTAGATTCAAATGCAAGCTCCCCCTTAACCTCTTTTGGAACACTTAAAATTACATTCCCATTCCCAACAGAAATATCTCTTCGCGTACTATACCAAGTATCTTTTTGACCGGTAATCGAACAAATATAATTTCGTAGTGCTTTGGAAGATTTGAGATCGTCACTGTAAATATTAGATACACTTTCACTATCAGTTACACACCAAACCGATTGTTGAATCAAATGATCATCTTGATTCTTCAAAGAGTCAATGAAGTTAGCCAGTTTTAAAAGTGTTGGATTTATACTCTTAGAAATTGTGAATTTAGATTTAGTGCTTGGACATCTGTCGCTTGCTTCTGTGCAATAAGCAAAAACCATAAAATTTTTCGACTCGCCCTTATGAATGGCCAGCATTTGTTCTTGGGTGGTTACTAAAGTCTGTTCTCCATTATCTTCCGGCACAAAAGTAGTTCCAGGGTCCATCACAATAGTAATCGGACCGTTTGAAATATTTTTGACAAGTATATTAATTGAATTACCAGAATAAGTACCAGTAGGCAGGATTTCAATTTCAATTTTCTTTTCCTTTAAGGCCTGCTCAATGGTAATCGATGACTTTGAGGCATTAAATGAAAAGAATGTCAGAATAAGAAATGGTAAAATGGCGACTTTAAACTTCGTATTCATAAGGGAGGTTTATTAATTGGTTCGGAAAGATGAATCCGATGAACTTCTTCAATACTAACGAATATTTAAACAAAATATTCTCAAAGTGTTATAAATAGGGCATTTGCGTTAGGCATTTTCCTTGCTTGGAATTCAGTTAAATTTTACTTCTAAATGTTGAATTTCAATATAAATACCAAGTATCCTTTTAATTATATACAAAGTCAAAAATCGATTATTCTTACGCAAAATTGTATCATTGAAAATGGCCCTAAATTGGGTAATTTTAGGATCTTATAAAACTCAATTTACAAATGAAACGAATACTTTTTTTAATTTCCCTTCCTTTCCTTTTCAACACGATAAATGCTCAAACTAATCCGGGCGATACTATGGTTGTTCAGGCATTTACATTTGGATCACCCCAAAATGCATGGTTTGTTTTTCCATCCGATACCAATCGTTTCGAGAAGGTAATCATGAAATATAAATTGAAATGTAATCCAGCTCAGAATCCGGCTTGTGGTGAGTGGGATTACCTGACAAATACATATGTCTATAAACCAACAGGATTATTAGATTCAACAGTTGTACATCAGCCCACTGTAACTGTGAATGGTTCTGCTCAAGATACAGTCACTTATTCATCTGTACCGACTTATTTGACAAGTTCTCATTATCAATATTTCGTTGTCCATACAAATACAACTTCCCTCGCAACAGATACGATTGGTGCAGGAGCTGTATCTACTATAGCTCCATTTGGTGCTTCTGAACCAGTTTCAAAAGCACAATTCCTTTGGAAAGCTTCTGAGATGAACAGCGCAAATATTACAGCAGGAAATATTACAGGACTTCAGTTTTTTATTCAATCCTTAGGTGGGCAAATGAGAAACATGACGATACGTATGAAACATACTACGTTGGATTCATTAACACAGGCTACACTAACAACAACAGGATTTTTAACCGTTTATGCTCAGAACACATTATTTAATTCTACAGGTTGGAATGATTTACAATTTATAAATTCTTTTAATTGGGATGGAGTTTCAAATGTGTTGATTGAAATTACTTATGATAATTTTCAGAACGCAACTGACAATATTGCTTCTGCCGATATTACTTCTTCATTTAAATCTGCACTTTCACTTGCTGGAGATGACAGAACAGTTGAAGCTTCTCCAGGAGGACATATTACAATCCCATCTACCACTGCATATGCTGCAATTGATTCTTTCATCACCATTTCTTATTGGGCTTTTGGAGATGTTGCAATGCAGCCACAAAGCGGAACCTGTCTCGAGGCAATTGATTCCATTGGACAGCGAGTTATTAATGTGCATGGTCCTTGGAGTGATATGAATGTGTATTGGGATTGTGGAAATGTCGGTGGCAGTTATGATCGTATCAATAAACCCGCAGTGACATCTGAAACAGAAGGTCAATGGAACTATTGGACTTTTACTAAGAATGTTGCTACAGGGTCCATGAAAATTTATTTAAATGGAGTATTATGGCATAGTGGAACAGGGATGGTGAGAAGAATGCGTTACATAAAATCGTTTCGTTTAGAACAAGGGAATTGGGGCGGATCAAATTCTTTTGCAGGACGAATGGATGAGTTTACAGTTTTCAATAAGGAATTGAATATCTCTGAAATTCAAACCTACATGAATGCGCCAATTTCTCCATCAGATCCAAATTATGCGAACCTTATTTTGCATTTCAATTTTAACGATGGAAATAATTTGACAGTGGCAGATTCTGCAGCTGGAAATCATTCTCCTGCAACTTTGGTGAATGTTTCGAATGCTTTAAAACCTGCTGTTGAACTTACCAAACAATTTACTGCAACAAAAATTCGTCCAAGAATAATTTTTGAGCAAGGCGTATATACTTCACATTTAGATTCTGTTTTGGTGATGGATTCCATTCCGAATTTGCCAATGCAGATTTTGGTTTACAATGATTCAATTACAAACGTAGGAATTCCAACTGATACGATTACAGGATGGCCTGTTGCTTTAAATGCAATTCCGGATAGCATAATTTATCTTTCTAATTATGATTACTACAATAAATTCCCTCAGGTTTTGCGTTTTGAATTAGCAAGATATATTACTCCGTATGGAAATGGACTTAGTTTAGGAGCGGGATGGACATGGACATTTGATGTAAGTGATTATGTTACGCTTCTTCATGATTCAGTTAATCTTGCTGCAGGCAATTGGCAAGAATTATTAGATGTTCAATTTTTAATGATTCTTGGAACACCTCCAAGAGATGTTTTGGATATTCAGAATTTATATAATGGTAATTTCAATTATGGAGTTGTGTCTGATCCTATTGACAATCACCTTCCACCACTTTCGGTAAACATTCCTGCAAATGCTGCGAACTCAAGATGGAAATCGCGTATCACAGGTCATGGAATGGATACACCCCAAAACTGTGCGGAATTCTGTCCGAAGAATCATTATTTTAATGTCAACAATGTTTTGCAATACACCAAGTTGGTGTGGCGAGATAATTGTGATCGAAATCCACTTTATCCTCAGGGGGGAACTTGGGTTTATGACCGTTCAAATTGGTGTCCAGGTGCTGAAGTATGGACGTATGATTTTGAATTAACGCCATTCGTTACTCCGGGGGGTCCTGCAATTTTAAATCATGATGTTCAAGCTTATTCACAAACAGGTGGATGGGATTATTATCAGATCGAAGATCAGGTTGTTTATTATTCAGCTCCTAATTTTACACTTGATGCAAGGCTTGATGAAATTATTTCTCCAACAAAAGATCAAATGTGGTTGCGATATAATCCTGTATGTACAAATCCTGTTGTGAAAATTACAAATACAGGTTCTACAAATCTTACTTCGTTAACTATAACTTATGGATTAAATGGTGGACCACAATCTGTTTTTACATGGACAGGAAACTTGAAATTCATGGAAAGTGAAACCGTCACATTAGGAACTTTTGCATGGGTACAAACTGCAACTGATTTTAATGTGACGATTAGTAATCCGAATGGTGGAACGGATCAATATGCTTACAATAATTCTAGAACAACACCATTTACATTCCCTCCAGTTATGCCAACAATTTTTGTAATTGATTTCCGCACTAATTTATATTCAAACGAAGATTCCTACACCTTAAAAGACGAAGTTGGAAATATTGTTTGGTCACGCAGTAATCTTAGTCCGAGTACAACCTATAAAGACACTTTAATTTTGGCGAATGGTTGCTATGTTTTTGAAATGATTGATACGGGTGAAGATGGATTGAGCTGGTGGGCAAATACTGCACAGGGGACTGGTTATCTAAGATTCCGCAGTGGAACTTCACCAACGATTCTAAAAAACTTCGGTGCTGATTTTGGTGGACAGGTGTATCAGCAATTCACTGTAGGATTAACAAATGGTTTGAACGATTACAATTTAACGGATCAATCGACGCTCAGTGTCTATCCAAATCCTTCTGATGGTCATGTGTTCATGGATGTGAACTTGGATCAAAGAGCAGATGGTGTCATTGAGGTTTATGATGTTTTCGGAAAAGTAGTTTATTCCTATGAATTCAAAGGTTTAACTGCAGAAAGTGTTGAAGCCGATCTTTCTTTCTTGAATGCAGGACTCTATTTTGTAACGCTTAAAACAGGCGATCATCTTCTCACAAAGAAGCTAATTATCAATTAGCAATAATTCCTACACTGGAAAAGCGCGCTCTGATTCATTTCAGTCGCGCGCTTTTCTTTTTGAATTGTAGGTATAAATTATTCTTTTCGGTTAATTGAATTTCTCATATCCATAAACATTTCGTTGAAACGTTTTAATACATTTTCCTTAAACTCATGAGTAACTAGTTTTTCAACCGCTTCAAAACCCGGAAATATTTCCTGATCAAATTTATAAACTTGTTCCATTGGACCAGCCTCAAATTTCACAATGAATTTATCATTCATATGAAACACAGTGATGCGCATATCAGGATGCGGAATATTTCCAATAATTCTCATTTTTTATTTAGTGCTTTATTACCAATTTATTGGAGTTAATTAGGTAGTAGATATTAGTAATTTATAAATTGGAAAATCTTTTGAATAAATTGTTTTGAATGGACCAACCATCTCCTAAAAGAGGAACTCCCATGAGATTATTTTTATATCGGAGATTTATAATAGCCGGAGAAATCGGAATTGTCATTGGAATTAAAGGCAATGATTGCTTCTGCTAATTCTGCATAAACAATAAAATTATGTTCCTTCAACCAAGTCAAGGCTTTTGTGTCTTTATTGATTGCATTCGCAGTTGCGGCCCAGAATAAATGATTGTTTTGCATTAGCCATTGAAATGCTTTTTTATCCCCTTTCGCTGCGTTTGCAAAAGCAGCTAATGCAAAATGTTTATGATCAATCAACCATTGAAAATCTTTTTCCTTTCCACTTTGAAGAAACTCTGAAGCAATTGCTAACTCGCGACAACCGTTTTCCATCAACCAATTAAATGCGGGGGTATTAAATGGCAGAAATAGTGCAGTCATTTTTCGAATGGCTACACCATTGTAATTATTTGCTGACATATTTCAGTTGGAAGATTTGTTTTTTGTTTTTCAAAATCACTTTCTACATTTGACTTTTCACACTATACTTATTCCTCTTCGTTTGCTTTTTTAACTGCTGCAACGAGGTTCAGCCAAGCCTTTAGATTGTTTTTCTGTAGATATTCCAGAGAACGTTCATCTCCGATTATTGCCCCCGCACACATCGCCATTCTTGCCTGCTTACCATCAAATAAGGCTTGCACTGCAAAAGGATCACCTTCGGTTGCAACAATAAATAATCCCCATTGATCGTAATCATTTTCATGCAACCATTCAACAGCGCTATCGCTACCAAATCGAATAGCATCATGAACCATGATCAAATCAGTTCTACCTTGTCTTTGTAGCCATTCTTGAGCGCGATCGCTACCATTAATTGCATCAGCTAATTGCTGAATTGTTTGATCGTTTAAAATTGCCATTGCTTAAGTGTTGAGTTTTAAGTTTTTCATTCAAAGATTAACTTCTCCGAATGAAAAACTCAAAACGAATATCTGATTTAACTGTGTTTATATTTCATATATAGAAAAATTACTCCAGCAATTACTGCAAGTCCTGCAAAAATTGCGCCTGCAATCTTCATCCAACTGTATGGACGTTCTCCTTGAACTTCCCCAGTCCTTCCGTTGATCATAAAGCGATAAACTTTTTCGCTATAACGATAGGCACTTAACCAAATTGGAAGCAGGATATGCTTAAATGTAATATTATCATATGTAGAATTCATCGAAGTGATTTGTTGTACATCGCCTCCAATTGATTTATTTATTGAAGTTCGAATAACTGAATCCATTCTAACTTTCGCTTTTTCAAAACCTTCTTTTACGTCTATTTGATATTGTTCAGTAATAAATCCAGTAAGAAATTGTTCATTGAATGCTTTCAATTCATGAAGATCCCAAGGCTCTAAGTCATTCGCCAACTTATCAGGAAGTGATTTACTGGCATTAACTAATACATCATCAAAGTCATTTGATACTGTTCCGGAAACGGAAATCCATCTTGTTTTTTGAACTTGGCGTGTTCTTGTTACTGATTTACCATTCTCAGTGGTAGAATAACTTTCAGTAACATAATAATGCGTTCCCTGTTGTCCTGTGTAATGTGTTACCGTATTGGAGTCATAGGTCCAATAAGGAATATAAAGTCCTTTTAGTTTATCATTCTGTGCAATAACTTTTAAGTCGTTTGGTGCCCACCATAATGCTTTTACCCAGTTTTTGAAAAGGTCATTTCCTTTTTTTCTTTCAATGGCAAATGGAAGTAAATAGGAAGGCCTTATAGAATTTGTAGCAGTACCACCTTGAATTACTAAAGCAGTTCCACAAAAGGGACAACTATCTGAAGTTACATTTGGTTGCAAGGATGTTGCAGATCCACAACTTCCGCATTTTACAGTGGTGGTTTGAATTGTTTCAGCAGAGGCAGAAGCATTTGCTAAATAGGAATTGAAATCCTGTTCTTCCTGCACAACAGGCTCATTTTCGCCAGCGATTTCATTCAGTGTTCCGCAATAAATACAAGTTAAAGAATTTTGACCAGGACTATATTGTAATATTCCACCACAGTCTTTGCATTTTACTTTTCCTTGTTCAGCGACATTATGCGTTGCTTCGTTGAAATCGTTTGCCATAATTAAGTTATTAGTTACAAGCGTATATTAAATAGAAATTAGTTATAAGAATTATGAAAAAAGAAATAGCGATTAGTATAAACTTGTATGCTTATATCTAATCGCTATCAACTAATAATTATTATCCAATTGGTGGTGGTGGTGGCATTGGAGGTGGAGTGCTATTGAAGAACGAAGCTAATTCAGCAACTGTTCCTGCTGCTACCCATCCTGCCATTCCTGCTTTCCAAATTACTGTTTCTTTAGTAATTGCTCCGCTCTGAATCATCGCGCGGAAAGTATTATCATCATATGGTCCCTGTTGGGCACCATTTACTGCAACAAAATATTGAGAAACTGGAGGAGGAGGTGGTGGTGTATTTTGTTGATTCTGCATTCCTGTTTGTGGATTGAATTGGTTTTGAGCATACATATTACCCATTTGGTTGCCCATACCCATTCCCATACCCATTCCCATTCCTGCGCCCATCATTCCACCGCCATTTGGATTTTGTGCGGCTTGTTCCATTGCATTGGCAGCTTGAAACTGTGAAAAGGCACCAAGGTTTCCAACGATTCCCATACTTGAACGTTTATCAAGCATTGCTTCAACTTCAGGAGGAAGAGAAATATTTTCTACAAGAAGTTTTGTAAGCTTAATTCCGTATTCTTCAAATTCAGGTGCAATTTTTTTCAAAATAGTTTCTGAAAACTCATCGTAGTTCGACGCCATATCAAGCACAGGAATTTTAGCAGAGGCAACCGCATCCGTAAAACGTGTCATGACAATATTGCGAAGATTTTCTGTGATTTCTTCTGTAGTTACATGTTCATCTGTACCCGCAATTTCTTTAATGAACACTTTCGGATCAGTAATACGTAATGCATAAGATCCAAAAGCACGAATACGAACAGGTCCGAATTCTGCATCACGAATCATGATCGGATTTTTTGTGCCGTATTTTAGATTGGTAAATTGTTTTGTATTGACAAAATATACTTCTGCTTTATACGGAGAATTAAATCCATATTTCCATCCTTTTAAAGTAGAAAGAATTGGAAGATTTTGAGTTGAAAGGGTATACATCCCTGGTTGAAATACATCTGCAAATTGACCTTCATTTACAAAAACAGCAACCTGTGATTCGCGAACAGTAAGTTTTGCATTATTCTTGATTTCATTTTGAAAACGTGGAAAACGCCAAACCATCGTGTCAGCTGAACTATCAGTCCATTCGATAATGTCAATAAACTCGTTCTTAAACAGTCCCATATTAGTGTATGTATTAGTGATAAATAGTGCCGCTTTCGGCTTCCTTCAAATATAGTACGATTTTTTTTAAACAAGAGTCATAAAAAGGTAAATTTTAGCTCCTGTAAACAGGTATTTATGAAGTTTTAATATAAGGAGTCAATAGATTCCAATATTCCGCCAATTATCTGTTTCTTGTGCAAAATTTATGAGCAAATCTTCAATTCAGGATTTTTACGATATTGTTGTTATTGGTGGTGGTGCTGCAGGCTTTTTTGCAGCTATTAATGCAGCCCGATTAGCCCCAAATTTAACGGTTGCAATACTTGAAAAATCTACAAAAGTACTTTCGAAAGTCCGCATTTCTGGAGGTGGAAGATGTAACGTTACCCATGCATGTTTTGATAATCGTGAGCTTGTCCAATATTATCCAAGAGGAGGAAAGGAGCTGCGTGGAGCTTTCAGCCGTTTTTCTACAACTCAAACCATCGAATGGTTCAGTGAAAGAGGAGTGGAGTTGAAAAAAGAAGAAGACGGTAGAATGTTTCCTTTTTCAAACTCCTCTGAAACCATTGTCGATTGTTTATTGTCAGAAGCCAATAAATATAATGTCGAGGTTCATTTGCAAAAAGAACTGACCCAGATCGAAAATTCTGAAAATGGTTTCTTACTTTATATTAATGAATCAGAAAAAATAAAATGTGCTAAACTTATTATTGCTGCAGGTGGTAATCCGAAATCCGCAGGATATGATTTTATAATTAAAACTGGACATACCATAATTCCACCGGTACCTTCACTTTTCACTTTTAACATCCCTTCTAATTCGATAACTGAATTGATGGGAATAAGTGTCGATAATGCAACAGTTAAAATTGATGGAACTTCAATTAAAACGAATGGGCCATTATTAATTACGCATTGGGGAATGAGCGGACCCACGGTACTAAAAGCTTCGGCATGGGGTGCAAGAGAATTAGCTGAAAGAAATTATCATTTTAATGCTATTATTAATTGGCTAGGAGTATTACAAGAAGAAGAGGTGTACGATCAATTGATTAAATCGAAAGTTGTATATAATGCACAACTTATAGTAAATGCAAATCCATTTCAATTGGTTAAAAGGATTTGGTATTTCTTTGTGCTGAAGTCAGGAGTTGATAATGAAATTCGTTGGGCTGATATGTCGAATAAACAGTTGAGAAAACTAGCCCAGATACTTATGAATGATATTTATGAGATTAAGGGTAAAACAACTTTCAAAGAAGAGTTTGTTACTTGTGGTGGATTAAAATTGCGTGAAGTTGATTTTAAATCGATGGAAAGTTTGAAACAAAAGAATTTGTTTTTCGCGGGTGAAGTACTCGATATTGATGGCGTAACTGGTGGATTTAATTTTCAGGCTGCATGGACAACCGGCTTTATTGCTGCTTTGGGCGCCACAAAAAGTGTTCTATAAATGAAAGAAATAGATTAAATTTGTACTACCCATTCTAATATGAAAAAGCATTTATTTTTTCTTATTCTTTCTTTATTAAGCAGCTCGCCGTTGTTCAGTCAACTTGCAGATCTTGGAAAAGGTTTCCAAAAAGACAAGCCAAGCGTAATCATTTTTAGTCGTGCTGAAGAATATTATGAGAATGAAAGTTATTTACAAGCGCTCCCTTTATACCGTTCATTAGAGCCTAAGTATGGTGCAAACTCTTATCTCATTTATAAAATTGGTATTTGCCTGTTGTATAAAAGTGATGAAATTGACAAGGCACTTGAATATTTGATGATTGTTAAAGCGAAGAATCCAAAAGCAGCTTACATTGATTTATATATGGCGCGAGCCTATCATCTTAATGAACGTTATGATGATGCAATTGCAAGTCTTGACATATTTGACGCCCTTAAAGATATTGAACCTGAAAAGAAATCTGAATCTGCCTTATTGCGTAAGTATTGCTTTAATGCAAAAGAACTTACAGCAAATCCTGTAAAAGCTAAAATAACCAATTTAGGGCCTACTGTAAATACAGAAAATTCTGAATATGTACCCGTTGTTTCTACGGATGATTCTGTCATGTTATTTACCTACCAGGGAAAAAATTCTATTGGCGGACTACAATCATTTCCAGGAGTTCCGGATTCTGCTGGTATCTATTTTGAAGATGTAGTTTTTACTTCGCGCGAAGGCGGAAAATGGTTGACTCCTGAAGCAATGGATTCAACAATTAATGGAAAAGGTCACGATGCTTGTATTGCCATTTCAAACGATGGACAAACATTGTTGATTTATAAAGATGAAGCCGGCAATGGTGATATCTATGTTAGCACCATGAACGGTTTTTATTGGTCTGCACCGGTTCCATTACGTGGACAAATCAATTCTCAATATTGGGAGGGAAGTGCAACATTTAGTGCTGATATGAGAACCATTTATTTTGCCAGCGAGCGACCAGGCGGATATGGTGGAAGAGATATTTATATCGCAACCTTAAATGCGGATAGTAGCTGGGGAAATATTAAAAATCTTGGACCTAAAATCAATACCAACTTTAATGAGGATGCTCCGTTTTTGCATCCCAATGGAGTGACTCTAATGTTTAGTTCTGAAGGACATAACAGTATGGGAGGATATGATGTTTTTAAAACAATACTCACACCTGTCGACAGTACATTTTCAGATTGTTCTGAACCGATAAATTTAGGTTATCCAATCAATACACCTGGGGATGATAAATATTTTGTACTTGCTACAGATGGAAATCATGGATATTATTCTTCAGGTAAAACAGGTGGATATGGACAACAAGATATTTATGTAGTTGAATCTGATTTTGATTTGAATAATGTCAATGTCATGTTGCTCCAGGGAACGGTAACAATGAATGACAAGCCGATCAACGCAGATATTACTATTAAAGACAGTAGAGGTAAACTTAGAACCATTGAATTAAATTCAAAAACATTGACTGGAAAATATTCCGTGACAATGCCTTTAGGCCATAAATATATTGTGAGTTATTCTTTGGAAAATGCAGATCTGCAAACAAAGATTATTGATTCTACACAGTCTAATAACATGATAACGACTAACATTGACATAAAATTTTATACAAAATATTATCAAGATTCTGTTCGAGTTTCAGATTCTACAAATCATGTAAAACTTGTAATTGCAGATAGTATTCGTAATGTTCATCCAACTCCAGGAATTACGGTAACGGATTACGCCGATGCAATGAAGTACTATGGCAATGTGAAAATTCCAGGATTGGCTTATCATGTTCAAATAGCGGCATATAATCTCCCTCAGAATTATAACGCTGCCCATTTAAAGAAATTTGGGAAAATTGATAAACGAGTTCTTGATGATAAAATTACCCGTTTTACTTTAGGAACTTTTGAAACTATGAATGAAGCAGAAGCTTACCGTCAGGAAATTGTTGTTGCCGGGCAGAAAGACGCTTTTGTAACCGCCCAAAAAGACGGTAAAAGATATCTTATTAAGGAATTGCTGGATTTGAAGTTTTTCCAGAAATAGATTTTTAATCTACTGATGTTTATTGTTTTATATAAAATATATTAATAATGTATTTACATATAATGTATATACATATATTTGTAACGCCATGCGACTAGAAGAAGAAATAAAACAAAAAAGTTTTAGTAGTGTTTATCACCGATTAACTGTAAATATTCTATTTACTGCTTCCTGGCTCAACACTCAATCATCAAGAATTTTAAAACCATTTGGTATCACTCCTCAACAATTTAATGTTCTTAGAATTCTGCGAGGGCAAAACCAAAAACCGGTTTCTGTAAGTTTAATTCAGGAGCGAATGCTTGACAAAAATTCAAATGCATCACGACTCATTGACAAACTTTTTGAAAAAAAATATATTGAACGAAAAACATGTCCTGAAGACCGCAGGCAAATGGATATTATAATTAATCAAAAAGGTCTTGATCTGCTTGCAGAAATTGAACCTCAAATTCAGCAAATGGATAACATATTCAAAAGTTTATCGGTTGATGAAGCAAAATTGGTTGGTGACTTATTGGATAAACTTCGTGGATAACAAATAAAATAAAATAAAAAATCATGAAAACAAATATTAAAATTGCATTACTAGTTTCCTTATTAATTCTAACAGGAATTTTCTCTTTCAAATTACTTAGTACTGATTGGAAAATAAATCAATTAGAAGCAAAAGTTTCTTGGACTATGCCCATGGGTGATCACAGTGGTACAATTTCAGGTCTTGATGCCAAGATTACTTTTGATCCGGCTGAAGCGGAAAAAGGTTTAATCAAAGCAACGGTAGAAGTAAAATCTATTGATGCGGGGAATGCTAAATTAAATAACCATTTATTGACGGCTGACTTTTTTGATGCAACAAACCACCCTTTAATTACATTCACAGCGGAAAAAATCACAAAGAACGATTCTGGATTTGTTGCTACTGGAAAATTATCCATTCGTGATTCAATTCATACAATTGATGTTCCGTTTAAATTTCTAAATGGAGATAAGCAATCCAAGTTGATCGGAACTATGGATATTTTTAGCGGGGATTATGGAGTTGGCAAAAAAAGCTCGACTGGAAAAGATCGTGTTTTGATTACGATCGAAGTTCCCATGATTAAAGAGTAATAATTTTCGTGTTGTTTTCTATTTCTATTAACCAATAATTTATGAGAACTGTACTTCATAAAGCTGACGAGCGCGGACATGCTGATCATGGTTGGTTGAATGCGCATCATACTTTTAGTTTTGCATCTTGGCAGAATCCCAAACAAATGAACTTTGGTTTACTTCGCGTATTAAATGACGATGTAGTAGCTGCTGGCAACGGATTTGGTCGTCATCCTCACGATAACATGGAAATTGTAACCATCCCTCTTGAAGGTGCGCTGGAGCATAGTGACAGTATGGGAAACAAAGGTGTGATTAAGAATGGAGAAGTTCAAGTAATGTCTGCTGGAACAGGAATTTATCATTCCGAAATGAATGCTTCAAAAACCGATGCAGTGAAACTTTTGCAAACGTGGGTTTTTCCCAAAATGAAAAACATTAAACCTCGTTATGATCAGAAAACGTTTCTAAAAATGGCGCGGATGAATAAATTACTAACGATTGTTTCTCCAGAACGGGAAGCTGAAAATACAATGTGGATAAATCAGGATTGTTGGTATTCACTCGGAACATTTGAAGTAGAAAAGGATGTGGATTACAAAATTAATAAACCTGGTAATGGTGTTTATGTATTTGTCATCGAAGGAAATATTGTTGTTGATTCAATTGCAGTTGGCAAGCGGGATGGAATAGGGGTATGGGAAACTGACGAATTTCCTATACATGTTACTCCAGGAACGGAGTTGTTACTCATTGAAGTGCCAATGAAATAATACCTAGAGTACAATTTTCAAAACACTGCGATTCATTTTTATAAAATAAATTCCAGCAGCTCTTTGAATATCCAATACTACGGTATTGTCTCCTTTTTTAACTTCTTTCTTTGCCAATAATCTACCTTGATCATCATAGAGATAAATTATTGAATTTTTTTCAAGTGGTTTTTTGAAATCAATAGTAATCTGCGAATTAGAAAAATCAAAAGATTTAAATTCGCTTTGTTCCAACTCCGTTTCTTGAATTCCTACAGCAGTTCCGAATTCATCTGCTCCAATATCCACTCGCGCGTTTTGTCTTCGCGACATAGTATCAATATCCGTTTCTCCAGCCAAAGGAATGTAGCTACTGTCGCCATGATCGATTGCAGGCGAGTTAGCAGTCAGATGATAATTATTACTAATTGGATTTACTAACAAAGGATCAGTTTGTAGAGAAGTGAAATCACCACCTGAATTTGATCTCCAGGAAACTAAAGAACTTAAAACATTTGAATTATAACTGAATTGTGTTGAAGTTGTTGAATAATACAAGTTGAAATCAAGCACAAGAAATGTGGAATTAGCATCGCTCCCAACCAAAAAATCATTTGAACTTGTGTAAACTAAATTGCTTTTGAAGGTGCAATTTTCCGTATAACTGATTATTAACTCTCCTGAAGAATTTGAAGAAATATGATTTTCCGCAATAGTATTGCCATGAACACTACTAAATACAACTTTGCCAGAATTGGAAGGGTAATCATATCCTCCAATGACAATTCCACCTTCCAGGTTCCTATAAACCAAATTATTTCGTACAGTAATATTATCAGTTGATTGACCAATTGCTTCGCATCCAATTTCAATTCCCCAACCATTCCCGAAGCAAGTATTATTTTCAATTATACAATCTTTAGCTCCATCCACATAAATTCCACCTGATGTTGCATAAGAAGAAACATTATTCCAGGTATTATTCCAACTAATAATTCCATTTCTCGCTTGATCGGTAGATGGATTTGAACTAGTCCCTTCATGACCAATTATATCAATTCCAATGTTTGAATTGTCATGAACTTTATTTTCGAATACTGTAAACCCGTCTACATTTCCATTTACTGCGAGCCCTTCACTGAATCCTGTTCTACAATTGAATATTTCATTTCCACTAATCGTTAGGTTCGTAATGGCATTGGAAGCATTGTCTCCATAAACAATTAAGGGCTGTGCATTTGTATTTGCATTTGGAACATCGCTCGCATTTGATGAAAAATGAATGTCGTGAATTTTATTGTTTTGAATTTGAATATTGCTACTCGAACCATCAATCAAAATTCCTTGCGCATCATTTTGAGTATAATTTGCAAATTCAATACCTATAACTTTAAAATATTGTATACCTGATAAATAAAGTAAAGGTCCTCCCGAGGATGAAGTCCCGTCTATTATTGCAACTTGATTATTGTAATTCGTTAGTGTGATATAATTCCCAGCAGTTCCAGATATAGTAGCATTTACATTTTCCTGATAAGTTCCGCCCATCAAATAAATGGTACATCCAGGTACTGAGTTGTCCAGCGCAAATTGAACTGTTTTCCAAGGTAAAAGAAGCGTACCCGTTGAAGCATCATTACCAGCAGGACTAACGTAAAACTGAGTCTGACAGTAAGCAGAAGAACTCAGCAATAAAAGGAAGACAATAGCTCTAATCATAGATAAATTCCGAACAATAACGGTTGTAAAGCTAATTAATTATGTCTGAGACGCTTAATCGTACAAAAACAATCGCAAAATCATGATTTTCTGATTTAACAATAACCTGTTTTCAACTACATTTGCACCCTTGTTAAACCATCCAATAATGAAGATGGACACCTAAAAAAAGCCCATGAAAGCAAAAATTTCTATTCTGTTCTTCTTTTTACTTGCCCTTTCACATCTTTCAATAGCTCAGGACAAGGCCGTTTCTGATCCGAAAATTGCTGAAGCTAAATTCAAAGCTGCCAACTTTGATGAGGCACTTACAGATTATCTCGATTTACTTGAAGGTGATGGAAAGAATATGACCTTTAATTATAGAATTGCTGTTTGTTATTTGAATACCAATATCAATAAATCAAAAGCCATTCCTTATTTAGAATTAGTAACGCGTCAACCAGGCTATGAACCTGATGCGATGTATCTATTAGGTCGCGCGTATCATTTTGCTTATCGTTTTGATGATGCACTCCGTTGTTATAATATTTATAAGACAGCTGCAAAAGGAACTGCCTTGAATCTAAAAGATGTAGATCGTGAGATTCAGAATTGTTATAATGCAAAAGAGATTATGAAATATCCTTTGAATGTAACTTTTGAAAATCTCAGTAGTAATATTAATACGGTATATCCTGAATATTATCCATTTTTTCCTTCTGATGAGTCGTTCATCGTTTATAACTCAAGGCGACCAGAAGGTGGAAATTTACGTCAGCCAGATGGATCTTATTATTCGACAGTTTTTATTTCTAGAGAAAATGAAGGTGGATTTTTAAAAACGAAAAACATTGGATCACCAATTGCAACGGATGATGGAAATGTTGAAGTAGTTGGAATGTCTGCTAATGGAAATTTTCTTTTGCTTTATTATGATAATGCAGCAGGAACAGGAGATATTTTTTTAGCAGAATATGATAAAACAAAAAGTAGCTATAAAAAACCTGTGAAATTGGACGAAACGATTAACACTCAAAAAGGTTATGAAATTGCTGCTTCCATTACCAATGATGGAAATACAGTTTATTTTGCAAGTGATCGTCCTGGAGGTTTTGGTGGAATCGATTTGTATATGAGTAATCGTTTACCAAACGGAAAATTCGGACCATCTACTAATTTGGGCAATGAAATTAATTCAGATGCTGATGAAGATTTTCCAAGTTTATCTCCAGATGGGAAAACACTTTTCTTCAGTTCTAAGGGACATACAAGTATGGGTGGATACGATATATTTAAAGCGGATTTGGATGAAACAACAAAGAAATTTATCGGCGTAAAAAATCTAGGTTTTCCTATTAATACACCAGAAGACAATAGCAACTTTCGTATTTCTGATAATGGTCGATACGGATATGCCGCAATGCGTCGTGAAGATGGAGTAGGAGATTTGGATATTTATCGCGTTACATTCAATGACATTGAACCAAATTATTCTGTAGTAAGTGGTCAATTATCTTTTAACGGCAGTGGAACGAAACCCGGATTCAACGAAGTTTTCATTTCTGTAAACGACAAAAAAACAAATGAAATAGTAGGTAATTATGTTCCCAATGGGAATAGCGGACGCTATGTAATGATTCTGGCTCCCGGTATTTATGAAATTTCCATTGAAGCTCCTGGTTTTGCTACTTATACTGAAACCATAAATATTCTTGACAAAAGTTCTTTCAAGGCTGAAATTGATAAGGATATTATACTCAAAGCACAATAGTGTTCGTGTAGCTCGAAGTTAATTATTAGTATAAATTAAAAGTCCGTCTTAACATTTCAGTTGAGACGGACTTTTTTCTTTTAATAAAACTATCAAATACTTGCGACCAATTATTTTTCTTTAATCTTCTGCCAATACTATAATCTTATCATTCTCAGAAAATGTAAGTGATTCAGATTTTTTCGGATTACAATTTACCCCATAAGCCTTCGAAGAATCGTTTGATAAAGAAGCAATTTTATATCCAATAGCAGTTTCATTTCTTTGGGCTGCCGCTTCCATTACAGTATAAAAATTCATTGGTTTACCTGTTACTATATAATCCTTTACTGGTTTGAGATAAATTTCCGAACCTTCATCTTGGAAAAGATCTTTAAATACTTTTTCAAGCTGTTTGTTTTCTGAAATTTGTGAGAGCAATAAACTGATCAATTTATCGCTAACAATAAAGTCATCTGCTTTAGCAATTTCTGCTAATGCTCTGTTTCTGATGTCCCTCATTTCACTGACAATACTAAATTGTTTTCCGCTGGTTTCTGATAAATTCCGTAAGTGTAATAGACTAATCAATACTTGTGCATCGGCTTCTTGGACATCAAGATGATTATAACATAAAAGAATGATATGATCAAAAGAAGGAACATCAAGTGATTTAATCGTTGCGCTAGCCGTAATATTTGCTGTGCGGTATTCAATTTTTTGACGAGATAAAGAAGGAATCAATGCTTTAATTTCAGCTTCAGAACTTTCATCTTCACTCACCACTAACACTTCAGAACCCGCTGCAACATATTTATCCAGTTCAGTTATTATTGCTCCGCCTTTTTCATTCCATCCTAAAATCAATGTTCTCTCTTTTCCCGATTTTGTGCGTTCGCCAATGCTAATAGCAGACATATCCGGAGCAGGTGGACTTTGTTTTGCAAGAACTAAAGTTGAATGATCTTCTGTAATTGCAATCACTTGATCACCTTTTTCAAAAACATAATCCATTGTTGGATTCAACTGTATAGTTTCATCCTTTTGCATTAAACCCATTACTGTAGACTCTTCATAAAGAGATATTACCTGACGATAGGTTTTGCCTGCTAATCCTGCTTCTTCTTTAAAGTAAATTTCAGCACCATCAAAATCCATTAATTCTGTATAAACTATACTCAAACCAGATTGACGGCAAGTTTGTGCAGTAACTCTAGCTATCAAATCAGAAGAAAGTACAAGTGCCGCTTCATCTCCTCCAACTAATTCGGCTGCCTCAATATTTTTTTCATCACGCATTTCTGCTATAATATGATATTTTTCCTTTTTACGATTTGGATTATTTGTGATGGCTAAAATTGATTTGATAACATAAGTATCAGGATTGTTGGTTTCCTCAGGTGAAAGCACAATAATCGATCGTGCTTCATGCGGACTAGAAACTTCCAGATCATCAAGATCGAGAGGTGAACCTGTTCGACAAATTACTTTTGTGTTTTTAGTGTTAGGAAATTTAGAACGAATTTCATCTTCCATTTCAACCTTGTCTTTATCTGCAAGAATTACGATACGAGGTTTGCTTTTATTTTCGTTAGCAATTAATAACTCAGAAATAATAGTGAAGATTTTAGGTGACCATCCAAGAATGAGTGTATGTTTTGTTTCGAGCACCTTAGAGCGTCCTTTACGCAATTCATCAAACTTAGATTCTAGTCCGGAGGTAAGCGTACCAATCAAAGCGCTGATGATAAAAATACCACCTATAGTTGCTAGAAGCATCACTCCTCTGGTGATCCATTTTTCGCTAACAGAAACGGTTAAATCGTTACCATCGTTTGCAACGTTTCCGGAATCCATTGTTCGCATCAAACTTTGCCAAGCTGATTCCCAAAAGCCTGGTTTCGGCTCAGGGTTGCTAGGCACAAGATGCATGAAATACACCACTGAAGCAGAGATAAAAACAATTAGTGCAGAAATAATGGCAAGCCATCCGATTATTGCAATTGGCCCTTTTGATAGCGTATTTTCAAAGGAATAACGAAATTTTGCGCTGAAGCTTGGTTTGGAAGACATAACAATTTGGTTTTGTTGAATTTCCAGTATTGTACCGGGAGAGTGAAGATATAAAAAATGACAAATAGAACAGATAAACCAGATTTGAGACTTCTATAAATTAATAGATGCCTGAATAGTATTCAAGCATCTATTGGGACATTGGAAGATAAAATATTTATAAATATTGGTTATATATGTAATAATATATATAAATAATATATTAATATAGTTAATAAATTACTAAAAAGATTTGTAAAGTAAATTATATATGTATTCTAATTAGGATAGAATTAAACCTGGATATCCTCCATTCCTGTAATAATTCCATTTTTTATCAAGACTAAATGCCAATTTAAATTAGAGTCTTGAACAAAATAGTTTTCACTTAGTTCATCTTTATAGATTGTATTTATTTCAATTCCAAATCTTTGAAGGTAGATAATTACCTGTTGCGACATATCCTTTTGATTTAGACACTTAGCAATAGAATTAGAATTGGTATTGTCAATTGAAAACTGACTTCCAAATGCAATGTTTCCGGTCAATAAAAATAGAGAAGAGAGAAAAAATAATTTGCTTTTCATGGTTTTTGATTTTAAAGTTTAATAGGTCCTGTGATTAATTTCAATACAAATATGATTAGCAATTCAGCAATAGTTTAAGACAATTTGACTCATATTGGACATTCGAATAGAATAAATGGCTATATTGAACCATAATTTTTTATCAAATGCAAAGACTTCATTTGCTATTACATTCTATTGATAGTCAGCAAGTAAAGATCCTGAAAAACTATCTTACCAGTTTTTCGACTCGAGATGCAAATACAAAATTGTGGGAATTGGCTGCATTCGTTCTCAAGGACAAGGAAGCAGTGCCTTCAATGGAAGCTGCATCCAGAAAAATCTATAAGTCAGCAACTGATGGTCGCATTGAAAAATTAAAAAACCGACTCTATTCAAAAGTCTTGGATTCTTTTCTAATCGACATTAATCTTAATCGAGACATTTATGAAGATGAAATCCATCCGATTCGAATAAGGCTTCGAAAAAAGATGATATTATATGAATTGATTCAATTCACTCCTTTGAAGTTTACATTGGGAGTCGAACTCATTAATGATATTATTACAGTTTCGAAACGTTTTGAATTTTATCCCATTTTATTGGACGCACTTTATATTCAGAAAAGTGTTAAAGGGTTAAAATTTGGAGTCGAGTTTTTTCATAGTATGACCAAGGAAATAGATTTTTATGAAAAATGTAAACGGCATTCTCAGCGTTCACTTGATTTGTATGCTGAGATGGGAATGTACGCCACCTTCATTTCAAAAGCAGACAAATCGAAACTCGAATTATTCTTGAAGAATTCCATTTCAGAATTGCAAACTTATTTTCTTGATACGAATGTCAAAATGGTGGGTTATCAGTTAAAAACTTTTGAAATGACGCTGCTTCAATTGAATAAAAAACTGAAGGAGGCAAAAGAGGTGGCCCTTGCGATGTTGGAATTTATGCGAAATAATAAAACGGTTGGAAGGAGAGTGAGACTTGGAATTTGGCATACGTATATTGCACAATTCGATATGGAATTGGGAGATTATGATTCTGCGATTAAGCATTTGTTATTAGGCCGTGAATATTTCACTGGAAGTCAATTAAACATTGCTATTAATAAAAAATTTGAAGCTGACGCTTATTTTTTAAAAGAAGAGTATTTAAAAGTAATTGAAATTGCGGAAGAATTAGCAGGTACAGATTTACGTATTACTGGAAATTTCAGAAGAGACATAATGTTTTATTTTAAAGGCTGCGCTCTTTTTATGCTTGGCGAATTCAGAGGAGCTACTCGGATTTTTAATTTGAAATTCGAAATGACGAAAGATAAATTGGGTTGGGAAATCAATCTTCGATTTATGCGAATAATGACCATGATTGAATTAGGTTGTTCCGATGAAGCACTCGCAATGGTAGAAACAACATCAAAACATATTGATCGCTATCAACAGATAAAAGATCTAAGCGAAAGAGATCGGTTAGTGCTTCGGCTATTCCGCGAATTATCGAAAGAAGGTTTTTCATTTCAGCAACCAGGTTTAAAAGTATTCCATTTGTTGCTGCAATTACAAGAGAAAGGTAAACCTTATAGTTGGGAAACATTGACTCCGGAATTAATTCCTGTCAATATTTGGGTAATCAGAAAATACGGAAAAATTATTCCTCCCTCCGCAGTTCAAAAGAAATCGCTTAAAGTTTTCAAAACTGCTAATCCACGAAAAAAAAGCACAAAATAATTTCAGAAAAACTATTCAGAAAACACAAAAAATAAAGGGCAACGCTTAACCCCAAAAGCGCTGCCCTTTTTTAATACGCTCTGCCGGGCGGCAGAACATTACAAATGTAGGCGGTAGTTTGATAAATCCAAATTAAAGCGACTCTTTTTGCAATTATTAATAAACCAAAAGGAGCATTTTGTGGCTGTTTTGTGAAATTTGGTCAATAGTTGATAATCACCTTTGCAGCACTTTTTATCTATGCTTCTTCTGCATTCTTTTCAATTATCTTTGGGACCAGTTTGGTGTAAATATTTAATTATTACCTATGAAACTTTTAGAAGGAAAAACTGCAATAATTACGGGAGCTTCCCGAGGCATTGGTAGAGGGATTGCAATCCTATTTGCTCAACATGGGGCAAATGTTGCTTTTACCTATTTGTCATCTGTCGAAAAAGGAGAAGCATTGGAAAAGGAACTTGCAGCTTACGGTATTAAAGCAAAAGGCTATCGTTCTGATGCCGCAGATTTTAAAGCCGCAGATGATTTGATTTCCGCTGTAGTTGCTGAATTCGGTACGGTTGATGTGCTTGTTAACAATGCCGGTATTACCCGCGACACTTTGTTGATGCGAATGAGTGAACAGCAATGGGACGAGGTAATTAATGCCAATTTGAAATCTGTATTTAATCTTACAAAAGCTGTTCAGAAACCAATGTTGAAACAACGCAAAGGTTCAATTATAAATATGAGTTCTGTAGTGGGAGTTAAAGGAAATGCAGGTCAATCAAATTATGCAGCTTCAAAAGCAGGTATTATTGGATTTACTAAATCTATTGCACAGGAATTAGGCTCAAGAAATATAAGAAGTAATGCTATCGCGCCTGGTTTTATTGAAACGGAAATGACTGGAGCTCTCGATGAAAAAATGGTTCAGCAATGGAGAGATAGTATTCCTTTGAAACGTGGTGGTACTGCAGAAGATGTTGCCAATGCATGCTTATTTCTTGCCTCGGATATGTCAGCTTATATTACAGGACAAACACTAAATGTTTGTGGGGGAATGCTTACCTAAATAATATTCAATACTGAATGTCATGTTCTAAAAGTATTCAGAATTAATAAAACGGCATTCAAAAATAAATGAAACTCTCCATAATCACAGAAGCACCTTCCTGGTATATTTTACTCTGCATTTTAGCTGGCGTATTATATGCTGCTGTGTTATATTTCCGCGACTCCAAATTAAAGGAGGTTGCAAAAAGTCTTCGTGCTGTCATGATGATTTTTCGTTTTATTGTTGTTTTCTTCCTTGCTTTTTTATTGATGAGCCCTCTGCTAAAAACAATTTTCAGAGAAGTTGAAAAACCAGTCATCGTAATTGCGCAAGATGAATCTGAATCTATTTTGCTGGGTAAAGATTCTTTTTTTAATAAAAATGAATATCCCAAAAAAATCCAGGCTTTGAAGGATGCTTTGGATGATAAATTTAATGTCCTTGTTTATAGTTTTGGTGACAAGTTTCGTGAGAATACAAATTTTGATTTCAAAGATAAACTCACAGACTTTTCAGTTTTATTTGATGAATTAGAAACTAGATATGCCGATCGAAATTTAGGAGCTGTAATTGTTGCCAGTGATGGAATTTATAATCAAGGGCAAAGTCCAGTTTACGCTGCAGAACGTTTGAAGGTTCCTGTATTTACTATTGCACTTGGAGATACAACGATTCGAAAAGATTTAGTTTTAAGCAAGGTTATTCATAACGGAATTGCTTTTCTTGGAAATACATTTCCATTGGATGTTGTAATTGATGCACATCGGTGTGAAAATGCTAAATCAATTTTGACGGTTAGCAAAGGCGGACAAATATTATTTACAAAACCAATTGAAATAAATTCAGATCCATTCACGCTTACTGTTCCCGTTGAGCTCACTGCAACTAATGTCGGTCTTCAGCGTTTTTCCATTGCACTTTCTACCATTGATGGTGAGAATAATATTCAAAATAATCATCAGGATATTTTTATTGATGTTTTGGATGGCCGACAGAAAATATTAATAGTTGGAGCAGCGCCACATCCGGATATGGGAGCCTTAAAACTTGCCATTGAATCGAATGATAATTATCAAGTCGAAACCTTTGTGTTAAGTGATTTTTCAAAACCAGTTGGATCCTACAATCTTGCTATCCTTCATAATTTGCCAAATGAAAACGCAACAGCACAAAAATTACTTTCTGATTTAGAGACTGCAAAAATTCCCGTTTTATATATTACAGGAGTTCAAAGCAGCTACAATTCATTTAATAGTTTAGGAACGGGTTTGAATATTAAAGTAAATAGTCAAAAGCCCAATGAATGTGAAGCAACGCCAGTGTCTGATTTCCCTTATTTTAATCTGAGTGAAGCTGCATTAAGTTATATGCCAAAATTTCCGGCTGTGTTATCTCCATTTGGTGTTTTTAAAACCAGTCCGGCAGTTACCGTTTTTGCCCGTCAGAAAATTGGATCATTAAAAACTGATTATCCGCTATGGATTTTTAGCCAGCAAGGCGAAAGAAAAGTATCTGTTTTTCTTGGAGAAGGAATTTATAAATGGCGTTTACATGATTTTGCGGATCACGGAAATCACGATATTTTTAATGAATTAATTAGCAAAACCATTCAGTTCCTTTCAGTGCGCGAAGAAAAAAGTTTTTTTCACGTTACAGCTAAAAATAATTTTCTTGAAAATGAATCCATTCAATTGGAAGCGGAAGTATATAATCAAAGCTATGAACTGATCAATACTCCTGCGGTTTCAATTGATATTATTGATGCAAATGGTAAACGATTTCCTTTTGAGTTTTCACAAAGTGGTAAAGCGTATCGATTGGATGCAAAAATGTTTGCTGTTGGCGAATACAAATATGAAGCGAAAACAAAAGTAGGAGAGAAGGTGTACAGCCAAAATGGAAGATTCAGTGTTAGTCCTTTGTTGGTTGAGGTTGCAAATTCAACGGCGGATCATCAAGTTTTATATAATCTTTCCAAAAAGCATAATGGCGACCTTTTCTTACCAACTCAATTAGAAAAACTTGCACAAATCTTGAATGCGCGTGAGGATATAAAGCCTGTGATTTATAACACAAAAAAATTGGTCGATATCATCAATTTATGGTGGATTTTCGGGCTATTGATCATCTTGCTTTCCTTGGAATGGCTCGTCCGAAAGCGTCATGGGGCCTATTAAATTAGGTTGTTAATATTATGTTTTCCTAGTACTTGCACTTTTGAGGCTAATTGATTAATATTGTAATAACAAACACTTTTAAACCCACGAAATCATGATTAAGTCGATTCAACGAATTATTACCGGCAAACTGATACTTGTTGTTCTGGCTTTTGCAACTGTAACTTTTGTCGCTGAGTCTTGCGGACAAAAACACGCTTGCGGAACAAAGCATCAGAAAAAACAGCGTCATAAGCGTATTAAAAAAGGAACAACTTTCATGAGCGGATTTGCAGCTTAAAATTGTTCTTCAGAAAATAAGAAAGCCTCAACTGAATGTCGAGGCTTTTTTTATGTTCTGGAATGTCTTATTTCTTTTCTTTGAGCAATCGCTCCATCACAAACATTTCATCTCGTAATCTAGCAGCTTCGATAAAATCCATATCCTTTGCTGCCGCTTCCATCTGTTTCTTTGTCTGATGAATTGATTTTGTCAACTGTTCCTTGGTCATATAATTCAAAACTGGTTCAGCGGCAATATTTTCAATTCCACTTTCCGTTTCCACATAAAAACGTTGGACTTTTTTTCCACCTCGGGTTTGAGAAAGTAGATTCTCTAAACCTCCTTTATCCTTGATAATGGACATTGGAGTAATGCCATGTTCGAAATTATATTGAATTTGCCTCTTCCTTCTGCGATCCGTTTCCAACATTGTCTTACGCATCGATTCAGTGATTTTGTCAGCATACATAATCACGCGTCCATTAAGGTTACGCGCCGCACGACCTACCGTTTGCACCAATGCACGTTCCGAACGCAGGAAACCTTCTTTATCGGCGTCCAAGATGGCAACCAAAGAAACTTCAGGAAGATCAAGTCCCTCCCTTAATAAATTTATTCCAACTAAAACATCAAAAATGCCTTTTCGAAGGTCTTGTAAAATCTCTACTCGCTCCATGGTATCCACATCAGAATGAATATAACGACAACGGATATCAAGGCCTGCAAAATATTTAGTCAATTCTTCAGCCATTCTTTTCGTTAGGGTAGTTACCAAAATACGTTCATCTCTTGCCACTACCTTATTGATTTCATCCAATAAATCATCTACTTGACCCTTGCTCGGTCGTACTTCAATAATTGGGTCTAATAGCCCGGTTGGTCGAATAACCTGTTCAACAATCACACCTTCACTTTTTTGCATTTCATATTCTGCAGGAGTTGCACTAACATAAATAACCTGTTTTTGCATCTCTTCAAATTCATCAAACTTTAATGGGCGATTGTCCATAGCAGATGGCAAACGGAAACCATGTTCTACTAAAGCTTCTTTTCTAGATCGATCTCCTCCCCACATAGCCTTTACTTGTGAAACTGTTACATGACTTTCATCAATAACCATCAGAAAATCATCTGGAAAATAATCAAGCAAACAGAAAGGTCTTGAACCACCAATTCTACCATCAAAATATCTTGAATAATTTTCAATGCCAGAGCAATAGCCCAATTCCCGCATCATTTCCAAATCATAGGTAACACGATCTTCCAGACGTTTTGCTTCTAAAGGACGACCATTCTCTTTAAAATATTCTGTTTGTTTGACAAGATCTTCCTGAATTCCGAAAATGGCATTTTTCATTGTGTCTTGTGAGGTAACGAAAATGTTTGCCGGATAAATATTGAGTCCTTCAAATTTTTCAAGTACTCTACCAGACGAAACCTCGAAGGATTCAATTTCTTCAATCTCATCTCCAAAGAAATAAACACGAATTGCATAATCCGCATACGCGAGATACACATCTACAGTATCACCTTTTACTCGAAAGTTTCCTCTATGAAATTCAGCTTCTGTTCTTGAATAAAGTGAATTGACCAGTGTGTGTAAAAATTTATTGCGACTGATTTTTAATCCTTTTTTAATACTCAGAATACTGTTGGCAAATTCAGTTGGATTTCCAATTCCATAGATGCAAGACACCGAAGAAATCACAATGACATCACGACGACCTGATAGTAAAGAAGAGGTTGCACTCAAACGAAGTTTTTCAATTTCATCATTGACTGACATATCTTTTTCGATATATAAATCTGATGTGGCGATATATGCTTCCGGTTGATAATAATCGTAATACGAAACAAAATACTCAACGGCATTGTTAGGAAAAAATAATTTGAATTCACTATACAACTGTGCAGCTAAAGTTTTGTTATGACTTAAAACAAGTGTTGGTCGATTTACTTGTTGAATCACATTCGCCACTGTGAACGTTTTGCCCGAACCGGTTACTCCAAGTAAGGTTTGATACTTTGTGTTGTTATTTAAACCTTCCACCAATTGTCGAATAGCTTTCGGTTGATCGCCTGTTGGTTGGTAATCAGAAATCAGCTTAAAATCCATTGTGCAAAGGTAATTCGACTTATTTGTAATTAGATATGTTTTTGAAAAATCATTGATAAAAGCGTAAAACTAATTTCTAATCGCTATTAGCTAATCGCTAATAACTTTATATTTGCGACTATGATTCTAGGGAAAAAACTTGTAGTTATAATGCCTGCTTATAATGCAGAATTAACGCTTCATCGCACCTATGCAGAAATTCCTTTTGATATAGTAGATGAAGTAGTTCTTGTCGATGATGCGAGTAAGGATCGTACAATTGAAGTTGCTCGTGAAATCGGGATTAATCATATCATTCGTCATGAAAAAAATACGGGTTATGGTGGCAATCAGAAATCATGTTATAATAAAGCGTTAGAAATCGGAGGTGACATTGTAATTATGTTGCATCCTGATTATCAATATACACCTAAGTTGATTCATTCCATGGCCTATTTAATAGCCAATGATGTTTTTCCAGTTGTGTTGGGTTCGCGTATTCTTGGAAAAGGAGCTTTAAGAGGTGGAATGCCTTATTACAAATATGTTTTTAATCGTTGTCTAACTTTCGCACAAAATATTCTAATTAGTCAGAAGCTTTCAGAATACCATACTGGATTTCGCGCTTTTTCTGCAGAGGTATTGAGAGGCATTAATTACAACATAAACTCAGACGATTTTGTTTTTGATAATCAGATGTTGTCACAAATTGTTTACGCTGATTTTGAAATTGCTGAAATTACTTGTCCTACAAAATATTTTGAAGAAGCATCTTCTATTAATTTCTCACGAAGTTTGAAATATGGAATTGGTTGTATGGGCGTTTCGCTTAAACACCGTTTTAATAAATGGGGATTAATAAAGAGTGAACTTTATAAAAAACCATAGTGAAATAAATAAATAAAAATCAAAAACATTTAAAGTCCAAATACCAAAAAATAGCCCATTTTGGATTTGGACTTTTTTCATTTAGAATTTCAAAAAAAGGTTTGATGAAAAGAAATTGCATCTCTATTTAACTCTTTCCCAAAAAACAAATCCGTTTTTAGAACCTGTTTTTCTAAGATTGGGATAATATTTTTTAACATCTTCTTCAAACGTATTCTTAGAAACAAAATAGGCTGGACGATCAATTACTCCTGTCAACATCCATTCCCTTTGAATATGGATTTCATTTTCGGATAATGATGCCGTTGAATCCGTTAATCGTTTTTCGTTTTCTTTCTTGAAGGCGAGAAAATATGGGTTGGTTTCAACTCCCGGTTGCAGATCACTATAGAAATATTGAGCGTAACTTTTATAGCCAATTGTTTCTCTATAATATTCACTGTAATTATGAGTTTTCCAATATTCAATGGCTGCGTTCTGCGAATATTCTTCTACTCTTGGTGCTATTAGAATAGCTGCTAAAGTGGTAGTTACCAAAATAGAAATGTACAATACAGGAATCCCTCGATTAAAATTATTCTTTGTAAAATAAAACAAAGCAATTATAAAGCCAATAAGCAAAATCAAACCTGTAATCCATTCAAATCCATTCCAATTTCCATTGGCCGCTAGATTACCAATAGCAAAATTGTCTTTAAAGGAATTGGAATCAATAAGTTGTTTTTTGAAATGATCAATGAATGGAAATAATGTCAATGCAGTTGCAAAAATTAATGCGATAGAGGAAAGTGTTATGCTCATCCATTTTTTCCATACAAATTCACCGGTCATTAATTTATATGCAGTATACGCTGCCAAATAGGTTATTGGAAAATAACATAAAGAAGAATAGTGAATGATTTTTGTTTTTACGATTGAAAATAGAATCAAAACAACCCAGAATAAAATGCGCATAAATTGAAGCATATGCTTTTCGAATGGAGTGTCAGCAGTTTTTTTACGCAAGGCACGAATGGCAAAGATGGAAGCCGGGAAACAACCCAATAATAAAACAATCCAATGATAAAAAAAGCTTCCTCCATGTCCAGCATCCTCCGTCGAAAACAAACGAATCTGATAGCTGATAAATTCCATTACCAGATTTCCTTTTCCTTGCCAGGCAAGATAAAAAAACCAAGCACCTGCCATTGAAAGCGAAATAAAACCATAAAGTATAAAATGTTGCCAACTCATTATTGGCTTTCGCTTCATGATTCTCCAAACTACAAAACACAAACCAAAGACCAATAATGCAACAGGTCCTTTGGTTAGAACTGCTAAGGCAATAAAAAATGAGGATAGTAAAATTCTTCTGTTAAATAATTTTTGAGTTGAGATAGATGGATAATCATTCGTGTAAAGTGCAAAATGATAAATACCAAGAAAAATAAAAAGATTGAACCAAGGATCAATTATTCCGGAATGAAAATAAAAATTGGGAAGTAAAGAACCAGCAAATGCTAATACCCAAAGTCTTGCAAATTTTTCATCGTAAATTCTTCTGCCCAGAATATAAACTGTCATTAACGTAAATGCACCGCAAATTGCATTAGGAAGTCGTGCTGCAAATTCGGGAGAATTAAAAAAATGCATTGAAATAGCTTGCATCCAAATAAATAAAGGAGGCTTTTCCCAAAATGGTAGAAAGTCAATCTGAACGGTTGAATAATTTTTGCTTACCAACATTTCTCTCGCACACTCCGCAAAATTTATTTCATCCCAATCAAACAAATGTACTTGTCCGAGAAACGGCACAAATAATATCAATCCGCACAACACAACCATTATGGGAGAAAAAAGCGAAAATCGTTTCATGCTTTTACGTTTGGAAGTTTTATCCAACTCTTATGGAGGGCGAATGTAATAATGGCAAACGAAGAAATTGTACCAATTAATGAACCACCGAAAACATCACTTAGGAAATGTTGAGAGAGGTAAATCCTAGAATAGCCAATCAATAAAGCAAAAAGGAAAATACCAGTTTTTAAATAATTGTTTTTTACTAAAAATACGAGGCAAAAATAAAATGCAAAAGCCACAGTAGTGTGACCCGAAGGGAAGGTGTCGAAAAGATAGTTTTCAACCCCAGGAACTAATCGAAGTGGTGAAGGATTTGAAAAGAACATTTTAGGTCTAGGGTCACCATAAAAAATAGTGTGCTTTAATAATTGTGTGATGCCAGTAGCAAATAGACAAGAAATTCCTGTCCAAAAGGCAAACCTTTTATTGTAAAATAGCAACAAAAGAACAAGAACAGTGATTGTAATTCCATCAGCCGCTAATGTCACATAAGGCATTACCAAATCACCAAAAGAACAATAAAATTGATTTATGTAAATGTGAATGCTTTCTTTGGGAAAGAGTAGAAGGAAAAATCCGGAAACAAGTAAAAAAAATCCGAAAGGAATCAGAAAAAAGCGGCAGTGATTAAAGCTTATTTTGATCGTTTTCATTTCTGATATAAAAGTAATTCCGAATTAGCGAAGACCAAAAAAAAAAAATTCCAAAACCATTGGCTGATTTTGGAATTAGTATAGAAGTAATTTCAATTTAGTAAGTACCTAATGCCTTTACTAAACGCTGAATCTGTGAATCCCAAAGTCGGCGGGAAGTTGCAATATCATCATCTCCTTCACCAAAGTCAGTGATATTAAGAGAAACTTCATTCGTCAACTCATCCTGATTTAAACGGAACTCGAAATAAGAACCTTCCGGTTTGTCCAACCAACGCATACGAATATGATTATCGATTTTAGCAGAAATGATTTTCGCATTCTGTTTTTGTCCATCCCAATCGAAGCTATAGATATCGTTTTTAAGATCGACTCCATCTGCAAACCATTCTGCCAAACCATTAGGTGTGGTCAGAAAGTCATATAATAGCGTAACAGGTGTATGAATAATATATTCAAGCGTAAACTTTCCTTTAGGCTCCGGCTTAAATTTTTTATCTGTAATATCCAATGGAACTTCGCTGATTACATGATGCGTAATTACATTAGTTTTAAAAAGTCGTTTTTCTCCAGGAGCAAGTTTTCCTTTTTGCTTCTTAAGAACAAATCCTTTAGGAAGTTTAGGTAGATTGCTTGGTGGGGGAGGTAACGGAACCGCTACAACAGCCACTTTCTTGCCTTTAGGGGCATTTTCAACTGCAGCAGCGCCTTTAGCGTCTTTAACAGGAATATTCTTTTGAGGAATCGCTTTTACTTTCACTTCTTCTTTCTTCACAATTTTTTCAGGTGCCGATTTCGATTTTGAAGCCGGTAAATTCTTTATAACTACTGCTTTTTTAACAGGTTTTGGGTCAGGCTTTGCCTTAGAAAGCGGTTTTGATGCCTTTTTAGGGGCAACTGCTTTCTTTGCAATAGGCTTTTTAGCATTTTTAGATGCAGGCTTAGATTTACTACCCGTTTTAACTACTTTCTTAGCAGGGACGGGCTTCTTAGCGCTTTTCTTAACCGGGCTTTTAGACTTTTTAGTTGCCATTTAATACGATTCATTCTAACAGTAATACCTTTTCTTCGAATCGGGAGGAAAAGTAG
>JBBRYH010000008.1:0-114533 GCA_038237845.1 Bacteroidia bacterium
AATAAATATTGGCACCGTAGTTCTCCCGATAGCGATCGGGAGGATAGAATGTCAGAAGAGAATAAATATTGGCACCGTAGTTCTCCCGATAGCGATCGGGAGGATAGAATGTCAGAAGATAATAAATATTGGCACCGTAGTTCAACTGGATAGAATGGCAGTTTCCGGTACTGTTGGTTGGGGGTTCGAATCCCTCCGGTGTCACTTCGTTTTCTATTCACATTTTCTTGGAGGGATTCGTGTTGCGTTCGCAAGAACGTTCATGCTAAAAATGTCTACAAGACATTTTCTTTATGCTTGTCCGCCCTCCGGTGTCACAAGTAAAAGAACTTTCTCGTATGACAGAAAGGTTTTTGTTCGGTTTAAACTGGGTTTAAACTTTCGTCAGTTATGAAAGACTTGTACGGCAGAAAAAGACAGTCTAAGAAATCATTTTACCTTCCCGTATTTAAATTCGATTGTACCATACAATTTAAATTACTGTATAATCGTTCGTTATTCAGATTCTTTATAGATTCGCACTCATTTCAATTTCTCTTATAACACAACTTCAATGAAAAAATTAATCCCCCTTTCCGTTTTTGCACTCATTTTCTTCTCCGCTTTCATAAATGGCGAAAAACAAAAATTATAATCCGCGTAATAAACCTAAATACTTCAGAAGGCGATTGTCCATCGATTTCAACAAGCGCAACTGGAGAGGATTTTGAACAACTTAAGCTCGGCGATTCTCTTGAATTTATAATAGATTATTCTAAACATCCCAAACTTTATATGTGGACTTGCCCAAGAGGCGGCGATCGAAATGTAACAAGCGGCAACAGTTGTATTTGGAAAGCATATAAGGTTCCAGCCGAAATCGGAAAGTCTTTTACCAAGGACCAAAACAATCCCGCTCACAGAAACCTAATTATAAAAAGAATAAAAGAATATTAGTCGTTTGTATTCCAGAACACAACTCCCTTCATGATTTAGATTGTATCTTCGGAAAATAATTTTCCGCGATTCCCCTATGCGCAAAGTAGCCGAAGTAACCATCGTTTTCTGGATCATGAAAATCTGCGCCACCACACTCGGTGAAACTGCTGGCGATTTACTTTCTATGACATTGAATGTCGGTTACGGAGTAAGCTCTGTTATTCTAATTAGTTTTTTTCTCGTCACGTTAATCATTCAACTCCTTTCGAAAAAATACAATCCTATTGTTTATTGGCTGGTTATTCTTTCTACAAGCACTGCCGGCACTACGATGTCTGATTATATGGATAGAACACTTGAGTTAGGCTATGCAACAGGATCTGCAATTTTATTAGGCTTGGTAGTATCAACGCTTGCAATTTGGTGGATGGTTGAAAAATCACTTTCTGTTACCGAAATCAAAACGTTTCGTCCTGAATTATTCTATTGGATTACCATTTTATTTTCAAATACACTCGGAACTGCACTTGGAGATTATTTAGCAGACGACTCTGGACTTGGATTTGCAGGTGGCGCAATTTTGATTGGTTCTCTTCTCCTGATTTTAATTGGCATGAAAATGTTTACTAAAGTTTCTGCTGTATTAATTTTCTGGATTGCTTTTGTATTGACGCGCCCCTTCGGTGCAACATTCGGCGACCTACTCACCAAGCCAATTGCAAAAGGTGGATTAAATCTTGGAACAATAGGTTCTTCCGCCGTACTGTTCGGATTTTTAATTGTGTTTGTTGTTTATGCTTTTTTGCAGGAAAGAAAAAATAATTCCGAACTCGAAATAATTACTCAAGAGAAAAGAAGAAATTCAGGAGGAAGCAATACGGACAATTGGCCCGGTTTAACTGGTGGTGAAACTCTTTAGGCCTCGCCTTAATTCAATATATTCTAACTGAAATTCCATAGCTTTGCAGCATCTTTAACTACAGAACCAAACATCTGTAGTTTTTTAATTTTATATACGAATGGAACAATCACTAGATAAAATCGATAAAGAAATTCTGAATATTCTTCAGAACGATTCAACGATTGCTGTAAAAGATATTGCTGAAAAAATTGGTTTGTCAACCACTCCTACTTACGAACGCATTAAGTATATGGAAGAAAGTGGTATCATCACGAAGTATGTTGCGTTGGTGGATCGCAAAAAGGTAGGTCTTAATATTCTCGTGTACTGCAATATCGTATTGAAAGAACAATCCAAAAAAGCATTAGTGGATTTTGAAAAGTTTGTTGCCAAAACTCCCGAAATAATTGAAGTCATCAGCATTTCCGGAACTTACGATTACATGTTGAAAATCGTCGCATCAGATATTTCTGCCTACAATGAATTTGTTATGAATGTTATCGCCAACATTCCGAATATCGGACAATACCATAGTAGCATTGTTTTGAATGAAGTAAAAAAGGTCACTGCGTTTAAAATTCAGTAATCGTTATTCTCTGATAATTTTTTTCTTCATTTTTTCAAACGCCTCAGCAATCTTATCATTGCAAAGATTTCCAATACTTCCTTCGTGTATATGATTCAGCTCTTTGTTTGGGACAAAATCATTTGATTCTATTTTACCAGCAATCGATTTATAGGCGTCTCTGAAAGGAATGCCACTTAGCACTTCTTTATTTACTTCTTCTACACTGAATAAGGAATTGTATTTGTCATCCGCCAGAATATTTTTTTTGATTTTAATATGCTCCAACATAAATTTCGCCATCTGCAAACAATTTTTTAATTCGGAAATTGCCGGAAATAAAATTTCCTTCGTCAATTGCATGTCGCGATGATAACCCGATGGAAGATTGTTCGTCAAAAGCGCAAGTTCATTTGGAACAGACTGAATTCTATTACATTTCGCTCTTATCAATTCAAATATATCTGGATTCTTCTTGTGTGGCATTATGCTACTCCCGGTAGTCAATGAACTCGGAAAAGAAATAAAACCAAAATTCTGATTCATATACAAACAAATATCATAAGCGAACTTGGAAAGTGTTGCTGCAACATTAGACAAAGCCATTGCAACTATTTTTTCTGTTTTGCCTCTTGTCATTTGAGCATAGACCACATTATAATTCATGGTATCGAATTCCAATAAGGAGGTCGTCAAATTTCTGTTCAGTGGAAAAGAAGATCCATAACCTGCGCCAGAACCCAACGGATTTTTATTACAAACATTAAATGCCGCAACTAACATTTCCATATCATCTGAGAAAGATTCAGCATAAGCACCAAACCATAATCCAAAAGATGAAGGCATTGCTAATTGAAAATGCGTGTAGCCTGGTAATAAATCGGCTTTGTGTTTTTCACTTAACACAAGTAATTCAGAAAAAAGTTCGTCAATTAGTTTCGTTGTATTTTTTATTTCCTCTCTTAGAAAAAGTTTTATGTCCAACAAAATCTGATCGTTTCTAGATCTGCCGCTGTGTATTTTTTTTCCCGCCTCCCCTATTCGCTTTGTCAATACAAATTCAATTTGAGAGTGTACATCTTCAATTCCTTCATTGATTTCAAACTCCCCTTCATTGATAGCCTTCAAGAGAACATTCAGTTCCTGCTGAATTAAAGTCCATTCGCCGAAGTTTAATAATCCTGTCTTTACTAACATTTCGGCATGCGCTAATGTGCCAAGTACGTCGTATTTTGCCAATTGAATATCAAAATTTTTATCGTTGCCAATTGTAAACCGATCAACGATTTCAGTGTGCGGATTTGAGGTCGGAATTTCCTTTTCCCAAAGTTTTGTTTTCATGCTAGTAATAATTTTGATAGTAGTTTTATGTATCCTTTTATACCTGAATGAATTTCATCCTCATAAATAAATTCATCGCTGGAATGTGAACGAAGAGAATTGCCCGGTCCGATTTTTACGCTCGGAAAATTCATCAGCGCTTGGTCCGAAAGTGTTGGTGATCCGAAAGTTTTTAATCCTGAAGAAACTGCTGCAAGAACAATTGGATGGTCCGAATTTATACCTGATGAATTTAATCGCAAGGAGCGCGGATAAATTTCTGCTGATATATTTTGTTCTATGATGTTGAGTATTTCAATGTTATTGTAAAGATCCGTCGTTCTAATATCAACCGAAAATTCACATTTATCCGGAATAACATTATGCTGCACCCCGGCTTTTATCATCGTCACATTCATCTTCACTTCTCCAAGTAGTTCAGAAACTTTAGGGAAATGATAATTGGTAAACCATTGAACATCCTTCAAAGCGTTCACAATCGCATTGTTTGGATTGTGGTGTGCCGCGTGCGCGGAAGTTCCATGTGCAACACAATCTAATACTAACAAACCTTTCTCTGCAATTGCCAAATTCATTTCAGTTGGCTCCCCAACAATTGCAAAATCAATCTCGCCTAATTCTTCAAGAATAGAAGCTACTCCATTCTTCCCAGAAATTTCTTCTTCGGCGGTGGCCGCAAAAATCAAATTATATTTTAAATTTTCCAGTGAATTAAAATATAAAAAAGTCATTGCCAAAGAGACAAGCGCTCCGCCTGCATCGTTGCTTCCAAGACCAAATAATTTTCCATCTTTTGTTATTGTTTCAAATGGATTTAAAGTGTAGCCGGCATTCGGTTTAACGGTGTCGTGGTGTGAATTCAAAAGTATGGTCGGAAGTGAACAGTTGAAGTTCCGATTATAAACCCAAACATTGTTATTGCTCCGCTGCGTTTTAACTCCGTTCGATTTTAAAAACTGTTCGATTACATCTGCCGTTTTGCTTTCTTCTTTGCTGAAAGATGGTATTGAGATTAATTCTTTCAACACTGCAATTGCTGTTTCAACGTATTCCTCCTGTAGAATCAGTTTAGGCGATAAGGTAAGTTCCTGCATTTTGTTTTTTATTTATCGCGTTTAGTAATTCATCTGCATGTCCGATCACGACGGTTTCAACTCCGTTTTTAATTGCAGCAAAAGCATTATCTAGTTTTGGAATCATTCCTTCAGAAACAATTTTATTCGCCAACAGTGATTTATATTCTTCTGATGAAATGAAATCTATCATTGAATCATTGTCTTCGGGATTTAGTAACACACCATTTTTTTCGAAGCAATAGTTCAATTGCACTTCATATTCTCTTGCAAAAGCTGCTGCTAACGCCGATGAAAGTGTATCTGCGTTCGTATTAAGCAATTGACCATTCCCGTCATGTGTAATTGAACAAACAACAGGAACAATTCCGGCATTCATCAAAACAGAAAAAAAAGAAGTATTCACGCTTTCTGCCATAATATCGCCGACAAAACCAAAATCAATTTCATCATCTTTTCTCTTTTTTGTTGTAATACAATTTCCATCAGTTCCCGAAAGACCAATGGCATTTGTACCATTCGCCTGAAGCAACGCAACAATGTTTTTATTTAATAGGCCAGCATAAACCATTGTAGTTAGTTCCAACGTTTGCGCATCCGTTATTCTTCGTCCGTTTACCATTTCTTGTTTTACGCCCATTTTTTTACTTAGCTCATCAACAATTTTTCCGCCGCCATGAATAAGTATTTTTTTTTCTTGAATAGACGAAAAAGAGTGGAGAAACCTTTTTAGTTTTTCCTCGCTGTTGATTACGTTTCCACCGATCTTAATAATGTACAGTTTCTGCTTCTGCATGTAAAAATGAGTTTATAGTATTTCCCGACTCCAACATTGTCTTAATAATTGCTTGTGCAGCATATAAACGATTTCCTGCTTGCTGTTGAATTAAAGAGCTTTCTCCATCCAAAAGATCGTCTGAAAGCTCTACGTTTCTTCTAACTGGCAAACAATGCATAATCTTCGCATTGTTGGTAAGCAACATTTTCTCCTTCGTCAAAGTCCAGTCGTTTAATTTTACTTCCGGCATTTTTCCATAGTCCGAAAAAGAAGACCAGTTTTTTACATAAACAAAATCTGCATCTTCAATAGCTTCATTCTGATCAAAACTGATTTTTGCATCGCCAGTAAAATCTTCGGACAATTCATAGCCTACAGGTTGCACAATAGTAAAATCTACATCTGCTTGACACATCCATTCGCTAAAAGAGTTTGCAACCGCCTGTGGCAATGCTTTAATATGCGGCGCCCAAGTCAACACAACTTTTGGTTTTCTTTTTTCTTTCCAGTTTTCTTTAATGGTAATTAAATCAGCGAAACTTTGTAACGGATGAAGTGTAGCCGACTCCAAAGAAATTACCGGAACGCCACAATATTTTATAAATTGTTTCAACGAGGTTTCGTTATAATCTTCCTCCCTATTCTTTAATGTGGGAAAACACCGAATGGCAACCACATCACAATATTGCCCAATAATCGCTGCTGCATCTTTTACATGCTCTATTGTCGCGCCATTCATCACTGCGCCATCTTCAAATTCCCAGGCCCAACTTTCTTGATTTACATTCACAACCATCACGTTCATGCCTAGATTTTGCGCAGCTTTTTGTGTACTCAACCGTGTCCGTAAACTAGGGTTAAGAAAAATCAATCCTATCGTTTTGTTTTTGCCTAAGTAAGCATACTTATGCGGGTTTGATTTCAAGAGCAATGCCTCACTGACCATTTCGTCAATGGAATCAACTTCATGGACACTTGTAAATTTTTTCATTTTGTGATTTGTAAATAATTCAATTTTCAACTAATTGAGAAGTCAAAACCTTTTTAAATGCTTGTAAAAATAGGTCTGCTTCTTTTTTGGAAATCGTAAGCGAGGGTAAAATGCGTAATGTGTTTTTATTCGTAGAGGAGCCTGTAAATATTTTATAATCCGTTAGTAACGTTTCTCGAATATTTTTACAGGACATTTCAAGTTCAATGCCAATCATCAATCCAAGTCCGCGCACTTCTTTTACTCCGTCAAGGTTGACAAGATTTTGAATCAAGTAATTTCCAATCTCTTTTGCATTATTAATTAAGGCTTCCTTTTTAATCACATCCAACACCGCTATAGAAGCTGCACATGCCAAATAGTTTCCCCCAAAAGTTGTTCCCAACATTCCATGTTTCGATTTGATGGAAGGGTGAATCAATACACCAGCGACCGGAAATCCATTTCCCATTCCTTTTGCAATAGTGATAATATCTGGTTTTACATTCGCATATTGATGTGCAAAGAATTTTCCGCTTCGTCCATATCCAGATTGAATTTCATCGCAAATCATTAATGCATTATATTTTTCGCAACAACCTTTAATTAATTGTAGAAAAGAATTGTCTGGAACATTTACACCACCTACTCCTTGAATGCCCTCAATTATGACTGCAGCAATTTCTTCCTTTGAAAAAATAGTAAGCAACATTTCTTCATTCCCAAATTCACAAAAGATAATATTCTCTGTTTCGTTAATTAGCGCGATTAAAGATTTGTCATCGGTTGCAGCTACAGCCGCAGAGGTTCTTCCGTGAAATGATTTTGTAAATGCAATTATCTTTTTCCTTCCGGTATGAAAAGAGGCCAACTTGAAAGCATTCTCATTTGCTTCCGCACCTGAATTGCATAAAAACAAATTGTAATCTGTGTAACCCGATTGCTCTCCGAGTTTTGTAGCCAGTTCCAGTTGCAATGGAGACTGCACAGAATTAGAATAGAAACCAATATTGTTCAACTGCAATGAAAGTTTTTCAACGTAATAAGGATGGGAATGCCCTATAGAAATAACGGCATGTCCACCATATAAATCAAGATATTTCTCACCGTTAGAATCCCAGATAAAAGATCCTTTCGCTTTTACCGGCGTAACATTGAATAAAGGATAAACGTCAAATAAATTCATTGTCTATTTTTTTAAAATGCAATTGCTTTTAATTTTAATCCTGCGGTTTCTTCTATACCAAACATGATATTCATATTCTGCAGCGCTTGTCCCGAAGCGCCTTTTAATAAATTGTCTATAATACTTGTCACTACTAATTTGCTTCCATGTTTCTCAACATGAATCAAACACTTATTGGTATTTGCCACCTGTTTTAAGTCAATTGTTTCTTTACTTACAAAAACAAAAGGCTCGTTTGCATAAGCGTTTTTATATTTTTCAATTGCCTCCATTTCGCTCCATTCGGATTCCACATAAAGTGTTGAGAAAATTCCTCTTGTAAAATTTCCTCTGTGAGGAATAAAATTTATTGCTTCTTTAAAATTATTCTGCAACATTAATACTCCTTGCAGTATTTCTCCAAGGTGTTGGTGTTCCAAAACTTTGTAGGTAGAGAGATTATTATTTCTTCTGCTAAAATGTGAAGTCTCGCTTAAGGAATGTCCCGCACCCGTTGATCCAGTCGTCGCAGAAATATGAACTTCTCCATTCAACATTCTTTCCGCAGCAATTGGCAATAGCGCCAGTTGAATACAAGTAGCAAAACATCCCGGGTTAGCAACTTGTTTTGCCGACTTAATGTTTTCTCTGTTCCATTCACAAAGGCCATAAACAAAATCATTTCCTTCCGTCCGATTTCTGAAATCCTGACTCAGATCAATAATTTTTATTTCATCGCTAATTTCATTTTCAGAAAGAAATTTTTTTGCAAGGCCGTGTCCGACGCATAAAAACAAAACATCAATATTTGTATTAATTGTTTTTGAAAATTTCAATTCTGTATCCCCAAATAAGTCGTTATGCACATCAAAAACAAAATTTCCTGCATTGCTATTGCTCTGCGCAAAAACAATTTCAGCCTGAGGGTGATTAATCAATAGTCTGATTAATTCTCCTCCAGTATATCCTGCAGCTCCAACAATACCAACTTTTATCTTTTTCATTTTACCGTTTCTTACGTTTTGTTTATTTGATGAAATATTGAAATTGAATTCCCGAATATTTTTGAAAATCCTTTTACATCTTCTCCCGTCCATGTATTATTCATCTCGCCATAACTTCCGAATTTGGCAGACATCAAATCATTTTCCGATTCAATGCCGTTGATGATAAACCGATAAGGATAAAGTGTAATAAAAACTTTACCACTGACTTTTTTCTGCGTTTCGGAAAAAAATGTCTCAATGTTTCGCATCGAAGGATCAAGAAATAATCCTTCATGAAGCCAATTTCCATATGAAACTGCCAATTGATCTTTTAATAATAATTGTGTTTTTGTCAGAACATGTTTTTCCAAATTGTGATGCGCTTTAATAATCAACAACGGCGCAGCTGCTTCAAAACCTACTCTACCTTTAATTCCGATGATGGTATCACCAATATGAATATCTCTTCCTATTGCAAAAGGGGCCGCAATTTTCTGAAGTAATTGTATGGCATGAACGGGATTCTTAAACATTTGTTCATTCACACCAATCAATTCCCCTTGATGAAAAGTGAGTGTAACGTCTTCAGGCTTTTCTTTTTCTAGTTGCGATGGAAAAGCTTCTTCCGGAAGATTAGTTCCAGAAGTAAGCGTTTCCTTTCCGCCAACAGAGGTACCCCACAAACCTTTATTGATAGAATAATTTGCTTTCTCAAAATTAATTTCAACACCATATTCATTTAAAAAACTGATTTCATCAACTCTCGACAGTTTTAAATCTCTTATCGGCGTAATGATTTCGATATCTGGAATCAGATTATTAAAAATCATATCGAAGCGCACTTGGTCGTTTCCTGCGCCTGTACTTCCGTGAGCAACACTTCCTGCGTTTATTTTTTGGGCGTATTCGGCAATCGCAGTCGCTTGATTTATTCTTTCTGCGCTAACAGAAAGCGGGTAGGTGTTGTTCTTTAAAACATTTCCAAAAATCAAATACTTAATACAATTAGAATAATAATTATCTGTTTCGTCTATGCAAACAAACGATTTCACGCCAAGATAAATTGCTCGTTTTTCAATTTCCAAAATTTCAGAAGAAGAAAATCCTCCAGTGTTGACAGTCACCGCATGAACCTCAAGTCCTTTTACTTTCGATAAATAGATGGCGCAAAAAGAAGTGTCAAGTCCTCCACTGAAAGCAAGAACCACTTTAGTGTTTTTCATTATGCTAATTGTTTAATTAATTTTTTTATTCTACTTAGTTTTTTAACGGCTAATGGATCAAAAATCATTGCGGTGCACAAACAATTCTTTTTGCCTTTACTTAAAAGGATTTCATAATTAGGACAGCTTTTACAACCATTCCAGAAATTTTCGTTTGCTGGTAATTCAGAATAAATCGCAGGTTCATATCCCATCTCGGAGTTAATTCGCATGACAGCAGAACTGGTGGTTAATCCGAAAACTTTTGCGTTTGGAAATTTCTTTTTCGACAATTCAAATATTTTCTTTTTGATCGAACGCGCCAATCCGTTCTTTCGAAACTGCGGTGCAACAATTAATCCTGAGTTAGAAACGAACAAATCATTCTCCCAAGATTCGATGTAACAGAAACCCGCCCACATGCCATCCTGTGTTAAAGAAATAACAGCTTTCCCTTCAGAAATTTTTTTGATGATCTGTTCAGGCGTTCTTTTGGAAATTCCTGTTCCGCGATGTTTTGCAGATGATTCCATTTCCTCACAGATTTGTTTTGCAAATACTGCATGGTTTTCATTTGCCACCAAAATTTTGAAATCAGTAGACATTTTCTCTTTAAATTGACTTGTTTTTAGTTTAATTACCTGTTTTCAGGCACAAACATAGGTTTTATTTTCTTTCGTGTGCGCATTTTGTAGTATATATTTGTGATATTATCATATTTTGTAGATTTTTTTTCTTTGGCGCCGCGATAAAACGATGATTTTTCCTGTATTGGGCTGTATTTGTCTTCTGATTTCGCACGAAAGCTGCATGAATGCATTCGGTTGCAGGAAGGGAAAAAGGCAAGATTTCGAATTTGAAGAAATTATTGTTTTCGATTAAGAATAAAAAAATGAATAGAAAGAAATTTTGGTGGGGGAAAGATTCGAAGAAGAAGGGCTGTTTTAACATATTGATACTATAGGAGCGAAGATAGTTTGGGTTTAAAGTTGTAGCTTAAGCCTTTTAATCACTTAAGATTTTGAATACGATTTTAATAATGTTAGAAAAAGAAAGCATTAGGAGTAAGGGGGTGCTAAAATATGATTTTGGGCATTCTACTATTTCTTTGTGTTCTGATGGCATTGTTGAAATTATTACTGCGCCTGATTTTGAATTTGAAATTGAACATATCAAACAAAATCATGCAGCGATAAAAGAAATTGCAAAAAACAAGAAAGTTTTAGTACTAAGCATTGTTGGAGAAAACGGGATAGCTTCTAAGGCAGTCAGGGAATATGTTGCGAAAGCACCACACAAAAATTTTATTAAAGCAGAGGCTTTTGTGATTCATTCTCTTTCACAAAAATTAATGGCTAATTTTTTCTTGCAGGTGAATAAGCCTATTGTTCCTGTGAAATTTTTTAAGAGCGCAAGTGAGGCCGAGAAATGGTTGATGAGTTTTTAGATATTTATATCTCTAAAAACGCCTTCTCTAAATCCGCTTTTAAAAATTCAGGATCTTCCAATCCAATATACAATCTCAACATATTAAACGGCAATGGGTTTTTGAAACTTGCCGATTGTGTCAATGCACACATTGGAAAACAAAGCGATTCGTGTCCGCCCCAGGAAGTTGCTAGCAAAAAACTTTTCAAACTATCACAGAACTTTTCTACCGAAGAAACATTATCTGTTTTCAATAAAATGGAAACAAGTCCCCCACCCTGCTTCATCTGTTTTTGAGCAAGAGAGAAATTTTTATTGCTTTTCAAAAACGGATAATAAACTTTCTCCACCTTCGGATGTTGCTCGAGCCATTCTGCAATTTGTTGCGCAGAATTTGCAGAACGATTGACGCGCAATTCTAATGTCCGCATTCCACGAATTATCAACCATGCATCGTGCGCACTAATTACTGCCCCGAGAGTCATGTATTCTTCTGCCATCATTTTTTTGATTCGATCTGCAGAAGCTGCAACCACTCCGGCAATCACATCGCCATGTCCGTTAAGATATTTTGTTGCGGAATGAACAACAATATCAACTCCCATTTTGTGTGGTTGCTGGTTGAGCGGAGAATTGTAACTGTTATCAAGTATGGTGGCAATGTTTTTCTTTTTTGCCAATGAACAAATTGCTTCGATATCCTGCAATTCAAAGGTCAGAGAATTCGGACTCTCGAGATAAATAAGTTTTGTGTTTTCTTTAATATGTTTTTCGAATTCGTTTGCGCCTTCTCCATCTGCGAATGAAACTTCCACACCATACTTCGCAAGATATTTTGAAAGCAATGTATTCGTCCAGGAATATGGTTTTGCTGCACAAACAACATGGTCGCCATTTTTTACAATCGACATAACTGCCGCTGCTACTGCCCCACTTCCACTTGCAAAAACCATGGCATCTTCTGATCCTTCCAATGCAGCAATTTTCTGACGGAGAATATTTACTGTTGGATTAAATCCTCTGGAATAAAAAGGTGTTTCTAATTCTCTAGTTAATTCCTCCCTCATTTTTCCGACTGATGGAAAACAAAAATTAGAAGAAAGAACTAATGGCGGACTTACAGCGTTGTAATAATTTTCTCGCTCTTCGCCGAGATGATTTAGTATGTAAGAAAGTTCCATAGTAATACGAATCTACGAATGATTGATTAGGAATTGATGTTGCTGTTTTTGTTTTTGAATTTGTTCTTGTGTGTGGCTTTCGAAGAACTCAACTTCGTGGTCGCACTTAGTTCATCAGCCTTCCGTTTGTTCGGGCGAAGTCGAGAAGAGGAATGCTTTTGAAAGGAAGTTCAGGTGGATGGTCGAAATTACTCGCATCGATTATTTTTTTCTGATGATATAGATAAGACTTGAAGAACCTTCTGCACCAGCTTTGCGATTTGAAATCCATCCACGCCAAACTGCAGAGAAAAGATTGCTGCTTCCTGTTTTGTATTTCTCGCTCAACATTGAAACATAGTAGCTGTCAAATTTCATAGGAAGAATTCTTTTCACTTCAAATCCGGCATTGGCCATAAGCGCTCGCATATCCTGTGCACGAAAATGCCATAAGTGACGAGGCACATCATATGCTGCCCAGTTTTCTTTGTAGAAAGCTGCGTCATTCGAATTACGATTTGGAACAGCAACAACTAGTACTCCATCATCTTTTAAAAGTTCGTTTAGTTTTTGAACCCTATTACGAAGATGTGGAACATGTTCCATCACATGCCACATTGTGATGACATCAAAACTTTTGGGTTGAAGCTTTTCTAGTTCAGCTTCTTCACGCACATCAAGCTTATAGTTTTCGATTCCTTGCTTTCGTGCAGAATCGCTTGGTTCAATTCCGATTGTTTTCCAGCCATCGGATTTCACCGTATGCAGAAATTCTCCAGTACCACATCCAATATCTAGGAGCGATCCTTTTTTCCCTTCGCTGTTTATGAGCTGAAGTTTTTTCCCCAAAGTGTGCTTCCGAACGATCTGATAAAGTCGCGATACAATCCCCTTGGATGTGTTTGAATGCGAAATGTATTCCTCCGATTCATAATACCAGCCTAGATCTTTTTCTGCAGGCCTAGGGCTTGTGTATGCGAAAGAGCAATTGGAACACTCAACAATTTCGAAGTTGATCTTGGAAACCGTGTTGTCTTTACAAGAAAGGTAGTGTCGCTGATTCTTTTCACCACAAATCGGGCATTCTGGAACTTTCTCTAGATTTTTACCTATTTCGGTCATAAAATTATTTTTAATCAATGATAAATATACTGATTATCAATGTATTTGTATTAAGATAATCTTGTTTTTATCCACACTTTTTCAACATATTTTAAATAGTTCCACGTGGAACAAATAATCGTAATCATTTTGGATCTCTTTTTATGTTTTATTTAATTCTATTTCATTGTTCTACTGTTGTTTACATAAATATTATATAAAATATATGGCATTTATCAATATTAAACATAATTTCAGGCGTACATCATATTTTCCTTGTCATGGCGCCAAAATAAATCAAACCGCATCGCATTTACTGTGGAACAAGTCGGCGCAACTCGTTTCACGTGAAACAAAAAACCCCGCGCCAACAAAGGCGCGGGGTTCGTAAAAGAAAAGAAGTCGGGATTATCTACCTAAATAAACCATCAATACAGAAATGTCAGAAGGGTTAATTCCACTAATCCGGGAAGCCTGACCAAGCGTTGAAGGACGAATCTTAGATAGTTTTTCTCTTGCTTCGTGAGATAGAGAAGTGAGTTGTTTGTAGTTTAATTCTTCATCCAATCGAACATTGTCTAAGCGAGATATCTTATCAGCAAGCTCATGTTCACGCTGAATGTAGCCCTCATATTTCATTAGAATCTCAGCCTCTTCAATCTCATCTCGCTTGAACTTGGATAGAAACTGATCAACCGCAAGACTAGCCTTTCCAAAGGCATAAATAGAAACACCTGGACGAGCAAGAACACCAAACATTTTCACAAGCTGGGTTATTGGCGCAGATTCAAGTTCTTCCAAAATAGGATTCATATCTGCTGGAGCAATACTCTCGTTACGGAAATATTTAATTATCGCGTTCGTATTCTCAAGCTTTGAAACTACTCGGTCATACCGCTCCCTTGAAGCAAGTCCAAGTTCGTATGCCTTTGGAGTCAATCTCAAATCAGCATTATCTTGACGAAGCAGGATACGATACTCTGCACGCGAGGTAAACATACGGTAAGGTTCATCAGTTCCTTTGGTCACCAAATCATCAATCAACACACCGATATAAGCCTCAGCACGTGATAACACAAAAGGATCTTTACCGTTAATCTTAAGGTGGGCGTTAATCCCGGCCATCAGACCTTGACAAGCAGCTTCCTCATAGCCGGTGGTTCCATTAATCTGACCAGCAAAATAAAGGTACTTTATAAGCTTAGTTTGTAACGTAAGATCAAGCTGCATCGGTGGGAAATAATCATATTCGATTGCATAGCCGGGGCGGAACATTTTTACATTTTCAAACCCAGGAATCTTTTTGAGCGCTTTCAACTGAACATCCTCGGGAAGTGATGTAGAAAATCCATTTACATAAACCTCAACGGTGTTCCAGCCTTCTGGCTCAACAAATATTTGGTGTCTAGTTTTATCAGCAAAACGATTAATCTTATCTTCAATCGAAGGACAATATCTCGGACCAAGGCCTTGAATTCTACCAGTAAACATAGGTGACTGTTCAAATCCAGTCTTCAAAATATCATGCACTTCTTGGTTAGTAAACGTAATATAACAAGGGCGTTGCTTTGCCAATGGCAGACAAGAATCTAAATAGGAAAACTTCTCAGGAAACTCATCACCCTCTTGAACTTCCATCTTCGTATAATCCAAAGAACGACCATCGACACGAGGAGGAGTACCCGTTTTCATACGACCGCTTTCAAAACCTAATGAAACTAATTGTTCGGTAATACCTCTAGCAGCGGCTTCTCCGGTTCTTCCGCCACCAAATTGTTTTTCTCCAATATGTATTAATCCATTTAAAAAAGTTCCATTCGTAAGCACAACTGATTTCGCACGAATACTAATTCCCATGCCTGTAACAACACCACAAACGCATCCGTCTTCAATAATCAAGCTGTTCACCATGTCCTGCCAGAAGTCAACATTTGGTGTTTGCTCTAACATTAATCTCCATTCTTCAGCAAATCGCCAACGATCGGATTGCACTCTTGGGCTCCACATAGCAGGACCTTTTGAGCGATTCAACATTCTAAATTGAATGGCAGTCTTATCAGAAACAATTCCGGAATAACCACCCAAGGCATCAATCTCTCTTACAATTTGTCCCTTGGCAACACCACCCATTGCAGGATTGCAACTCATCTGTGCAATCGTTTGCATGTTCATTGTAACAAGTAAAACACTTGATCCAAGATTTGCAGCGGCAGCAGCAGCCTCGCATCCGGCATGACCGGCACCAACAACAATTACATCATAATCTTTAAGCATGGCGATTTAAATCGGATGGCAAAGGTAAGGAGGTTTAAGGATAGGGTAGGGCACAAAAACAAAAAAGCCGCCCATAAATGAGCGGCTCCTAATTAATATCAATATTTACTTGGCAACACCATAAATCAAAATATTATGAATATCGTCAGCATCTCTATAGTCAACCTTGAGTGAAGTCTCTGTTGATTCTAACACTTTAAACTTTTTTATTGCCCCAGAATCGGTAGTTAGGGAAATCCAAAGATTGTCTTTGCTCAGCGTCCAAGTTCCGCCTTCAGCAACACCTTCCATAATTAGTCGATAACGGCCGCCATCTAATAACATTAACTGATCATTTTTTTGTAGATCTGATGGTTTGTGCTGGTCACCGAAATTTTCAGTCATCTGAAGACTCCAGTTTTTAGAAATTGATTTAGCTTTTGTTCCATTAACTACAACTGGCGTTTTAGGTGCTGTGCTAGTTGCTGTTGGAGTTTGCGCAAAAAGAGAGGCGCCAATAAACAATAGCGTCAGTGTAAGAATTTTTTTCATGGTTAAATGTGTTTAAAACTGTCGTAAAACTAATGCATTTTCTTCTTCGCTCCGCATGCGTTTGATCTCCTTTGGAGTCTTGTCGCCGAAGCCGCAAAGGTGCAGCAATCCATGTGCCATAACTCTGTGCAATTCTTCCGTTCTAGAAACCTTGTAGGTTTTGGCATTTTCTGTTACACGAGGAATGCTAATGTAGATTTCACCAATGATTCCGTTCTTTCCTTTTTTGTCGGCAGAATAATCGAATGTGATAATGTCCGTCAGAGTTTTGTGACGAAGAAAGCGTTTGTTGATGTCATACAGATAATCGTCACCTACAAAAATGTAGTTGAGAGAATCAATTCGCTTTTTATGTTTTTTGGAAACTGAATTCAGCCACTTTGCTATTTCAATTTTGTTGCGAAGGCTAAACTTAATATCCCCCGGGAAGAAGAGAATATTATTTATTGAATCTACCATTAATTATTGGCGGTCAGAAAATTCAAACGAACAGAACGTCCGTTGTCAGAAAACTCAACTTTATCTGCAAGGTGGCGCATTAAAAAAACTCCGCGACCATTTGGCTTTTCAAGATTTTCAGGATTCGTCGGGTCGGGGAGATTTGCAAAATCAAAACCTGCGCCTTGATCAGTTACTTCAAAGGAAAGTGCACTTTCTTTGGCAAGAAAAGCAAGATTTACTTTTTTGCCAGGATCAAGTTTATTTCCATGTTGCATAGCGTTGTTAACGGCTTCAGTTACGGCAACAAGAATATTTCCGTAATGGTCCTCGGAAATTCCGTGGGCTAAACAGATTTCGTTAATCAGCTTTTCCACTAATCCGATATTATCTGCTACGGATGGGAACGATATGTTTTGCTCCCTAATCATTTCTTCTGCATGGGTCATTTTTCGGGCGGATCATTTTTGTTGCACCCCGTTGAAATAGGTGTTAACCTTGTTTTTGTAAAACAGAGAAAGCGCCGGGGGTACGGTTTTCAATAGCTCAGATTCTTTCTGTTTCTGACTGTTATACTCCGAAAATCCTGCAGGGTTACTCTCTTGCTGATTTTTTGCCTCATTTGATTGCCTTTGTTCGTCCTGTTCCTTCTGTTGCTCAGCCTTTTCGAACTCCAACATTTTGTCTAAAATTTCCTGCTGGCGCTGAATTGTCTCTGCATTAATCTGTTTATTAACCAAATCAGTCTCTGTTTCTTCCATCTTTGCTTGAGTCTGTCCACCAGGATCAGGTCCGCCTTCTCCTTCTTTGCCTGGTTTCATGCTTTCCTGAAGCATCTGTCTTATATAAGCCTGCTGAGCAGCCATTTTGGCCAATTGCTCGGCTGAACCCGGTTTCCCACTTTGCTGAAGGGCTTTCATTTGTTGGTTAAGCCCTTGCTGCATTGAACGTAGGCTTGACATGCCCGGCTTATTCTTTTTACCGTTTCCTGGCTTGTTACATTTTCCACCAGAGCACTTTGATTTGCTTTCGGCATTTGCCTGGGCCATCATTTGCTCGAGTGATTCATTTAATAGTAATGCAAGATTATTAATTGAAGTCATGGATTGCTGTTCGCGATTTTGGGCTTCAGAAGTATTGCGTTCGCCAAGTGAAGCTTGGGCGCGATCCATGTTCATATTAATGTTTGTGATTTCTTTATTTACTTGAGGCGAGATTTTTGGATTTCGTTTACTCAAGGCCAGCAAGCTGTCTTCGATCATTTTTGAATCGTCGCGTAACTTCTTTTGTTCGCGTGCGAGTGAAGTATATTGCGGATCGTTTACGCTTGTATTTTTCACCTTCGCCATCAATGCTTCTTGATCCATTGAAAGTTGAATGAGGTTACTTAGCAATTGCTTTATGGCCTGCATATCTTCCGAGGCTTCTTCTTCTTGCATACTTTGTTGGGCAGACTGCAATTCAGCAGAAAGTTCGCTCATTTTATCTGCAGCTTTCTTCTGTGCATCCGAAGCTTTTTTAGGAGATCCTTCATTTTGATTCTGACTTCCTTCGCGTTGTTTTTGCTGCACCTCCATTTCCTTGAGGTCGGTATTTGGTAAATCGTGTGGAGTTTCTAATTTTTGATTTTCCTGTTCAAGCGCATCCATGTCTTTCCGGAATTGATCAAATTTTTTGTTTAGTGAATCTTGTGCGGCTTTATTTTCTTCTTGCTTTTCTTTCGAAAGATTTTTTTCTGCGGACTGTTTTGAAAGCGAGTCTTGCTGTTTTTGCATTTGGTTTAAATCCTTAATTGCATCATCCAGTTTTTTCTGAACCTGCATATCACGGAAAAGATTTAATGTTCTGTCGAGATCTTTCTGTTGGTCTTTATTATCCTGCTTCATCTCGTCCAAACTCTTTTGCATTTTTTCTTTGTCCGCATTTTGCAAAAGCGCTTCCATCTGAGCGATCATCTTTTTCATGTCATCCGTAGCAAGCTGATCGAAAAGTTTATTTATCTCTTCCTGTTTGGCAGCTGATTCGGGATCGTTCGGTTGGAATTCTGATTGTTGTTGGGCAGCTTGAGATTGTTGTTGTTTCAGATTGTCCATTTTCTGTTGAAGATTCTTCTGACGATTTTTCAGCTCTTCAATTTTTTTCTTGTCTTCCCAGCTGAGCGATTTTTTCTCCATCAGCTTTTTATACATATCGTCAATGTCTTTTTGTAATGCCTGTGATTCGGCCAGACTAGCTTCTAATTCGTCTTCCGTTTTCTGATTATTTGCATTGTTTTGATCTTTCAATTCCTGTTCTGTTGGTGCGTGATATAACATGCGTTGCGAACGCGTGGTTTTTGCGCCATGAACACCATCGTTATCCGACACTTCGAAATAATATTCTATTTCATCGCCAGCAACAACACCAAGTTTTGCTAAATCCCAATAATAATAAAACTGATCGCGCTGAAGCGAATTACTTACAGGCATATTCATCGTTACTGTTTTATCCGCAACTTCTTTCCCTGTTGAATCTTTTTTACTGAGTGTGTGATAAACAAATGCTAGGTGAGAAAATCCGTAATCGTCTTTTACTTCGCCTGTAAAATACATTTTGAGTCGGGAAACAGAATCTTGCTTTTCGTCAATGGCAATTGCTGGATATAAATCCGGAATAACATTGATGCTATAGCGAATCGAGTCCTTGCTTTTTAGAAATTCGTTTTCTGTGTGTAAAGAATAGTTTCTACTATCTAAAAAACGACGGGCAAAAGAAAATGAATTGTCTCCGCTTTGTTTTAAAGTATAAGAGGAGTCGTTTAATGCAAAACGAAAGTTTTTTGTTGCGCGTGTATTAAATTTCCAAACAATATTTGTTCCAGCAGGAACAACTAGGTCGCCCGTGTTCTTCAGAATTTCATCTTTTTTCTTTGTGTATTTCGGATAATGTAATTCCACATCGAAATTCAACACAATAGGATTTGGCAATACTTCCAAACTATATTCTTTGGAAGTGAATCCATCCGCATAAAAGCGAAACGTTTTTGATTTTTGAAGATTGCGAAAAGTATAATTGAATTTTATGGTGCTTTCTCTATTGAGTGGATATTCGTTTCCATCAATAAGAATAAAAACATTTTGAGGGATTTCTTTACCGGTAAGTTTTACGTCAAGTGGGAAATCTTCATTCTCAATCGCTTTCAAACTTTTATTCTGAATTTCAAATTTGAAAGGTGCATTTGCTTCGAAAAACTCTCCCGGATGGGCAAGTCGGTTTGCGCTCTCAGTAATAATTCCTGCATTGGTAAAAATGATAATAACAATCAGCAAAAGTGGAATCAATGCATACTTTGCATATTTTTTATTCTGGCTAAGATCAATGGCGGAAGAAAAGGGTACTGGTTTTAATTCAGATATTTTCTGGTTAATGCTAGCATGAATTAATGCTGGCGATGTTCCACCAGAAACATTTGAGCCATTTTCCATTTCTGTTCTACGTAATTGTAAAACATTCAGCAATTTATCCTGCACATTTGTAAAATGTTTTCCGATAATACTTGCCGCATCGTCGTGCGAAATAATTTTGCCGATACGATTGAGCTTAATTACGGGAATGAAAACAAATCGCGCAAGAACTGCAACGGTGGAAAATATAAAACTCCAGAAAAGTATTGTACGAATTAGAATATCAAAATGGGCGAAATATTCAAGAACGGTTAGTACCAAAAAACCACTTACAAGAATGCCCGTTGCGTAAAGTAATCCACGAATCAATTGATTCTTGTAATACTTCCTTATGAACTCATCGAGCTTGCCAATAAGTGTGTCGTAACTGCTGCCTGTATTTTCCATCGCTTTCACTTAAACTCGCAAGGAGTTTGAATTAACAAATTTAACTTATTAATAACGGATTCCCTATGGGATAGTTACTGAATTATAGGGGAATGTTTGTTAAAAGATGCTTCGTGCGCCCCCCGACCTCACCCCCGGCCCCTCTCCGAAAATGGAGAGGGGTGAAGTGGAGAATGCTTTTCTATATTGATAAGGATGATTTCTTCCAATATATTCCACACGGTTGGGAATACTATTTTCCAAGAAAACTCGTTTGATAAATATGTTTCGCTTATTAACCCTTGTAGCTTTTTTCAGTTTTTCTCTTTTGGGAGAAAGTTGTCATTCGGCTTGTAAAAAAATGGCGAAAGAAAACGGAAGATTAATTTCAGGGAAAGAAACGTTTGGGTTGAAGAACAAAAAATATAAGAAGCAGAATAGGAGAGGGGCGTGAAATTGATTTCAGATTACCAGATTACCAATTACCAATGAAAAGGCAGGGTTAAATACTTTTCAATCTTCCGAAAACACCAAGTGGTAATACGGTTCCATGCTTCGCTTTCAGAAATAATTCACCCGTTTCCAATTTGGAGTTTTTGTTTTTCGGAAAAAGATTTTCTAATATCATTGGGGAAAATCCGAGAGAATAGGCGTTAAGAATTAGGAAATGTTCCTTTTCATCCAACAATTCAACAACGCCTTTTACCATCTCATTTATGTTTTCTTCCAACTTCCATTTTTCTCCATTCGGTCCGTGACCATATGCAGGCGGGTCTAAAATAATTCCATTGTATTTATTTCCACGACGTTGTTCTCGTTTCACAAATTTCAATGCATCTTCTACTAACCAACGAATATTATCGAGATTGGAAAGTGCCATATTATCATTTGCCCATGTCACCACTTGCTTGATGGAATCCACATGTGTAACATCAGCGCCTGCTGCACGAGCTGCCAATGACGCGCCACCTGTGTAAGCGAAAAGATTGAGAAACTTCGGAGCCCCCTTGCCTCCTATGTCCCCCGAAGTGGGAAGCCCACGTGCCGTGATTTCTTTAATAGAATTAAATATATAATCCCAATTCACTGCTTGTTCAGGAAATACGCCGACGTGCTTGAAAGAAGTTAATGCTAAACGAAATGTAATTTCTTTTCCGTCTGGTAATGCGTAGGAAATATTCCAGCGATCTGGTGTTGGTTTTAATTTTTTCCATTCGCCTGCGGAACTACTTTTAGGAACAAATTTCACATGCGCCATTTTGGTCCACTCCTCTTCTGTCAATGTACGATCCCAAACAGCTTGCGGCTCCGGACGAATTGTAATGTATTGACCGAATCGTTCGAGTTTTTCGAAATTGCCAGAATCTAAGAGTTCGTAATCTTTCCAATTGGTTGGGTTGAGTAGTAGCATCGGTGCGAAGTTAATCAGTCTGCGGGAAAAATTTTCTTATTATGGTATTTTCGCCGCAGGGGGCGCAGAGATTTTGCAAAGAAATTATCTCCCAACTCCGAACTAACAACTCCCAACTCCTCCCTATCTTTGCACACTTATGGAAAACAGAAAAGTAAGAGTACGTTTTGCGCCAAGTCCTACCGGGCCACTTCATATGGGCGGTGTTCGAACTGCGCTTTACAATTATTTATTTGCGAAAAAACACGGTGGAGATTTTATTCTTCGCATTGAAGATACCGATACAGAACGTTTTGTTCCTGGCGCGGAGCAATATATTATTGAAGCATTAAAATGGTGTGGCATTGAACCGAATGAAGGTGTTGGTTTTGGTGATGGTCCACATGCTCCTTACCGACAAAGCGAAAGAAAAGATGCGGGCGTTTATGCTCAATATGCAAAACAACTTATCGATTCTGGTCATGCTTATTATGCGTTTGATTCAAAAGAAGAATTAGATGAGCAACGCACAAAGTTTGAAGCGATGAAGGCCAGTTTTTCTTACAATGCCATCACGCGTCAGAATTTAAAAAACTCATTGACGCTTTCTGAAGACGAAGTGAAAAGAAGAATTGATGCGGGAGAGCATTATGTTATCCGTGCAAAAATTCCTCGTAATGAAGAAGTACGATTGAATGATTTAATTCGTGGCTGGGTAGTTGTTCATACTTCGCAATTAGATGATAAAGTTTTATTTAAGAGCGACGGAATGCCAACCTATCATCTTGCAAATGTGGTGGATGATTACAAGATGAAAATTACGCATGTTATTCGTGGAGAAGAGTGGTTGCCAAGTGCGCCCTTACATGTTTTGCTTTATCGTTTTCTTGGATGGGAAGAAGTGATGCCGCAGTTTTCTCATTTGCCATTGTTGTTACGTCCAGATGGAAATGGAAAATTATCAAAGCGTGATGGAGATCGTTTAGGGTTTCCTGTTTTTCCGATTGATTGGAAAGTTCCGGAAACGGGTGAACTCTATTCTGGTTATCGCGAGAAAGGATATTTTCCTGAAGCATTTATTAATATGCTTTTACTTTTAGGTTGGCACAGCAGCGGAAATCAGGAATTATATACGTTGGATGAAATGATCGAAGCCTTTTCTATTGAGCGGGTGAGTAAGTCGGGTGCAAAATTCGATGCGGAAAAAACGAAATGGTTCAATCAACAATATTTAAGAAAGAGAAATGATGAGCAATTGGCGGAGCTTCTTTCATCTCACTCAGAATTCAAAATTCAGAATTCAAAATTTTTGGTTGAGGTTTGCCGATTAATGAAAGAAAAAATAAATTTTGTTCAAGAGATTTATACTGAAGGAAAATTCTTTTTCGAAGACCCAACAACGTTTGATGAAGGTGTAATCAAGAAGCGTTGGAATGATGATTCCAAAAAATTTATTGTTGCTGTTAAGAATTCTTTTGCAACTACATCAGATTGGACAGCGGCTGGATTAGAAGCAACATTCAAATCAACAGCAGAATCAACAGGAACAAACCCGGGTCATGTGATGCAACTTTTCCGTGTATGCATCAGTGGTGCTGCAGGCGGGCCAGTGCTTTTTGAAATGGCAGAATTGCTTGGAAAAGAAACTGTTGTTAGAAGGTTGAATTCTTTTTTAGAGAAGCATTTCTAAAATACAATTTTTAAATTCAAAAATGGGAATAATTAAAGTCAATGGTATTCTTGTCCGCGCTTATCATGGTTGTCTTCCTGAGGAAGGAATCATAGGGGGAGAATATGTCGTTGATATAATTATTGATACTGATTTTTCAAAAGCCGCACAAAGCGATGACCTGATCGACACGGTAGATTATTGTGTGGTATTTGAATGTGTAAAAACTGAAATGGCAATTCGTTCCAAATTAATTGAACATGTAGCACTGCGAATTATTAATTCATTGCGGGGCCGCTATTCCTCCGTCAATAAATTTACGGTTACAGTGATAAAAATTGTTCCGCCAATGAATGGGGCTGTAGATAACGTTTCGGTGACAATTGAGGGTTAGGCTCTTTGTGAAAAACACCCCATTGGTTTTAATTTGAACTCTTCGAAAGGAATTGCTGTCATTCTTCTCGTTTTTACTACTTTTGTAACCCTGAAACAATGGTCCTGTGGCCGAGCGGCTAGGCAGAGCTCTGCAAAAGCTCCCACTCCAGTTCGAATCTGGACGGGACCTCAGAAAATCCTCTCAACATTTTTGTTGGGAGGATTTTTATTTTGATGAAACTGGAGCGGCTTGTCCCAACAATCCTGTTGGGAAAAAGCTCCCCCTCCAGTTCTCCCGATTGCTATCGGGATGGACGGGACCTCAGAAAATCCTCTCAACATTTTTGTTGAGGAGATTTTTATTTAGAGTATTCTTCATTTCAGTTAGTGTTATAAACATCCCTTCACAAAATAAATTTCACTACTTTTCATAAAGTAATTTTCGCTGTGGAAAATAACGGCGCAATTTATTTTCAATGAAAATCCTAATGAAAAAATATTTTCTTTTATTGTTTTTCTTGTTTTTTACGCTTCGCATATTTTCACAGAATCAATATGCATGGATACAAAAAGCGCCCCTTCCTGCTCAGGGGCGACATGGCTCACTTGGTCTTACAATTGGAAATCGTGGCTATATGGGTTTGGGACACGTTGCTTCTCCCGGTTTGGTTGTTTATAAAGATTGGTTTGAATATGATGCTGGAACTGATTCCTGGACTCAAAAAGCAGATTTTGGTGGTGGTGGGCGCGATTATGCTTGTGGTTTTGGAATTGGTAATTACGGATATGTTGGAACGGGACAAGACACAAGTGTTAATGTGCACGACGATTGGTGGCGATATGATCCCGCTTCAAATGTGTGGACTTTAATCGGTTTGGTTCCTGATGGTCCTCGTGATGCAGCTTCTGCTTTTGCAATTAATGGAAAGGGGTATGTGTGCGCGGATATTTTTTTAGGTGAGACTTGGGAATTTGATCCTTCCAATAATTCATGGAATCAAAAAGCATATTTCCCAGGGGGGACTACATACGTTGGCTGCTGTGCTGTGCTAAACGGAAAAGGATATTTGGGATTGACCTACTATTTTGGTGTAAACGATTGGTATGAATATGATCCAACAATAGATGTCTGGACACAAAAAGCATCAATGCCAGGACTTCCAAGATCGGGTTCGCTTTGCTTTGGATTAAATGGATTTGTTTTTTGTGGGACTGGTACGGACTGGGGCGGAAATAATTTTGATGATATGTATTCCTATAATCCCACAACAGATGCTTGGACCGCAGTTGTGCCTTTTGCTGGGATTCCACGCCATCTGCTTGCTTCGTTTGTACTTAATAATCATTTGTATTGCGGAACTGGAACCAGTGGCACTAATTTTAATGACTTCTGGGAATATGGTACAATTTCAGAAGTGAATGAATTAACAAAATCAAAAATTCTTGTTTCGGTTTTTCCGAATCCCGCTACTACTGAAGTTACAATTTCTATCACGAACAATAATGTTACGAAAGCAAAATTAAATGTTTATGACGCTTTACAGAACTTGGTATTGCAAGAAGATAATTTGAAAGGAAATTTATTCCATGTTAATTGCTCTGGGTTGAAATCTGGAAATTACTTTTTCAATATTGTTGATGAAAAACACAAAGTCATAAGTGGACAATTTTCTGTTCAATAAATTGTTGAACTTTGTAAGGCTAAAGAAAGGGCTTCCAAAAATATCATGGATTTATTTAATGTGAGGGGCATCATAAACCTTCTGCCGAACGATGGCATTGCAGAATATCATGGTCCAGTATTGAAGCGGAAGGATGCTGATGCATACTATAAAATATTATTACAAGAGATTGAATGGAAAAATGACGAGGCGGTAATTTTTGGAAAACATATTGTTACCTCCAGAAAAGTTGCTTGGTATGGTGATGAAGAATTTCAATACACTTATTCGGGAACAACAAAGATGGCGCTGCCCTGGACTAAAGAATTGCTTGAACTCAAAAATTGTGTAGAGGAAAAATCCGACATAAAATATAATTCCTGTTTACTCAATCTTTATCACAATGGCGAAGAAGGAATGGCTTATCATAGCGATGACGAAAAAACTTTAGGGGGCATTACAACAATCGGATCGCTAAGTCTTGGTACTGAACGAAAATTTTTATTTAAGCACAAACAAGACAAACGTCTGATTACCCTTGTGCTCGAACACGGAAGTCTCCTTGTTATGCGGGGGGAAACGCAATTAAATTGGATGCATCGACTACCCACAACAAAAAAAATTATTGGTCCAAGAATAAACCTGACCTTTAGGAAAATTATCACAACATGAATTGGAATAAAATTTCTTCTTTAGATAACCTGAAAGAAATCATCGATCATTCTTCGACCTTGCCTGTTTTGATTTTTAAACACAGCACACGTTGTAGTATCAGTAGAAGTTCCTTAGATAGGATTGAAAGAAATTGGGCTAGCGAAGATGACAAAAAGGCGTTGCCATATTTTCTCGATTTGCTCAATCATCATGATGTTTCTAATGCTATTGAAAGCATGTTCGGAATTGAACACGAATCTCCTCAAGTATTATTGATAAAGAATGGGTCCTGTTTTTATTCCGCTACCCACTCGGCAATAAATTATGCAGATATAATGTCGGAGGTTGGATAATATTCTTCTAAATCGCATTATCTTCGAGGACCTTCAATGAGCGCTCCTGAATTAAATAAAAAGCCACTTCATTTTGTTCAACTTGATGCGCTGCGATTTCTTGCTGCAATCATGGTTGTCTTAGTTCACGCCTTCGATGGATGGTGGGGTTGGTTTGGAATCCCTAAAAAACTGGCAAATGCCGACAGAACAGACTGGTCGTGGTTTGGAATGCAGCTACATAATTTTGTTGCTAATTTTCATTTCGGCGTAGATCTCTTTTTTCTAATCAGCGGATTTCTGATTACTTATTTATTGATCAAAGAAAAAAGCGAGAAGGGAAAAGTAAATATTCCAGCTTTTTTTATGCGGCGCATTCTCCGCATCTGGCCACTTTATTTTTTTATAATCGGCATATGCTTTTTCTGGTTTTGTCCTTGGCTTAACAGCACTTATACAAGAATGGCCATTGTTCCTCGTGATGTGGATTATAAGTCGGTAATGTTATTCTATAATAATTTTCACACCATTGCAACGAAGAGCTGGGATTTTCCTTTCGCTCATTTCTGGTCTATTTGTATAGAAGAACATTTTTATTTAGTGTGGCCTTTTCTTGTTGCCTTAATTCCAATCAAGAGACTTCCTATTGTTTTGATTTCAATTATCCTGGCAAGTATGATGTTCCGCGCATGGGCATTTTATAATATCGAAGAAAGTTGGTTTACGCTAAATCTAAATACGCTTTCAAGAATTGACGCACTTGCATTGGGCGGACTTGTTGCGTGGGGCCATTTTCATAGCCCGTTCAAATTAAGAATGCCCCTTTATGTTCGTATTTTATTGTTGGGGATTTTATTATGGTGTATGACAGTTGATAATTTCAGTGATTGGTCAAACATATTTATGGTGTGTTGGAAACGATTAATATATCTCGGACTTGCGGGATTGTTAATGATGAATTTTGTTTTTAATCCTGAAGCGAAATTCAGGTGGGGTCCCAATCACATTTTTAATTATCTCGGCAGGTGTTGTTTTGGAATTTATTTATGGGGAAATATTTTACTGCAATTAATTATCTATAAAATTTTCCTGGCCGAACACAAACCGGTAACCGATTGGTTTATTAATCACATCGGATTTGGAATAACGTATTGGCTAATTGTTTTAGGTTTTTCTCTGGTGGTTCCAATTCTTTCCTATGAGCTGATCGAAAAACCATTTATGAAATTAAAGTCGCGCTTTTCAATTGTAAAAACAAGGGTTTGATTTTTATACCTGTCCTTTAGGGGCGGTTCCGTTTTGTGGATGCCTCATTCTTTTCTTCTGAATTTTCTTCTGCTTTCTTTCATTCTTTCTTGAGTTCCCTTTTTCTATTGAGGACTTGTCATTTTCTGCTGCGATATGCTTTTTAAAAACGCTCCATTTTCGTTCTGCCTTTGTTTCCTTCTTCTCTTTCTTTTTTCCCTTCTCTGCTTTTCTGGACGCTCTTTTTGTTTTTTTGTCTTCGTGCTTAAATCCATCTTCCGCTTTTGCGTTTTTTCTTTTCTTCAGTAAGTGAGGATGAAGAATCGTTTCCTTTGTTGTTTTATATTTCGATGGGCCACCGCCAGGACAGGAGACGGCCGTCTTTTCTACCGAACAGCATGTGAATAGGATGGTGAAAAACAGAAGACAAAATGTTTTCTGCAGAAAAGATATTTTTCTTCCGTCGATCATTTCATAGGAGGCCAAACACTACTTTGGTTTGGGTCTTCAGGTAAAAAAACAACCCAGATTTTATCGCCGGGATTCTTCATTAAAACTATTGGATCAAATAAATTGCCAACGTCTCCTGCAATGCTTCTTCCTTGAAATTCAAAAAGAAATTCTACCTGATAAGGGCTCTTTCCATTTATTTGAATTGAAGTGTCTTGACTTACCGAAGTAATGGTTCCGTGGACATGTGCGCCATTCATTAGTGGATTTAATTCTTCATTTGCAATTCGAATGCCTTTTTTCCATAGGAAAACTCCTATGATTGGAAATATAATGGTCCAACAAAACGGAATTGTAAAAATGATGCCAATCATCGTGTAAGCATTGTTGTAATACTTTACACGCTTCACAAATTTATCAGGAAGTATTCTTGGCGCAGCTGGCGGGATCGGCCCTGGATCTGTTCCGTTGCTAAGCGGTAATGGCCCTCCACAATTTGGACAATTTGTAAATGTTGCGTCGGGAACCACGATTTCACACCATGAACATACCAGTACTGCCATAAGATGAAGGTAGTTGAAACTAATCAGCCAACAAGTGTTCCGCTATTGCTAAGTAATTCGGCGCCGATCACATCTTCAATATTAATCATCATGCCAATAGAAGAGTTTCGCATGCTGCGATTAAATCGTTCGCTTAGGCTGGCAAAATAATACGATGTGTTTCCTGGTTGTGGTTTTTCCCAGATTACACCAAAAACTTCCTTTCCCGATTTTAATCGGAAGCGGCAAGGTTGATCGTTATACGCTCTGAATTCAGAGTGGGTCATAGACAGGGTCTTTTCTCAAAGTTCAATAATAAAACGCCAAAATGCCAACTCGGGTTACCCGTAATTTTGAACAGTTTTCAAATTCTGTTAGTTGTTATTAACAAGTTGGCGGGGTTTTAGACGTAGGTTGTGTTTTTCCCGACGAAAGCAGTGTATAGGTTTTATAATCTAACATCAAAAATTTCAAATTCAAAAACTACCTTCGCAATTGTTATCGATCATTTACCAAAACTTATTCCAAATTATTCGAAAATGAAAAAATCTATTCTCTCTATTTCTGTTGCTGTATTTGCAACCCTCTTCTTTGCTTCCTGTTCTTCGGAAAAAGGCGTTACTATCGAAAAGCGTCATTATGGTAAAGGATATTATGTTCATGTATCGGGCTCGTCCAAAGATGAACTTTCTGTAAAACAAGAATCTGCTGTTGCGCTAATTGCGCCTTCAAAAGAAGCGCCGGTAGAACTCGAAACGAAAAAAGCAAGTGTTGCTGAAGTTCTTCCAACGATAAAGCCTGCAACACATTCTCAAAATCTTCTTAATCATCACTCCACTGATTCAAAAAGCTTAATCAAAAAAGAAATTTCACGTGTTGAGAAATCAACTGTTCAATCGAAGCAACAAGCAATCGCTCCTGTAAACAAATCCGACAATTCTCCTATGGGTGGAGGAGATGTTAATACAATTTTACTTATTGTGCTTTGTTTCTTTTTACCACCACTTGCCGTATTCCTATCTGATGGTGGCTTGACCACCAATTTTTGGATTGATTTGATTTTATGTTTACTGTTTTGGATTCCTGGAGTTGTTTTCGCTTTTATCGTTTGTTTTGCATAAATCTTTTTAATAAAAAAATCCCCCAACAAATTTGTTGGGGGATTTTTTATTTTATTCCTTTTCGTTCGCGCCACAATTGATTAAAAGATTTTTGTGCAACGCCCGGAAGTTCTCTTCGTTCCCCCCAAGACTTTCTAAAGAATTGTCGTAACATAAAATTTTTAAGTTTTGCTCCACCCTTATCCATCTTGCTTCTCTTTAACATGGCCCCTTTCCAAAAAAACCACATCATGTTTTCTGTTTTTGTGACAAGGCCTGCGTTTATCGAATCACGGCGATTGTAAAGAAGAAGTTTGTGTATGTCAATGTTGACGGGACAAACTTCTGTGCATCTCGCACAACCAGTTGATGCATATGACAGGTGCTTAAATTCATTTAGTCCACCCATGTGGGGCATGATAGCAGCGCCAATTGGACCACTATAAACCGTTCCGTAAGCATGGCCGCCGACGCCTTCATAAACAGGGCAAGCATTTAGACAGGCTCCACAGCGAATACAATTCAATGCTCTACGTTGTTCAACTTGCGCCAAAAGATTTGATCTTCCATTGTCTAATAATACTAAATACAATTCTTCTGGCCCGTCATTTTCCCCGGGCGCTTTCGGACCGGTAAGAATTGAATTATAAGCTGTCAATTGTTGACCCGTTCCGTGAGTTGCAAGTAGCGCGTCAAAAAGATCCAGGTCTTTAAAGGATGGAATAATTTTTTCAATTCCTGTAACTACAATATGAATTTTGGGAAACGCCATTGACATAAGCGCATTTCCTTCATTTTCTGAAACCGAAATAGCTCCAATGTCTGCACATAAAAAATTTGCTCCCGTGATTCCCGCTCCTGCAATTTTATATTTCTCACGCAAATGTTCTCGCGTCCAATTCATAATTTGGGCTGGGGAAAAATCTTCCGGCGTTCCCATTTTTTCATGAAATATTTTAGCAACATCTTCTTTCGAATGATGCATTGCGGGCGTTACAATATGGTATGGTGCTTCGCCCGCAAGTTGCTGAATAAATTCTCCAAGGTCCGTTTCGAATGACTCTATTCCACTCGCCTTCAAATGTTGATTTAGTCCAATTTCTTCTGTCACCATGGACTTGGACTTAACAACCGTAGTAACATTGTTCTTTATTAGCACTTGGGTAATTTCACGCAATGCCTCTGCGGCGTCTTGTGCCCATATTATTTTTCCGCCCCTTTTAATAAAATTTGATTCGAATTCAATCAGATATTTGTCAAGGTGTTCGGTTGTTTTATTTCGCAACCCCGCCGCCCTTGTTTTTGCCAGCTCAAGATTTGAATATTGTGCCTTTCCTTGCACAACCTTTTTTTCATACTGAGAAATATTATATTGGATTTTCGCTCGGTGATCGGCATCGAAAACATTTTTTTCTGAGATGGCAATAAAGTCAGCTAAGGGATCCATAAATTTTTATTTAGGGTTTTTTCCGTCAACAATAAGTCGTTTGTCACGATTTGCTATTTCCCAGCAATCATAAAACACGAGTCGAGCGCGCCGCTCCATTAAGGCAAAGTTTATTTTGGAAACCTCGTCTGTTTCCTTGTGATAGTCGGCATGGACTCCATTAAAGAAAAAGGCAATCGGAATATTATTTTTTGCAAAATTATAATGGTCAGAGCGTCCGTAAAAATTATTCGGCTCATTCGGAACATCATATTTATAATCAAGTGTTATTCCAGTATACCGTGTGTTATTTTCTTCATTTATTTTTTTCAATTCACTACTCAGACGATCGGACCCAATAACATAAACATAGTTTGTGTCGTTTTTGTGTGCGTCATCAACCCGTCCAATCATGTCGATGTTAAGATCAACAACAGTGTTTTCCAATGGAAAAACGGGATGGTCTGTATACCACTTTGAGCCTAAGAGTCCCTTTTCTTCTCCGGTTACTAGCATAAACAAAATGCTTCTTCTCGGTCCGTGTCCTTCCCTTTTTGCTTTTGCAAACGCCTGAGCAATTGCTAATACAGAAACAGTTCCGCTTCCATCGTCATCCGCGCCATTATAAACTACAAGACTGTCTTTGCCTAAATGATCCATGTGCGCTGTCACTACAACAAGCTCGTTTTTTAAATCACCTCCCTGTAAGTAACCTAATACGTTTTCTGAATTTATTTTTTCTGTTTTTTTTACTACAGATATTTCCAATGACTCTTCAAAAGAAATATGGAGGGGGCTTTTCTTTTTTTGGATCTTGGCAATAATCTTTTCGACGGTTAGTTTTTGTTTTGCCTGCTTAAATAGGCGGTCTGCCATGTCTCTACTAATATAAATAACAGGCATTTCAATTTCGTTCTTTATTTTAGGTGCGTCATCTAGCTGTAGGCTTGGGGAGGTAATGTACTTTTTGTTTTCAAAAAAACGCTTCTGAAAATCAGGAATAATAATCAAGAGTGCACTTGCTTTTCTTTTTTTTGCCTCTGCCGCTTTTTTTCTTCTGTTGGTTGTCCAGGACGAGGCTTCTTTTTTTCCAGTAATAAAAGAATTGCCCGCTTTGTCATAGGGCTCTTCGGATAATATCATTACCGTTTTCCCCGAGACGTCTACTTTTTCATAATCGTGAAAAAGGCTATCCTCAATTCCGTAGCCAGCAAAAACTATTTTTTCTGTTTTTAACTGTTGCTCGTCTGTGCCACTTGTATAATAAAAATCATTGCCGAATGAGAAGTCTTGGCTTTCTGTTTTAATTACTCCTCCTCCGGCAAGCTGTTGAACTAAGGGTACGTTTTGAAAATAGCCTCCAGTTGAAAGCTCGGGAATGCCGAAGCTTTTAAATTGCGTGGCCAGATATTCAGCCGTCATGTGTTGCCCCTTTTTTCCTGTCTCGCGCCCTTCATAAAAATCAGAGGCGATTATTGAAAGATGTGTTTTAAGGTCTGCAGCAGTTATTGTTTCGGCATAGCTTTTTTTAATCGCCTCTTTGTCTTCAACGAAAGAATAGAAGAAGACAATAGAAAAAGAAATTGCTATTATTAATTTTAGTTTTTTGCTCATGCTTATTTAACAAAGATAAAAGAGCGCACGAATGCTTTTAAAGAAATCAACAAAGGTTTTGCACATGGGGTTTGTTAATTGGAAGCAGCAGGACTATTTCTCCTGATGGTAGGGCAGGCAAGAGGCCGTTCCGTCGCTTAACCAAACAACAAGCCCATAATCTCCTTCTGGCACCATCATTGTTGAAAGATCAAATTCGCTTTTTGTTCCATATTGTATTTTGAAAACAACCAACTCTGCTTTATTATAGACTTTAATTACATAGTTCATTCCTGTTGGTATAAAAAGCGTTTCGTTGCCCGTCGTTTTTGAAATTGTTATTGTGGGTGACGTTTCAACATTTTTAGTCATCAAAGATTCGTTGTTAAGCAAAACAGAAATGTCCTTTGTTGAGGCAATCTTATCAAGCCATGCATACTTTCTATAAACCACTCCACTTGGGGTAAGTAAATAGGCATTGTTTGGCGCTGGCCCAAAATTCCGCCACCAAACATTATCAGGATTGTCAATTAATACAGGGACCGTAATCCCAAGTGCTTTTATAAACTGCGCCGCTTCTTTTTTGCGATCAAAATAGGTCTTTGCTTGTGAAACATAAATGCCCTCTTCCTGATTTTTTTGGATAGCCTCTTGAACAGCGGTGTCTTCGGAATAAGGGCACTCTTGTGCAAGCGTAGGATGTGCTTCTATTGTATAAACCAATCGAATATTTATTTGCTCCCCGAATTTTTTTTGTAACATGCTCAGCACCTCTGTTATGCTTTTGCGCATTCTTGGGCAACTGTAAGATACAGCAACCAGTAAAACTGGTTTTCCTTCTGTCAACAATTCGCTTAGTCTAAAAGGTGTTCCAAGGTTGTCATATAATACAAAGTCGGGCGCAACTTCTCCTTGAGGGATCCCGCATCTTACAAACGCTCCTTGTGGTATTGTATTTAGCGTTTTATGAAAGTCTATTCTGGTTGTGTCGCTTATAAAGGATGGACTAGAGAGTGAATAAGGAAGCGCCACTTGGGCAAAAATCTGCTTTGAAATAAAAAGAAAGAGAAGTAATGCGTAGGCCTTATTCTTCATTTTTTTCTAAGTTAAAGCTTCAGCCTTTCAATGCTATTTTATTTACTCGGTTTGTGTGTCTTCCTCCTTCAAATGCTGTAGCAAGAAAAATATCTACGCAGGCTTTGGCGTCTTCTTCAGAAATAAATCGAGCTGGCAATGAAATGATATTTGCATCATTATGTAACCTTGCCATCTCAGCAACTTCTTTATTCCAACATATTGCTGCGCGTATTCCTTTATGTTTGTTTGCGGCCATGCTGATTCCATTTGCTGACCCACATATAAGTATACCGTATTTTGCATGTCCTAATTCTACTGCATCCGCAACGGGGTGTGCAAAATCCGGATAGTCCACACTCTGTTCAGAAGGTGCTCCAAAATCCTGAACATTATGTCCTAAACCTTTCAGATATGGAATAAGGATGCTTTTTAGTTTAAATCCGGCATGGTCGGCACCAATTGCAATAGAAATAGCAGTCATCTTTCTTGTTATTTTTACACAATGAAGAGAATTTCCATGTGTTGTGGTCTCAAAGGTAATGGCTTTGGGGTGCATTACGCCACATTTAAGCGCTTAATACTTAATGGATGTGAACATTGCAAACATTGTCAATAAAAACAAGTGTTGAATACAAGGCTATTAACAATGATATTATAAACATAAAACCTGTTGAAAGATTTTAAAATGGTGTATTACTTTACCACAACTATACTTGTTTTAATCAAACCCATTTCTCATTAGCATAATAAAAATAGAAACGTGTAAAATCAAAAAATAATTCAGGTATAAATTACAAACATATAACGAGGCCAAATTTCAAATAAAACAATTAACAAACGTCTATTCTTTTTCTAATTCACAGCCTGTTCATAACCTTAACTTAAATCAGTCTATCAACACTTTACAAAAAAAAACCTGTTCAAATCATGTTATTTGGAAATCATAACTCAAAAGCACAAGTAAATTGATCAGTTTTTTTTAACCGTACTAACAAGCTAATAATAGTAGTAGTTTTTATTTTAAAAAGAATATCTATGTATAATATGAAAATGGACTTAGAAAAAAAAATTAGTGCAATTGATCCAAGCCTTGATATATTTGCTGCGATCAAAAAACTAAAAAAAGAAAAAAATGCAGTTCTACTTGCGCATTATTACCAGGAAGGAGATATTCAGGATGTAGCGGATTTCATCGGCGACAGCTTGGGACTTGCACAAGAAGCAGCAAAAACAAAAGCAGATATTATCGTTTTCGCAGGAGTGCATTTCATGGCGGAAACAGCAAAGATTCTAAATCCAAATAAAAAAGTTTTATTACCCGATCTCAATGCGGGATGTTCATTAGCCGATTCTTGTCCACCGGAAAAATTTGCGGCATTCAAAGCAAAATATCCTGATCACATAGTCATCACCTACATCAATTGTTCTGCAGAAATAAAAGCGCTAAGTGATATTATATGCACCTCCAGCAATGCAGAGAAAATTGTAAGAAGCCTTCCAGAAAATCAGAAAATAATTTTTGCACCAGATAAAAATTTAGGAAGATATATTGCACAACAAACAGGAAGAGAAATGGTCTTATGGGATGGATCATGTATGGTTCATGAAATATTTTCCCTTGAAAAAATTACAAGATTAAAAGCAACACATCCGGAAGCAAAATTTATTGCACACCCAGAATGTGAAGAGGCTGTTTTACAAATCGCAGATTTTATTGGATCAACGACAGCTTTGTTAAACTTCACGAAAAAAAATTCTTCAAAAACCTTCATCGTTGGAACAGAAACAGGCATTCTTCATCAAATGGAAAAAGAAAGCCCGGAAAAGACGTTTATACCAGCGCCACCGAACAATAATTGCGCTTGTAATGATTGTCCCCACATGAAGCTAAACACCCTTGAAAAACTGTATATTTGTTTAAGGGACGAATCGCCCGAAATCACAATGACACCAGAGCTGATTGAAGCTTCTGCTAAACCTATCCGCCGCATGTTGGATTTATCGGCGCAATTCGGATTATGATAAAAGGGAAATCAAACGCAGAAAGAGAAAAATCAAGAACAGCAATCACGAAGCGTTTTAGTTTGACGTTTGTAATCTGTTTACTTTTTTCTGCATTCACTTTTGCACAAACGCCACAACAAACAACAAATCCAAACGGCTACAATAAATTTTATTACGATAACGGAAAAATTTCAAGCGAAGGGCCGATGCGCGATGGTAAGCCGGACGGATATTGGAAAACGTATTATCAAACAGGGAAATTAAAATCGGAAGGAAATAGAAAAGATTTCGAATTGGATAGTTCGTGGAGATTTTATAACGAACAAGGAAAACCAACATTTGAATACACTTACCGGTCCGGAAAGAAAAACGGACCATTAAAAACGTTTGATGAAAATGGAAAAGTGACTAGCGAAGAAACGTATGTGAATAACATGAAGCAGGGAGTAACGAATAATTTTTATTCTTCAGGAAAATTAGAGAAGACAACCCCGTTCGTTGAAGGAAAAGAGCAGGGTTTCGGATATGAGTACGACACGAGCGGAACAATTATTACCATAACAGAATACAAGGCAGGGTTTATTAAAAACACGGAAAGATTAAATCGGCGAGACGCAAACGGATTAAAACAAGGTGCGTGGAAAGAGTTTTTCCCAAATGGAAAAATAAAAACAGAAGGACACTTTCTTGACGACAAAAAAAATGGATATTTTAAAGAGTACAATCAATTTGGAAATCTTGTAAATGTTACCAAATGGGAAAATGGCGCCCTAGTAAAAAATCCTCCAGAACTTGCAAAAATTGAAACCGCTATTACTTATCACCCAAACGGAAAACCGAAGGAAATAGGAAATTACAAAGACGGTGTTCCCGAAGGAGTATTTAGAGAATATTCAGATTCAGGAACAATTGTAGGAGCAGAAATTTATCTTGAAGGAATTTTAGTAGGAAAAGGAATCTTTGATCAGGCAGGAATTAAACAAGGACATTGGCAGGAATTTTATGACACGGGGGAATTAAAAGGAGAGGGAGATTACAAAGACGGCGTTAAGGTTGGGCAATGGAAATATTTATATGAGAATGGGAAAACCGACCAAATCGGAAAATATGATACAAAAGGAAGGCCAGTAGGAAATTGGAAATGGTATTATGAAAACAATCAACTCTTACGTGAAGAAGTTTATACAGACGGATTGCGCAATGGCACAATGACAGAATACAATGATAGCGGAACAGTAATCACGCAGGGAGAATATATTGATGGATTAAAAGAAGGACATTGGTTTTTTCAAATAGATGACTATAGAGAAGAAGGCGACTATTCTGCTGGCGAACGAAACGGCGAGTGGAAACACACTTACGCCGCATCAGGTAAACAACGTTTTCTGGGAAGTTTTATTAACGGTCAACCTGACGGCAAACAAACATGGTGGTATGAAAACGGAAGAATCTGGCAAGAAGGAAAATATGTTTATGGAAGAAAAGATGGCGACTGGAAATATTTTGACGAAGAAGGATACATGTCACTAATAGTAACCTATAAGGACGACGTTGAAATAAAATTCGATGGAACAAAAGTTCATTTTGAAGATCCACGAGGGAAAGACGCTGACGGAAATAATAATTGATTTTTTCATATTAACCCGTGGGAAAAAAAACAAACGCTTTGTCCAACGAAGAGCTACTCAAAGAAATTGAGCGGCTAAGGAAGAAAATTGACCGATTCGAAAAACCGGACAATAACTATATTCCAAAAGTAAAAGTTGAATTAAACGACGCACTTTTTTCTTCTGACAAAGATCTTGTAAATACCGTTCTTGCAAAAATTGAAGAATTTGTTTATTTCGTTGAAATCAACGAAGGCGGATCAAAGCTTGTAAAATATATTGGCCCGCAACTGAAAAAAATATTAGGAATATCTCCGGATGAATATATTACCGACGCCACCGCCATTATTTCGCGCTGTCATCCTGATGACCTTCCTGGCGTATATGAAACAGCAAGAAAATTAAGAGCAGAAAAAAAACAGCAGACTTTTATTTATAGATTTCTACATGCCGAGCAAGACAAATATGTTTGGCTGGAAGAAACTGTTTTCCCGCAATTTGATTCAACGGGGAGATTCAGTGCAAATCTTGGAATTATCAGAAACGTAACTGAGCGAATAGAATCTGACAATGCTTTGCATGAAAGTAAAAGATCTCTTGAAAAAGTGCTAGACACAATTGATGAAGCTATTTATCATATTGACCTTACAAAAGAAAGCGGGCATAGAATAAAATTTGTAAGCGGAAGTATTGAAACAATATTCGGTATTTCTAAAGAAGAATTTCTAAAGGACAAAGATGTTTTTCTTCCTTATTATCACCCGGAGGATCTGGAAAAAATAAAAAAAACGTCAGAGGCACTACAAACGGAAAAAACACCAAAGAATTATTATTATAGGTTCAATCATCCAAAAACACAGGAATATATTTGGATAGAAGAAAGAGTTACGCCATGGTTTGATGAAAACGGAAAACTTATTGAAGTTTTCGGAGTTGCCAGAGACGTTACCGAGAAAAAAAATGCAGAAGAAAAATTAATAAAGAGCGAAGAAAGATATAGAGCGGTGGCGCAAAACGCCTCCGACATGGTTTTCCGATATCGTTTTTTACCTGAGCAGAAATATGTTTTTGTAAGTCCGTCAGCCGAAACAATCACCGGATATTTTCCTGAAGAGTTTTATGCAGATCCGTTTCTGATACAAAAAATCACCGTTCTCGAAGACCAACACCTATTACATCAATTAACGGAGGAAATTCGGAAAGGGAATGCCGAAATCAACACCCCGATGATTTTACGGAATACAAGAAAAGACGGCACAAAAATATGGACAGAAACCAGGTACACTCCCACCTATGACGAGTCGGGCAAAATAATTGCAATTGATGGCATTACCCGCGACATCACAACGAGCAAAATGTTCGAATTGGAGATGATTGAAAGCAGAGAAAGCTATAAATCATTGATTGAACAAAGTCCGGACGGAATTATTATTTCCGACTTTAACCATAACATTCTTTTCGCAAACCTTGCTGCAACTGAAATCTCTGGAATTTCAGATATTATAGGACACAAGTTCATGGAATTCCTATCAGAGGAGCAACGAAAAATTTCTGCAGAGCGCATTAAAAAAACACTCGCAGGAGAATACGTTCCTTTTGAAATTATTAAAATACAAAAAAATGACGGAACAATTGTTGAAGCAGAATCAAGACCAAGTTTATATAATTATCTAGGACAACAATCCATTTTAATTTTTCTCCGAAATATTAACGCGGAGCGACAATTAGAAAAAGAACAGATGCGCGCGCAAATTGCTGAAGAGGCAAATAAAAAATTAAAAACGGAAGTAGAAGAAAGAAGAAAAACAGAAACAGAACTTTTCGCGGCACAAAAAAACTTACGACTCTTAATTGACTCTTCGCTCGACATGATTTGTGCGTCTGATCCGGAAGGTTTTGTGACAGAGTTCAATAAGGCAGCGCAACAAACTTTTGGATACTCAGCTGAAGAAGTAATTGGAAAACACGTTTCATTTTTATATCTCCAGCCCGAAGAAAGAGCCGGAGTAATGACTGAGCTTCTAGAGGGAGGCGGATATTTCCAGGGCGAAGTAATTAATTTGAAAAAAAGCGGAAAGCCTTTCACCGCGCTTTTGTCTGCAAGTATTCTTAAAGACGAAAATGGGAAAGTTATTGGATCAATGGGCGTGTCTAGAGACGTTACCGAAGCAAAGCGCGCAGAAAAAGAACTTAAACTAAACGAAGAAAAATATAGAGCGATTTATAATCAGGCTTACGTTGGAATTGCATTGGTTTCAACAGACAATGACAGCTATCTCGAAGTGAACCAACGCCTTTGTGATATGTTGGGTTATTCAGCAGAAGAAATGCGCAACAAGAAGGTGCATGAGCTGCGACTTCCGGGAGACTTATCAAGACTTCCGGCAGGGGCTGAATTTATTGAAAAAGGGTTTGAACGAATTATTGACGAACATCGCTATTCGCATAAAAACGGCAGCGTAAGAATCGTAAACGTTACCATTTCACTTGTTAGAAATGAAGAAAGCGAGCCCTTGTATTTCGTTTATGTTTATGAAGACTTAACACCAAAACGAAAAGCAGAAGAGCAAATACGTATTCAAGCAGCAAAATTAAATGCCGTTTTTGAAAGCAGCTCACACATGATATGGACGGTTGATAAAGAGTTAAAATTAACCTCATTCAATCACAACCAATCCGAATGGATAAAACGGACTTATGGAATAGTTGCTTATGTCGGACTGCAAATGACAAAAGGCAAAATGGTTTCAAATGATGAGAATAATAATTTCTGGATACAGAGGCTCCAATTGACGTTTGGAGGCAAGGCTCAAAGTTTTGAAACGTCAACCGAAATAAACGGAGAAGTTGCCTGGAGAGAAATATTCTTAAACCCGATTTTTGATGAACACGAAAATGTAATTGAAATTTCCTGCATCGCGAATGACATCACTGACAAAAAGATGATTGACGAACAAGTTAGACAATCATTAAAAGAAAAAGAGGTTTTATTAAAAGAGGTTCATCATCGAGTAAAAAATAATTTACAGGTGATTTCTAGTATTCTTAATTTACAATCTTCCTATGTAAAAGATAAAAGAACCTTGGAAATTTTACTTGAAAGTCAGAATCGAATCAAGTCAATGGCATTTGTTCATGAAAGTCTATATCAAACAAAAGATTTTTCAAACATCAGCTTCAGAGAATATGTGGAAAACATCAGTCGCAACCTTGTGCATTCCTATGGGGCCACCGACTCTCCGCCGATTTTAAACATGGATCTCGATGACATTCAACTGAATCTTGACACAGCCATACCTTGCGGTTTGATCATCAATGAGATTTTGACAAATTCCCTTAAATATGCATTTGTGCCGGGCAAAAAGGGGAAAATAGATATTGTAATCAAAGAAAAATCTGGAAACATCAGCATTTCCATTGGCGACAATGGAAAAGGACTGAGTGACGATATTGACTTCCGTAATACAGAATCGCTCGGTTTACAGCTAGTTGTCTCCCTTGTAGAGCAAATCAACGGGAAAATCAAGCTTGATACCAAAAAAGGAACTAAATTCACCATCGAATTTTCGACCCAGTAGAAAACGCTAAACATGTCAAAGACGAACATCCTTATTGTTGAAGACGAGAGCATCGTTGCAAAAGACATTCAAATGAGCTTACGTAAGCTCGGTTACAATGTTGTTGCAATCTGTTCAAATGGAGAAGATGCAATTCGCGCAGCGGAAGAGCACACTCCAGAACTCGTGCTTATGGACATCATGTTAAAAGGTGAAATGAGTGGAATTGAAGCAGCCGAAGCAATTCGATCGCGATTCAATGTTCCGATCATTTATCTCACGGCATATGCTGATGAAAGCACATTAAGCAAAGCAAAAATTACAGAGCCTTACGGATATATTATTAAACCGTTTAAGGAAATAGATTTGCGCACTTCCATTGAAATGGCCCTGTACAAACATCAGAAGGAAACCGAAATCCGCAAGGAGCGAGATTTTCTTTACAGCATCGTTGAAAACAAAGACAGCAAAGACATCATCTTCGTGAAATCAAATTCTCGTTTGGTGAAAGTTCGCACAAAAGATATTTTCTTCATTGAAGCATTGAAGGATTACGTGGTGATCAACACTTCTAACGCACGTTACACGATTCATTCTACCATGAAAGATATCGAACGTAAACTTTCTCCGAATGAGTTTGTTCGTGTTCACCGCTCCTTTATTGTTCGTATTGATAAAATCACGGCCATCGAGCCGCCGAATTTATTATTAGAAGACGAAAAGAAACCAATTCCAATTGGAGGTTCTTACAAAGATGAGTTGACGAAAAAGATTAATCAAGTGTAAAAATAAAATCCCGCCATTAAATTTTGGCGGGATTTTATTTTTGCACCTAATTGTTCTTTAACCGCGCTAGGTTTTTGTCAATATACTTTTCATTGGGCAATAAGGCTTGTTGGATTCGTTTCGCATAATGAATGCTATCGAGGACTTCTTTTTGTTTTTCCTCTACCATTTCTTTCTGAAGCACAATTATTTTCTTTTGTTTGTTCGAAACACGAAGTGAACGTAAAATAATTCCAGCGAAAACAAGCACCATCAAAAACCCACAAGCAATGGACCAAATGATGTATTGCTGATTTCTCGTTTTTTCTTCCGAAATAATAGACTGTTTTTCCAATTCTTTTTTGTGTTCTGCATCGGCAACAGCCTCTTTCTTTTCAAAATCAAAATTCATTTGTGAAGCAAGAATTTTTTTCATCGACTCGTCATTGCTCAGGCTGTCACTGTAAACCATATATAACTTATGATTCTCAAAAGCGCCCCTAAAATCACCTTTCGCGCTATCCAGTATCGAGTATTGGTTATACAGATCTCGCAAATATAATTTGTAACCGGCTCTTTTCGTAATGGAAATTGCGACTTGAATAAACTTTTCCGCGCCGGCATAATTTTTCTGTTTCGTATAAACATTGGCAATGCTTCCATAGGCAGCAGCTAGTTTTAGAGAGTCCCCTCTCTCTTCTGCATAGCCTTTGTATTCTTCAAAACATTTCAGCGCTGCGTCATATTTTCCCATTGAGAAATAAACATTTCCTTCAGAAAGGGAGATTAATATCCGCTTTCCTTTAGTATCCTGTGGACCAATGAAGCTTTTAGCAAGCGTATAATTTCCCATTGCATCATCAAGCCTGTTTTGCAAATGCGCCATTTCGCCGATTTTGGTGTAATTGAAAACGATAAGGCCAGAGTCTTTTAGTTCGAGACTAATTTTCAAGGCGAGTGAAATGTATTTATTGGCTTCAGTATAATTTTTCTGATTTTCGAAAACGGTGCAAAGGTTAGCATATGCGTAAGCCTGATCTACTCTTGACCCGACTTGCTCGGCAAGTTTTAAAGACGAAAAATAACAGCTCGCGGCTTCAGAATAACTTCCTTGATCTAAATAAACATTTCCTAAAATGTTATAATATTTCTCAAGCGAATAAATGTCTTTGTTTTTTTCTGACTCTCCATACGAAATGCAAATTTTAAAATGACGAATAGCTTCGGGGTAGTTGAGAAGTTTATAATAAGAGTAACCCACATAACCATAAAAAAATGATATTTTACGTACGTCATGAATCGACAGTGCAATGACGAGCGCTTCTTGATACTTCTTTAATGACTCATTCGGAAGGTTTCTTGCATTGTTTAAATCGGCCAAGCCCGTTAACGCGTCCATTTTATCACGAACAAAAACTTTTTGCAAAATGGTATCACGTGTAATTGAAATTGATTTTTCTGAAACGCGAATTGCCTCGTTGAAATAATATTCAGAACTATCTCCATTACTCAAATCATAATAAGCCCATCCAAGTTTAATAAGATGCCTAATTCGAGAGGTGTCTTGATTGTCCGTTTTCAAAAGCCCATTCAATGAATCAACTTCTGTTTGCTGAGCAGAAATCGAGCCCGACAAAAACAAAAAGGAGGAGGGAAAAAGGAGAATAAGTATTCTGCGCAATGCTCTTGGACTCATAAAAAACCGATTAATCAATTTATAATTTGAAAAGCTTTATTTTATATTCCGCACCCATATTCATAAGGTCAACCCAATTATACAAACATCGTCCACCTGTTCCAGTTCCCCCCTCCACGCTGAAAAAACAAGATCCAGTTTTTGTTTTTGTTCTTCATGCGGCAAATGATTATTCGCAAGCAATACTTCTTTCAATTGTTTGTACTTGAATTTTTTCCCTCGCTCTCCTCCAAATTGATCCGCATACCCATCCGTAAACAGAAAAAGAGAATCGGACTTTTCTAGTTTTAAAGAATGGTCTGTAAAAAGTTTTGGCGAATACATTAATCCAATTGCTTGCTTGTCTGCCTTTATTTCTTCAATTTCGGATGCATTTTTACGGATAATCCACAACGGGTTATTTGCACCCGACCAAATAACTTCCTGTGTTTTCTGATTTAAACAAATCATTGAAATATCCATTCCGTCTTTCGTTTCGCCGTCGGCACCAAGCTCCTTCACAAATTTTATTCGCAACTCATCGAGAATTTGTGCTGGAGAGGGAAGGTCGTCACGGCTCGTAATTTCATTCAGGTAGGAAGTTCCCAACATAGTTAGAAATGCTCCCGGCACACCATGGCCCGTGCAATCGGCAACACCGACATAAAGATGAATTCCTTTTTCAAGAACCCAGTAAAAATCGCCACTCACAATATCTTTTGGTTTGTATAAAATAAAATGTGGCGGTAAATGTTGGGAAACATGTTCTTCATCTTTTAATAAAGCCTGTTGAATCCTTTGAGCATATTTTATACTGTCGATAATATCGATGTTTCGATTTTGAAGTAATCGTTTTTGATTGTCAATTTCCTCATAGGCCGTTCTGAGTTCAACAGTTTTCAATCTTTCTATTTCAGCTTCTTTGGTAATTCTTTCTATTTCATATTGAAATTCAATATCTCTTATTCGCTGTGTATTTACTTCGTTGAAAATCTCAAGGTGTGTTGCGTGATGTTTTTTGTAGAAAAAGAGCGCCTCGTTAAGGTCTCCGACGTTTTCTTTGATTTGCGCAATAAGAAACAGTGCATTTTTTACTTCTTCTTTCGAACCGGTTTTTGTTGCAACCTCCATTGCGTTATGGGCAAATTTTTCAGCTTCTGCATAATTGCCAATTTCAAAATACAATGAGGACAACTCCAGATTACCCGCCGCAGTTAGCACTTCATAATTTACTGCATTGCTTATTTCAAGACTAACCAATAAATATTCTATTGCCTTTTCAAAATTGTTTTTTGATTTATTTACTTTGCCAAGATTGTGATTAGCCCATGCTTTTATTTGTGGAGAAACATCCGGATTGTTCAAGGCTTCATAAAACCATTTCATCGCATTTTCGGTGTCGCCCATTTCAAAATAGGTTTCGCCAATATTATTTTGCGATCCAGCAACGCCTTCCAAATCTCCAACATCTTGACGAATTTTTAAACAACGTAGATTACACTCAAGACGATTGCGGTGATCCTTTTGAAACATATAAACCGCACCAATGCTATTTAGCGTATCGGCCTCATCTTTCTGCGCATTTAATTCTTTGTAAATTTTTAAAGCTCTAAGCGAATTAGTAAGCGAAAGCGAATAATCTGAAAACCGCCAATAGCAATAGCCAAGCGCCTTACTACTGTCGGCAATTCCTTTTTGATATTCAAGCGCCTCTGAAGCGCCTTTTGCTTTCATTCCCAGGTCGAACGATTCGCGTAGGTTGGTGCGCCTCTTTTCCCAGGCCTCGTTGTTTAAACGATCAATTTCAAAAATGTTCATGTGGGGTTTTTAAAAACAAAGCAAACAGAACCTCCTAATATATTATTTCGTCAAATTAATTAGCACAACGGCACATTTACCTTTTCTTCTTCCCTCGATGATCATTTCCTTTCCCACCCTTTTTATTTTTATCCCGCCAATTTCCACCACCCGCCTTTTTGTCGTCACGTTTTTCGCCGCCATTCTTTTTCTGAAAACCTCCAAATCCCGGATTCCAATCGTCCTTTCCTGAAGTCTCAGAAAATTTTCCTCCCGAACGATTTTGATTTTCCCCGCCGGAACCTTTTCCTTCGCCGCGCGATTCGATTTCACCAGCTAATTCAAAATCAATTTGTTTTTTAATAAGATCCGCACTCTTAATTAATACACGCACTTTATCGCCGAGTGAAATAATTTTTCCAGTACGCATTCCGCGCATACAATAGCGTTCTTGTTCAAAAACATAACGATCATCTTTCAGATTTCTCACGTGTACCATTCCCTCACATTTGTTTCCTTCCAGCTCCACAAAAAATCCGAACTCTGTTACGCCTGAAACAATTCCGTCAAATTCCTGGCCGATTTTATCCTGTAAGAACTGAACTTGTTTGTATTTAATCGATGCGCGCTCGGCTTCCGCGGCTGCCTTTTCTCTTTCGGAACAATGTTTACATTCCTGTTCAAGATCATTTTGATCAGCAGGTTTTCCAATGTTTTTTCCAGCGTCTGCGTCAATATAATATTGCAATAAGCGATGCGCCATAACATCTGGATAACGGCGGATTGGGGAAGTGAAATGTGTGTAATAATTAAAACCCAAACCATAGTGACCGATATTTTCTGTAGTGTAAATCGCTTTCGCCATGGTGCGGATGGCAAGCGTTTCAATCATGTTGGCTTCGGGTTTTCCTTGAACGTCTGCCAATAATTTATTTAAGGAAGTAGAAATCGACCGGTCATTTCCAGCATTCATTTTATAGCCAAATGTTGCAACGAATGTGCTGAACTCTAAAACTTTTTGCGGACTTGGTGAAGCATGAACCCGATAAACAAAAGGTCTTCGCAAATCATTTTTCTTCTTTTCCGATTCTCCTGCTTTTCTACTCAATGCAACATATTCCGCAACACGACGATTCGCCAGCAACATGAAATCCTCAATGAGCTGATTAGAATCTTTCATTACTTTGAAATAAACACCAGTAGGATTTCCGCCTTCGTCCAAATGGAATTTAACCTCTTCTCTTTCGAAAGTTATAGAACCGTTTCTCATCCTGGCAGCGCGTAATTTTTTTGCAAGCGAATCCAGCAAATGTATTTCTGCTTTGAAATCTCCTTCTGCGCCTTCTAATATGGTTTGAACATCTTCATAAGCAAACCTACGATCAGAATTAATAATTGTTCTTCCAAACCATTCTTTTTGAATTTCAGCCTCTTCATTTAATTCAAACACTGCAGAGAAAGTAAGCTTCTCTTCATTTGGACGAAGGGAACAAACATTGTTCGATAAAATTTCTGGTAACATTGGTACAACACGATCAACGAGATAAACAGAAGTCGCGCGAATCAAACCTTCTTTGTCGAGAATAGAGCCAGGTTTTACATAATGAGAAACATCTGCAATATGAACACCAACTTCCCAATTTCCATTTTCTAATTTTTGCACCGACAGCGCATCATCAAAATCCTTTGCGTCGAATGGATCAATTGTAAAAGTTGTAATTTTTCTAAAATCGCGCCGACGGGAAATTTCATCTTCGGTAATTTCTGTAGGAATTAATTCCGCAACCTTCTCAACATCTTTTGGAAATTCATATGGCAAACCATATTCCACCATAATTGCATTTATTTCCGTGTCATTATTTCCAACATCACCTAAAACTTTTACAACTTCGCCATGTGGCAGATCAGAAAAATCTTCCCAGTCGGTAAGCTTTACGACCACCTTTTGTCCGTTAAGCGCTTTTCCGATTTTGTCTTTCGGAATTAAAAAGTCGCGAAACTTTTTATTGTCGGGCGTTACAAAAGCAGCGCGTGATTCAATTCGAATTGTTCCCGCGAATTCTGTTCTAGCGCGTTGAACAATATCCAAAACTTCTCCTTCCGGCCGGCCATCACTTCTCTTTTTGGCGAACATTTTTATTTTCACCTTGTCACCATGCATCGCACCGTTGGTATTGTATGGGGCAATGCAAATTTCTTCAGGCAAATCTGCAGATTTTACATAAGCCATCCCAGATTGGGTAATATCGATTACTCCTTCAAGCGATTTTGGGCCAGATTTCCCCCTGTATTTTCCTATTTCAACCTCTTCAACCAATCCTTTTTTTGCCAAATCAATAAGCAAAGAGCTTAACAAACTGCGTTCTGTTTTATCCTTCAAATTGAGAGCAGAAGCTATTTGTTTGTAATTCAGCGACTTGCCGCCAGAGTTGTTCAAAATGGTTAGAACCTCTTCAAATAAAAAGGGCTGTTTCGATTGGTTTTTTTTACTCATTTTCGAGAGATTCGTCCCCAAAGGGACAATTTAAACATTTCAAGTGTAAAAGTATTGATTCAAATTGCGGTCTTAAGCTTGATTTGCCTATTTTTGCTAACAGCAAACAAACCGCTCAATTGAATCACATCACTCTTTAACGCTGACGTAGGAGTACGTTTGTGTTTTTAGAGAAAATACAATTAGGAAAAATGGTAAAACTTTACAATTCAACAACACGGATTTTCAAAATCTGTTCGATAGCATTCTGCTTAATTTTAGGTGTGTCCAATTCTGCTAAGGCTAGTCATGCTTTGCCAATTGTTGGCCTTACTGGTGTTACCGGTCCAACTGGAGTAACAATTTCCGGAAGCTCAGATCCTGCAACATGTGTTGGAACAACAAACCTTCCCTATTGGATTCAAGTGGAAGTTACTTGCGATCCAAATGGATTTTCTGGAGCAGCTCCAATTTCTTCCAGCCCGCTTTGGGGAAACGCGCCTTGGTATCACGCAACGCTTAATATACCTGGCCCTCCCTATAATGATCAATGTGTTTTAGAGCCATACAACAACGTTTTCATTCCATTTTCTCAATTGTGCAATGGAACCACCTATTATTGGCGAGCCAGAGAATTTGTAGAAGCGACGAATTCAGTTGCTGCGTGGATGGGACCATTCAATTTTGTTACGCCCGGTTCTCCTCCTGTTACCACCTTAACTGCAACATCTAATGCATATACCGTTTGTCCTGGAACAAATGTACAGTTGAATGCAAATGTTTCAGGTGGCTGTGCTGCAATTACCCCGGTTTATTCTTGGTTACCAACCACGGGATTAAATAATCCAAATATTGCAAACCCAATAGCAACAATTACTGGTCCTATTACCTATACGGTTACTGCAACTGGAGGATGTTTTACTATTACTTCTGCCGACGACACCGTTCAAATTACAATGGGACCAAACGTTGCTCCTGGAATTGCAACAGCAACCCCATTTACAGTTTGTTCAGGACAATCTTCACAGATAGTGCTCACGGGCACTGGGGCAAATCCAATTCAATGGCAAGTTTCGCCAAATGGATTAACATGGTTTAATCTTGCCGGTCAAATAAACGATACTTTGAATACAGGCCCACTTTCATCAACGTTGTATTATCAGGCAATTGTTACAGGTACGGGTTGGCCGGGATCTGGATGTGGCACTGCAACCTCTCCCCCTGTGCAGGTTACTGTTAGCGCTGCGCCAATAGCAAATGCTGGAATAAATCAAACCATCTGTAATGGATCCTGCGCAACGCTTACAGGAACCGGTGGTGTTAGTTATGACTGGCAACCAGGAAGCCTTAACTCGGCAAGTGTTTCTGTTTGTCCTGTTTCCAGCACAACTTATACACTTACCGTAACAGATTCTCAAGGATGTACCGCAACGGACAATATAACAGTTACTACTTCAACAGCGTCTGTTAGCGCAAGTCCCAACGTAAATATTTGTACAGGAAACAGCACAGTATTATTTGCTTCTGGTCCCAATGGAAACACTTACAACTGGACGCCAAGCGGAACGCTTGTTGGTGCAAATACAGCAAATCCATCTGCGACACCATTGACAACAACAACTTACACCGTAACGGCAACTAACACATTCGGATGTACTGCAATTGATTCAGTAGTTGTAACAGTTACGCCAGCTCAACCATTAGTTGTTTCAAATGATACAACATTGTGCGCAGGAGGAAGCGCAACAATTACAGCGTCAGGTGCAATTTCTTATAATTGGATGCCTGGAAATATTTCTGGTGCTTCAATAACAGTAAACCCTAGTTCTACTGTTACCTATACAGTAACAGGTAATAATGGAAACTGCCTAAGTGTTGACAGTGTAACAGTAAATATCAATGCTGCGCCATTCGTTTTTGCAGGACCCGATTTCGGTGTTTGTCTTGGATCACAAGCAACAATGAATGTTTCTACAACCGGAACGAGTTACTTATGGACACCAACAACAGGAATTATTGGAAGCAACACAACACAAAGCATTGTTGCCGCACCTCTAACAAATACTTCTTACACAGTTACAGTAACTGGTCCGGGAGGATGTATTTCTACCGACACAATTAACGTTGCTGTTAATGCAGTTCCTAATGTCACTACAACTTCGCCCGACGCATCAATATGTGCTGGTCTTGGTACAACTGTAATTGGACAAGGCGCTGCAACTTATGCTTGGATTCCTACAACCAATCTTGGCACACCAAATGCGCAATCTTCTTCTGCAAACCCTCCATCTACAACAACTTATCAAGTTGTAGGTACCGATTTGAACGGATGTACAGACACAGCTTCAATTACTATAACGGTTAATCCGCTTCCAGCTGTTTATCTTTCAAGCACACCAACACAATGTGGTGATTCGACAGGAGCTTTAGTAAATCTTGGAGTTGTTGCAGGAACAGGGCCATTCACATATACAGTTGGAACAAATCCTCCTTCCCAAAGTCTTCCTACTAATTTATTGGCAGGAACATACAATGTTGTTACACTTGATGCTAATGGATGTATTTCAAGTCAAACAGTAACAGTAGGAATGGTAAATACTGCATTTGTAAGTGCTGCTGCGAATCCAACGTTCGGTGTTTATCCTTTACCAGTAGGATTTGCATCTAGCGGATCGCCTGGTTTAAATAATTGGAATTGGAATTTTGGCGATGGATTGGGATTTGCCAATACACAATCGGCAAACTACACTTATATAGCTCCAGGAACTTATCAGGTGGTTATTACAGCTTGGAATGATTGGTTTGGTTGCGCAGTATATGATACCATAGAAGTTATTGTTGTTGACGAAGCAATAGTTAATTTACCAAACGTATTTACACCGAATGGTGATTTAACAAACGATGATTTTTCAGCTTCGATAAGCGGAGTTAAAGAAATGAAAGTCGAAATTTTTAATCGCTGGGGAAATGCAGTTTATGAAAACTCATTAACAGGATTAGCATCATCAACACAAATTTTACCTTTGTGGGATGGAAAATCTGGAAGCGGAAAAGTTGCTGACGATGGAGTTTATTATTATGTAATTACGGCACTCGGTTACGACAACAAAGACTATGATTTCCATGGATTTGTTCATCTGATCAAATCGGAGAAATAGAAAATAATTTAATAAAAAAGAAACCCTGTAGCAATACAGGGTTTCTTTTTTTAAATTAGAGCGTATTAACAATCAATCAATTTTTCCGCTTAACCAATTGTTATAATCAATAACATCATTTGTTTTAGCAGCAGAAGCGGAGGTGATTTGAAGTATTTTTTTCCTAAGATTTTTGTCTCTTCGCACAGAGGTAGAAGTAGACATAGAAGAAAGCAAGCCGATCATTTCAGCTTGGCGTTTCCCATCTTTTGTTTTTAGTAAATCCGCAAACTCCTTTTTTACTTGTTCAAGTCTTCGTTCAAGCGTATCGATGTCTTGAAGTTCAAAACGAATTATTAATTCTGCCACAGCAATCTTCATTCTTAAAATCCGGTCCAAACCAGCAAAGCCTGCCTCCATGGTAAGTTTAACCAAGTTGCGAATCGAAAGTTTGTAATTTCCATTATCAAAATTAAGTACCGTTAGATTCAGGAAAATAAAAACAAGATAGAAAGGAAGCTTCTTTATTACGGCATTGTCCTTCGCTTCATTTAAAATTTCGATAGCCTTGTCTTTGTCTTTTTCGGAATAGCCAATGACGAGGATGTTGTAATAAAAAAACAAATATTTATCATGTAATAATCCACCAAACTCACCCATTGCCGTTTTTAATCGCGCAGCTGTTGCAAGGGATTGTTCAAATTTTTTGTTTTTGAATTGCGCATTAGCGAGGTAGGTAAGGAGCTGTAATTTTGTATCGTGTTTATTGCGACTGAACAAGCCTTCCTTTGTAAACTCTTCAAACGTTTGCTCCAGATATTTTTCTAATACAACAAAATCCTGTTTTTGTAGAAGAATCCGGCTCAAGGATTGATATATTTTAAATCGCAACAAAATACTATTGCGAGTAGCTTTTTGTTTTGAAAACTCATTGACACGTTTACGAAGCGTTTCAATCATTCGATAATCCTGCCCTGTAAAATTCTGAGTGGTTCTAACCTTATAAACAACTTCAGCCAAGACATCGTCAATTTCCTGTAGCTGATTTAATTGCTCCCGATTATTTCTTCTTTTCCTAATGTATTCTGTGGGATTTACCTCTAGCGTTTCTTGAGAAAAACGGACAAATTCACCATAAACCAAATCCATTAATTCGGGACTGTCAGCCGCGATTGCTTTTTTCTCGGCACGACCTAAATAGTGAAATGCAATTTGCGATTGTGATTTAGAAAGAAAAAATCGTGACAAAAGAAGCTGGTGAACAACTGCATTAAAATCACTTTCGTCAATGTATTGAAGCGTTATACTTTTTCCAATATCTTCAAGCAGCCGATTTTTTAATCGATAGAGTGCGTTTTTATCTCGCGGCCCATAAAGCCGTTGTTGAATTTTTGTTTCGTCGTAATCTTCATTGTGTTGACGGATATAATCGAACAGTTCAATATCTTTTCTTTCTTCGCCCGCATTGGTACGGCCCATGAAGAGTTTCAGGTGGCGAACCTCCTCTTTATTCATCATACCAATAATCTGTTGCAGGATCTTCATCTGTTTGAACGCGTAAGATTTATTCAAATCTATATGTTTTTCCCGATAATCCGAGCTATTTTTGTTTAGTAATTAATATGTGCACTATGAAACCATCGCTCAAAAGCTTATTCCCCAGGCTGCTCTTCGTACTGATGACGCTCACATTTTCGGGTTTAAACAAAAACAGCTCGGGATTACATGCGCAAGCTTCAATTGGATTTGGAACTATAGGTCTTATTGGATTGAATGACACCGTTTGGTCGGGTGACTCCATTCCCGTTGGGTCCTTTATCAAGAACTATGATACAACTGCTACTCATGTATTCATGGACAGTGTTCAAATTAACGGGTACATTGATACTGGATCAGTTTTTATTCCTTTTACACTACCATTGGTTCCGCAAGTTTATCTTGCCCCTGGCGATAGCGTTTTCTTTATAATGCCGATTGTTTTTCGTGACATTCAAATGGGAGGAAATTTCAGAATAGGAAATAACGTTATCGTTGTTTGGCCAATAAGTTTTGACCCAACGTTTTCAACACTTGATTCAATTACGGCCAATGTATTTGTCATTGACACCATCAGTGGAATAAGCCCCGAGCCACAAAACAATGAAAATCTGCGTTGTTATCCTGTTCCCGCAACAGGACCGCTTTATGTAACGAGTACGAGCCGACAACTTATCATTAAGGACATCATTATAAGAGATGCTACTGGAAAAATAGTTGCAATATCTAACAACCCATCAAGTGGCATCGAAACAGAGAAATGGGCTTCGGGTATTTATCTCCTTGAAATAAATTACGAAAACGGGAAGAGAAGTATTTATAAAATTGTTCGTTAGCACTTGAACTGAAAAGCAGAAATTAATTTGCTCGTTTCTGCAAAAAAAAATATCCCTCACGTTGAGGGATATTTTTTTATACTTCAATATAAAAGAAAAGCGGTTTATTTTTCTTTTTTCTTTTGCTCCTGCATTTTTCTTCTGCCCGCCTCGGCTTTGGACATGTAAAAATTATACTTTTCATTATCGCCATGCCTACCAAAATATTGTGCAAGGTTATAAAGTCGTTGAACATTGCTTGGATTTATTTCTGCGGCACGTTCCATTGCAGTTGCGGCCATCGCAGTATCATTTAACTGGAAATAAATATTTGCCATATTATTCCAGGGAATTTCTGAATCCGGTTTTTTCCTCGCTCCCGTTCGCAAAAGAGCAAGTGCCTTTTCAGGATTCTGTTCTTTTTGCATAATGATTCGGCTTAACTGTTCGTAAGAAGAAATATAAGCGGAGTCGGATTTGATTGATTTTTGAAAAGCGTAAACAGCAGAATCTTTCATTTCCAGTTTATCAAATGCCATTCCAACATTAAACCAACCTTCGGCGTAATCATCTTTAATCGCTACACCCCTTTTAAAATAAATAAGAGCGGTTTTTGTATCCCCTGTAAAAAAATATGCTGTTCCTAAATTACTCCACGCTGTATGATAATAAGGCGCCATTTCAGCAGCTCTTTTATAATAAATTCTTGCTTCCATAAATGATGACATAGCAGAATCCTGTTTTGATTTGTCAATTGCTGCTCCGCCCTTTCCGTCTGATACGCGCGATTGAAAATTCATTCTTAATGCTTCGCTGGAAACAAGAGCACCATAAAGCATATTTGCTTTTACTGACTCTTGTAAGTATTCCATATCATGACCATACAAGGTTTTTTTATCTTCCCAATCTTCCGTTCTCCAAACAGAACGAATGGAGAATAGCAATGCAATTGCTACAATTACAAAACGAAGCTTTTTAAATTCCGGAGCTTTCCATTTAAATTCCGGAGCCCGAACTTTCATAAAACGAAAAATCAGAGAAACGATAACGATACAAAAGCCGAGCGATGCAGCATAAGTATAGCGTTCGGCCATTAAACCGGGAGCAGGACGTAGAAAATTTGAATATGCGGCGATATTTATTAAATAAAACAAAAGCCCAAAACCAATAATGCTTTTTTTGCGAAGCTCAAGAAGTGCCCAAATTCCTAAAGCCAAATGAACAATTAAAGAAATTATTGCAATAGGATTTGCCCAGGAAATAGTAGGTATATAATACGATCCATAATAATAAACGAGCGGATAGGGAATAAAATGAAGAAAAAGATAGCGCCCCACAACATAAAATGCAGTTGAAGATATCTGTCCGAATCCAACACCGCCCGAGAGCGGATTTTCAAATTTCAAATACGTTCTTGTATCTACTTCAAGATTGTGTTTTTGAAAATAAACAGTAACAAGCACAGTAAATAATAAAGGCGCCATGTAAAGTGCAATTTTCCAAAACTTTGCATTTGCAAACCAAATAAGCGCCATTGCGATTACTGTAATTAAAACGCCGACCGGTTTTTTTGAAACAATAAGGAAAATACAAAAGCCTAAGTAAATCGAAAATGAAATCCATTTTTTTGTTTTCTCGTTCTTCCATGTCCAGTCTTTTGCTTCTGTAAAATACCAGAGCGCAAGCGGAATAAGAAAATAAAACGGGACAGCAGTAAGCTTAGAAAGCATTCCAGCCCAAAAACAAAATGGAAACAATAAAAGATAAATCCATTTTTTAGTTTCAATGTGTCTCCAAATTAAATGGATGCTAAGAAAAGTGAAAAATAAAGCTAGCAACTCGTCTCGGCACTTGATGTTATCTACTACTTCGGTGTGAAGCGGATGAACAAGAAAAATTAGACAGATGAAAAAACTAAACCAATTTCCCTGCGTGCTGAACCACTTTCTTAAAATCGAAAAAATTAAAACGATCGTTAGTGAATAGAGAAGAACATTAAAAAAGTGACTTACTTGAGGGTCTTCGCCAAAAAACTGGGTTTCAATTGCAAATGTTGCCAACGCAACAGGTCGATAAGAATAACCCGTTCCGTCATTATTATAAAAAGTTCTACTTGTAAAAATTTTTGGAATTCCCTTGATTCCGCGCTGTGTTAATTTATTCCCACCTGCGGTATAAAACTCATCATCTAAAGCATATCTATTGCCAATCCCATTGGCAAACACCAAAAAGCTAATTATAAAAAGCCCGGCGGCGAATGAGTTTCTCTTGAAAAAACCAGAAAACCCACCCTTAAAGTGCGTTTTTGTGGCCACTTTCGACTTTTCTGGCCCTTTTGGAGCGGATTTCTGTTTTTGTGCCATATGATTCTGTCTCGAAAGTACGAGTTCTGAGCGTTTGTGCAAATGACTTAAAATGATTATTTTTGCCTCGGCCAAACACTTACTCTCTCTTCAAGATGAAAAAAAACCTACTTAAAAAATTATTGTCCATCATTTTGGTTGCTGTTGGAACAACACAATCATTTGGACAATGTTCAAATACAAACACTCTTGTAGCAGGAAACCTTACTCCTCCCGGCGTTTCGCTTTCAACAACACAAACCTATGTAGGTGGACAGTACGTTCTTGCAAGTGTGGAAATGGGTGCCAACTATACTATTTCTACTTGTTCAAGTACTGCATTTGACTCTCAGATTACAGTTTATGATGATGTAACAGGAACACTGTTGGCGTATAATGATGACTTTTGTGGTTTACAATCTACAGTAACATTTACCCCAAGCTCTTGTAATGATGTAAGAGTTTTACTAAATCAATATTTCTGTACGTTCAACTCTTCCTCTATGGACGTAACCATGACCATGAATTCTCCAGGCACAGGCAATCCATCTTTATCTCCTGCTCCTGATCAGCTGGCTTGTACGGGAGGGACCGCAACAATAGGTTTACCTTCTAATGGATTTGGAGGAGTTCCTCCCTACGCATATTCATGGAATCCAATAACAAACGTTACCACACCATTAATGTCGCAGACGACGGTTACAAATATCACTGCAACACAGAACTATGATCTTACAATTACTGACGCAAATGGCTGTAGGGGTCATGATACAGTTTTGGTTACTTTACTAGGAGCTCCAACAGTTTTTCTTGGAAATGACACCACCATTTGCGGTGGCCCGATTCTATTGGATGCAGGAAATCCTGGAAGTACTTATTTGTGGAGCACTGGCGCGGGCTCACAAACCCTTTCGCCTACCACAACTGGAGCATATTCTGTTACCGTTCAAACTCCAATGGGATGCATTGGAAATGACGCAATAAATATTGTAGTTAATCCTTTGCCGACTGTTTCAATTGGCCCCGATACAACATCTTGTGGAACTAGCGTGACGCTTAATGCAGGCACTGGCTATTCTAGTTACACTTGGTCAACAGGTGACCTCACTCAAACAACAAATGTTCTTGTATCTGATACTGTTGCAGTTACGATTACAGATGCTAACGGATGTGCTGCAACAGATTCTGCAATAGTTACTTTAAGTCCTGCCCCAATCGTCAATCTTGGCGCTGATGTAGTTCAGTGTGGAGGAACAATTACACTTGATGCTCAAAATGCAGGATCGCTTTATTTCTGGTCAAATAGCACAAGCAATCAAACAACTACAGTAAACTCTAGTGGAACTTATATCGTACAGGTAATTACACCTGCCGGCTGTTCAAATTCTGACTCTGTAAACATTACAATCAATCCTCAGCCTGTAGTAAACCTCGGCCCTGATTTTTCTATCTGTACGAGTTCTACAACACTTAATGCTGGTAATGCAGGATCGAACTTCCTTTGGAGCACCGCTGCAACTACACAAACAATTAATGTTGGAACGGGTATTTACAACGTAACTGTTACCAATGCTTTTGGATGTTTTGATAGAGATACTGTTGTTGTAAATACAAATGCGACACCTTTCGTTAATGCTGGACCTGATGTTTCTATTTGTACAGGGAATAGCACAACGCTTAATGCAACAGGAGGCTTAACTTATGTTTGGAGTAACGGAGCGCTCACTGCATCGAACACGGTGAGCCCAATCATCAACACCACTTACTATGTAACTGGCTATGATATTAACGGATGTTCTGCTTCATCAACTGTTGCCGTTACTGTTGTTCCTTTGGCAAATGCACAATTTACAAGTAGCGTAGTTGGTGCCACTGCAATTTTTACCAATCAATCAACAAATGCGCTTTCCTATAGCTGGAATTATGGCGATGCAAGCCCTTTAGGAACAACCGCAAATCCAAGTCACGCGTATAGCACAAACGGAACTTATACAGTAACATTGACCGTAACAAGTCCATGCGGAACCGACACCTATACTATGACTGTTGTAATTACTCAAGTTGGCATACAAGACAACGATCTTGCACAAACACTTTCATTGTACCCGAATCCAAATGATGGAAATTTCACGATAGCATTTGATTTCACAACAGAAAAAGATGTAATCGTAGAAGTAATGGATATGAGCGGTAGAGTTATTTACACCGATAGTCAAAAGAATATTTTAGGCTACAACAAACATATTGGACTTGTAGATACAGAATCAGGAATGTACATCGTTCGAATTATGACAACCGATGGAGTCGTTACCGAAAAGGTGACGATCCAGCGCTAAGAAATAGTTAATCAAATAAAAAAATCCTTCTCATGCCGAGAGGGATTTTTTTTGCCCCATAATTTTTAGAAAATCGAAAAAGAGAGAATCGAAAAAATTTAATGCTTCAATATAGTTCAACAGAACAAGTGTAATTATTGCCAAAAAATTATTTTCTATTCGGAATAAATTAGGAACAACAGCAAACCTTTTAATGAGGATGCGTTTCTAGATTCTGAAATTATTTATCCATTGATAGGCTTAAACATCGCCATATACTTTATTTGAAAATATCATTATGAGGTTCCTACATAAATAAAAAACCCTCTCCATACGAAGAGGGTTTTTTATTTATGGAATGGCAGGATTATTTTCCTGGTGCAGGTTCTGGCGTGGGAGCACAAGTGCTCAAATCAACAGAAGCAGCAGCCTTTAGATCTTTATCAGTGTCAAGTTGCTCTTTTACTTTTGTATTCGTTGGATCCAATTCCATTACGAAATTGAACCAGGCTTTAGAACAAGTGTAATTTTTCTTTATGAAATAATAGCCACCTAAATATTTGCCTGCGGAAATAAGATCTCTTTTGTTTTTTTCTTTTTCGCCGATTGCCAAACTATAGAATTTTTCATAGAAAATCTTTGTACTGTCAGATTCTGATTTTGGATCAAGGAATGCATTTGCTTTTGCACGATACAACCAGCCTAATGGATATTTAGGATCGTAAGCGATGGCTTTTTTATAGGCGTTATCAGCATTTGCATAATCCTTCATTTGCTGTAAGGAACGGCCGTAAGCAATCCAATCGCCATTTGTTGCTTTATCAGGAGCGTTGTCAATTTTCTTTTTGTAATAAATTGCTGCCTGATCATAATGTTTGGTTATGAAATAAGAAGTAGCCATATCAAAGTAGATGTCTTTGCGATTAGTGTCTAAAGCAAGTGCTTTGTTGTATTCAATAATTGCAAGTGAATCCTGTTTGTTTTTAGAAAATGCTTTTCCGCGATACACATAGTCTTCCGCAATAATCGGAGGAGTGCCGGTTTGTTTCTGCGCTTCAAAAAACTTATCAAAGCTCTCAATTGATTTTGCTGGATCGGGAGTCTTGCTGTCTAAATAACTTCTTCCTAGAATTCTATAAATTACGATGGTTGAAGGGTCTTTTGCCAATGAAAGATTTCCTTGATTTATTGCGTCCTCATAGTTACCGCTTTTGTAAAGGAATAGGCAATAACGATAACGCGCAAGTGGACTATCATTGAGCGTAAGATATTTCGCCATGCACTTTTGTGCAGAATCAAATTTAGCGATCTGATATTGCGCTTCTCCTTTTGTTCTCCATGCCGGAGCAAAAGAAGAATCTGTTTTTAATGCATTATTTAAATAAGGAATTGCAACCTGCATATTTTTTCCGTTCATATACAATTGTGCAATACGAACATTTGCTTTGCATGATTTAGGATCCAATTTTGCAGCCTGCAAATAAGCGTTGATCGCCGGTGTTCCGTTTACAGGATCTTTTCCGTAAAGCAAATCACCCTGGATCAAATAAGTTTCAGGATTTTTAATATCCAGCTTAACAGAAACATTAATCATATCAATTCCATCACCATAATTCGGAGTTGCGGCAAACAATTGATTTTTTGCAATTTCATTATACATTAACACCTGGCGATTGACATCCATATTCATGTCTTTTTTCCCCGCCTGTGTTGTGATCAAAGATTTTGCATAAGTCAATTCCTGTTGGGCTTTCGAGTTGTCGCCAATCGCCATGTAATATCTAGCAACGCCGATATGTGTTAATGGATTTGTTGGATTTATATCCACACCTTTTTGAAATAAAACACGCGCAGAATCCGGATTTTCCATTTTCAACATTAAGCCACCGAAGTAGAAAAAATTATCTCCATTGGTAGGTTCTTTTGCCACGAGCGATTTAAAAGCAGTTCTTGCCTTTTCATATTGCTCGTTGTCAATAAGACGAACAGCGTCTTGTAAGGTTTGTGCAGCAGCTCCAAAACTGATTAATAAAGCAACTATGGAGGCAATTTTTTTAAAGGGCGTTTTCATAATGCAAAAATAAGTATCTCTTTCTCAGTAAGTAGTAATTTGTATTTTTCTTTCTGCTGGCTTTGCCGGAGCTAAACCCGCATGTTGAACGATAAGTTGTCCTCGCTCACCTAATGCAAAAGAGGCAAAGCCCGTGCCAAGCCCCGCTCGTTTGCCAATTTTAACGATCCAAATTCCTCTTGTAAAAGGGTATTTCCCTGCCACTAAAGCGCTTTGAGAGGGATAGGCATAACTTATGGTGTCGAAGCCAATGCGGCTCAAGGTAATCTGGTTTTTGCGCGTCACATCCTCTGCAAGATCTTTGTCGCCAATCCAATTTAAACCAACCACCCCGATTGCATTTGCGTTTCGATTTACATAGGATACAACCGAATCGTTAGAATTTAATGCAAAACAAGTATTTCCAGGTTTCTGGCCAGGTATCAATGTGTCTGTTAAATAGCGGAGGTTTGAAGAAGTTGGACTATCAAAAACGACATTTATTTTTCCTAAAGTTGAACCAGGACGCACTTGCGACCAAATAGAATCTTTTCCGGAAATTATATCTCGGATCTGCGCAATTGTAAAAAGGCTATCGGGATTGTTTCTGTTGACTAATAAGACAACAGCATCCGATCCGATTTTTATTTGCTCCAACAAAAAAGTTTTTGCTTCGAACCATTTTATTTCTTCAGCTTTCAGTGGACGAGTCATCAAAGCAAGTCTGGAGGAATCATTAAATAACTCCTGCATCACCTTAGCTTCTGAATTATACGACTGAATCAAAAATGCTTCGTCATATGTAGATTCAAATGCGTCAATTAATTCGTCGCTTAAAGAACGAATATTTTCATCAATAGAAAGTTTGATTTTTCCTCTGATCGGTGTGTCTAGTTCTTCTTTAGGTTTATTATCAGAACAACCGAAAAAAAACGGAAAAGAAATCAATGCGAAAAATAAATTTTTTTTATTCGCCATCCTCGTTCTGCATTCTTTTGTATTTCTGCCACACCATGAAACCTCGAAAAATAGCCCAGCCAACTAAAACCAATCCGATATAAATCCGATTCGGCTTGGGATAACGATCAATAAATGCGTTGGTGACAATAAACAAATAACCCAGGCCAAGATAAATCAGCAACATCGATGATGAAATGATGAGGCCAACTTTACCGTTTCCCGGGTTATTCAGAGTCAAGACAATAATTTATTGAAGAACGAAGCGAACTGGCTGTTTCATTTCAATGCGTACAGGGTGGCCGTTCATTAAACCTGGCTTCCAATTCGGCATTGCGCTTATCACACGAACAGCTTCTTTGGTAAATCCGGGAGCGCCGGGTACACCTTTAGCTTCTTTTACGTTCGTAATTGATCCGTCTTTTTCAACTACGAATGATACGTAAACAGTTCCTTGTTTTCCTGCTTCTTTTTCAATCACAGGATATTTTACATTGTTTTTCAAATAGGTCTGAAATCCTGCACCTGCAAAATCAGGCATAACTTCAGCGAATGTGAAAACCTCATCTGCTTTTGTATCCAATTGTTTATCGCTTGTTGGAGCAATTACAACCGGAGGATCTTTATCATCACCATCTTGGTTATCATCACCAACTTTTTGATCTGGAATTTTTTCCTGAGATGCCGGAGGTGGAGCCTCATCTGTTACTTCTGGTTCAGTAAACTGAATCATTTTCACTTGTGGCGGCGGTGGCGGCGGTGGCGGTGGCGGTGGCGGAGTGTTCTCGTCAACAGGAGGTGGATCTTTCAAAGTAACTTCTGTTGAAGCTAGTTTTTTTGGTTTTTCAATATTCTCAGGTCGATTAGCGACGATGAAAATAAAAACGAAAAACAGAATTGCTGTAGTAGCGATTCCACCGGACATGAGGACTACTTTTCCATATTCTCTGCGAATAAGAAAGGCGCCATAAGAACGATTACGGTTTTCGAAAACCATATCATTGCGTTCGGTAGAGGTTTCATTGCTCCAGGTAGCCATGTTGTTTGTTTTAGATTATGGATTCTTCGGTGCGTCAGGATCAGGTAAAGAAAGTTCAGGATATTTAGTTCCTGTTTTTCCGGATAATGCCTGTAATTCCGGGCGACTGATTTTTGTTAATGCGTATTTTGAAATGTCAGCAATTTTTAATTCGTCAATAATATTGATGACATCATTGTATTTTGCATCGCCACCCCATTTAATAATGAAAAAAGGCGCTTTATCATCGTTACGAATTGTTGCGCTCAGGACTTTGTATGTTGTGTCGCTAAGTTCGTTTTTGATAAGATCTTTATCTAAACGCGCTAAGCCTTTTCCGTAATCGAGTTTTTTGCGTTTGACTACAATGCTATCGTCAAGCGGACCCGGTTGTGCTTTTTCGGCAAGGATCGTTTTTAATTTTCCGTAAGAAGTTTGATCCAATTTTCCACTTTTATAAACTGTGCGCAAAAATTTCATCTCTCCTGAAACTTTTGTGTTTTGTTCAAGCATGTATTGACGAATTCCCTTTTTAGGATCCAAGGTATAATCATTCAATGCAGGAGCTGGTTCCGAATTAAATTTTCCATGGTACACGTAATATTTGCCTTCTTTATTTCCATCAAGGAGAATAGTATTGGCAAGATCATCGTCAATTTTTGTTTTGAGCGCAGTGTCATCAGTGTCTTTCGGCACTGCCATTTCCATTGTTTTCGCTTTATTCAAATTAGACGTGAGAACGAAGAACGTCAGCAGTAGAAACGCGAGATCGACCATGGGGGTCATGTCTACACGTGGATTTCCACTTTTCTTACGGCCTTTCTTACCATGTTTACCATGATCATCGCCACCACCTGAACCTACATCTGCCATTTTATAGTTTTTTACTTAATGATTAATGACTGACCGGGATTTTCATCTTTCGTTCGCTTATAAGATGCAAGCGAAAGTAAGATTCCATAAACCCACGGAATAATTTTTATTTGCTGCCAGGAGGTGGCAGATTATTGGGATCTCCTTCAAGATCTGTGATCAAGTTGAATTGATACACATCTTGTTTTTTGAAAATCGCAATAACAGCATCAATTTTTTTGTAAGCAGCTCCACCATCAGCTTTCAATGCAATTCGCATATCTTCTATTGTTTTGCCTTCTTTCTTTTGTGCGTCAGCCCAAATGAAACCTTCGACACGAATAAAGTTTACCCAAAAAGAAAGCTCCTCAATACCTTTAAGCGTATCCATTGGAATTCCTTTTGTAGCGTCATCCATTTTTTTGCGTTCGTCACCACTTCCATCAATGTATGCTGGCAAATCCTTAATTGGAACTCCGAATGATTGCATGGATCCAAATTTCTGGATTTGTTCTTCGGTAAACTTTACTTCTGGAAACTTGTTCATGATGCGTTTTAATGCATTGATACGAACATCTTTTCCTTCGTAATTAATAAACACACGGCCGGCAGTATCAATGGTAAGCAGCATTGTGTTTTTAGGAAGAATAACTTCAGAAATAGAACTTGGCGTGTCAACAATTACGGGCTCGGGAGTCCGCATGGTGGCCGTAAGCATAAAGAAGGTTACAAGAAGAAACGCAAGATCAACCATTGGAGTCATATCCAATTGCGGACTGGTGCGAGTCATTTTTATTTTAGACATATTTCATTGGTATTAATGAATATTCAATCCCGAAAACTAACGGGCTAAACGGTCGCTGATTAGTGTTTTTTAGCAGCGAAAGTTTGAAGAATACTGAAATTTGCCTCATCGATACCATAAGTAATGCGATCGATTTGTGTCTGAAATACGTTGAAGAATACGATCGCCAATGCAGAACCTGTGATACCGATAAAAGTATTAACAAGAGCCTCAGAAATACCTGTAGCAAGAGCGTTTGAATCAGGTGCGCCAGAGCTAGCAAGCGCAGAGAACGCACGAATCATTCCCATTACAGTTCCAATCAAACCGATAAGGGTTGAAATCGAAGCAAGGGTGGAAAGAATAACAAGATTTTTTGAAAGCATTGGAAGCTCAAGTGAAGTTGCTTCTTCAAGATCTTTCTGAATTGCAGCAAGTTTTTGTTCTTTGTCGAGCTCTGTATCTTTTGCAACGATGCGATATTTTTCAAGTCCCGCACGAACTACATTTCCAATAGAACCTTTTTGACGATCGCAAGCAGCCATTGCTTCATCGATACGCTCAGCTTCTACTAGTTCACGAATAGAACGAACGAAGTTTGAAATGTTTCCTGTTCCTTTTGCGCGCATAATTGTGATCAAACGCTCAATTGCGAAAGTGATAACCATTAATACAATTGTAATAAGGAGCGGAACAATAAAACCACCCTTATAGACAGTTCCAAAAATATCAAGCGGGTGTCCTTTTTCATTGTCACCATTCTCAAAATGGCTTCCGTCACCAAGAATATATTTGTAAATAATAATTGCGATGACGAGCTCAATGATCATCACTGCGACAGTGAAATAAGCCTGTAGACTAGAGGTCTTTTTGCTGCTCATAATAATTGCGTTGTTTGGTTTGTATTGGTTAAATTATAATTGCGTTTTTTTCGAAGTGTAATGTTAGTGAAATGAAAAATTGCAAGAATGTTGACAATGTTAAATTTCAGTAAATCGTGGCTTCAAAGGGCATCAAACTTACAAAAACAGATTCAATTAAGAAACCCTTTTCGGTTGACTAATAGAACCTAAAATTCAAGTTTAATAACGCTAAGATTGGCATTTATTGCTCTTGTTTTCCCGCATTTTGGCAAGTGGCGGGTTGAATCGATTAATTGGCATTGACGATTTTGGCCACTTTTGCCGTGAAACAAAGGATTAAGCGTGAAAAAGGAGGGATGAAAGGCAATTCCATTGTGCCGAATACCATTTCCTCCGGAATTCTATTTTGATCGGCGCTTTTCACTACGCGCTGTTTGAAAGAGGGGAATTAACGTAATCACTATTAGAAATAAAACAATCCAACCTACATTTTCTTCCACCCACTTGATTTTACCGAGAAAAAAGCCACAAAGTCCAAGGGAAACAATCCATGCAATGGCACCAATTACATTGTAAATCATAAATTTTTTGAAATCGATTGCAATTGCTCCTGCAAGAATGGGTGCGAACGTTCGAATGATTGGGAGAAAACGACCTAAGATTAAAGCCTTGCCCCCATGTCGATTATAAAAAGATCGAGTGGTTTCAAGATATTTTTTTTTGAAAATGAAAGAATCATCGCGTTTGAATAATGCGGGTCCGAGCTTTCTTCCAAACCAAAACCCCGCCACATTTCCAACTACTGCTGCTAAAACCAACAAAGGAATTAATCCGGAAATTGTAACAGAAAGCAATTCAGGTTTTGTAGAACAAAACATTCCGGAAACAAAAATCAACGAATCGCCGGGAAGAAAAAATCCGATGAGCAAACCAGTTTCTGCAAAGACGACAAACAACAACAACAAAATTCCGCCATATTGAATAATTGAAGCGGGATCAGTAAGTTCTCGAATGAAGTTCAAAGGAATAATTTTGAATTTTGAGTTCTGAAATTTGAATTATAAAAGAGGAGAAAATCAAAACTCAAAATTAAGAATTCAAAACTCTTTTTTCTTCCCATTTACTTACAACTGCAGTTGCTACTGCGTTACCGGCAACATTCGTAGCGCTTCTTCCCATGTCGAGCAGCCAGTCAATAGCAATAATTAATGAAAGTCCTTCTGCCGGAATGTGAAACGAATCCAACATTCCAGCAATGACAACCAAGGATGCTCGCGGCACTCCTGCAAGGCCTTTACTTGTTACAAGTAACATCAACATCATTGTCAATTGTTGCCCAAGCGATAAATCCATTCCATACGCTTGCGCGATGGAAACAGTTGCGAAGGTCATGTACATAATGGATCCGTCAAGATTGAAGGAATAACCCAATGGCAAAACAAATCCGATGATACGATCAGGACAACCGAATTTTTCTAAGGCATTAATTGTTTTCGGCATTGCAGCTTCAGAACTGGATGTTCCGAATGCTATTAACATCGGCTCACGAATTAATTTTAATAAATGAAAATATTTTATTTTGAAAGAATAACAAATCGATGGAAGAACAATAAAAAGAAAAGCAGCAAGTCCACCGAAGAAACAAAGAATTAAATTGACATACCCCAAAAGAATTCCAAGCCCGTGAACTGCAATGACTGCAGCAACTGCGCCAAATACAGCCATCGGCGCAAAGTACATTACGTAGCTTGTTACTTTCAACATCACATGTGAAACGGAATCGAAAAACTCAATGATGATTTTCCCTTTTTCACCAATAGCAGAAACAGCCGCTGCGAAGAAAATGACAAAAACAATAATCGGGAGAATATCATTTTTTGAAAGGGACTCGATTATGTTTTTCGGAAAAATGTGGAGGATAAAATCGGTGACATTAAACTTTGGAGCAGCTAGAATTTTTCCTGTTGCCGAAGAAACGTCAAGCGAAGTTCCAGGATGAAATAAATTTACAATGAGCAATCCCATTACTAGAGCAATCAATGTTGCGCAAGTAAAATAGATCATTGTTTTTAATCCTATTCTTCCAACACCTCCAACACTTCCTGTTTTTGCAAGGCCAACTAACAGTAAGGAAAAAATAAGTGGAGCAACAATAACTTTTACAAGACTTAGAAAAATATCACTCAGCAATTTGAACCCGACAACCTTTTCTGTTGCAAAACCTTTCACTCGGTCCTTCATGAATGGAGTCAGCGAATCAACATCTATGTACGCCCAAATTTTAGAATGTGCGAATGCACCTGCAATTACGCCAAGCACAAGCCCGGTGAAAATCCAAAATGAAAGTCCGGGAAGTTTTTTTGCGAATGCGCTCATATTAATTTCGATTGAATTCGCAACCGTTCTTCCCAATAGAAAATCGGGACTTGAACAAACTTGCTAATTGATTTGCACTACGCCATCAGGGTTCGGAACATTTACGCCGATTTCAAGAATTAAATCAGGCATTAGTCCAAGAACAATTATGATAACTGCGGTAACAAACAACAATGCCTTATGCAACCCGCTTACTATAATAGGATTATCATTGTTCGCCTTTTTGAAATACATTGCAATGATAATGCGGAAATAATAATAGACACCAATCAGTGAAGCGAGAATTCCAAAAACAACGAGCCAATAATGCCCGCCAGATAATGCTGCGTTAAAAACATAATATTTTGCAAAGAAACCTGCCGTTGGAGGAATTCCTGCAAGTGAGAATAATGCAATGGTCATGACGACCGCAAGCAAAGGATTTTTCTTTCCGAGCCCATTGAAATTTTCAATTAAATCACCGCCGGTTTGTTGCATGATATTAATCAACACTGTAAATGCGGCAATCGAACCAACAGAGTAGGCGGCAGTATAAAAGATAATTGCTTTTGCAGAGAATCCACTGAAAGCAACAACGGCCAACAATAAAAATCCTGCATGTGAAATACTGGAATACGCAAGCATTCGCTTGACATTCGTTTGAACCGCTGCAGTAATATTTCCAACGAAGAAAGTTAAGCCGGTACAAACTCCAATAATTGGAACCCAAAATGTATCGACGCCTGCAAAAACCATTGTGAGGAACAAACGCATGATGGCAACAATTGCAGCGGTTTTTACTACCGTGGACATAAATGCCGTAACTACCGTTGGCGAACCTTCATATACATCAGGAGCCCAGAAGTGAAATGGAGCAGCACCGATTTTGAAAAGTAAACCAACGAGCATCATAATAATGCCAGTATAAATAAATGTATGCGAACCGTCTGCATGTGAATTAATAAACAAGGCAATGGTTTTCAAATCGAAAGAAGCGGTTGCTCCATAAATCAAAGTGATTCCGAAAAGTAAAAATCCAGAAGCAAAAGATCCCATTAGGAAATATTTGAATGCTGCTTCATTTGAAGAGGCACTTGATTTTCTACTTCCCGCCAATACATAAAGAGGAATAGATAAAATTTCAATTCCTAAAAACAACATTGTCATATTGGTGTAGCAAGTAAGAATAATTGCTCCTGTTAAAGCGAACAACACCATTGCATAATGATCTGTGCTATTATTTTCATCACTGAAAAATCCTTTAGCCATAAAAAACCAAAGCAGTGTAGTAGAAAGCATAATGATAGAAATCATCACTGATGAAGGACCAAATTCCAACATCTGGAAAAAAGTATGTCCCGAACCTAATTCAGCAGCATTTGGAATGATATGATTGCTTACAAAATGTCCGTCAGCGGTTTTTACCATTCCAACCATTCCGTTGAGGTAAGGGGAAAGACTTCCATCATCGTAAGTCCAATACGAAGCGGCTACAGCAATTGCGCCAAGCAATCCGATGATCATTATCGGATACAATAATTTTTTAAACCGGAACAACTCTGCTAAGAGCGCCAGAATACCGAGTCCGGAAAGAAGAAGAATTACTTTCATATATGTCGGTCGCGAAATTTTCCGCGATTAATCAAATTTAGAGATGAACCACTTTTAAACTGTTTACCAATTGTTGAACGTCGGTATGAATAATATCAAGAATTGGTTTTGGATAAACGCCAAAGAAAATTACCGCCGAAGCAATGACTACGAGTACAATTGTTTCACTTGAAGTTAGCGCAGTAAATGATGAAGTATCGCTTTTTACTTCGCCCAACATAATGGATTGAAAACCTCGCAACATATATACTGCACCAAGAATAATTGTGAGTCCTGCAAAGCCTGCGGCAATTGCGCCATATTGATAAATTCCATTGATCAATAAAAACTCTCCAACGAATCCGTTTGTCAAAGGAAGCGCAACAGCACCCATCATTATAATTAAAAACAGCGAAGTAAATTTAGGCGCGACATTTCTTATTCCACCAAGTTTCGCCATTTCAAACGTTCCCATACGAGAGAAAATTATATCGGCAATGAAGAACAAACCAACCACATTTATTCCATGACTAAACATTTGCACTAATGAACCTGTGATTCCTTCAACACTGTTTTCACCTGGACGTATTGCCATTATTCCTGCAGCAATTAATCCGACGTGTGCAATGGAAGAGTATGCGATAAGTCGTTTAAAATCTTTTTGTGCAATCGCCATAAACGATGCATAAATAATACTGATAATTGAAAGCACCACAACGGTTGGTCCCCATTCTTCCAAAGCTAAAGGCGTCATAGGCAATAACCAACGAAGCAAACCGAAGGTTCCCATTTTCAACATTATTCCGGAGAGCATCATTGTACCTTGAGTAGGTGCGGTATGATAGGTATCAGGCTGCCAGGTATGAAAAGGAAATATGGGCATTTTAATTGCGAAGGCAAGTAGGAGGCCCCAGAATACAAAAGATTGTTCTGTTGCACCCATGTTATGGCCCGCTTCAATTAAGGCTTGCAAATTGAACGTGTGAATTCCAGTTTCGCCAATTGAAGTATTGAGGTATAAATAAATCAAAGCGGCGAGCATGAATAAACTTCCCGCCAAAGTGTAAACAAAAAACTTGAAAGTGATTTGCCCGCGATTTTCTCCGCCCCACATTAAGCAGATAAAATAAATTGGAATGAGCGCTAATTCCCAGAACACGTAAAATAAAAATCCATCCTGCGCAACAAACACACCAATGAGTGCCATTTGCATAAACAAAATGAGTGCGTAGAATAGTGAAGGGTTTTCGTATTTTTTTCCGAAGCTGCTAAGAATTATTAAGGGAACTAAAAAGCAAGTCAGTAAAACCATGACCATGCTTATTCCGTCGAGCGCAATATTGAAATTTACGCCAAGCGAATTAATCCACACTACGTTCATCCATAGTCTTTCGTCGGGATGATTTAAGGTTTGTGATTTATGTAGCAGATAAAAAGCGACAACACAAACAGCAAACTCAATAATTGAAGCGGCAAGCGCAATTCGTTTCACACCCTCTCCTTTTGTAAAAAGAAGTAGCAATGCAAAGACGAGAGGCAAACCAATTAACGAAGCTGTAATCATAATTCAGCAAAATGTATTATCAGAATAATTTAACGAGTAGCATAATAATGACAGCGATTGTCATAGCGAACATGTAGAAACCGATATTCCCTGATTGTGCATAACGCACTACAGATCCTGTCCATTTCACAGCTGTTCCAACTCCATTCACAAAAGCATCCACAAATTTTAGTTCCACAAATTTATATCCGAAGTCAGAAAGCCAATCCAGCGGCTTACGAATTACTGCATTGTAAAACTCGTCGACATAATATTTATGGTAAATAATTTTTTGAAATTTCGGAAGATCTGTTTCTGTGTTCTTCGGCACCATGTTATTTTTCTTGTAAACATACCAAGCAACATATATTGCGGCGGAAGCAGCAAGAACAGCAATGATCATTAATCTTGCCTCGTCCATATCAAAATGTTTTGGTGCATCATCAATCCATGCCGATGCCGATTCAAATGCAGGCTTTAGAAAATCATGCAACAGATGTTGATTCACATTTGGGATTCCTACAATTCCCCCAATGGCCGCAAGCACCGCAAGAATAACCAAAGGCATTGTCATGCTTTTCGGTGATTCGTGGAGGTGATGTTTTTGATCAGAAGTTCCGCGGAAAGAACCATGGAAAGTGAGGAAGTATAATCGGAACATATAAAATGCTGTCATGATGGAACCGATGATTCCGAGTATCCAATAAATTTTTCCGGTTCCATCGTGCTCATATACATGTGCAAGAATTTCATCTTTCGAGAAAAATCCGGAGAATGGAGGAATACCCGAGATGGCAATTGTTGCAATTAAAAAAGTAAGATGTGTAATTGGCAATGATTTTTTTAATCCACCCATTTTACGAATGTCCTGCTCTCCGCTCATTGCATGAATTACACTTCCTGCGCCAAGGAATAATAATGCTTTGAAGAACGCATGTGTCATTACATGGAAAACGCCACCCGTAAATGCACCAACACCTAAACCAAGAAACATATATCCAAGTTGACTTACAGTAGAATAGGCAAGAACTTTTTTAATATCGTTTTGAAATAATCCGATTGTTGCAGCAAACACAGCAGTCAGTACTCCAACGAGCGCAACAACTTCACTTGCAATCGGAGCATTCACAAAAATTACGGAAGAACGCGCTATCATATATACGCCAGCAGTTACCATTGTTGCTGCGTGAATGAGTGCGGAAACAGGAGTAGGGCCCGCCATCGCATCAGGCAACCAAGTGTATAGTGGAATCTGTGCGCTTTTTCCACAGGCGCCAATGAAGAGTAAAATACCAATGAGATTGTAAACTTCTTTATTTGATGCATTGGCGTGTACATTACTGAACACGGTATCAAAATTCAAACTGTTACAAGTAATATAAATAAGAATCATTCCCAATAAAAAACCAAGGTCACCGATTCTATTTACAATGAATGCTTTTTTAGCTGCATTATTGTATTCTGTATTCTTAAACCAGAATCCAATTAAGAGATAAGAACAAAGTCCAACTCCTTCCCAACCCACAAACATTACGATGTAATTACTTCCCATTACAAGAAGCAACATGAAGAAAACAAAAAGATTTAGATAAGCGAAGAAGCGATCATATTTTTCATCACCCTTCATGTAACCTGTTGAATACACATGAATGAGGAAACCAATTCCTGTAATGACCAACATAAACAAAACAGAAAGCGGATCAATAAGAAAAGAAAAGTCAATATGCATTCTTCCCACAGAGAACCATTCCAATAATTTTACGGTTTGTGTTGATCCATGAAGTTGAAAGAAAATCCCAAGTGTCATAGCAAAGGCAGCAAGAATACTACCGCAGCCAATAATGCTGACAAGGCTATTCGAAAGTTTTTTCCCTGCAAATGCAATGATCAGAAATCCGATCAGAGGCAGTATAGGAATTAACCAGGCTAATTGAATCATTTCGTTTATCAGTTGTCGGCAATCAGTAGTCCTTAAAGACAACTAAGAGACGACAACATTTTTTTAATGTTTTAATTTATTGAGAAAATCAATGTCTGTTGTTTTTGAATTTCTGTAGATCATCATCAGAATTGCTAATCCAACGGCAACTTCTGCAGCGGCAACAGCCATAATGAAAAATACAAACACCTGAGCATTTGGATCGCTGTGTTGAGCAGAGAAGGCTACAAGTAATAGATTCACAGCATTCAACATTAACTCAACACACATCAACATGATGATAGCATTGCGGCGGAACAAAACACCTAAAACGCCAAGTCCGAAAAGAACTGCGCTAAGCGTAACATACCAACCAATCGGAATAATTTGAATTGCTGACATTAGTGTATAGATTTTTTACCGAGCATTACCGCGCCGACCATAGCAGCAAGGAAAAGTACAGATGATAATTCGAAAGGGATAAGGAAGTCAGTGAAGAGCACAGTTCCCAATCTGTTGACAAGCCCAATATTTACATCATTTGGTTGAACTAACGTCATGTGATCCGCTCCTTTTAATGCACCAACCAAAGTCACCATCATAATTCCACCAGCAATTACTGCGGCAATTTGAATCCATGCAGCTTTATGTGTTTCTGTTTCCTTATTGAGATTGAGCATCATGATTACGAAAAGGAAAAGAACCATAATTGCTCCGGCGTAAACAATGACATGTACCACTGCAAGGAATTGTGCATTTAGAAGAATGTAATGTCCTGCAATTGCGAAAAAAGTAACAATAAGATACAGCACACTAAAAACCGGATTCTTACTGAAAATAACAAGCACTGCACTGAGTATCGCTACAAAGGACAGAACGCCGAACATTATTTGTGTAACTGTGATGTGCTCCATATGCTATCGCGAAAAACTAATGTCCCGCGTTTTTTGATTTAATTGATTTATTCGGATCCCAAAGTTTGTTGTGTTGATATTCAGGATGTGTTTTGAATTCGAGAACCGCTTTTGTCTGACGTTTTGAAATATCTATACGAAGATCATCCGTAACGCCTTCAACTAATTTATCTTTTCCGTAAACAAAATCATTTCTTTCGAAATCAGAAGGAACAATTCTATCAGTGAGGAAAATAGATTCTTTCGGGCAAGCCTCTTCACACAATCCGCAGAAGATGCAACGTAACATATTGATTTCGTAAACTGCTGCGTATTTTTCTTCACGATACAAATGCTCTTCCCCTTTTTTACGTTCTGCTGCTGTCATTGTAATTGCTTCTGCAGGACAAGCCACCGCACAAAGTCCGCAAGCTGTACAACGTTCCGCACCAATTTCATCGCGTTTCAAAACATGTTGTCCACGAAACCCTTCGGCAATCGGACGTTTTACTTCGGGATAATTGATGGTTGCAGGTTTTCGGAAAAAGTGCGACATCGTAATGCGCATTCCTCCAAGAATAGCAGGCAGATACATTCTCTCTAAGAATGTCATCTTTTTATTTGAAACTACTTTCGATCTATTCGTCAGCGATTGCATGGCGCGATTTTATTTCTTTAAATTCTTCCAGTTCCCCATAACAAAAGCCCTGTAGCAACAAGGTTGATGATGGACAAAGGTATCAGGATTTTCCAGCCTAAATTCATGAGTTGATCATAGCGAAAACGCGGTATTGTCCAACGAATCCACATGAACACAAAAATGAAAAATATTGTTTTTGAGAACATGACGACGGTACCGATAATTGCAACGGTATTAGGATCATGAATTTTATCCATCCAAGGGAAATTATATCCGCCAAAGAAGAAGAGCGACATCACCGCAGAGGAAATAAACATATTTACATATTCTGCGAAAAGATAAAATCCGAGTTTCATAGAACTGTATTCGGTATGATATCCTCCGACCAATTCAGTTTCACATTCTGGTAAATCAAAAGGAGCACGATTTGTTTCCGCTAATGCACAAATGAAGAAGATGACAAACGTAATTGGGTTTTTAAAAACATTCCAGGACAGCCATCCCGAATGCTCATTGTAAAAACCATGTTGTTGTTCTGCTATGTGTGTAGTGCTCAATGAACCGGTAATCATAATTAAAGTGATTACTGAAATTCCCATTGCCACTTCATAAGAAATCATTTGTGAAGAAGCGCGTAATGCACCAAGTAAAGAATATTTATTATTGGATGCCCATCCACCGATCATAATTCCGTAAACGCCAATGGAAACAACACCGAATAAATAAAGTACGCCAATGTTTACATCTGCAACCTGCAATGGATATTTTATGCCATTGATAACTAAATCGGGTCCCCATGGAATTACGGCGCTTGTACATAAAGAGGTAAGCATTGCAAGTCCGGGTCCGAGTACAAAAAGAAATTTATTAGAAACGTTCGGAATAATTTCCTCTTTCATGAACATCTTTAATCCATCGGCAAGTGGTTGTAATAATCCAAAAGGGCCTGCGCGATTAGGGCCAAGTCGATCCTGCAGGAAAGCGGCAATTTTGCGTTCACCGTAAGTTGAGTACATCGCGATCAGAAGAGAAATCGCAAAAACTGCAACAACGAGAATGAGTTTATATATGATGTATGTGCTCATAATTTATTTCTTCGCCTTTTCCTTTTTATTGTGAAGCTGTTTTAACTGATTGCTAGTATCAAACTTCAACTGTGTCAATTCATAATGATTTTGTGAAATGACAGAATGTTTATCAATATGACTAGGCCCTTCAATTTGCCAGTCAGCAACTTTTTTATTTTCAAAGCGGCAGTCATTACAAATCCAATCCACAACTTCTCCCCACTGATCTTTTCTTCCTGTTACACGAAGCACTTCTTCTCCTTTAAACCAAAGGCGAACTTTTCCCGCACATTTTTTGCAATCGCGATGTGCATCAACGGGTTTTGTAAACCACACACGCGATTTGAAACGGAATGTTTTATCTGTCAATGCGCCAACAGGACAAACATCAATTATGTTTCCTGAAAATTCATTATCAATATTTTGTTGGATGTATGTTGAAATTTCAGAAACATCCCCGCGATTTAAAACACCGTGAACACGTTTTTCGGTGAGTTCGTTTGCTGTGTTCACACAACGGAAGCAAAGGATGCAACGCGTCATATGCAATTGAATATTTTTTCCGATGTCAATTTTTTCAAAGGTTCGACGTTCAAAATCATAACGGGTTTGAGAAGGACCGTTTTCATATCCGAGATTTTGTAAGTCACATTCGCCCGCCTGATCACAAATAGGACAATCGAGCGGATGATTTAATAATAAAAATTCAACAACACCTTTTCTATCGGTAAGCACTTGTTCGGAAGTAAAATTGACAACTTCCATTCCATCCATTACTTCTGTACGACAAGAAGCAACAGGTTTTGGCATTGGAGTTGGGTTCGCTGCAGAACCTTTTGTAACACGCACAATACAAGTGCGGCAATAACCACCACTTACTTTTAATTTCGAATAATAGCACATTGCTGGAGGCGCAACTTCTTTTCCGATCAAGCGCGCAGCCTGCAGAATTGTGGTTCCTTTTGGAACTTCAATCTCGTGTCCGTCTATTGTTACTTTTGGCATTATCTACTCAACGTTAGAATTGATTTCTTTTCTGTTCATCTTTCCCGGAAAATTTATTCCCAGAGAAAAAATGGTTCCATAAGTTTTGAAATGAACCTTTGCGGTCCCTTGTGCAAGTCGGAGATTATAATAAGCAGCATAAACTGCTTTTTGTCCAAACTCTAAATAAATACGATTGCAAAACAATAGTCGAAGCGCGCCCTCCACGCCCACATTCCATCCACCAAGAGGTTGAAAGTGAGGATTATTTTCTGCGCCGAAAATAGTGTTTTGAACGTGAGGTGTATTCCATCCAGCTCCGGCCTTCATCAAATAAAAACCTTGAAAATTTCCTTTGCTTAAATTGAAAAGTTCAAATTTTCGAACAAGGTTGAATTCAAAAAAATTAGCTCCGTTATTTAATTTGAAAATGAAAGGTTGTGTTCCAACTGCAGGGTCCTGATAGAGATATGCAATGGAGTCAAACGCAACGCCATCTGTATTGCCTACCATTCGTACGTGCTGAGGATCGTTAACAACAAACTTTGCATGATCATAAGTTAGTTCGGCCCCCAATGTCTGGGCTTGATTAAAGAAATACCCAATACGAATACAGAATTGTGGAACCGTAAGTGGCACTACAAAAATTTGACCGATGTGTGAATAGTCGTGGGCATAAACATCCTTGAGGACATATTGTGTGTGAGAGGATTTTGCTGCGGCATCGGTTGATTTGATGTCGAAAGAAATATCTGTTTTCGGATACCACCATTTACTATAGCCCCATGAGAAATACCAATTTCCCCCCTTTTGGAATTTCCAGTCACTCTTCTGCGCGGAAAGGCCCGAGCAAAAAAGGACTGAAAGGAAAATGATATTTAAAAACGTTCTCATTATGCGTTTGCAGGAATATTTCTTAAATTATAATAGTGCTTTTGATCTTTTATGTTTTGCGGATTCTTAATGTAATCTTCAAACTCTGCACGGAAATGACGAATTGCACTTGCCACCGGCCATGAAGCAGCTTCACCTAACGGACAAATAGTTTTTCCATCAATCTTTGTTTGAATATCAAAAAGCAAATCAACATCTTCTTTTTTTCCGTGCCCCTCGAGAATACGATGAAGAATTTTTTCCATCCAACCCGTTCCTTCTCTGCAAGGTGAACATTGTCCGCAGGATTCGTGATGATAGAAGCGTGTAAAATTCCAAAGGTTTTTTACAATTGAAGCGGTTTCGTCCATGACAATAAATCCACCAGAGCCGAGCATTGTTCCCGAAATAAATCCGCCATCAGCAAGAGATTCGTATGACATTAATCGAGGCTCACCTTTTGCTGTTTTCAAAAATAATTCAGCGGGTAAAATAGGTACCGAAGATCCGCCAGCTACAACCGCTTTGAATTTTTTACCATTTTTAATTCCGCCACAATATTGATCAGAAAATAAAAATTCTTCTGTTGGAAGTCCAAGATCAATTTCATAAACGCCAGGTTTGTTGATGTGCCCACAAGCGGAGATTAATTTTGTTCCAGTACTTTTCCAATTCCGATTTTTGCATATTCTTCTCCGCCCATATTTATGATCGGAACAGTTGCTGCAATTGTTTCAACGTTATTGACAACGGTTGGTCTTCCCCACACTCCCGACACAGCAGGAAATGGTGGTTTAATTCTTGGATTGCCACGCTTCCCTTCAAGCGATTCGATGAGCGCCGTTTCTTCTCCGCAGATATATGCACCCGCACCTACGTGTACGTATACATCCAGATCGAAACCAGAGCCCAAAATATTTTTTCCTAAATAACCCGCATCATATGCTTCCTGAATTGCGCGCTCAAGAATATGTGAAACGTAAAGTAATTCTCCGCGGATGTAGATGTAAGAAGTATTTGCCCCTAATGCATAACTGGAAAGAATCATTCCTTCCACCAACAAATGTGGCTTGTGTTGCATTAAAAAACGATCCTTGAAAGTTCCAGGTTCTGATTCATCCGCATTACAAACTAAATGACGAGGAACGCCTTCCGGCTTTGCAATAAATCCCCATTTCATTCCTGTTGGAAATCCTGCACCGCCACGTCCACGTAATCCTGATTTTTTTACTTCGTCAACCACTTCACTCTGCTGCATCTTTAACGCTTTTTCAAGCGCTTTGTATCCACCGTGTTCACGATAAACGTTCATGGTTTCAATACCTGGAACATTAATGTTTTCTAGAAGGAGTTGTTTTCCCATTTTTATTCTTTCAAAAGCGATTATGCTTTAATATGTTTTTTATCAAAATGTGTTTTGCGTTCGCCGGATGATTTATAATCGCCCAACATTTTATCTACCGATTCACAAGACATGTTTTCATGATAGGTTTCTCCTACTTGAATAACAGGAGCTGTTCCACATGCAGCAAGACACTCTACCGTTTTTAAAGTGAACATTCCATCAGGAGTTGTTTCACCGTCTTTGATATTTAAATTTTTCTCAATGTGTCGAACTAAATCTTCGGCGCCTAATAACCAACACGGCCCTGTACGACAAACTTCAATGAGACATTTGCCAACTGGTTTGAGATTGAACATGGAATAGAAAGAAGCTACTTCATACACTTCAATCGATTTGATATTGAGAATAGAAGCAACGTAATCCATTACCGGAGCATCCAACCAACCGTCGAATTCCATTTGTGCAAGATGCAGAATAGGAATTACCGCAGACTTCTGAAGACCATCCGGATAACGTTTGATCATTCGCTGAACAAGCGCCATCGTTTCATCCGTAAATTTTATTTCCTTAGCCATACTATTTTTATGCGTCTAATTCTCCTGCGATAACATTCATTGAACTCATTGTAAGAATTGCATCCGACAACATTCCGCCTTCAATCATTTCAGGATATGCTTGATAATAAATGAAACATGGTCGACGGAAATGCAAACGATAAGGTTGACGTCCACCATCACTGATGAGATAAAAACCTAATTCACCATTTCCTCCTTCTACTGCGTGATAAACTTCTCCTTTTGGAACATCCGTTTCACCCATTACAATTTTGAAATGATATATCAACGCTTCCATTTTATTGTAAACATCTTCTTTCGGAGGCAAATAAAATTCGGGCACCTCAGCGTGGAAAACATTCTCATTTCTGTCAATCTTTTTAATGGCCTGTTCAATGATGCTCATTGATTCCCACATTTCCTCCCCACGTACCATAAAACGATCGTACGTATCTCCGCTTTGACCGATCGGAACTTTAAAATCAAAATCTTCATAAGAAGAATACGGATTCATCACGCGAACGTCATAATCTACTCCCGCAGCACGTAGATTAGGACCGGTGAATCCGTATTCTAAAGCGCGCTCGGCGCTGATTGGACCTACACCAATAGTGCGATCCATAAAAATGCGATTGCGAACTAATAAATTTTCAAATTCTTTCAGAATAGGAGGAAAATCTTTCATGAAAGCATCAAGCTTTTCCCAGGCCTTTGCAGTCCAGTTACGCTCAAATCCTCCAATGCGACCGAAGTTTGTTGTTAATCGAGCGCCACATAATTCTTCAAAAATTTCATAGATGAATTCTCTCCATTGAAATACGTAAAGAAATCCTGTCATAGCACCTGTATCAACACCAACAACCGAATTACAAATAAGATGATCGGCAATACGTGAAAGTTCCATGATGATTACGCGTAAATATTCTACACGCTTTGGAAGTTTTACGCCAATGAGTTTTTCAACAGTCATGTGCCAACCCATATTATTAATTGGGGAGGAACAATAATTAAGACGGTCAGTAAGCGTAGTGATTTGATAAAACGGACGATGTTCTGCGATTTTTTCAAAAGCACGATGGATATATCCAATTGTAGGTTCAGCGGAAATAATTTTTTCACCATCCATTTTCAGGATGTTCTGAAAAATTCCGTGCGTTGCAGGATGTGTAGGCCCGAGGTTAAGCGTAGAATAAATCTTCTCTTCTGGAATTACAGAATCTATATTTTCAGTTTGGTCGTTCACAGAATTTATTTTGTTTATCGTCCGAACATGGAATCGTTTTTGTCGTCGCGGGTTTGATCTTCTAATGGGAATTCTTTTCTCATAGGGAAAAAAGTAATATCGTCCATATTCAGAATACGTTTCAGATTCGGATGACCTTTGAAGTCAATTCCAAAAAAATCGAATTCCTGTCGTTCCATCCATCCTGCAGTTGCGTAAAGTGTACTAACTGTTGGAACATGACAATCGCTTCCTGCAAAAAATGTTTTAAGTCGAATGCGATTATTTTTTGGCATGTTATGTAATTGATACATCACACCGAATTCTTTTCCATGATGATCCGGAAAATGTAATCCGCACATGGTGGTCAGAAAATGAAAATTAGTTTCATTATCTTCTTTCAGAAATTTCAAAATCTCATATACATGTTCGCGCTTCACGACATATACAGGAAAGTCGTAATCGATCGTTGAAGAAATAATTCCATCAGGAAATTTTTCATTCAGCTTTGCGAGAATGCTATCGTGTAGTGATTTTATATTTTCTGCAGTTGCAATTGCCATCTTTCAAATTATGCTTTTGGAATTTTCTTTTTGGTTTTTACCTGCTATTCCATTCCGTATTTTACCATCATTGCTTTATATTCATCTGAATCTCGACGACGTAAAGATTCTGTTTCTACTAAGCGTTGAATTTGAAGTAATCCATCAATAACTTGTTCTGGACGAGGGGGGCAACCGGGAATATAAACGTCAACAGGAATAATTCTGTCAATTCCCTGAAGCACACTGTAAGTATCAAAAATTCCACCGCTCGAAGCACAGGCGCCCATAGACAAAACCCAACGAGGTTCCGCCATTTGCTCATAGACTTGTTTCAAAACTGGCCCCATTTTTTTAGAAATAGTTCCCATTACCATTAACAAATCGGCTTGACGAGGAGAAAAACTTAAACGCTCAGAACCGAATCTTCCTAAATCATAATTGGAAGCCATGGTTGCCATAAATTCAATTCCGCAACAGGAAGTAGCAAAAGGCAAAGGCCAGATCGAATTTTTACGTGCAAGTCCTACAGCTTTCTCCAATGAAGTAGCAAAAAAACCAGGACCTTCCATTCCGGCAGGCGAATGTGATATATCTAATTTACTTCGTTTTACTTCTTCCATTTTCGCTTGTCAATTTATTAATCTTCCCACTTCAAAGCGCCCTTTTTGAGGATATAATAAAATCCTATAAGGAAAACACCTATAAACGATACCATTTCAATAAAGCCAACAATACCAAGTCCATGCAAAGGACCTGCTCCGTCAGGGTCGCGAAAATTAACGGCCCATGGATACATAAAAATTACTTCGACATCAAAAAGAACAAAAAGAATGGCGATCAGGAAATATTTAATGGAAAAGGGAATTCGTGCATTACCTTGAGGTTCAATCCCACACTCGAAAGTTTCGAGTTTCTTTTTGGTTTTGCGGTTTGGTCCGAGTTTGTGAGTAACGAAGAGCGTTGTGAGAACAAATCCACCAGCTACCAGTACGGTAAAAATGATTGGAAGATAATCAGCAGCAGATCCTGCCATATGGTGCAAATTTTAAGTTTTTACGACCCCTTACTTCAATTCTTAAGCGGAGGTAAAAATAACGATATTTCGATATGAAAAACCTGATTTATATCGGAAATAGACGGACAGGTGAATAGGGGGGATGAATGGGATGAATATCCTCTAAACAGAGATTAAAAAAGCAGAAAAAACACATGGCAATATCTGTTCTTTTGCAAATAGTTGAAAAAGAACTCACTCCGTCTCCGGCCAACAAACACTTCCATCACGGAAAAGATAACCCATTGCGTTTCCCTTCTCAAAACGAATTTTTTCAAGTCCTTCATCGTAGTAAATCGCATCATAACCCACAGGCAAAACAGAACTCCCTTGCAATGTAAATGCACCTAAAGTATAACGCATCTGAAAACGAGCGAGTCCATATTCAAACGGTCCAAGTGCAAAAAAGCGGGGCTTGATTAAATAAAATCCGGTAAAACTAATGAGCCCCCATGAGGGACCTGCAACACGCACACGAGCAGTGCCGTCTTGAAACAAAAGCGCTTCTTTATATTCCGTTCTATTCAGACGACTTCCATGTCGCGTGAGATAAAACATTTTATCTATTTCTCTTTTTTGATTCAGGCTAGCAATTAAATATTTTCCTTCGCTATATCCTAAATAGGAAATCGCATCTTTCTTAAACCGAACTTTAATGTTTCCGAGCGTATCAATGATGTAGGAATTTCTTTCAAAATAAACATAGGCAAGATGATCTATAAATTTCCCTACTACTTTATAATTGGGTTGAATAATAAATTTTCCATTCTTTCTTATGAATCCCCATTTTGTATCTTTCATCGCCGCGGCATAATGTTCTGAAAAAGGTTTTATGTTTTCGAAAATTAAACCTGTGATCATTTTTCCATTGGTATCGGCAAGTGCCCAAAAATTTCCATTACGACAAGCAATGATTCCTTCATTGAGGTATTTATAAAATTCATATTTCGCGGGAATAATAATTTTTCCATCCGATTTCCAAACGGACGAAGCGTCCGCGCCGCGTAAAACAAAAAACCCATTAAGCGCAGTATCCAATTGGCTGACGTTTCCTATCGAAGGTTTCACTATCCACTTTCCTTCTTTATTCATCAGCCCATATCCATCACGTGTGCGAACGGGTGCGGCGTTTCCAGAAAAATTTCCGGCCTGCATATATTTTGTTTCGATCACTACGTTTCCGCCGACATCAATAAATCCCCAACGATGATTTTTCACTACATGCGCAAGCCCCGATTTAAATTGCCCTGCTTTTTCAAAAGTCAAAGGAATAATTTCTGCACCGAGGGTATCGATGAAACCCCATTTATTTCCTAGTCGAACAGCCGCTTTTCCTTCTGAAAAAGGAAGAATTTCATGATAAGCTTCATTACAAATCTGAACACCTTGCGAATTCATCACGCCCCATTTTCCAGTTCGGGAAAATCCGATAAATCCGTTTCCGAGCACCTTACTTAATTTTAAATCAGCAGGAATTTTGATATTCCCATTTTTGTCGATGTATCCATATCGAATTCCATTCATTTGAGCAACGACAAAAGTATTGGTGTCGGTTGTCATATAATATAACGCATCATATTGCAATGGAATTCTTGTCGCGCCTTTCATGTCAATCATTCCCCACTTTTTTTCAAGCTTCACAATTCCGGTTTCCTTGGTCACTTGTTTTGCTCCATCGTAGGTTGCGGCGATAGTGATGTGACCTGTTGAATCGATATAGCCCCATTTTCCTCCGGCAATGCAAATATTTTTATCCATAAAATCTTTAGAAGTGGAAGCGACACCAAACGTTCTGAAAACATTTATAGATTGTTCAACTGAAAAATGAAACACATTTGAAACGCGTTCGCCAGGATCTTCGATGGTCCATTTTCCCGTAATACAAATTCGCGCATAACCATTTTGCAAATTGTCGATAAACATAAATGGCATAGTGCGTTCCAATCCATCGGTGCTGACTAATGCCATGGACCCGTTTTGTAAAGTGACACGTACAAAACCTTTAAATCCATTAAATGCTAAATCCTCTTGGTGAATGCAGGAATAATTTGCTTTAAGAATAATTTTTCCTGTAGATGTTTGCACCAATCCTAATTTGTCGGAAGTAATTGATGTCGTTCCATCAATAATAATTCCTGTACCTGCTTGATGAATTCCTACTATAGCATACCCATCTTTTCCTTCTTCAACCGAATTAAATTGAGCAGTGATGAGTGTATCATTCGTATAGGTATTTCGCAATCCCCATAAGCCAGTTTTCGGATGCATAAACCAGGATAGAGAATCGATAGTGGGAAAATAAAGTGCCCCTCCATTTCTTACGTTCGATCCGGAGGAAGAATTATTCAAGACAATACCAGCTTCAGTACCTACAATTTTGATCACACGAAATTCATCGTAATCGCTTTTGTCAATTATTTTTCCGTTGGCATCAAGCTTGATAAAAGTTGCCGTATTATCAGAGCGAATAATTTTTACGGTTGTGCCGCGAATAATAATTTGTTGATTGCCTGGAGGAATGAGTAATTCGCCAGAAGTATTTATCAGCCCTTGCAAGTTTCCTTCATATACGACAGTAACATTCGTACGAAAAGGCATAATGCCGGAATAGCTTGGTGCAAGTTTCAAATCACCAGATGCATTATAGAATCCCCACTTTTTATTTTTATCTGAAACAAACCAAAAACCATTTCCGCCAATGGTAACATCGGCATATTGAACAGGAATAATTACTTTACCGGTTGTGTCGACCAAACCACTTTGATCGAAAAAATCAATTAGTTGCGCCCAAAATAAATCGACAGCTAAAATCTTTTTATAGGCAAAGGATGTTGAATTATTTTGTGATCTAGAAAAATAGCAAGCAAGTGTGTCTTTTTTTGCAACCCCAATAAAGTACGAACCGATTCTATAAATGCTATCCATTCCATAGGGAATAAATAATTCCTGAGAATGATTAAATCCCCCCCAACCTTTTTTTAATTTGCCATTCGTTTTATTGAAACGGCCTGCGACCACCCATTTATTCGGAACATAAACTGAAGAATAAATAGCTTCAAGCAATAATTTTCCATCGTGACTCATAAGCCCAACTTTCTTACCAATATGTAACTGGAGATAGTCGCCAAATTGAAGTTCAATGGAAGTGTAGAGGGGAGGAGTATAAATTATTCCATTTCTATTGACAACACCCCAAAGCGTATCTTTTCTGAAGGAATATAAGTTGGCGTCTATTTTTACAATTTCATCATAAGCAGGATCAAGAATTTTAATTCCCGATTTGGTGCAAATGCCAAAACCGCCCAGTGAATCAGAAACTTCATTCAAGTAAATTGAAAGTATTGTGTCTTCAAGCACCATCATCTGATCAAATTCAGGAGTTAGTATTTTTCCTGTTGGATCGATTGCAAATGCCTTTTTGTTTTTCTCTACAACTGCAATTCCACCATTAAAGGGATTTGCAGCATCGTACTGCGGGGTAATAATGATTTTTTTTGTGGTGTCAGCGTAGCCCCACTTTGTTCCCATTCGCACAGGAAGCAAAAGACGTGGATTGCCCACGTCTTTAACTTTTTGTGCGGATGCAGAACTCGCGAGTAGTATTAAAATACAAAACAAGCTATTCCGCAAAAGGGAATATAGAATCATAGTTTCGAAATGAGGTCATCAATATCTTCGCTGGTTGTTGCGGGATGTGATGAAGGCTTCAATTTAAAGATAGCGTATTCTGTTTTGTCCGCTTTTAAAGCACTAAGGAATCCGGAATTATCTAATACACATGTTTTGGATGTTCCTCTCAATACTGCGATCAAACAAGTGTTTTTATCTCGGACGAATGTTAGATTCGGTGTTTCCGCTCCGTTATATGGAATTAGATTTCTACCACCAACAGCCACAAAATACACGGCGACTTTTTCGCGGCTATTTTCGAAATCAGGATCTTCGAAATGAAATTCAGCGAGTGATTGTTCTGGCTTGCCATACATCATCCACATATCCCAATTACAAATTCCGAAACGAGTAATATTTGTTTTCCGTTGGAATTGTGTTGTTAAAACCACTTGCTTTCTTTTTTCCTGACGAACAGTTTCAGCTGCATTGAAGTCTGTCATTTTTTCACGGAATTGTGTCATCGCCTTTTCAAAATCATCGCCTTTTAGTGTTGGAAAAACAGAAGTTGAAAAGCGTTTTGAATCGCCTACAAGGCTGAGGTTATACATGCAAGTTGCGCTATCCTGCATAGTGAGTTGCGCTGAATTCCAGTTATTTTCATAAATCCATTTATTTTTTTCAGGATCATTTCCAGTCCCAGCAAATTGCCAAAGCAAACCTTCGTATCCAGAAAGTTCAGGATGATCTTTTACATCGACATCAATATTAATTACAGGTTTTTTCGGATCAAATAATCTGGGCTCGACAGGTTTTGAAAAAGCTTTAGCTATTTCTGCCATTAATTTTTCACGCATTGCATTCGGTTCAGCTTTTCCTGCGCGAATAAAATTCCATTGTGCATTTGTAGTATCCATTTCATAGAACGAATATTGCGCATCGTCACGAGTTGAGGCAAAATCCATATCAATAGATTTTCCTTTTGCAATGGCAATTGGATTTCCATTTTGTGTCCCATTGATTTCGAACATACCCGCAGTGGAAAAATTATGCTCCACATTTGCGGAGTCATAAATCATGGAAATTCCGGATGAAATAATTTCTCCTGGTGTATAAAAGGCACGATAATGTAATTGTACATTTCCTTTTACAGGATTACCATTAGCGTCAACAAAGATTCCAGCAGGAATAAATAGTTTTGTTCCTTCCGCTAAAGTAATAGTGTCGTTTTGTTCTGCTTTGATGGTAAAAACCTTAAAAGGAACTGTTTCTTTAAATGCGGGATCAACAGCTTTTCGTCGCGTATTGTCCGCAAATTTTGAACCTTGGTTGCAGGAAGCAGCACAAAGCAAAAGGAGGGCAACAGATAGGGTCCTCGTCCGGTTAAACAAAGTTGTTTTCATGGTATATAATATTGCGTTTAGCCTCATAATACCCTCAAACGCAAAAAGTCACTAAAAATTAAAAATAAATTTCAAGAAAGAAAAACGGGCATTGAGAGACTTCCCCAAATGCCCGTTAATTCTGTGAAATAAAATGGAATATGCGTTTACTTCGCTCCGTATTGCATCGTAAGAAAAGCTGAAACTTCTTTTGTGACCGCTTTTTGTGCCGGAAGGAAGGCAACCAAATAAACAATCAATGGAATAAGGATTCCTAAAAGAAGCATACACAAGGTAAAAAGGAGCTGTCCACCCATTGAAGGAAATGCTTCGTTTACAATAATTTTCCCTTTTCTTACCATTACGATTGCAGCAGCAGTTCCAGACTTCTTAACGATCATCATATTGCTATTTCGCATGAAAACCTGATAATTCGGAAATTGTGCAGTGACGGTTTCGCGAATCTGATCAATGGAAACCTGTTGGTTGATTAGTACTTTCATAGGATGTATTTTGGATTTATACCACTAACCTATGACATTCTCCAAGAATGCGCAAGTTTAAACGAATGGATTGCTTTGATTAATTGAAATCTGCTTCAATAATTGCATTAACCTTTGCGTCCACTTCAATATGGAGAGGATCGTTTCCAACAAAAACAACCTTCATTCCCACACCTTTTCCAAATTCCATATCGCTTTGCGTATCACCCATCATTACGGATTTTGAAAAATCAATAGCAGGAAAATCTTTTTTTGCTTCTAATGCCATTCCAGTTTGTGGCTTTCGCATAGGAGAATTTTCTTCAGCAGATTGATGAGCATAATATACTGCATCAATTTTTCCTCCGGCCTTTTCAATTTCGGCTTTCATATGAGCATGTATCGATCCCAAATCCTCGTGTGTATAAACGCCACGCGCAATGCCCTGTTGATTTGTAACCACAATTATTCTTCCGAAAATTTTTGAAAACTTTGCAATGGCCTCAATCGCACCCGGAAGAAATTCAAATTCTCCAACATGCTTTACATAATCGCCAGGAAAACGAACATTAATTACGCCGTCTCTATCGAGAAACAAGGTCCAGCTTTTATCAATGGCAAGAGCAAATGAAATTTTCATAAATGGTGATTCAGCTCGGATTAATAAACAATAACGTGCTGAACACTTTGACTTTTTCCATCTGACAAACGAACAAGATATAATCCGGCACCAAAGGAAGATAGATTAATTTGTTTTTTATAGGCCCCAGAAAATTTATTGAGTTCATCAACATAAATTAGTTTTCCATCTATAGTGAAAATAGTAATGGAATTGTCTGAGGCTAAGGTTGTATTAAAAGACAAATCAAAAACACCGTTGTTCGGATTCGGCATTAATAAAAATTCCGGGCCATAATGCTCTACGATGCCATCCACAAATGCATCAGGAGAAATTCCTGAATAACAGTTGTATGAACTATAAGCCTCAACAGAATAATTACCAACGACAGTAGCGGTATACGTTTGTGAAGTTGCCCCCACAATTGGCGTTCCGTTTAAATACCATTGGTAAAAATTAGAAGGAGTAGAACAAATTAAAGTCCAGCCGAAAACCAAAACAGTTGGTGTAGGAACGATAGGATAAACGGTTACTAATTTTGTATTGGAAGTACTACAACCATTTGAATCAACCGAGGTAATGGTATAAGTTGTAGTCATTGACGGCGTAGCGATAACAGAATCGCCAGTTGCAATGTTCAATGATACAGCAGGAGACCAAGAATAAGTCCAAGCAGGATTACTTGCCAACATGACAACAGAATCCCCATAACAAAAAGAACTTGGTGTTGCGATAACAGAAAAAGTAGGCAGAGGACGAATGACAATATTTACGGAATCAGAAGCAGAACATCCGTTAATGTCAATAGCCGTTACTGTATAAGTTGTTGATGCTGTTGGAAAAACACCAGGCGATGCAATGTGTGGATTGCTAAATAAGTTTGATGGTGTCCAATCATAATTTACACCGCCGCTTGCATTCAATTGTACATAAGTTGAATTACAATAAGTAGAGTCTGGTCCTGCATTTGCAGTGGGCAATCCGTTAATAGTAATATTTTGTGTGATGGTATTACTTCCAAAAGAATTGGTTGCCACAAGTGAAATTGTAACCACGCCTGGCGTATTCCAAATTACGGAAGGATTACTTGCATTGGAGAATGAAGGATTTCCTCCTGGGAAAGTCCAAGACCATGAAGTTGCTTGAGGGGAAGAGATATCTAAAAAGGAAGCAGAATCGCCAACGCAAATTGAAGCAGGAGAATAAAAATTTGCAACAGGCGCAGCACTTACTGCTCCTGTAATATTAATATTATCTACATAAAGATTATTTCCATGATGGCCACGATTTCTAAACGCAAACAAAACATTGCTTTGTCCGGCATATGAATTGATAGACATGCTTTCATTTCTCCATTGAGAATTCGTTGGAGCAAAGGCGGAAGTTTGATTGGCTGCAGTAGATAAAACCGCTCCACCTTTTAGATAAATTGAATTCCATGTTGCTCCACAATCTGTAGACACAAGAACTTCCAAAGTATCGCTGCGAGTATTATTATATCTTGCATACGCAACATCAAACGAAAGAGACAGTGAATTATAACCGGTGAAATTAATTCCCATAGAGCGAATTTCATCCTGTTCACCATTTACGCTGTAAGCGGAATTATCGAAGTACGCACTTTCTGTACTGTTATGTCCAATAGTAGCGCTTCGTTTCCAAAAGTAAGTTGGATTTCCTGCATTAAAAATGGACCAGCCCGAAGGAACAAATGTTGAAGAAACAAAACCTTCTACATAGGGTGGTTGTTGTGTGCCGCTAACTGTAATATAAGTAGTTTGAGTTGTAGTTCCACTTCCTGCACCATTTGTTGCAATGAGCGTTACAGGATAAGTTCCTGGAGTATTATAAACCACTGCAGGATTTTGTGCAATCGAAGTAGAAGGATTGCCGCCAGGAAAACTCCAGGTCCAAGAGGAAGGTGAAAAAGTAGATAGATCTGTAAACTGAACGGTTTGTCCAGGACAAGGATTTAAAGGAGAAGCAGAAAAATTCGCATAAGGAGTAAATGGTGTTTGATCAATTTGTGCTTGCCATACGCCACGGCCATAAGTAAATGCTGTTAACATCATGGTTGGAGCAAAAATATCAAGATCATAAACAGGAACATTTGGAAGATTTGTAAAAAAGGGAATCCATGAAATGCTATTGTTATCACGATAATAAACACCTGCATCCATTCCAACATAAACCGCATCACAAGAAGTTCCGGGAACGGCTCGAATACAATTTGCAGGAAGATTTGGCAAGCCATAGGAAATGTTTGTCCAAGTTGTGCCGCCATTTGTACTGAAAAAAACTTTTGCATTATTCGTATAACCTGAAACAGTTACCCAAACCTTATTTGCATCGTAAGAACTAACAGCAATTCTTGTCACATTATATCCTGACAAACCTTGATTAATTACAGTCCAGTTAATTCCAGCATCAGTAGAACGATATGTACTAGCACCAGTTGTAACATAGATATAGTTTGTATTAGAAGGCGCAACTTCAAGATCTGCTAAGTTTCCGAAAACAGTTGTTCCGAGCGCAAACCATGAACCTCCTTGATTTGTTGATTTATAAAGCTGACTGAATCCTCCATATAAAATATTTGGATTTACTGGATCCTGTTCCCAAGGAGTAACCCATGCGCCATCTGTAGGCAAACCACTATTGCAAGAATTCCAGTTATTTCCGCCGTTGGTTGATTTATTAAAGTCGCCATAATATAATTCACCGAACATATTATTATCATTTGTACGATCAATAAAACAATCCATTCCATCACCACCCAATCCCTGGAAATAAGAAGCGCCTGATTTTACATTTGTTCCATTGTCTTGATGTCCTGAAATAAGTTTCCCTGCTGTAGATCCAGAAACACCCCCACGATAAATTTGCGCGATGCAAAGATTGTTGCTGATATCTGAAAAAGTAGAACCGTCATTTTCTGTTTTAAAAATTCCTCCATCACAACCGATAAAATATGAATTAGTCAAAATGGGACTGAAAGTAATTGCATGTACGTCTGCGTGCACATATGGATTCCCTTGCGCGCCATACCAGTGTGCATTTATCGTCCAATTCGCACCCATATCATCCGAACGCCAAACATTAACACCACCAACAATGACCACATTTGCATTATAGGGAGCAACAGCAATAGCAATTCCATACCAACCTTGTCCGGTATTATCTGAACCATCAACATCCCAACCTAATAAATTCGGCGATGTAGATTGTTGTGAAAAAGAATTTCCATCATTGGTAGAAAGATAAACGCCATCGAATGCCTGACTACCTGTTCGCGCAGCTACGAGATAAACATTGTTTGGAGCATTTGGGGTTACTGCAATTGCAACTCTTGAAGTAGTTGAAGTTTGAGGAAGTCCTGTTGCAATTTGTGTCCAGGTCGCTCCACCATTTGTTGATTTATAAAAACCAATATGACATGCATAAAGTGTATTTGGATCGCCTGGTTTAAATTCCATTGCACTTGTATTGGCTTGCGAAACTCTGTACCAGTTTGCTCCGGCATCATATGTTTTAAAAATACCATAAGAGGTAGCAGCGTAAACAATGTTTGAATTTGTTGGATCAATAAGAATTCTTCCTAAACGACGGAATGTATTTGTCCCGAATGAAAGTCCGGTTTGATTCCAGGTTAATCCACCATCAATACTTTTCATTACACCAATGCTTGGGGAATCGCCGGCATCATTATCACCACTTCCCATATATATGATGTTTGAATTATTCGGATCAATTGCCACATCACTACATCCGATTGCAGGAAGAAAATCTGTCAAGCAATTCCATGTTCCACCAGCATCTAATGATTTCCATAATCCGCCTGCAGGAGTTCCTACATACATAGTGTTTGCATTGCTTGGATCAAAACGCACACAACACAAGCGACCCGCGCCGGATCCTGTTGGTGCACCTGTAGGTCCCATGAACGACCAGCTATTGGATTGAGCAGAACGAGCTACAGACAAATTGTGTTGAGCCATCGCAGCAGGATTTGCGTTGAGATAATCCATGAAGCGTTGGTAAGTTGTTGTAGTAAGAGAAATATCTCCTGAGGGATAAACTCTCGGTTCCATAAAAGCTTCCCATCTTTTATATTGAAAAAAAGTTCCGTCAAGATTTTCGTTTTCTCTTGACTCATTTATTTGTGAGTTGTTATTTTGAGATGCGTTAATCCGCTCTTGTCGCATTTCAGCTTCACGCCCTGCCCATGCAGAATCGAACGCCTGTTTAATGGTGTAAAAATTTGCGTTTGGAGATTGTTTCAATTCAATCCATCGTTCATCACTTTGTGATTTTAAAATACCACAAATGGAAAGACCTACACAAACGAAAGCCAAGGTTTTGTTGATCGCAGCAAAAAGATTAGAAAATAGCATTTTGTTGAATTAAAATTTCAATCCTAAAGATCGGGAGAATAGGGGACAATTCATTGCTCAAAACCAAGTAAAATTGACCATTCATACGCCATTTTGACCAATAAAAAAGGCCTCCGTTTTCACAGAAGCCTTTTAAATTATTACTTCTAAAGTAATCGATTAATAAGTAATCGCTTTTATCGTTGTTTCGTTAGAAGAACTTCTTAATCTGATTGTATACACCCCTCTTCCGTAAATGCTAAGGTCAATTTGTTGATTGTAATTTCCTTTGAAGTTATTTAAAGCTTCAGAGTAAACAACTTGTCCAAGCATATCATGAATTTCAATTACATAATTGTCAGATTTAGTAAGATTGAAACTCAATTGGAAATGTCCATCATTCGGATTTGGAATAACATTAAATGCATCAACGTTGGTTGCGACTGCAATTCCTGTTGGATCGATAACTGCCGTTGATTGACCAGATCCACATCCAGCTAAGTCATACACTTCTACTGTGAAAGATCCCATTTGAGTAGCAGTATACGATTGACTTGTTGCAAAAGGAATCGGAACGCCATTGAGGAACCACTGGTAACTGTTTCCTGTTACGGTAGAAGTCAACACAGAACCATTGACAGAAATTCCAGGTAATGTTGGAGGTGTGTCAATTGATACTGTATGTGTTGTTGAATTGAAACAACCTGCAGCATCAGTTCCAGTAACTGTATAAGTTGTATTTAAAATTGGTGAATCTGTAATGCTCGCTGTAGTTTGTCCGCCCGGTTGCCAAACATAAGTAGCGCCGCCGCTTGCAATAAGCACAACGCTATTACCAGGACAAATTACGGTTACACCTGAAATGCTGATGGTAGGTTGTAAATAAACAGCAACACTTGCAGTGTCAGTTCCGGTGCATCCATTTACATCGGTTCCTGTCAATGTATAAGTTATTGTAGCAGGAGGTGTGTCAGTGATATTAGCGCCACTGATATTAATCGGTTGCCAATTGTATGTTGAAGCGCCAGTACCTACAAGATTCACACTTGATCCAAAACAAACCGCGTTAGCAGAAGGAGTTGCAACTACAACAGGAGATGTATTAACGTTTACAGAAACGGTTGCTGTTCCTGTACATCCGGAAGGGTCTGTTCCAGTAACAGTATACGTTACGTTTGTAACTGGAGAATCATTTACCGAAGCACCATTTAAATTTATTGGCTGCCAATTATAAGTTGTCGCGCCGGTTGCAGTAAGTGTTACAGATGTTCCGCTGCATACACTCGCATTTGAAATGGTCGCAGTAACTGTTGGCGAAGGCGCGATCGTAACCGACACTGTTGCAGTTCCGAAACAACCTGATGGATCAGTACCTGTAACTGTATAAGTTGTACTTATAATCGGTGTATCATTCACTGGAGAACCTGCAATATTACCAGGCATCCAATTGTAAGTTGTAGCACCACTTGCGGTTAATGTTACTGTTGTTCCGCTACAAACATTCGAGTTTGAAATTGTTGCGTTCACAACTGGAGAAGGCGACATTGTTACTGCTACAGTTGCAGTGCCTGTACATCCAGAAACATCTGTTCCCGTAACCGTATAAGTTGTATTTGCAATTGGTGTTGCTGTTACAGAAGCGCCATTTAAATTAATCGGTTGCCAATTATATGTTGAAGCTCCAGATGCCGTTAATGTTACTGTAGTACCAGAACAAACACTAGCATTAGAAATAGTTGCAGTAACTGTTGGAGTAGGATTTACAGTAATTGTTCTTGTTGCGGTATTTGCACATCCTGATGCAGCTGTTCCTGTCACAGTATATGTTGTTGTTGCAACAGGAGAAACAGTTACCGTTGTTCCACTCAAACTTCCAGGCATCCATGTGTAGGTGGCTGCACCACTTGCAGTGATAGAAGTATTGTTGCCAGAACAAATTGTTGCTGCAGTTGTTGTTGTTGAAACAGTTGGCAATGGATTTACGGTTACTAAAAGAGTTGAAGTTCCTGTACATCCCGGGCCATTTGATCCTGTTACAGTGTATGTAGTTGTTGCTGCAGGTGTAACTGTAACGGTTGTTCCACTTAAACTTCCAGGCATCCATGTATAGGTTGTTGCACCAACACCCGTAAGGGTAGTGCTACTACCTGCGCAGACAGAAGTTGGAGAAGCACTTGCAGTTACAGTTGGAGGAGGTGCAACAGTTACTGTCACTGTTGCAGTACTTGTACATGTTCCGAGTGTACCTGTCACAGTATAAGTTGTGGTAGTAGCAGGAGTTCTTGTTATAACTGCACCATTAACATTACCAGGCATCCAATTATAAGTTGTTGCTCCGGTTGCCGTAAGTGTCACAGTGTTTCCTGAACAAATCGGTGATGCAGATGTTGTTGCAGTAACTGTTGGTGTAGGATTAACAGTGATTGTTCTTGTTGCTGTATTTGTACAGCCAGAAGCAGAAGTTCCAGTAACCGTATAGGTAGTTGTTGTTGCAGGTGTAACAGAGACTGTTGTTCCTGTCAAACTTCCAGGCATCCATGCATAAGTTGATGCACCAGCTGCGGTAATAGTAGTTGTACTACCTGAACAGATTGTTCCTCCTGTTGTAGTTGTTGTAACAGTCGGAACTGGATTTACAGTTATTGCAATCGTAGCAGTGTTTGAACAACCAGGTCCTGTTGTTCCCGTAACCGTGTAGGTTGTTGTAGCGGCCGGTGTTACTGTAACAGATGTTCCGGATAAACTTCCAGGCATCCAGGTATAAGTTCCTGCTCCTGCCGCTGTAAGTGTTGTGCTGCTTCCATTACAAATTGTCGTGCTTGTTGCACTAACAGTTACTGTTGGAGGTGCTCCAACAGTAACTGTCACAGTTGCTGTGCTTGTACAAGTTCCTGATGTTCCGGTAACGGTATAAGTTGTTGTTGAAGCAGGAGTAGTTGTTACTGATGCGCCCGCTAAACTTCCAGGCATCCACAAGTAGGTTGTTGCACCTGTTGCAGTAAGTGTTACAGGATTACCAGAACAAATTGACGGACTGGAAGCTGTTGCAGTAACAGTTGGTGTAGGTGTTACGGTAATAATTCGAGTAGCTGTCCCAGTACAACCAGAAGCAGAAGTTCCAGTTACTGTATAGGTAGTTGTTGTTGCAGGAGTAACAGTTACTGTAGTTCCAGTTAAACTTCCTGGCATCCAAGCGTAAGTAGATGCACCAGCTGCAGTAATTGTTGTGGAGTTGCCAGAACAAATTGTTGCACCAGTTGTTGTTGTCGTTACAGTAGGTGAAACGTTAACTGTTATTAATTGTGTTGCATTTGCATTACAAGTTCCTGTAGTTCCTGTTACGGTATAGGTTGTAGTTGCCGCAGGTGAAACAGTAACAGATGTTCCTGTTAAACTTCCGGGCATCCAGGAATAAGTTGTTGCTCCAGCTGCAGTTAATGTTGTTGAGCCTCCAGAACAGATTGTGCTTGGTGCTGCAGTAACCGTAACAGTTGGTGTTGGCGTAACAGTAATAGTTCTAGTTGAAGTATTTGTACAACCTGAAGCGTTTGTTCCAGTTACCGTATAGGTTGTTGTAGCAACAGGAGTTACTGAAACAGTTGTGCCTGTCAAACTTCCGGGCATCCAAGTATAAGTTACACCACCAGATGCAGTCATAGAACTACTTCCGCCTACGCAAATTGTTGCCGCTGTTGTTGTAGTTGTAATAGTAGGCAACGCGTTAATTGTAACCACCTGAGTTGATGTCCCAGTTCCATTTGCATTTGTTGCAGTATGTGTAACGGTGTAAGTTCCAGCAGTAGCCCAAGTTACTCCTGTTACGTTTGCTGTAGTTGCGCTTGCAGGAGTTCCACTTGGGAAAGTCCATGTCCAACTTGTTGGTGTTCCACTTGAAGCATCTGTAAAGTTGATTGGTGACCCAACGCAAGTTGATAAGGTACTTGCAGTAAATGTTGCACTAGGAATTAATGAAACAGTTCCTGTGATATTTATATTGTCAAGATATAAAGCTTGTCCGTAGTGACCGCGATTTCTGAAAATAATCAAAACACTACTTTGACCAGCATATGCATTTAATGTAACCGTTTCATTTCTCCACTGCCCAGCAGTAGGAACAAAAATGGTTGCTGTTTGATCAGGAGCAGTTGCAAGATTTCCTGCAGCAACAGGTCCGCCACCTTTTAAATAGACAGAAGTCCAAGTTGCACCACAATCTGTTGAAACTAAAACCTGAAGGGAGTCTGAATATGTTGCATCATATCGTGCATAAGCAACATCGAAAGTCATTTGTAAGGTTGTGAATCCTGTACAATTTAATCGTGGAGCCCACATTTCATCTTTTGCACCTGCAACATCCAATGTGTAATTGTCAAACCTTGCACTTTGTGTACTTGCAGAACCAACCGTCGTTGATAAATTCCAGAATACTCCATCGTTATTAATATTGTTTGCTGTCCAACCTGTAGGAACAAATGTTGCCGTTTGGAATCCTTCAACAAGAGGAGGAGCCTGTGAAGGAAGAACTGTTATTACTTGAGTTGCGGGTGAACTTGTTCCGTTGGCATTTGATACAACTAGTGAAACAGTGTAGGTTCCTGCAGTTGACCAAGAAATACCCGTAGGATTTTGTGCAGTAGAAGTTGCCGGAGAACCGGAAGGGAAAGTCCATGTCCAGGAAGTTGGAGTGAAGGAAGAAAGGTCAGTGAAATTAACTGGCGAACCTACACAAGTAATATAAGTGCTTGCTGAGAAATTAGCAATTGGAGGTAAAGTTCCTGGGTTGTAAATATCGGTTTGCCAAATTCCACGACCATATGAAGAAGCGTAAAGTTTTCCTGTTGGAGTGTAAACTTCAAGATCAAAAATTGGAACGTTTGGAAGACTTGTGAAGTAGGGTTGCCATACGCCAGCAAAAGTGTTGTCGCAATAATAAACACCAACATCACAACCAACATAAACACCTTCTATAGCCGAACTTGCATCAAAACGAACACAGTTTATTGGAAGATTCGGAAGACCAGTTGAAACGTTTGTCCAACTTGTTCCTCCGTTTATTGTTTTGAAAACTTTATTTCCTGGGGAGTAACCAGAGAAGGTAACGTATGCCACAAGCGGATCAGTTGGTTTAACATCCACTCTGGTGATTACAGCAGAACCTACAGGCAATGTTCCTGTAATAGTTGTCCAAGCACCGCCACCATTTACGGTTTTATAACAGGCGTTTGATTTGACAACATAAATAACTTGATTATTAGAAGGAGCAATTTTGAAATCTACAATTGTTCCTGCTCCTGGTACGGCACTTGCAACTGCCGCCCAAGCCGTTCCTTGATTTGTAGATTTGAAAAGATTTGTGCGACCGCAATAAATCGTATTAGCCGTTGTTGGATCTTGATACCATGAAGTAACCCAAGGAGCTGTTCCAGATAAACCAGTTGTAATACCAGACCAACTTGCTCCGCCATTAGTAGAGCGATTAAGTGATCCTGAATATTGTGAACCATACATTACGTTATTATTCGTTCTGTCAATGAAACAATCCATTCCATCTCCGCCCATTGTTTCAACGTAAGAGGCACCGTTTTTCAAATTAGTTCCATTATCCTGGTGACCTGTAATCCAAAGTGTTGGGTTTGATCCGGAAACGCCAATTCGATAACTCTGAGCAATACAAAGATTTGCAGAAACATCTAACCAGGTTGTGCCGTTATTAGTGGTTTTGAAAACTCCACCATCACAACCTTCATACATGGTAGTTCCATTAACATAAATCATTGCATGATGATCTGCGTGAACATAAGGAGCGCCCGATCCTGTCCAATGGCCATTTAATGTAAATGAAGTTCCTCCATTGGTAGAGCGCCAGATATTTACACCACCAACACAAATTTCGTTTGCATTTGTAGGAGAAGCATCAATCACAAGATCATACCAACCTTGTCCGCCCGAATCATTACCAGCACTTGCCCATCCGAGGACATTACTTGGAGATGTAACTGTAACTGTTGTGAACGAAGTTCCGGAATTAGTTGATTTATACAAACCAAAAAACCCATCAGTTGCAGCGCTTCCTGCAAGCATATAAATTGTTCCTGTTGCAGCTGCAGTTACTGCAATTGCAAGACGATCAACACTAGCTGCTGCTGGCACACCAGACGTTATGTTTGCCCATGTTGCTCCGCCATCTGTAGATTTCCAGAATGTTGTTCCGCATGCGTATACTGTATTTGGAGCGCCTGGCATAAATTCAGCATCTTTAAAGCTGTTTGCACTTTGCACTGGCGTCCATGTTGTTCCACTGTTTGTTGTTCTCCAGATTCCTGTGTTGGAGAACGCCATGATGGTTGATGGAGTTGTAGGGTTAATCAATAACTTGCTTATTGTACGTCCTTGGTTTGGTGTCCAAGATAATCCTGTTGTATTCCAAGTAACGCCACCATCTGTAGATTTTAAAACACCAGTTGAATAAGTGTCACCTGCATCACCATCTCCAGTTGCGAGATACATATTCAATGTATTCGAAGGGTCAATGGCAACATCACTAGCGCCGATAACTGTAAGAAAATCTGTGTTTGTTGTCCAGCTAGATCCTCCATTAATAGATTTCCACAAACCTCCCGCAGGAGCGCCAACCCAAATAATAAGTGGGTTAGTAGGATCAACACGAACAAAACCAATACGACCTGCACCGCCATTTGTAGGAGCGCCTGTTGGACCTTGGAAAATCCATGTGCTAGATTGAATTGAAACGGGACCGCTGTTATGTTGTGTGGAATGATTTCCCTGTCCCATCTGATACTGTTGCATCGCAGCGGGATTGTTATTTAAATAGTCTTCAAATTTGGACCAATTAGTAGATGGAAGACTTAAATCTCCAGAAGGAAATACGCGAGGCTCCATGAAATATTCCCAACGTTTGTATTGTAAATAGCCTTCTTTACCTGCTTCGCTTTCTTCTGCCATCTGAGCAGAACCACCTTTTGGGCTTTGTTGTGCTAATTGATTTCTTGTTGCCTCATGACTCATTTCACGAATCAAGGAACGATTATCATGATTGAACTGCTGTTGAATCTGATAAAAGTTCTGGGTATTATCTACCATCGGATTTTTCCACAATTGCTGTGATTGAAGAATTCCTGTAGATAGCAACAATGCAAAGATTGCGATTGCAGACTTACTTTGTAATTTGTTGATCATGATCCGGCGTTTGTTAAGTGTGTCTATGAATAGGGATTAACTTTAGGTTAATTCCATAAAACAAAAACAGTATTATTAAGTTTTTTCAGAAGGATTAGGTTGGGTGTAAAAGCCTAATTCACGCATAACAAGTATAAAACTTATTAAGCTAAAAATCAAGCAGTTTCGACGAATTGGGAGAATGACAAGACGAATTCGAACAAAAACGAAAAAATCGTCATAAACAGATAAATGTTCATTAATAAGTTAGGTAGAGATGAATATGCCATTCAGGTTTTAATAGTTTAGCGACAACCAAATTAATTCGCTCTTTATGGCGCAGGAGAAAAAAATATTCGTGCTCGACACGTCCGTGATCATTTATGATCATAACGCAATTAAAAGTTTTAAAGAGCACGATGTAGTGGTACCGATTACGGTATTGGAAGAACTTGATAATTTTAAAAAGGGTAACGATACCAAAAACTACGCAGCGCGAGAGTTTACACGTTACATCGATAAAATTTCCGGAAGAAATACATTGCAGGATTGGGTAAACATCAATGGCAAAGGCCACGGAATGTTTATGATTGAAATGCATCAATCACCCAAGTTGGATGCAGAAAAAATATTCGGGGAGCGCAAAGCCGACCATCGAATTTTAAATTCCGCCCTTTATTTATCTGAAAAATATCCGAAAAGAAAAGTTGTATTAGTTACCAAGGACATTAATTTACGAATAAAGGCAAAATCATTAAGCCTTCAGGCGGAAGATTATGAGACTGGAAAAATTAAAAATCTTGACGAACTATACACTGGAAATACAACGCTGGAAAAAGTTGCGCCAGCATCAGTTTCCGAATTGTATGAAAAGGAAATCGTAACGGTTCCATTAAGTCTGAAAAAAACAAAACCGGTCGCAAACCATTTTTACATAATGAAAAGTGGACAAAAATCGGTGTTGGCTTGGTATAATGAAAAGGCAGAAACATTAGAACGCGTAAAAAAACAAACTGCTTTTAATATTCTACCAAGAAACGCAGAACAGACATTTGCACTTGATGCAATTCTTCGTCCAGAAATTCGATTGGTTACTTTGCAGGGTGTTGCAGGCACGGGTAAAACATTATTGTCCTTAGCAGGAGCATTAGAGCAAAGAAGAAATTACCATCAAATTTATTTAGCTCGACCGATTGTTCCATTAAGTAATAAAGATATCGGCTATTTACCCGGCGACATTAAATCGAAATTGAATCCTTACATGGAACCTCTGTGGGATAATCTGAAATACATTAAGAGCCAATACAGCGAAAAAGATCGAGAGTTCAAGCAGATCAATGAAATGGTGGAGAACGAAAAACTAATTGTTTGTCCACTTGCATATATACGAGGAAGAAGTTTATCAAATGTATTTTTTATTGTGGACGAGGCGCAGAATCTTACACCTCATGAAGTGAAAACTATTATTTCACGCGCGGGAGAAAACACAAAAATTGTTTTTACAGGAGATATTTTCCAGATTGACACACCTTATCTCGACACACAATCGAACGGACTTTCCTATATGATTGATCGTTTGAAAGGACGGGATTTGTATGCTCATATAACCTTACAAAAAGGTGAACGAAGTGAATTGGCCAATCTTGCGAACGACTATTTATAATCCAAATTCATCTGATTTTTGAGCCCCGACATTCAATTGTCGGGGCTTTGTTTTTGTCAAAAGCAAATTTAATAATCTGAAAATCAAAAACTTACAATTATTGTATTTACAATATATGTAGATACATATAAAATCCGTATCTTTGAATCGTCAAATAAGATAAGTCAAACCAAAAAACCTAAATACAATGAAAACCAAATGGAACATAGACGCTTCACACTCTGAAGTAAATTTCAAAATCCGTCACCTTGTAATTTCAAATGTGAGCGGAAGCTTTCATAAATTTTCAGCTGAAGTAGAAACAGACGGAGATAATTTTGAAACAGCAAGCATTCATTTTTCTGCAGATGCGAATAGCATTACAACCGGCTCTGAACAACGTGACGGACATTTAAAGAGCCCGGATTTTTTCGATACTGCAAATTTTCCAACTGTTGATTTCGTTTCTACTTCATTAAAAAAAACTGATGACAACAATTATTTGTTGAAAGGAAATCTTACGATGCACGGAATTACAAAAGCAATTGAGTTTCACGTTGAATACGGTGGAATTGGAAAAGATGGTTACGGTAATATCAAATCTGGATTTGAAGTTTCTGGTAAAATCAATCGTAAAGATTTTGGTTTGACGTGGAATATGGCAACAGAAGCAGGCGGAGTTGTGGTTAGTGACGAAGTGAAATTAACAGCTAATGTTCAATTTGCAAAAGTGGTGCCGGTTGAAGAATTGGCGAAAGCTTAATCTGAAGCTTTATTTCAAAAATCCTGCTTAAAACAATTTTGTTTGAGCAGGATTTTTTTATTCAACCACTTTAAAATCTACTCGTCAGTTTCGCGATCTTCCTGGAATAGTTGCATTACTCTCCAATGGACGAGCGCTTGCATAACCAATAGGAATCATTCTTGCTTCGTCAATTCCCTTGCTTATTAAATACTTTTTCACTTCGATTGCGCGGTTCTTCGAAAGTATTTTATTGTGCGCTTCGGTTGCTGTGCTATCCGTATGTCCTGCAATTTCGATTTTCAATTCAGGAAAAAGTTTCATGAACATAACTAAAGAATCCAAAGACAGATTCGATTCTGGTTTGAGATTATATTTATCAATATCAAAAAACACGCGAGTTAAAACATACCCTGTTGAAAACGCGGCAGTATATTTTTCAGTAAAAGCATTTTTAATTTGAGTGAGTGAATCGACAAGGGGCGGTGCGACCACTACCTCAACTTTTGGTTTTACTTCCTCGAGCGATACATCATCAATAAAATAATAGGCTCCTCACCAAAAGGGAACATGATCTGGTTTGTAAGGAAGTTTTTTCCCATTGTTTCCAATCCAGTTAAAATTTCCAATAACAAAATAATTTTCAGCGCCATTTGCTGTGTAATCAAATTCAATAGGCATCCAAGTTGCAGTATCGGTGAGTTGATTGCCCGTCATATTTTGTTGGTGCGGCAAAATTTTAAGAAGCGCTGGAGTTTCAAATTGAGGATAGAAAGAAGTAAAAGCAATGCCAAGTCCATTCAAAGAATACATTGAATAATTGCCCAATGAAATGTTCATTTTTATTTTGTAAGTCTTGCCGATTTCTAAAGGTGATTTTAATTGGCAAGCAATAAATTCGCTTGTGTAAGAAGGAACAGGTCCTGCGAGATAGGCCCACAATCCAATATATCCTTTGCCACTACTTGCATTTTGAAAACCCATTGTATTGTCAGGAATAGTAGAAGAACGAGCCGTTCCGCAAACATTAAAATAATCGGGGGTGCAATCTGTTACTGGCTGAAACCAGTCGATGAGTAAACCATATTGAATGGTTTCCATTCCACCTGGGCACGAACGATAATTTTCAAAATCTCCATTAGGCAGGAGATTTTGAGCAGGAGAAATTATACTGTAAATCAAACCAACAAAAACTGAATAAATTATTCTGGATTGAATTGGTAAATTTCGAATCATATAAATGCAATGCAAAAATAGCTCCAAAAAAAACGATCTGTTATTGTCAGATCGTTTTTTGGTTTTGGAGGAAATTTTTTTTAGATACCTGCTGCTTTACTAGTTCGTGTTCCTTTTAGTCCGCCGGAATAAATTACGCCCATTTCAAATCCCCCGCGCGAGCCGCCATATTTTTTAAGATTACTTGTTACTACGTCATAGGAAATTCTAAAAATATTTGAGCCTTGCTTCATCCCTAAATGAAATATTATAGCATCGCGGTTGCGATAGCTTAATCCACCTAAAAGTTGATACGGCGAATCTGCCATAGCGTAACCTGCCAAAAGACCAATATTAAATTCATTTGCTTTTCGTTGATACATGTATAACACATTTGGAGTCAGCGTCAAATTTTCATTAACGAAAAAGTCGCAATTCAAAATGGCATTGAAACGCATTGGCAAACGATTTTTCTGTCCGGTAAAAGATTCATTTGGCATCGTTACATGATAAACAGAAAACCCTGCGCTTGGTTCAAATTTATGATTTGGATCAATGTATTTGTAATGAATACCAAGATTAGCATCAAAACGCACAAGAGTTAAGTCAGGAAAATCTTCACCATTTGATTGATTGGGGTCGAGACCATCCGTTGTGGTATATTGATTTTCAAAAAGCAAATAACTGTAGGAAAATTTTTTCTGAAAAATTCCCATTTGTAAACCAGCAGAAAGAAAATGCTTTTTACTTTCAGGATTTGTGATTTGATAGGCACCTGATAATAAAAATTGAAAGGTTGCAAAATTGGAAGTTCCTGCAATATGATCCATCAATAAAACACCAGCACCGAACCGACCCAAGGTCATATCATAACCAACGTCAATGGAAGAATAGGGCTTGCCTTGTAACTTTTGCCATTGCGAGCGATAACTTCCATTGAAGCGATATTTCATGTCTTCCTTGCCAAAATACATTCCTGTTTCAGCAGGATTATAATACAAGGGATTCATGTCATATTGTGACAGATGAAAATCCTGAGCATAACTTTTTTCGATTGAAAAAATCAGAAAAAAGGCAGCGACCATTTTCATTGCGACAGAAGAATTGAATTTGTGTTTCATATCTTTTCCTTTCTGTTATTAGCGAACCAGTGTAACATTACCCGATAATTTTACGAACCTGCCTGCTACCGTATTACCAGTTGCCGTGTAGACGTAAACGCCACCAGGTTGTTTTTTCCCATTATAAGTTCCATCCCATCCACCATTTACATCATTGGTATGGAAGACAAGATTTCCCCATTCATTATAAATACTGAAATCAACATCTTTAAATGGTCCACCTAAAACATGCAGCACATCGTTTGTTCCATCATCATTCGGTGTAAAGCCTGTTGGAATTGCAACAGGTGTTGTTAAAGATTCATGTGCATCAACATTTGTTGTAATTGTATCCGTACATCCACCTGCACTTGTTATAATTAATGTCACGGGATAGGTTCCAGAACTTCCGTAATAATAAGTTGTATCCTGAAGTGTAGAAGTTCCTCCATCACCATAACTCCAATACCATGCTACTGCACCCGTCGATTGATCCACAAAAGTTACGTCAAGCGAATCTCCAGATGAAGAACTGAATGCTGCAATTGGTAATGGTTCAACAGTTATGATCATCGTGTCAACAACAGGCGGACAAAGCGAATTATTTGTTGAGGTTAAAAAGAGAACGACAGATCCTGAAATGATATCTGCATTACTCATTGCATAAGTTGCATTCAACGTTGTTGCGTTAGGGACAAAAGTTCCACTTCCTGTTGTGGTCCATAGTCCTGTTATCGTTGTTCCGCTTACTGTTCCGTTTAAAACAACATCAGTAAGATTACCGCAAACAATTCTATCCAGGCCTGCACTTACAATTGCTAATGGAATTATTGTAATTATCATCGTGTCTGTTCTTGCAACACAAATACCCGTTCCTGTTGAAGTAAGTACAATGGTTACACTTCCGGCAACAAGGTCTGCAGGTGATGGTGTATAAATAGCATTCATCACGTTATTAGATGGAGCAAATGTTCCAGTTCCAAGTGTTGACCAGATTCCAGTTGTTGATCCGCCGCTGACATTTCCTGTCATAGTAACTGCAGCACCTTGCGAACAAGTTGTTTGATCCACACCCGCATTTGCAATTGCAGGCTCAGTAATAGTGACAATCATTGTATCGGTTGACGGTGTACATGAACCGGTATTTGTTGAAGTCAACACGAGCGTAACACTTCCTGCAAACGAATCGCTTGCACTTGGGGTGTATGTTCCATTTAAAGTCAAATTGTCTGGAACAAAACTTCCTGATCCTAATGTTGACCAGATTCCTGTATTAGAAGCGCCGCTGATATTTCCACCAAGTGGAACGCTTAAATTATCAGAACAAATATTTACATCACCGCCGGCACTTACAATTGAAGTAGGTGCAATAATAATTACGACAGTATCAATTCCTGGAAAGCAGGAGCCGTGATCTGTAGTAGTTAGAATGAACGTTACGATTCCTGCAGTAACATCCGCTGGTGAGAAAGTATAAACAGCATTCAAGGTTGAATCATTTGGTGCAAACGTTCCTGTTCCTGCAGTTGCCCAAACACCTTGTGTTGCACCACCAGTTACAAAACCAGCAAGTGTAATATTTGGGGTGGAAGAACAAACCGATTGATCATATCCAGCAAATGCATATGCACTTGGCCCGAAAGTGACAACCATTGTATCATGAGCAACAGGACAAACGCCATTGTTTGTGGAAGTTAAAATCAATGTGATGCTTCCAGCAGTTGTATCTGCAGTACTGAAAGTATACACTGCATTCAGCGCACTATCGTTTGGTGTAAAAATTCCTGAACCAAGAGTTGACCAAATACCAGTTGTAGATCCATTAGCAACGGAACCTTGCATTTGAGTAAAAGTAGCACTGATACAAACGGATTGGTCTGGTCCCGCATTTACAACAATGCCTGGAGAAAAATTAAATGACACCGTATCCGAAACAGCATTACAATTTCCATTGCCAGTAGATGTCAATGTAAGAATTACAAAACCCGCAGCTTGTTCAGCAGCACTTGGCGAATAGGTTGCATTCAATGTTGTGTTATTTGGAACAAATATTCCGCTGCCTCCACTCCAAATAGCGCCTGTTGCATTAGAAACAGAACCATTTAAAATAACGGACGGATTGGAACCGCAAGTTGATTGAGAAGTTCCAGCATCTACAATTGGCGCAGGAGTGAAAATTACATTGAGGAAATCAATTGCGAGATTACAACTGTTTGTTGCAGTTAAAACAAGACTAACCGAACCAGAAATAAGATCAGCAGGACTTGGAATGTAAGTAGCATTCAATGCTGTATCATTCGGAGAGAATACTCCAGAGCCCGTTGTACTCCATTGACCCTGTGTTGCACCGCCACCTAAAGTTCCAGAAAGAATTACGTTAGGATTATTTGTACAAATAATTTGATCAACTCCTGCATTTGCAGTTCCATTAGGGAAGATGTGTAATAACATAACATCTACGTCAGGATTGCAAGAACCGTTTGCCGTAGAAGTTAAGGTGAGCGTTATATTCTGAGCACTAACATCTGCTGGACTTGGAGTATAAGTCGCATTTAATGTTGTGTTAGTTGGACTAAATGAACCAGTTCCGCTTGTTGTCCAGATACCTGTTGTTGAACCACCGCTCACACTTCCGGCAAGTGTAACTGTTGCAACAGATGCGCATATTGTCTGGTCAGGACCAGCATCTGAAATAGGAGCGGGCGTTATAGTAATAATCAAACTACTCGCAGCTGGATTGCAGGAATTTGCTGTCAACGTAACGGTAACAGTTCCGTTTGCAATATCTGAAGCACTTGGAACATACGTTGCATTTAACGTTGTGTTATTTGGAGTAAAAATTCCTGTTCCATTTGTTGACCATGTTCCAGAAGTTGCACCACCACCAACTGCTCCATTTAAAACAGTTGCAGCATTATTTCCACAAACGATAACATTGCTTCCTGCATTTGAAGTTCCTGCTGGAAGAATGAAAATTGTTAATTGATCTGATACTGCATTACAAGCTCCGTTTCCGGTTGATGTAAGTGTAATTAAAACACTTCCGGCAGATGAATCTGCGGAACTGCACTGGTAGGTAGAATTTAAATTTGTGTTATTAGGAACAAATGTTCCACTACCATTCGATGTCCAAATTCCAGTATTGGTTGGCCCGGAAACACTTCCACTTAAGGCTACATTCAAATTGTTTACACAAGTAGTTATATCAACTCCTGCATTTACTATAGGAGCTGTAGAAATTGTAATCACTACGCTATCCATAACCGAAAGACATGTTCCATTTCCAGTTGTAGTAAGATACAACGTGGTTGTGCCAGCAGTAATCTCAGCAGCAGATGGTGTGTAGGTAGCGCCCATTGCTGTATTGTTCGGGGCAAAAGAGCCGAGGCCACCTGACCAAAGTGCTCCTGTCGCAACTGTGAATGATCCATTTAGAACAACTGATGGATTATTTGCACAGGAAGTTAGTGCGACTCCAGCATCGACAGTCGGAGACGGGGTATAAATAATTGTCATTTGATCAGTCACCGGTAAACAGGAGCCGTTTCCAGTAGTAGTCAGCGTCAACGTTACAAATCCTGCCGCAATTTCACCTGCAGTAGGAGCATAGGTTGCATTCAGTGCATTTGCTGAAGGAGTAAATAAACCAAGCCCTCCCGTCCATTGTCCTCCTGCACAAAAATTCACAAACCCATTTAAACTAGCAGTTGAATTATTGCCACATAAAGATTGATCTGCACCAGCGTTTGCAATCGGAGAAGGAGCATATGAAATAACTACTTGATCTGTTACTGCTGAACAAGATCCATTTCCTGTGCTGGTTAAAGTAAGCGTAACTGTTCCTGCTGAAATTTCTGCAGCATTGGCAGTGTAGACTGCATTCAAAGTGGTATTGTTAGGGAAGAAGGTTCCGCCACCACCTGACCAAATTCCACCGCCCGCATTGAAGACTTGTCCGTTCAAAGAAACGCTAGAATTATTTGCACAAGAACTAATATTGAGTCCAGCGTTTACTGTTGGTGAAACAGTAATGGTGATTAAGACTTGATCACTAACTGCGGTGCAAGTTCCATTTCCAGTTGTAGTTAAAGTCAACGTCACTGTTCCTGCAGTTATTTCAGCTGCAGTAGGAGTGTAAGTTGCATTCATGGTGGTATTATTCGGTGAATAAACACCTGCTCCACCAGTCCACGCAGCACCACCTGCAGTTGTGAAGGACCCATTTAAAGTAGCAGCGGCGTTATTTGCACAAACAATTAGATCTGCTCCAGCATTTATTGTAGGTGCAGGAGTAAAGAAAATGGTCATTTGATCCGTAACGGAGGTACAAGTTCCATTTCCTGTTGTTGTGAGGGTTAACGTAATGCTTCCCCCTGCTATTTCAGATGCAGTAGGTGTATAAGTTGCATTAAGTGTATTATTATTCGGCGTAAACAATCCAAGTCCTCCCGTCCATTGTCCACCAGTTGCAACCGTAACGCTTCCTGCTAATGTTGCAATTGCGTTGTTGCCACAAAGCGTTTGATCAATCCCTGCATTTGCTGTTGGAGGAGCAGAGAAGAAAATTGTCATTTGATCTGTAACTGCGATACAAGTTCCATTTCCTGTTGTTGTAAGAGTAAGCGTTACACTTCCTCCAGCAATTTCTCCTGCTGTTGGTGTATAAACAGCATTCAAAGCTGCAGTAGAAGGAGTAAATGTTCCTCCACCACCGGACCAAACGCCACCGCTTGCAATTGTAATTGAACCCGCTAAAGTTGTATTTGCATTATTTCCGCATTTTGTTTGATCGGGTCCTGCATTGACTGTTGGAGCAGGAGTGATTGTAATAATCATTTGATCCGTAACAGCAATACACGTTCCATTACCGGTTGTAGTTAAAGACAACGTAACGGTTCCAGCTAAACGCTCTGCAGCAGTCGGCGTATACGTTGCATTCATTGTTGTATTATTCGGAACAAATACGCCAGCTCCGCCAGACCAAGCAGCGCCACTAGCTGTTGTAAATGATCCGCTCAATGTTAAGGTTGAATTATTTGAACATACAATTTGATCAGGACCTGCATTTACAGTTGGGGCAGGAGTGAAGAAAATCGTCATCTGATCAGTAACAGATAAGCATGTTCCATTACCTGTTGTCGTTAACGTAAGTGTAATGCTTCCTCCTGAAATTTCACCAGCGGTTGGCGTATAGACTGCGTTAAGTGTATTATTATTCGGCACAAAAGTACCAAGGCCGCCTGTCCATTGACCACCTGTTGCAACGGTAACAACTCCTGCTAATGTGGTTGCGGAATTATTCGCACATTTTGTTTGGTCAATACCTGCATTCGCCGTTGGTGGTGCAGAATAAAAAATAGTTATTTGATCCGTCACCGCAACGCAAGAACCGTTTCCTGTTGAGGTTAAGGTCAATGTTACACTTCCACCTGAAATTTCACCTGCAGTTGGAGTATAAACGGCATTAAGTGCTGTTGATGATGGAGAGAATGATCCAAGTCCGCCAGACCATTGTCCGCCACTCGCCACAGTGATTGATCCTGCCAATGTAGCATTTGGATTATTTCCACATTTTGTTTGGTCGGGACCTGCATTGACAACAGGAGATGGAGTTATAGTAATGATCATCTGATCGCTAACAGCAATGCAGGTTCCATTACCAGTTGTACTTAAAGTCAACGTAACAGTTCCTGCAGTTCGTTCTGCCGCAGAAGGAGTATATGTTGCATTCATTATTGTATTATTCGGAACATAAACCCCAGCACCGCCAGACCAAATTGCACCTGTTGCAGTGGTGAATGATCCGGCTAATGTAACAGCAGAGTTATTTGCACATACCGTTCTATCAATTCCTGCATTCACCGTAGGAGCTGGAGTAAAGAAAATCGTCATCTGGTCAGTAACCGATGTGCATGTTCCGTTTCCTGTTGTTGTCAACGTCAACGTAAGACTTCCTCCAGCGATTTCACCTGCAGTTGGCGTGTACGTTGCTCCAAGAAAATTATTGCTAGGTGCAAATGTTCCAAGTCCGCCAGTCCATTGTCCACCAGTAGCAACGGTAACGCTACCTGCTAAAGTAGTCGCAGCATTATTTGCACATTTAGTTTGGTCGGGACCTGCATTTACAGTTGGAGGAGAAGTAAAGAAAATTACAACCTGATCTGTAACAGCATTACAACTTCCATTTCCGGTTGTTGTCAAAGTCAATGTTACGCTTCCACCAGAAATTTCTGCTGGAGTAGGAGAATAAATTGCATTTAATGCCGCAGTGCTTGGTGCAAAAGATCCACCACCACCAGACCATTGTCCCCCTGTTGCCACGGTTACTGATCCTGCTAAGGTTGTATTTGCATTGTTACCACATTTAGTTTGATCAGGACCTGCGTTTGCCGTTGGAGATGGAGTAATAGTAATTACCATTTGATCGCTAACTGCATTACATCCGCCATTTCCGGTTGTAGTTAAAGTCAGCGTTACAGTTCCAGCAGTGCGTTCAGCAGCAGTTGGAGTGTAAGTTGCATTCATTGTAGTATTGTTCGGAGTAAATGTTCCTGCACCACCAGACCATGCAGCTCCGGTTGATGTAGTGAACGATCCGCTTAAAGTTGCTATTGAATTATTTGCACAAACCGTTTGATCAGGACCTGCATTTACAGTAGGAGAAGGCGAGAAGAAAATTGTCATCTGATCAGTTGCAGAATTACAAGTTCCATTTCCTGTTGTAGTTAACGTTAAGGTTACAGACCCTCCAGAAATTTCACCGGCAGTTGGCGTATAGGTCGCATTTAAAGTTGCATTGGTTGGAGCAAACACACCAAGTCCACCAGTCCATTGCCCACCTGTAGCAATTGTAATTGATCCTGCTAATGTTGTTGCAGCATTATTTGAACATTTCGTTTGATCGGGTCCAGCATTTGCAGTTGGAGCTCCAGTAAAGAAGATTACCATTTGATCACTTACAGCATTGCAAGTTCCGTTTCCTGTAGAGGTTAAAGTAAGTGTTACACTTCCACTTGAAATTTCGGCGGCTGAAGGAGTATATACTGCGTTTAACGCATTTGCATTCGGGACAAACACACCGCTTCCTCCAGTCCATACGCCACCTGAAGCAACAGTAATTGATCCTGCTAAAGTTGTTGTAGCATTATTACCGCACTTTGTTTGATCAGCACCTGCATTCACAACAGGATTCGGAGTAAAAGTGATAAGCATATTATCACTAACAGGATTACAAATTCCATTTCCCGTTGTTGTTAATACTAGGACCACACTTCCTGCTGTAAGTTCTCCTGCAGTAGGCGTATAAACGGGATTCAAAACATTATTAGAAGGCACATAAGTTCCAAGACCACCAGTCCAAACACCACCAGTAGCAACAGTAACAATTCCGGCTAAAGAAGTTGCTGAATTATTTTTACATTTCACTTGATCGACACCTGCATTTGCAGTTGGCGCAGGAGTGATTGTTAAAGTCATTGGATCTGATACAGGATTACATGCGCCAGTTGAAGTCAAGGTGAGAATAACTGAACCTAAACCAGCATCACCCGCACTTGGCGTATAGGTAGCATTGAGTGTTGTGTTGCTTGGAGCAAAAGTTCCCGTTCCATTACTTGTCCATATACCTGTTACAGTACCACCGGCAATCGCACCATTAAGTGTTGCGGAAGTATTCGCACAAATTGTTTGATCAATTCCTGCATTCACTGTTGTCGGTGCAACAAACTCAGAAAAATATCCATATTCACACCCGGTCGCAGCTCCGCCATTGACAACACCAAGTGCAAACACATCAATAGAATTGCTGACTTTAAAAGTTGAATCGACAGGAACCTGAGTTGTATTATAAGTTATTCGTGCCGATTTCCAAACACCAGCAGTTCCAGGAACGGTAATAAATGAAGCAGGAGGAATTGTGGCGGTTCCGGGACCTACAATAGTAAATCCACCAAGTGCAGCAGTTTTTACAAGCACTGTTATATAAAATGTACTTGCATTACTTCTTGTAAAATTTAATTGCCTTGAACCTGCACAATTCAAAGGAGGTAATTCTGCCATTCCCATTTCACAACCAAATCCAGTGATGTGCATTGCATAAGCCGGTTGTGTACAATGAATAAAAATGGAATTGTTTGTACTTGCAGAAAGAGAATCAATATCAATTCGGAAATATTCTCCTGCAAAAAGTGTTGCAACAGGAATTGCGCTTCCATCTAAAAAGACCTGTGTATTATTTTGTGTTGACATGATAACAACACTTTCATCTCCTGTATTATTCAATGAACCTTTGACGGCGATATAATCAGTTCCAACGACGCTTGTAGGAACAATTTGATCGCCAAGTATATCATAACATCCACCTGAAGGATTATGATCCGAGTCGTCTTTTAATGAAACAGTAATGGGTTGTGTAGAAAGGACAACAGCACCTGAAGGATGAGTTGAAGGGATGGACCAATTAAGACCTGTCCAACCGCAGGAATAAGTTTGACCTCGATTTAAGGTAACAGAGAATTGTGTAAGAGCAGGGTGACCATCAACAGGGACAGGAGAAAAAATGGATACAACTGTTCCATTAACTGTTGCACAAATATCAAAAGATGCGAAAGCCTGATGTGGCGATGCAAATGACGCTTCATTATTAAATGGGGCATGTTTATGAAGTGGAATATAGAATTGTGTTCCTAAACCATTTGGACCTTTTAATGCCCAAATGTCTGTGTTGTTTGTGTTAGCACATTCGTAATAGGCAGTTATTGGAGTGGTAGAAACAATATGTAAACCAGTATTGACAATTGTATTTGTCGGACGTGTTTCAAGCGATGCCTTGAAAGCCGTAAGATTTACTTTTACCGTTTTGTTGGCCTGAACATTGACAACAATAGGAATAAAGGCTCCGTTTGCTGGAATATCAATTGTTACTGTAGAGGCAAGTCCGGTTGAAGAGACTTTTACAAATAAAGGTTCGCCTCCAGGCGCATTATGAAGATCAGTAATATCTGGCGGTGCAAGCCAGAATTCATTTCCGCTTTGCGCAACAAGACGGCCTGAGGCGGTCATGAACGCAAGAATTAAACAAAGAAAATAAAGCGGAATAAAGCGTTTGGTAGCAGTTTTAATCATAGAGCCACTCCTTAGTGTGACTCTTATATACGGCTCAATCAGCTAAAGGGTTGCTTTTTACTGACGAATAGAGTCAGATTGGCCATAACACAGGTAAATGTGAAGGTTAATGACCATCAAAAAATAACTGAGCCGACTTTTTGTCCTGCAAAAGTAATTCGACAATTTCAAGCGATTTATTTTTTAAAAATATGAAACCATCATCATCACTTAAAGAAAGTAATTCAGGTATCAAAAGTTTTTCGGCCTCCAATGCTAGGTTATTTTTTGATATAACAAATAGCTTGCATCCTTTTAAATTTCCAGATGGATTAAAAAGAAGGAGGTGCCAATTCTCTTCAAACGTGAAATCAAGAACTATTTGTTTGGAAGGATCGAATTGAGTCAAACTTGCTTTTTCAAGTAATTCAAAAATTTCGGAATCATCGAGAATTACCTTCATGTATCTAATATAAAAAAAGGAAACTTTTGATAGTTTCCTTTTTAAAAATTATTTAATGTTTCACTTGAGGAATAAATAGAAAATCCCCCCCGGGCTCCATTGAAATCGTATTACACCTTGGTACGGGCGTCGTCACTTTCTCTACTGCAGCAGAAACATTATAAAATGTTGTAATATTATTTTCCGCATAACCTTTTCTAAGGCAATTTAAAACTTCAGTCATAAATGGAGAATGCTCTCCAGGTTTTCCGTCAGATACAGGAGTAATCCCTGAAGCGATGTAAGCCTTGAATTTATAATGCATTTTTTCTTTTACCAATCGTAATTTATCCAAGTCAGGTTTCTTTTCGGATGCCAATTCCCTGTTACTGGCCATCACATCTTCATCAAATGTTCCGCTATAACATGCATCGATCATTAATAAAACGTGTTGGGACGGAAGCCCTTTGATGATGCGCCATAATGAACTGTAAGTAATTACAGAATTCATTTCTTCATCCTGTTTCGGATTTTTTCCATCTGCAGGAACGAAATAACCATCAAATTCATTTTTCCCGCCATGGCCCGCAAAGAAAATAAGTACCTGTGAATTCTGATCAAAATTTTTCGTCATCAAACCAGTGAGCGCTTTGTATAATTCAGATTTGGTAGGATTCTGCAGGAAGGTTGTTTCAAATCCATAATGACTACTCAACTCATCATTCAAAGAACTTGCATCTGCAACTGGATTTGGAAGGTCGTGCCAGGCGCTATCTTTATAGTCACTCACACCAACAATAAGCGCATAGTTTCTTATAGAGCCAATAATGCTATCAGCTAATTGTTGTTGATCATCAACAGCAATGGGTCCACGACTGGCAGGTTTGCTTTTTGGTTTCTCGAGTGGTGCAGGAGTTGAAGCAACGAATACAGACCCTCCGGCAGGAATATCTTTTGCAAGACTGCCATTTGAAATATTTTTTTCTGATGACTTGTCTACTAATGCTCCAGCAGAAGAATTTGAGGAGTTTGAGCTGATTGTTGCGCCGACAATAAGCGGTTTTGTTTTTGGCAGAGAAGCAGTTGTAAAAGTTAAGAGCGTATGATAATTATCAACTCCCCCACTTAGAAAAATATTCAACAACGGTTTTGGTGTACTGCAAATAAGTGCCGCAAGCAATCCCGCCTTCTTATTATCCACAGACTTGCCATTTTCCATTATTGAAAAAGTGTCGGCAGTAAAATAGGTTGGAACAACTAATACTTGATTTTTTTGTTTTTCCTGCGTTTGAAAAAATGATGCTGAAAAAAGATCAAGCGACTTTTTCCATGCAGGATGATCCACAATTACAATTTGGTTATGAC